>CAUWJP010000019.1:0-59953 GCA_963559135.1 uncultured Sellimonas sp.
GATAGATACTGTGTTTTAGCTGATAATCAGATTTTTATTGTGTTTTTCTTTAAAAAAGCGATGAAAGGTTATTTTTATTTTTCCTTTTCCTCAGAAAGCCGTCTGTGGATCGCTTCTACTACTGTTTCCATCACCTTGATTCTCGCATAATATTTGTCATTCCCCTCTACAATGATCCAAGGTGCGTACGGGGTTGACGTCTTTACGAGCATCTCCTCAACAGCTCTTTCGTAGAGATCCCATTTCTCCCGGTTTCTCCAATCCTCATCTGTAATCTTCCACTGCTTTGCCGGATTGGCCTGCCTCTCTTTAAATCTCCGTTCCTGCTCATCTTTATCAATCTGCATCCAGAATTTCATTACAATCGCTCCAGAATCGGCAAGCTGCTCTTCCATATCATTCATTTCCTTATAGGCGCGCTTCCACTCCTGTTTCGTGCAGAATCCTTCAATCCGCTCTACCATCACGCGGCCGTACCAGGTACGGTCAAAAATGGTTATATGTCCCTTCTTCGGCATCTTGATCCAGAATCTCCACAGATAATGATGTTTTTTCTCCCAGTCATTCGGCGCCGCTGTCGGAATCACAACATAACCTCTCGGATCCAGTGCCTGGGTCAGTCGTTTGATGGCTCCTCCTTTTCCTCCTGCATCCCATCCTTCAAATCCAAGAATCATCGGGATCCTTCTGCGGTATAGTTCACCATGAAGTTTCGTCAACTCTTTCTGAAGCTTCTTCTTTTTCTTTTCATACTCTTCCCTTGTGTAAGACAAAGTCAGATCCGCTTTACTCAGCACAGACTCTACCGGCTTTTCGTCCAGCTCAGACGCTTTTTCTTCTTTCTCCGGATTTTTTTCTACCGCTGCTTCCAGCGCCTTGATTACCGTCTTATAGATCTTGACGGCAGCAAAGCGTTTATCCGTTGCCTCCACAATCGTCCATGGAGCGAATTCTGTATCTGTCTTTGCCAGCATCTCTTCATTCACTTTCAGGTACGATTCATATTCTTCGTTCCTTCGCCAGTCATTTCCTGTTACTCTCCATTCGCTTTCCCTGGAAGATGTCAGCTTCTCAAACCGCTTTTTCTGCTCCCTTTTACTGATGTAAAGGAAAAGTTTGATGATTACCATGCCATCATCAGTAAGTTCCTTTTCAAAATTCTGGATGGTATGGTAAGCTTTGGCAACTTCTCCTTTGGACATCTGATTTTCAAACCGCTCTCCAAGCACCTTCCGGTACCAGCTCGTGTCAAAGATCGAAATCTTGCCGTGCTCCGGGATTTTGGTCCAGAAACGTTTCATGTAAGGATAGAACTTCTCTTCTTCTGTTTCTTTCTTGACTGCAAACACTTCAAACCCACGCGGATCCAATGCCTGAATCAGTTTGCCGATCTGCACACCCTTTCCCGACGCATCCAGACCCTCAAATACAATCATCACCGGAATTTTGGCGTTTTGGCAGGCTCTCTGCAGTTCCCCAAGCCTTACTGAAAGTGTTTCGATCTCCGCTTTGTATTCCGGTTTCTTCATTTTTTTCGACAAGTCAATTTTCTCTAACATGGTCCTTCCTCCTCGTGCTACAAAATTATTTAAATTTCTTGTTGACATTCCTTCTGATCTGTAGTATTATATTTTTCGGACAGCCGATGAGGCAGTCACTTGCGGAAGTGTCGGAACTGGCAGACGAGCAAGACTAAGGATCTTGTGACTATTGCAGTCGTGTGGGTTCAAGTCCCATCTTCCGCATCTTAAAGCAGAGTGCTGACAGATCAGGCTCTGCTTTTTTGATCAGAATGTGTTATTTTTTATTATAGCACGATCTGATGATAAATTGTATCTATTGATTAAAAAATATACATTTTTCAATTATTTTTAAATTTTATATTGACATTTTCTTTAACTTGTAGTAATATAATCTTCGGACAGCCGATAAGGCAGTCACTTGCGGAAGTGTCGGAACTGGCAGACGAGCAAGACTAAGGATCTTGTGACTATTGCAGTCGTGTGGGTTCAAGTCCCATCTTCCGCATTTTCATTATTTAGCTGAAATTCTCATTTTATGCAGAATTTCAGCTTTTTTCTTTTTCGAAAAAGAAATAAATTTCAGAGTCCCACTATCGACTCCTTTTTTTACACCTCACTCTATCTGCACCGCAAAAGAAAGCAGAAAGAAACTCTCTTCTGCTCCTTTCTGCTTTTTTCAATTCTTTTCTTTTTATGACAGGCTTCTGATGTATGCTGCCGCCTGAATCGCAGCAACCGCCCCATCGCTTACCGCCGTAGCTGCCTGTCTCACCAGCTTAACACAGATATCCCCTGCTGCATATATGCCCGGAAGATTTGTCTCCTGTTTTTCATTGGTTACGAGATATCCATCTTTTTGTTCCAGTTCCGGATAGAGTTCTGTATTCGGGGTTGAGCCCGCATAGATAAATACCGCACATCCCGGCGACTCAATACACTCCTGGACTTTCGTATGTTCGTCTTCGATAACAATCCGATCCACCTGTTCCTCTCCTTCAATCTGGATCAGCCTACTGTGAAGACGTACTTCCATATTAGCCGTCTGCTTTACTTTCTCTGCAAATTCCGGGATTGCTCCCAGTGTATCTTCAAAGTGGATTATCGTTACTTTAGAAGCAAATTTTGAGAGAAAGAGCGCCTCTTTCACCGCTCCGTCTGCTCCGCCTACAACAAACGCCTCTTTGCCCTCGTACCGCTTTGCGTCTTTTGCCGGATTCAGTCCCGTTCCACGTCCCACAAATGTATCTTCTCCCGGAATATCAAGTTTTCTTGGCGTGGTTCCAGCTGCAATGATTACCGCTTTCGCTTCGTATGTCGTTTTCTCCGTCGTGATCCGCTTTACCTCTCCCGAAAGATCCGCTTTAACCACTTTTTCCATTGTAATCTCCACTCCCGCGTGTTCAGCCTGCGCCTTCAATCTACGGGAAAAACTCTCGCCCGTCTCGTCCGCAAGAATCCCTGCATAATGGGTAACGGTCGACACACCGCCGAGAAGGCCTCCCACGGCTTTCTGTTCTATTACAATGGTCTTTAATCCTCTGCTTGCGGCATATACCGCACTGCTGATTCCCGCCGGTCCTGCTCCAATGACACAAATATCGTACATTTTATCTCCTCCACTTTCTTTTCTTTTCAATGGTGATCATAACACAGATTTTCAATAAAGAAAAATGATATATTTTTATTATTTCATAAATTTCATTTATTATCTGCGTGCAGCAGACCAATAGAAAGATTCTTCAGAAGCGCACATAGGATTTTTTGTACAAAAAAACAGAGGACACGCCTCTGTTTTCTCATTCTATCTTAAGCCTGATTTGCTTTTGCAAGTTCTGCTAATGCTGTAAATCCTTCTGCATCGTTGATTGCCATATCTGCAAGGATCTTTCTGTTGATCTCTACACCTGCAACCTTTAATCCGTGCATCATTTTGCTGTAGGATAATCCGTTCATTCTTGCTGCTGCGTTGATACGAGCGATCCAGAGCTGACGCATCTGACGTTTTCTCTGCTTACGTCCTGCGTAGGAGCTTGCAAGAGCTCTCATAACAGACTGTTTTGCAACTCTGTACTGTTTGGAACGTGCTCCTCTATATCCTTTCGCCAGTTTTAATACTCTATTATGTTTCTTCTTTGCGTTCATTCCGCCTTTAATTCTTGCCATGTCTTACTCCTCCTTCTATTCTTCCAACTCTTATAAGTACGGTAATACTTTCTTCATGTTCTTTACATTTGTAGAATCAGTAATGATAGATTTTCTAAGATTTCTTTTTCTCTTAGTAGATTTCTTTGTTAAGATATGGCTCTTGTAAGCTTTATTTCTCTTTAACTGTCCTGTTGCTGTTTTTTTAAAGCGCTTTGCAGCTGCTCTATTTGTTTTAATTTTTGGCATAATAATGTTCCTCCTTAAATTATAAAATTTATTTTTAACGTTTTTCAGTTAAAACCATGCTCATGCTTCTTCCTTCCAGTTTTGCCGGCTTTTCTACAACCGCAATTTCTTTCAGGTGATCAGCAAAATCATCCAGGATGTGCTTACTCTGCTGCATGTGAGCCATCTCACGTCCACGGAAACGAAGTGTAACTTTTACTTTATTTCCTTTCTGGATAAATTTCTTTGCATTATTTACTTTCGTGTTCAAGTCATTCGTATCAATATTTGGAGATAATCGAACTTCCTTTACATCTACAGTCTTCTGCTTTTTCTTTGCCTCTTTTTCTTTTCTTGTCTGCTCGTATTTGTACTTGCCGTAATCGATAATCTTGCATACCGGCGGCTTTGCTGTAGGAGCAATCTTCACGAGATCAAGCTCGGCTTCCTGCGCAATCTTCTGCGCTTCTCTTGCAGACATAATTCCTAATTGTTCTCCATCCTGTCCGATCAGCCGCACTTCTCTATCGCGGATCTGCTCGTTAATCATTAAATCGCTAATTGTTGTACACCTCCATGTTTGAATACTCATTCCTTGCCATAAAAAAATGGATAGTACAGACTATCCACATGATCTATCTTTACAATTCGATCTCCCTGATATAAAATACAAGGATAACGACTGTAATTCTATATCAAACCATCAGTCACTCAATCGTGCTGTGGTGAGAGTGGATACTCTGCTTTCTTTTCACACAGCTGTTATTTTAGCACAGCTTTCTTTTTCTGTCAAATATTTTTTTCAAAATATTTTTTTCCTCCCGAATTTCCTCTTGTTTTTTGTAGTTCTCTGTGCCATAATATACACACTTACTTTAAAGTGATAAAAAAATAAATTACTGAGAATGTGGGGGTACATATGAAAGAAAGAAGTAATTTTTCCAGCAGGCTGGGCTTTGTTCTTGCTGCGGCCGGTTCTGCTGTAGGGCTTGGGAATATCTGGCGTTTTCCCTATCTGGCAGCACAATATGGAGGAGGAACTTTCCTTCTGATTTATCTGATTCTTACCGTTACTTTCGGTTTTTCACTGATGCTTGCGGAAATCGCCATCGGACGAAAGACCGGGCTCAGCGCCATCGGCGCCTTCAAAAAACTGGACCGTCGTTTTGGATTTCTCGGAATTCTGGCATCCCTCGTGCCGATCATTATCTTTCCTTATTATTCTGTAATCGGCGGATGGGTTACCAAATATCTGGCAGTCTTTCTGACAGGCGGCGGCAAGTCAGCTGCAGCAGATACATATTTTGCTGATTTTACTGCTTCTCCCGTCGAGCCTCTGGGCTGGTTTTTCCTCTTTCTCGCTGCCACAGCGGTGATTGTGCTTCTGGGCGTGGAAAAGGGAATTGAGAAAGTAAGCAAGTTCATGATGCCAATTCTTGTAATCCTGACAATCGGAATTGGGGTATACTGCATTACGCTTCCGGGCGCCGGAGAAGGTGTAGCTTACTATCTGAAGCCAAATCTGGAGGATTTTTCCACAAAAACAGTCCTCGCTGCCATGGGACAGCTGTTTTACTCCATGTCCCTTGCCATGGGTATCATGGTAACTTACGGTTCCTATATGCAGAAGGACAATAATCTGGAATCCTCCGTCCGGCAGATTGAGATTTTTGATACCGGCTTCGCATTTCTCGCCGGCCTCATGATTATTCCTGCTGTATTCGTCTTTTCCGGAAAGGACGCGCTTCAGACAGGCCCTGGGCTGATGTTTGTCACACTTCCAAAAGTATTTGCAAACATGCCTTTCGGCGGACTGATCGGAGCTGTATTTTTCCTTCTTGTGCTGTTTGCTGCACTGACTTCTTCTATCTCTCTGATGGAAACGATTGTATCGATTGTCTGCGACAAACTGCACTGGCCACGAAAACGTTCAGCACTTACCGTAGCCGTATGCTCACTGCTTCTCGGTGCGCCTTCTTCCTTGGGATTTGGTCCGTTAAGCTTTATCAAGATACTGGATCTTTCTATTCTGGACTTTATGGACTTTATCAGTAATAGTGTGATGATGCCGATTGTGGCTCTTTTCACCTGCATTTTTGTAGGATTCTTTATTAAGCCGGATGCCATCAGCGCGGAAGTTCGTCGAAGCAGCGCGACATTCAAAAGTGAAAAACTTTTCACTGTCATGATCAAGTGGATCGCACCAATCTTCCTTGTTGCAATCCTGTTAAGCTCCGTCTTCCACTGGGTATAATTAGATATCATTCAAACCGTTTTCTTTGGCGGGCACAGTGTCACACGATACTGTACCCGCTTTTTTGTATACTTTTTTCTATTTTGGAAAAACTCCATACTGAAACAGGAAAAACGGAGGAACAATCGAATGAAGATTTCCAAAATTATACAGGAAAATATCGCCTATATTAATGAAGTGCTTCCGGTAAAAGAAAGCTTCGATATCATAGAACGCGACATGATCATCGGCGGCCGTGAAAGCTGCTTTTTCTTTATCGATGGATTTATGAAAGACGAGGTCATGTCCAAAGTCATGGATACGCTTTTTAAGCTCACGCCGGAACAGATGCCAAAAACGGCCACCGAACTTTCCAGAACCATGATTTCCTATGTGGAAATCGATACCTTTTCCGAATATGATGAAATTATAAAAAATATTTTGTCCGGGGTGTCCTGTCTTTTTGTAGACGGTTATGAATCCTGCATCGCCATCGACTGCAGAACTTACCCTTCCAGAGGTGTAGATGAACCCGCACAGGACAAATCTCTTCGGGGATCCCGAGACGGTTTCGTGGAAACGATTGTATTTAACACTGCCCTGATGAGAAGACGGATCCGCGATCCTCACCTGACCATGAAAATGATGGAGATCGGGAAATCATCCCGGACGGATGTTGCGCTCTGTTATATGTCCGACAGGGTCGACCAAGATCTTCTTTCCCTTCTGACACAGAAGCTGGAAGCGATGAAGGAAGAGGATCTGAAAATGAACCAGCAGACCCTTGCCGAACTTCTTTTTAAAAGAAAGTGGTACAATCCTTTCCCGAAGTTCAAATATACTGAACGGCCAGACACTGCTGCTGCCTGTCTGCTGGAGGGAAAAATCATACTCCTTGTAGATACCTCCCCTTCTGCCATGATTCTTCCGACGTCTATCTTCGATATGATCGAGGAAGCCAACGATTATTACTTCCCGACACTGACCGGGATCTATCTGAAGATCTCCCGCGGTCTGATTACCCTGATGACCGTATTCCTCACGCCGCTCTTCCTGCTCTTTATGCAGAACCCACAGTGGATGCCGGATATTTTTGATTTTGTGCTTGTGAGGTCTACTGTCAACATCCCTCTCTACTTTCAGCTTTTGCTATTGGAGCTTTCCATCGACGGACTTCGCCTGGCGGCCCTCAACACACCAAGTATGTTAAGCACTCCTCTCAGCGTTATTGCCGGTATTGTAATGGGTGAATTTTCAGTTCAGTCCGGATGGTTTAATTCGGAAGTCATGCTTTATATGTCCTTTGTCGCTGTGGCAAACTATACGCAGCCCAATTTTGAACTGGGCTATGCATTAAAATTCATGCGCCTTCTGCTTCTTAGCCTCACGGCTTTATTTAATTGGGTCGGATTTGCGGCAGGATGCATCACTATTGTATGCTCGATCTGCTTTAACCGTACAGTCTCCGGACGGAGCTATCTGAACATCCGCAGGAACTAATTTTCAGTCTTCTGTATAATTCTTTTGCTTCATGTCCTGAAAAATGGTATGATAAGTAAAAAGCAGGATGAGGAGGTTACAGCAATGAGAGAGTTTGTTATTACTACGGACAGCACCGTCGATCTTCCAAAAGAATGGCTGGAAGAGCGTAATGTTCCGACGCTGAAATTAGCATATACCATTGACGGCGAAACCTATCCGGATATGGAAGGAATTTCAAAAAAAGATTTTTTTGACCGCATCAGAAAGGGTTCTCTTCCAACTACATCCCAGGTGACACCAAACCAGGCAAGGGAATTGTTTGAACCAATCGTAAAAGAAGGAAAAGATATCATCCACATCGGATTTTCTTCCGGATTAAGCGGAAGTCTGAACAGTGAACGGATGGCTGCACAGAATCTGATGGAAGACTATCCTGATGCGCGGATTACCGTAATAGATTCTCTTTGTGCATGTCTTGGCGAAGCACTGCTTCTCTACTATGTTCTGAAGCTTCAAAAAGAAGGAAAAACTTATGACGAAATTGTGGACTGGGCAGAGGAAAACAAGCTTCATGTCTGCCATAATGTCACCGTAGATGATTTGAATCATCTCCACCGCGGCGGCCGTGTTTCCAAGGCTACAGCTGTCCTTGGAACCATGGTAAAGATCAAACCGATGATCCACATGGACAATGAGGGAAAACTTAGTGTCATCGGAAAGGAGCGCGGCCGCAAGCGTTCCCTGCACAAGATTGTGGATGTCATGGAAGAACAGATGAAGGGCTGGGATAACGAAATCGTCATGATTACCCATGGCGACTGCGAAGAAGATGCCCAGTATGTTGCCGGATTGATTCGAGAAAAATATGGAATTGATAATATTCTGATCAATGTGATTGGAACTGTCATCGGAAGCCATACCGGTCCTGGCGTTGTCGCCACCTTCTGCATGGGTAACAAGCGATAGAATAAAATTATAAAAAACATTACGGGCAGCCATCTTATTCGATGTGCTGCCCGCTTTTTATTCATCCTGTTCACAGGACATCAGATTTTTTGCTGAACGTTACTGATAGATCGGATATCTAGCACAGATCTCGGTCACTGCCTGGCGGATCTGACTTGCGTGCTTTTCAAAATCGACTGCCGCAAGATGAATCAGTCCTGCAATCTCTTTCATCTCTGGTTCTTTCAACCCCCGTGTCGTTACTGCCGGCGTACCGATCCGGATACCACTTGTGATCCCCGGTTTCTGAGGGTCATTCGGGATTCCATTCTTATTGACGGTGATATACACTTCATCCAACCGGGTCTGCATCTCTTTCCCGGTCAGATTCATCTTTCTTAAATCCACCAACATCAGATGGTTGTCCGTACCGCCACTTACAAGGTCAAAGCCCTCTTCCAGCATGGCTTGTGCAAGGGCGTGAGCATTTTTCACAATCTGTTCCTGATAGGTTTTAAATTCCGGCTTCAACGCCTCACCAAAGCAGATGGCCTTTGCCGCAATCACATGTTCCAGAGGTCCACCCTGAGTGCCCGGGAATACTGCCTTGTCCACCTGTTTCGCATATTCTTCCTTGCATAGAATCAGTCCGCCTCTAGGTCCTCTTAATGTCTTATGGGTCGTTGTAGATACCACATCCGCATACGGCACCGGGCTCTGATGAAGCCCTGCTGCAACCAGACCCGCAATGTGCGCCATATCGACAAAGAGATACGCACCCACTTCTTTTGCAATGTCCGCAAACAGATCGAAACGAATCTCTCTTGGGTAGGCAGACGCACCTGCCACAATCATCTTCGGTTTACATTCTTTTGCAATCTTACGTATCTCATCGTAATCAAGGAAACCATCCTCACCGACATTGTATGGTACAAAATGATAAAGCTTTCCGGACTGATTAACCGGAGAACCATGGGTCAAATGCCCGCCATGATTCAGGTTCATTCCCATGACTGTATCTCCAGGCTGGATAAACGCCTGATAAACCGCCATATTGGCCTGTGCTCCAGAATGAGGCTGTACGCAGGCGTGCTCTGCACCAAACAGCTTCTTTGCCCGCTCAATAGCCAGCGTCTCCACTTCATCTACATGTTCACATCCGCCGTAATAGCGTCTTCCCGGATATCCTTCCGCGTACTTGTTGGTAGGCACGGTCCCCATTGCAAGCATGACTGCAGGACTTACGATATTTTCCGACGCGATCAGCTCCAGATTTCTTCTCTGGCGTGCCAGCTCCGCTTCCAGTCCCTTTCCCACTTCCGGATCATACTGACTGATATAATCCATGACTTCCTGTACCAGATTCATTACACATCCTCCTTCTTATTTTGTTGTACTGCCCAAACCTCCGTTTCTGATGCCGTCAGCATCGTCATCGAGGGTGATGCCATATTCCACAAAGATTCCCTGCATAAATCCTTCTCCTGCTTTCAGCTCCACAGCCTTCCCCTCATTTGTATCATTGGTCAATTTTGCAAAAATATGTCCCTCATTGTCTGAATAATAATAATCACTGTCAATGATACCGACCGTATTGTTAAGCTGAAGACGGTACTTGAACCCAAGGCCGCTTCTCGGATAACATTTCAGCACCCATTCCTCCTCCATCCAGACACGGATGCCTGTCGGGATTTTTACCGTTTCCCCCGGCGCAAGCGTAATCGGATACGGGGTGAAGAAATCATATCCCGCTGAGCCTTTTGTTGCCCTTCTCGGAAGCCGGATTTCTTCGTATACTTTCTCCGCCTCTTCCGTGGTCAGAATTTCTTTCGTCCCCTCCAGGAACTGTTCTTTACTTACTTTCTGAAATTTCGCGATTCTTTTCATCGTCGTTCTCCTTTTTCTGCCTTATTTTACAAGTTTTGCATTAATTTCATGATACTATTCCGGACGTAGAAAGTCAAATTCTATTCTAGATCCTGATCACTCCTTTACAAATTCTCATATAAAAAAGGATCAAAAGCACTTTGCAAGCCTTTGACCCTTTGTCATCCTGTTCTGTTTTAATTTCCACATTCAATACTGATCTCGTTAAAGAGTTCAAGAATCGTATCCACAGTTGTCTCTTCTTTTTCTTTTCCTGCCCGGTCAAGAATGCAGCGGCCCTGATGCATCATCAGCATCCTGTTGCCGTATTCTACCGCATAACGGAGATTATGTGTAACCATGATGGTTGTAAGCTGTTTTTCTTTTACAATCTTATCAGTCAGCTCCATGATGGTCTCCGCTGTCTTCGGATCCAGCGCCGCTGTATGTTCATCCAGAATCAGAAAATCAATCGGCGTCATCGTGGACATTAAAAGAGCCATGGCCTGACGCTGGCCGCCGGAAAGACTTCCGACTTTGACATCCATCTTATCTTCCAGGCCCAGGTTAAGCTGACGAAGCAGTTCCCTGTAGTGGTCTTTCCGCCCTTTATTTATCCCTCTTCCAAGGCCATAGAATTTACCTTTATTATCCGCAAGAGACATGTTTTCCAGAATCGTCATGGATGGACATGTTCCCATGGCAGTGTTCTGATATACTCTGCCGATCCTGCGGTTTCTCTTATATTCTTTCATTTTTGTGATGTCTTCCCCGTCCATCAGGATCTGCCCCGACTCCACCGGAATACTTCCACAGAGAATATTCAGCATGGAAGTCTTTCCGGAACCGTTACTTCCCACGACAGAGACAAATTCCCCTTTCTGAACAGTCAGGTTGAAATCCTGAAACAAGCACATCTCATTGATGGTACCTGGATTATAATATTTCGTAATTCCTTTTAATTCAAGCATTTCCTTTTACCTTCTTTTTCCTTTCCATTCCGATGATCAGTATGATCAGGAACAATACTGCCGTAATCAGCTTCATGTCCTGCGGTTCAAAAAACTTCAGTGCTGCCGCAACGCAAGCTTTATAAATAACAGAACCAATCAGAACAGCCGTGGTCGCCTTCATAAACGTCAGGTTCTTGAACAGGCTGGTTCCGATAATGACGCTTGCAAGTCCGATGACAATCGCCCCGGTACCACTGGAAATCTCAAACACTCTCTGTTCCTGGCAGAAAATGCTTCCCGAGAGGCATACAAGACCGTTTGCAATGGCAAGACCGAGAATCTTGACATTTCCCTGATCCTTGGCAAGGGATGTCACCAGATTGGCATTATCTCCCACCGCCCGGAGCAGAAATCCGGATTTTGTCTTCATATACAGATCCAGAATAATTTTTGCAATCAGCGCAATCACCAGTGAAATGATACATACCTTGTAGGAAGAAAGAGAACCTGCAAAGATTGCATCCATCGTTTCATTGTCAAAGATACTCTCTTCCCCGAAGATTGGCACATTTGCCGTCCCGGCAATCCGAAGATTGATCGTCCAGAGTGCGGTCATCATGATAATTCCGGACAACAGATCCCTTACCTTGAATTTAACATGAATCAGACCCGTACAGATTCCTGCCAGTACTCCTGCTCCAAAGGAAATCACCAGTATCAGATATGGATTGACTCCTTTGACAATCAAAGCCGCCGTCACGGCAGAACCCAGTGGGAAACTGCCGTCCACGGTCAGATCCGGAAAATCCAGGATCTTGTATGTGATATAAACTCCAAGTGCCAGGATCCCGTAAATCAGACCCTGCTCGACTGTTGTTACAAAAAGATTCATTTGTCTGCCTCCCATTTTCTTCCTTTATGATGCGGAAATCTCATCAAAGCTTTCTACAGCCTGGCTCACCAGACTTTCATCCAGCGTAATTCCAAGATCTTCCGCTGCTTTTGTATTAATATAAAGTCCCGGTTCGGAAATTGTCTCGTAATTCATCTCAGATGCTTTCTTCTCACCCTTTAAAATCTGTGCCGCCATCTTTCCGGTCTGCTTTCCAAGTTCGATGTAATCCAGACCTTCTGCCGCTACACATCCAAGTTTCACCTGTTCAATTTCGCTTCCAAATACCGGAATGTTCTGTGCGTTCGCCTTGTCAAGAATTGTTGCAAGGGAATTGACTACGGTGTTGTCTGTCAAATTGGTGAGACAGTCCACTTCACTTAACAGTTCCTCTGTTGCAAGAGAGATATCGGCCGTCTGTGTCACACCTTTTTCCACAATTTCAAAATCATAATCTCCTGCCAGTTCTTTGTATGTTTCCAGAGCGGATACGGAGTTTGCCTCGCTTGTTGTATAGAGAATTCCGATTTTTTTCGCATCCGGGAGAATCTGACGGATCATCTCCAGCTGTTCCTTAATCGGAAGTTCATCACTTGTTCCTGTCACTTCCCCAACCGGAGTACCATCCTCATCTGCCAACTTTGCCTCTACCGGATCTGTTACGGCTGTGTAGATCACCGGAATGTCTGTATTCATCGCGGAATTAAATGCTGCCTGTGCGCTTGGTGTCGCAATTCCACAGATTAAATCTACCTTATCGGATACAAATGCATCACTGATCTGTTTTGTCGTTCCCTGATCTGCCGCCGCGTTTTTGTATTCGATTTTCAGATTTTTGCCTTCTTCGATTCCTTCTTCTTTCAGTCCTTCTATAAATCCCTCCCGGCAGTTATCCAGAGATCCATGCTCTGCAAACTGGGAAATTCCGATCGTATATTCTGCATCTCCCGAGCTGCTTCCATCGCTGTTTCCGCATCCTGCCATCAGTCCCATTGCCATCACTGCACTTACTAATACGGTTACCATTTTCTTTTTCATGTTGTTTTCTCCTTTTCTACTACTTAAAATATGATGCTGCTTCCGGATGTTGTATGCCAAACGTCCGGCTCTGTCAGTAAGAAAGGAAGTGGAACCCATGACGGAAGTCTAGGACTATCCTGAAAATAAAAAATCCGCCCCAAGCTCTTGCTTGAGACGGTAATAAATATCTTATTATCGCGGTACCACTCAAATTGGCATCTGATGCCCACTTTCTCATGTACTAACATACACTCCTGATTGATAACGGGTTCGGTTCCCGACAAACCATACTTGCCATACGGCTTTCAGGCTGCCCTCGAAAGTCCATTCAACCATCTGCTCCATGCAACAGTTCCACCATCTGCCGCTCTCTGTGATTTCGCCTGATGATCTACTCCTCTTTCTCATCGGTTTGAAATATAAATCTTGTGTATACTTTATCACACTGCTTTACTGCTGTCAAGAAATTTTTTTATTTCTTCAGCAATCTGCCCGGCACTCTTTCCATCTGTCGTAACTTCCAGATCTGCCGCTCTTTTATAATACGGGTCTCTTTTATGCAACAGTTCCCGGATGTATTCCGGCGTCTTGTTCTGCTCCAAAAGTGGCCTGTTATGGCTATCTTTTACTCTTTCATAGATCGTCTCAGGACTGGCAGTCAAAAGTACCACAAGGCCGCACGCTTTCATAGCCTCCACATTCTCGTTCCTCAGTGGGACTCCGCCGCCACAAGAAATAATGGCCCCTTCTTTTTCTTTCAGCTTTCTCAGGAACCCGGTCTCGCACTGCCGGAAATAGGTCTCTCCCTTCTGTGCAAAGATCTCCCGAATCGGCATCTGTTCCATGTCTTCGATCGCCTGATCCATATCGATCACATCCATATGCAGGAGTTCTTTCAGGCTTCCTGAAATTGTTGTCTTGCCTGTCCCCATAAATCCGGTTAAAAATATGTGCTTCATCCTGTTTCTCGCCCTCCGTGATAGATTGACTTTCTTTTTCTGATTCTTTATAATCTTACCATAATCAATACCAGATAGAAAGAGGTAATCCCTATGTCATTACAAATCAGCGGACACACCGGACTATTAGGCTTCTTTGCCAATCCGGCATCCCATTCCAGATCCCCATTAATGTACAACACAGCTTTTGAAAAACTGGGAATGGACTACGTCTATCTTGCATTTCAGATCGACCAGACAACGCTTCCGGATGCCATCCAGTCAATGCGTACCCTTCGGATGCGCGGAGCAAATGTTTCCATGCCGAACAAGACTGCTGTCATGCAGTATCTGGACGAAATCTCCACAGAGGCACGTCTCTGCGGCGCAGTCAATACCATTGTAAACAACGATGGACACTTGACCGGTTATAACACTGACGGAAGAGGTGCCATGCTTGCCCTTTCCGAATCGGGTGTTTCTGTTTCAGGAAAGCATCTTGTCATCCTCGGTGCCGGAGGTGCCGGTACTGCCATTATCACACAGGCGGCACTGGACGGCGTTTCAGAAATTTCTGTCTTCGTACGAAAATCAAGCTTCTGGAAATCCGAAGCGTTTCTTGAGAAAATTCAAAAAGAAACCGGTTGCAGAATCTCACTTCTGGACATCGGAGATCCTGCCGTCCTAAAGAAGGAACTTGCCCGTGCCGACATTCTGATCAATGCTACCAGCATCGGCATGGAACCGAACACGAACGCCTGCCCGATTCCAGGGCCCGAATTTCTGAATGAACGGATCTTTGTCATGGATATTATCTACTCTCCGGAAGAGACAACGCTCCTTCAGTATGCTAAAGAAAAAGGACTTCCATGCTGTAACGGCCTTGGTATGCTCCTCTATCAGGGCGCAGCAGCATTCCGTCTATATACCGGGGAAGAACTTCCGATTGAGGATGTCAAAAAAGCGTGGGGTGTAGAAATAATCTGACACTTCCAGAATAAGCAAAAGAGCAAATCCCGACATTTCGCATTGGATCTGCTCTTTTTTATTACTCATTTACTTTTTCAATCTTGACTGCCGTACCATTTGCGGACACTCCTAAAATATTGTTGGAAAGGGTAACATAATCAAAATCTACTCCGATCAATGCATTTGCACCGATCTTTTTTGCATTCTTCAACATTTCCTCATAGGCATGCCACTTTACCTCTTTCATCTTATTGGACGCAGTCGTCGATCTTTCTCCAAATAAATCCGTTAATTCCATAGAAAATTCACTAAAAAAACCCTGTACCCAGAACAACATCACCGCTCACAATTCCAAGATAGGATTCGATCTTGTATCCTTCAAACGAATATCCAGTTGTGGCAAGAAAAGCATCCTCGGAATCGCAGAAAGAGAAAACATCAAGTCCCTCCTGACTCAAATCTTCCTGTGATTTTTCCAATGCTTTGTCCGTGTACTGTTTGACTTTTAATTCCGTATCCGGATCTTTACACCGATCCAGCAGTTCCACAGACAGAGAAATACATTGTTGTGATTCCCGGTTCTTTTTTGCCTGGTCAATTTTTTTCAACAGATCTCCGCACGTATTGCATACCGTGAAGCTACATCCGGTGTACGGTTCTGTCCCGCCTCCAAGCATTTTAAAATTGGATCTACAGATATTACAGTTTCCCATAACTTTTTTCTCCTTTCCAACATTCTCTTTTTTAGAATCCGGTTCTAAAACGGTGTTCCTACCATATCGTATGGTGTTACCTGATATACATAATAATTCAGCCAGTTCGTATACAAGTTATTGGCATTGGATCTCCATGTAAGAAGCGGCCGATTCTCCGGATTGTCATCCGGATAATAGTTGACCGGAAGTTCAATCGGAAGTCCTTTTGACTTATCTCTCTTATATTCCTGATCCAGTGTCATCCGGTCGTATTCCGGATGTCCCATGACAAAGATCTGTTTTCCGTCCTTGGTCATGGCAAGGAAGATTCCCGCCTCCTTAGACTCTGCAAGCACCATCAGCTCCTCGCATGCTTTGATCTGCTCTGGATCCACCTGGGTATGACGGGAATGCGGCGCGTAAAATACATCGTCAAATCCTCTGACCAGAGGGATTCTTCTGTTCATGACGCGGTGGCTGAAAACGCCGAAAAGCTTCTTATCAAGCGGATATTTATCAATTCCGAAATGGTAATAATAAGCCGCCTGGGCCCCCCAGCACAAATGAATCGTGGAGGTGACGTTAGTTTTTGTCCATTCCATGATCTCCTTCATCTCGTCCCAGTAGTCTACTTCCTCAAACGGCATCTGCTCGATCGGCGCTCCTGTAATAATAAATCCGTCAAACTTCTGATCTTTTACGTCCTGAAACCGGACATAAAATTTGTTCAGATGGTTTGCCGATGTGTTCTTGGACTGATGACTGGACACCATCACAAAGGTCACATCCACCTGAAGCGGGGTGTTAGAAAACGAACGCAGAAGCTGAAGCTCCGTGTCCTCTTTAAGCGGCATCAGATTCAGCAGTCCGATTTTCAAGGGACGGATATCCTGGTGCACTGCACGGTGCTCATCCATCACAAAGATATTTTCTCGCTCCAGTATTTCTTTTGCAGGAAGATCATTTTGTACTCGAATCGGCATCTTCTCTTCTCTCCTTTGTCTCTTCTAAATATATAAATTCTCCATCCTCTTCCAGGTACTCTACATCTCCGTAGTGCCCTGTGTCCGGAGGCAGTTTTTTCTTTTTTAGTTTCTCTTCCACTACCATCTTTACGATATAGTAGATTACAGCAAACGTCGGAACCCCGATGATCATTCCGATAAAGCCGAACAGTCCGCCGCCAAGCAGGATGGAAAATACCACCCAGAACGCAGACAATCCTGTGGAATTCCCAAGGATTTTTGGTCCGATCACGTTACCATCCAGCTGTTGCAGAGCAATGATAAAAATCAAAAAATAAAGTCCCTTAATCGGATCTGCAAGGGCAATCAGAATCGTACTTGGGATGGCACCGATATAAGGGCCGAAAAACGGAATCACGTTGGTCACTCCGACAATCACACTGACAAGAAGAATGTACGGCATATCCAGAATGGTGATCCCGATAAAGCAAAGCACACCAATAATGGCGGAATCAATGATTTTCCCGATAATAAATCCGCCAAAAATTTCATTACTTTTTCTCGTGATATGTAATACCATATTGGCACGCTCTGACGGCATTACTGCATACAGGATTTTCTTGGTCTGTGCCGCAAATGTTTCCTTGCCAAACAGCATGTACACAGAAACAATGCATCCAACAAGAAAATTAAATACTTCGTTCAGAACATTGATTGCTCCTGTTGTAATATTAGTCATCAGCACGTTCATCTGGCTGAGCAGGTCCGTCTGAATCCAGTTCTGGATATTTTCCGAGGCATGGTTCAGGACATTTTCAAGGATCACCCCAATCGGCGACTGTTCTCTCTGGATATTATTGAAAGAATCCATCACCGCATTCAACTGTCCCGGCAACGTCTCCATCAGATTACGGATGCTTGAAATTAATTCCGGAATGAGCATATTGAGCAACGTCGTGATAATGGCTAACAGCACGAGCAGGGCCAGGCAGATCCCGACTCCTCTGGAAAGCCGTGTGGCTGTCTTTTCTTTTTTCAGTTTTTTCTCAAGCAGCGGACAAAGATGCCGGTCCACTGTTTTTACTATAGGATTCATCAGATAAGCGAGGGCAAATCCGTAAATAATCGGTTTTAAAATACCTGCAATTGTATGGATCACACCGAAGATCTCATCTGCCCTGAGAAATGCAAAGTAAAGGACAATACATGCTGCAATTACAAGGAAAAATGTCAGGCCTTTTCCAAAGGACTCTCGGATTCTGGATGGTCCTCTTTCCCTGAAAACAGGCAGTTTATCCGATTCTTTTTCTTTTTTGCTCTGGCTTCCCGAAGGACTCGTCTCTTTTCGCTTCACTTTTTTTCCCTCCCAGTTTACAACATATAAATTTATTATACCGAATGCGTTGAAACGCGTCAACAAAAGAACAGACGGAAATGATTCCGTCTGTCCTCTCACTTCTTAACTTACCGGCACTGGAAAGTTGCACATTCTGTCTCTTCACAGGTACATGCCCCGCCACCTTCTACACTGATTTTACCGGCATTACATTTGCAGTTTTTGTTGTAGAAGCACTCCTGTGCCTTACAGTCGATTGTACTGAGCGGAGATGCTTCCATGGATGCATTCGTAAATGTTCCGGATTTTCTCTCCTCAAAGCTGTCGCAGCATGTGTCGGATGCATTCTTTGCCTGATCTCCTCCCACACGGATGCTGTCTAGATTGCAATAATAGTTCTGGTTGTGCATACAGTTCTGCACCGTACATTTTAATTCTGGCATCTTTTCATCCTCCTTCTATTTCTCAGGAGGTAGTATGTCCAGCTTTCAGATGATCTATTCCTTTGTTTCGATTTCTCTTCTCACTCTTCCAGCGATTTCCTTTTTGATATTGAGAAGGAAGTCTTCCAAGGATTTCTGTCCTTCGTCTCCTGCAAATCTGCTTCTTACGGAAACAAGGCCTTCTTCTTCCTCTTTTGCTCCTACTACAAGCATGTATGGAATCTTCTGCATCTGAGCCTCTCGGATCTTGTAGCCGATTTTCTCTGCTCTTGTATCAATCTCGGCACGGATTCCAGCCTCTTTTAATGCCTCGAATACTTTCTCGCCGTATTCCAGATACTTATCAGAAATTGGAAGTACTTTCACCTGCACCGGAGCAAGCCATGTCGGGAATGCCCCTGCAAAGTGTTCGATCAAAATTCCGATAAACCGTTCGATGGATCCGAATGCAACACGGTGGATCATGATCGGACGGTGTTTCTCTCCGTCTGCTCCTGTATATTCCAGATTAAAGCGCAACGGAAGCTGGAAGTCAAGCTGGATTGTTCCGCACTGCCATGTACGTCCGATGGAGTCTTCCAGATGGAAGTCGATCTTTGGTCCGTAGAAAGCACCGTCGCCCTCATTGACTACGTAATCCATTCCAAGAGCATCCAATGCTTCTCTGAGTGCATCTGTAGCCAGATTCCAGTCTTCATCGCTTCCCATGCTGTCTTCCGGTCTTGTAGACAGCTCTACGTGATATTTGAATCCAAACAGCTTGTATACTTCGTCAATCAAAAGCGCAACTCCTTTGATCTCATCTTTCACCTGTTCCGGTGTCATGAAGATATGTGCATCGTCCTGTGTAAAGCAGCGTACTCTCATCAGTCCATGCATCTGTCCAGACTTCTCATGGCGGTGTACAATACCAAGTTCTCCCATACGAAGCGGAAGGTCACGGTAAGAACGTGGTTCTGACTCATAAACGAGAATACCGCCCGGGCAGTTCATCGGCTTCACAGCAAAATCCTGATCGTCAATCACTGTTGTATACATATTTTCTTTATAATGATCCCAATGTCCGCTTGTTTCCCAAAGATGACGGCTAAGCATGATCGGAGTGGAAATCTCCACATAACCGTTCTTTGTATGGATCTCTCTCCAGTACTCCAAAAGCGCGTTTTTCAGTGCCATACCCTTTGGAAGGAAGAATGGAAATCCTGGTCCTTCTTCTCTGAGCATGAACAGACCCAGCTCTTTTCCAAGCTTTCTGTGGTCTCTTTTCTTCGCCTCTTCCATCATGGCCAGATACTCATCAAGATCTGCCTTTTTTGTAAAGGAAGTACCATAGATTCTTGTCAGCATTTTGTTCTTCTCATTACCTCTCCAGTAAGCACCTGCAAGGCTTGTAAGCTTGAATGCCTTTACCGCTTTTGTATTCATCAGATGCGGTCCTGCACAAAGGTCAGTAAACTCGCCCTGTTTGTAGAAGCTGATAATGGAATCTTCTGGAAGATCCTCGATCAGTTCCACCTTGTACGGTTCGTCTTTTTCTTTCATCAAAGTGATGGCTTCCTCTCTTGGAAGTGTAAAACTTTCAATCGGCAGAGCCTCTTTTACAATCTTTTTCATTTCTTTTTCAATCTTTTCCAGATCCTCTGTTGTAAACGGAGTCTCTCTGTCCAGATCATAGTAAAATCCATCAGCAATAGCCGGTCCAATAGCAAGTTTTGTCTCTGGATACAAACGTTTCACCGCCTGTGCCAGAATATGGGAAGAAGTATGCCGGAAAGTCTCCTTTCCTCCTTCATCCTGAAATGTTAAGATACTGAGTTCACAGTCATTGGAAAGCACGGTTCTTAAATCCACCACTTCCCCGTTTACTTCTCCTGCCATCGCAACTCTTGCGAGACCTTCGCTGATATCGGATGCAATCTCAAGCACAGACATACTCTTGTCGTACTCTCTTACAGATCCATCTTTCAAAGTGATTTTCATCTTTTTCTTCCCCTTTCTTTCTCTTGTTTTAATGTGATTCTATAGAAACCCGCTCACGATCCGGATGTTCACCTGACCATCCGACCGGAGGCATGGTATCGAGCTTTTGCATTTCTGTTTTCGTCAGCTCAAACCTGAAAATGTCCTGATTATTTTTCATTCGTTCCTCACTGGATGCCTTCGGAATCGGAACGACCCCTTTCTGGAGAGCATACCGCAAACAGATCTGAGCCTGGGTCACCTGATGCTTTTCAGCAAGAGCGCGAATCAGTTCATCATCCATAATCCGTCTTCTTCCAAGCGGACTCCAGGCCTGCACGAGAATATCATGCTCCTGGCAGTAGCGTACTGCCGCTTCCTGCGTATATCCCGGATGGAATTCCAGCTGGTCAACCGCAGGTACAACCTCACAGACTTCCAGTAGATTTTCAATGTGGTGCGGAAGGAAATTGCTGACACCGATGGCGCGCACTCGTTTCTCATGGTACAGCTTTTCCAACGCTTTCCATGTTTCTATGTCCAGCGTCTTCCAATTTTCACAGTCCGGCGATGGCTTCGGCCAGTGGATCAGATATAGATCCAGATAGTCCGTCTGAAGGTTCTTAAGGGTCCGTTCAAAAGCCCGGAGTGTATTATCATAGCCCATTTCGTCCTTCCAGACCTTGGAGACAAGAAAAAGATCTTTCCTTGGAATTTTGCTTGTCTTTACCGCTTCTCCCACATACGTCTCAGTCTGATAAAAGGAGGCTGTATCCAGATACCGATATCCGCACCGGACCGCCGTTTCAATAATCTTTGATGTACTTCCTTCGGACGCCTTATAAGTACCGAATCCCATGCACGGAATCTGTACACCATTATTCAGCGTTCTACATTCCTTTATGCTTTTCATGCCCAGTTTCTCCTTTTCTGACTGTGAAATCAGTTCTTCCACAACATCTGCTCTTCACTTCCGACAGAATAAAAAAAGCCCCCTGCAGCCATTGCTGCAGGGGACGAGCTTTCACCCGCGGTTCCACCCCGCTTATGCCGTCCACCCCGAAAGATGAAAGACATCTCTTGCTGATAATGATAACGGTATTAAACCGGACGGTTTTGCCGCCACTCAGAGGTAGTCTTCAGATGGTTCGTGATAAAAGGCTTCCAGCCAATGGCCTCTCTCTCTGGATCCGGTTTCACATCCTACTCGTCTCGTCACCACGTTTTCGTTTCTCAAATATAGAGTAATTATAATCATTCCGATTTTATTTGTCAATGCCTGTTTCTCCAACCTTTGCCAGGCAGAAACAGCACTGCCAGTGCTTCGCGCACCATATAATTCAAATACAGAACCGGCTCCGACTTCGCTGAAACAGGGAAAAGTCTTTGATATCCTTCCCTCTTTCCAAGAAGCCATGCCCGGTAAATGTGGAAACTGTTCGTCACCACACCGGTTTTCTTTTCCTTGATGTCAGGGATGAGCCGGGCCGTAAACCGCAGATTTTCCTCTGTTGTAGAAGACCTGTCCTCCGGAAAAATCCGCTCTCTTTCGATCCCTCTTCCGACCAAATACTCTTTCATGGCCTCTGCTTCCGGGATATCTTCGCCTCTTCCCTGTCCTCCGGAAACCACAATCTTCACATTCCTGTGTCCAGCCGCATAAATATATGCCCTGTCAAGCCGAAGCTTTAAAGAGCTTGTGATCCGGGTACGGTCTACCTTGGCTCCAAGAACAATCAGATACTCCAGTTCTCCCGACTCCCTCTGCCTTCCGAAAAACAGCATCCGGATCCAGACTGCTGCCACTGCCATCCAGAGCACGGTCCAGAATGCAAGTGCTGCCGTTGCAGCCTGCCACGGAAGTCTCTCTCGAAACAATCCATACCAGATGCAAAGCACACCGCAAAGAAGCCAGAAACGTGAAAAGGTCGAATTCCATCTTCTGACATACTGACATACCGCCAGATAATATAAAAGACAGAATATTCCTGCCGCAAAGGACATTATTTATTTTTGCCGCAGCAGTGTTTATACTTTTTGCCGCTTCCGCACGGACACGGATCGTTTCTTCCGATCTTCTTTCCTTCTCTTACATAAGTATGCATCTTTTTGGCTTCCTTATACAGCTCTTTCTGCTGCTCTTCAGAAAGCAGGATATTCCATTGTGGAAGCTGGTAAAGCCACTCAGCCTTTGCGTCTACCATGTTTTTGTAAAGTTTCTCTTTATCATAAATCAGGTTGACCTCGGTATCTTCTTCCATGGTCTCAATCGGATTTTCGCTGACAAGACTTTCGTTAATTCCGTCAAGGAATCCTACCATCGTCATAACTTCCACACCATATTTTTCGGCCAGCTCTTTCACCGTGCCTTTCACTTTCTCATCCGGATTGGAAAGTAATTTTTCATAAATTTCTTTTTCAGTCTGAAAATATGCGCCCCAGAAAGTCTCAAGCTGCTGCTTTGTCATCTCTCTGGAATATGCAGTCTCTCTCCACTGTTCCAATAACGTACTCATATCAAATTCTCCTTTGATTTAAAATTATCTTCGCAGACTTCATTATATAACAGGATATTTTATATTGCAAGAAAAACCACCCTGCCCTCTTCCATTGCTTTTTCACCGCATATTATATATAATTGTCATGAAAAGAATCCATCAGGAGGTTTATCCATGAAAAAGACAAAACGAATTCTTGCCATCCTTGGAATCATTCTTCTGGTTGCCATGTATGCCAGCACGCTTATTTTTGCATTGATTGATCATTCCGTTTCCCAGGGACTGTTAAAGGCTTCCATCGCCTGCACGATTTTCGTCCCGGTTCTGCTTTATGCCTACACACTGTTTTACCGGCTTCTTCACCGAAACGATGACGACATGTAGTTGGGAGGCCCGACAGGGCGCGTTCTGACGCATAAAAACAGTGTACCCATGAGAGAACCTGTCGTCTCTTTGGATACACTGTCTTCTTAATATACCCGAATCCTCACTGCCGACCGTGCATTATTCTATTTTATTTCATGCCAGACTGAAATAAAGGATTGGGTTGACATCCGTTCTTCTTTCCTCTTTCTGGCCTCTGTTTTCTTTTTCTTTCATCTCTTTTCTTCTGTTTAAGTATTCTTCCATTGAAATTGTTTCCATACGTCCCGGTATACCACTCTGCTGCATATAAAAACCTCCTTTTCTGTTTCCCGGTATCATTATTATATGAAACGGAAAAACGCTTTATGACTCCCCCTTTACTTTTTTTACTTTACCATCGAAATGTGTCTGTTTTGTGGCTCTGTTCTAAAATTTATCTAACTTCTTTCTTAAAAAATAAACATTTCTGCTCTTATCTGTTACCGCTTTATCTCTTGACAGTATAAAAGTTTTCATTTACACTAGTAATAATTTTTAAAGGAGGACTCGAACATGGAATACTTAACGATACCTGAGGGCTACTGCCCGCCGCTTTCCATCCGTGAAACGGAAGTTGCCATCAAAGAGGTGAAAGATCACTTTGAAAGGTCTCTCGCAAAGAATCTTCATCTGACACGTGTGTCTGCCCCTCTTTTTGTTCGTCCAGAATCCGGATTGAACGACAACTTGAACGGCGTGGAGCGCCCGGTTTCTTTTGGAATAAAGGAGCAGGATGACAAAGAAGTGGAGATTGTACACTCCCTTGCAAAATGGAAGCGCTATGCGCTGAAGCGTTACGGTTTTCACTCTGGAGAGGGGCTTTATACAGATATGAGCGCGATCCGAAGAGATGAGGATACCGACAATCTTCATTCCATCTATGTGGATCAGTGGGACTGGGAAAAGGTGATCTCCAAAGAAGAACGTAATGATGAAACGCTGGAATACACTGTTCGGAAAGTTTATGCGGCATTAAAGGAAACCGAACACTTTATGGCACGACGCTATAACTACATTGGAGAAATTCTGCCGGATGATATTACTTTTATCACTTCTCAGGAGCTGGAAGATCTCTATCCTGAATGTACACCGAAAGAGCGGGAATATCGCTTTGCAAAGCTGAAAAAAGCAATCTTCATCAAACAGATCGGAAAAACGTTAGCTTCCGGCGAACGCCATGACGGACGTGCCCCGGACTATGATGACTGGGAATTAAACGGCGATATCATCGTCTACTACCCTGTTCTTGATACGGCTCTTGAGCTTTCCTCCATGGGTATCCGTGTCGATGAGGCTGCACTGAAACGTCAGCTTGCTCTTGCCGGATGTGAGGAGCGTGCCGAACTGGACTTCCAGAAATCCCTTCTCAGCGGAGAACTCCCTTACACAGTCGGAGGCGGTATTGGCCAGTCCCGTATCTGCATGTTCTACCTGCGTAAAGCTCATATTGGTGAAGTACAGTCTTCTATTTGGCCAAATGAAGTGGTTGAGAAAGCTGCGGCAAATGGGATTCCGCTTTTATAAATTTCAAAACGGTTTTGAATTAAATCGATCCAAATATTTAAAACGGCTGCATGAATCATCATGCAGCCGTTCTTTATTTCTTTAATCTCTATCTGTAAATAATATCATCACGTCCCGGTCCGTTGGAAACGAGAGTGATCGGGTAGCCGATCTTCTCCTCTACGAACTCAATATACTTCCGACAGTTTTCCGGAAGATCTTCGTATTTCTTGATACCACGGATATCGCATTTCCATCCCGGCAGTTTTTCGATTACCGGTTTTGCTTTTTCCAGAAGATAGGTCGGCGGGAACTCTGTTGTGATTTCTCCGTCAATATCGTAAGCAACGCATACCGGAATCTCATCCAGATATCCAAGTACATCCAGTACTGTGAACGCCACATCGGTCGTTCCCTGCATGCGGCATCCGTATTTAGATGCAACTACGTCAAACCAACCCATTCTTCTCGGACGGCCTGTTGTTGCACCGTATTCTCCACCGTCACCGCCACGGCGTCTCAGTTCGTCTGCCTCTTCTCCAAAGATCTCACTGACAAACGCACCTGCTCCAACCGCACTGGAGTATGCCTTACATACTGTCACAATCTTGCTGATCTCATATGGCGGGATTCCTGCACCAATTGCACCGTATGCAGCTAAAGTGGAAGAAGATGTAACCATCGGATAGATTCCGTGGTCAGGATCTTTTAATGTTCCAAGCTGTCCCTCAAGAAGAATCTCTTTTCCTTCTTTTAATGCTTCGTTAAGGAATAATGATACATCGCAGACATATGGCTCGATCATCTTTTTGTAACCCATCAGCTCCTCAAACAGCTCGTCCGGCTGAATCAGCGGTTTATGGTATAAGTGCTCCAGAAGAACATTTTTCTGTTCTGCAACACGCACAACCTTTTCCTTTAACAGTTCTTCATCAAACAGCTCGCTTACCTGGAAGCCGATCTTTGCATACTTGTCTGAATAAAATGGAGCAATTCCGGACTTGGTAGATCCGAAAGATTTCTTTCCAAGACGCTCCTCTTCATACTGGTCAAAGAGCTTGTGGTAAGACATTACCATCTGTGCACGGTTTGACACTTTGATCTTCGGTGCCGGCACATTTCTGTCCACAATGGACTGAATCTCATTTATTAAAACCGGAACGTCCAGTGCAACTCCGTTTCCGATTACACTTGTTGTATGATTATAGAACACACCGGATGGTAGTGTATGAAGTGCAAACTTTCCATAGTCGTTGATAATCGTATGACCGGCATTTGCTCCTCCCTGAAAGCGGACGATGATATCGGCCTGCTTTGCGAGCATATCCGTAATCTTACCTTTCCCCTCATCTCCCCAGTTAGCACCTACTACTGCTTTTACCATAACATATCCTCCTGTATGTGAATCGTTTTTTAACCACCTATGCATTATACTATATTTTTGGGCAAATGTACATTTGATTTTCTGTTTTTCGGAAGTTTTCCCAAGTTTTCCTCACTTTTCGGCCATAAAGCCGGACCTGATGAGGCAGATCTGCCTACATCAGCGGAGCAAACAGCCTAAGCACCTGCCCTTCAATTTTTTCCTTGAGGCTCCGCTCCTGAACTTCTTTAAGTGTCACGAGATGACATTTTTTTAATGTTTCCTGGAAGTCTTTCTCGATATCTGCGACAACCGGGTTATTGTAAATAAATACGCCATCCTCGAAATGAAGATACAGACTCCGGTAATCCAGATTAATCGTTCCGACTGTCGCCGTATCGTCATCGGACACGAAAATCTTCGCATGCACAAATCCTGGTGTATATTCATAAATCTGCACACCCGCTTCAATCAACTCTTTGTAATATGTCTTTGCCACCGCAAATGCATACGGCTTATCCGGGATGTGCGGCATGATGATAATCGCTTCCATACCGCTTTTTGCCACCCGCGCAAGTGTTTTTGTCATCTCATTATCCAAAATCAGATACGGCGTCATGATGTGGACGTACTCTTTTGCATGATTCAGAATGTGGAAGTACACTTCCTCGCCTACTGTTTCATGGTCATATGGAGTATCCCCGTATGGAAGGACATAGCCGTCTTTCGGATCAAACGGCTTACAGGAAGGGCGAAGATACTTTTCGTAATCATCGCTTTTCTTCTCATCTATGTTCCACATCTGAAGAAACATGATTGTAAGACTCTGCACGGCATCTCCTTCCAGCATGACTGCCGTGTCTTTCCAGTGTCCAAAACGCTCTCTCCTGTTGATGTACTCATCCGCCAGGTTAATACCACCTGTAAATCCTACTTTTCCGTCAATCACACAGATCTTACGATGATCACGGTTATTCTGGATTGTAGATACAATCGGATTGATCGGATTGAATACCTTGCAGCAGATTCCTCTCCTTCTGAGATACCACGGATAGTCCGACGGAAGCTTGGAAATACTGCACATACCGTCATACATAAATCTGACTTCCACGCCTTCTGCCACTTTCTCTTCCAGAATATGCCGGACTTCATCCCACATTTCTCCATTTTCCACGATGAAGTATTCCATAAAAATGAAATGCTCTGCCTTTTTCAGCTCTCTTTTGAGCGCCTCAAACTTATCCTCGCCAAGAGGGTAATATTCCAGTCTCGTGTTTCCATAAGTTGGGAATCCCATATGTTTGCCAAGATAAAAGGACAGATTCTTATTTGCCAGCTTACTCTCCTTCATGGCATCGATGATCTCCATATCCTGACGCATATACTCCTCGGTCTCTTTCCGGAGGGTATCAAGCCTCTTTCCGATGTACCGCGTACCAATCTGGGCCTTGACATAAATGTAGAAAAATGTTCCGAAAATCGGAAGAGCCATAATACACAGTATCCATGTCATCTTAAATGCCGGGTTCTCTTCCGAATTGATGATGTAAATCACCGCAATCGTACCCATAATGCCGAAGACTGCATATAGATAAGTCCAGTTATCCGTCAGGAAATAAACACCAAAAAACATGACAAGAATCTGGATCAGAATCAGAAGAAGGATAACGGCAGTTCTACCGTAGATCACACTGAAGAGTTTCTTTTGTACTTTTCGCTTTTTGCTTGATTCCAAATTCAATACCTCGGTTCTTTTTAAATACGGTTTATTCTAACACATTTCATTTTACACCTCAACTCCAAACGATTCAATGATTCATTAACTATTCTAAACTTCTATTAAGAAAGTATAAAATTATGAATCTTTTCTTTCTTTTTCACTCAAAAAGTATTACAATAAGGTTAGTATATGAATGAACAGAAAGGAGTTGCCCCTTATGGCGAAAAAATGGACAAAAGGTATCGTCGGACTTGCGGCGATCGGTGCAGCAGCAGCCGGCATTCTTTATATGAAGAATAAAAAAGATAATGAAGAGCTGGAAGACGAATTTGCTGATGATTTTGAGGATCTCGACTTCGATCTGGATGATGATTTAGGCGATACATCCGGCCGTGAATATGTACCTCTGAATAATGGTTCTTCAGAAGAAGCACATGAAGAGGCTTCTGAGGAGGAAGTGTCTGAAGAGGATGCATCCGATAGCAAAGAAAGTGAAGAAGACGAAAAAGATAACACTACAATGTAATACTCATGGAAATCAGTGCTGCTCTGCAAAACAGAGCAGCTCTTTCTTTTAGAAAGGAGGTTTGACATCTTGACATACTCTGATTTAACTCTCGTTCCAAGCAGCCACCTAAAACCTCTTGACGTCATCTCCGGATTTCAGGTACGTCCCGGATTTTTTCTTTCTCCTGGCACTACCGTCATCCCTGGAGGAGTTAATTTTACCATTCAGTCCCAGGCAGCTACCTCCTGTGAACTGCTTCTCTTTCACAGGGAAGCAGAGGAGCCTTTTGCAGTTCTGAAATTTCCGGATACCTACCGGATCGGCTTTGTGTATTCGATGATTGTATTTGGTCTTGATATCGAAGAGTTTGAATACGCTTACCGCCTGGACGGGCCATATGAACCAGAAAAGGGATTCCGCTTTGACAAGACGAGGATTTTACTGGACCCCTATGCAAAAGCTGTCACCGGGCAGAGCCGCTGGGGATGCAAGAATAATCAAAACCATGGCTACCGAGCCCGTGTTGTAAGGAACAATTTTGACTGGGGCGATCATACGCAACCGATGATTCCCATGTCAGATACGATCATCTATGAGCTCCATGTTCGGGGATTTACAAAAGATCCTTCTTCCGGCGTTGTACACCCAGGCACTTTTTCCGGATTAATGGAGAAGATTCCTTATCTTCTGGAACTTGGAGTGACTACCATAGAGCTCATGCCGGTATTTGAATTCGACGAAATGCGGGACTGCCGTCTCCTAGATGAAACCCAGCTTCTGGATTACTGGGGCTATAATCCAGTCAGTTTTTTTGCTCCAAATACAAGCTATGCCTCTACCTCCGAATATAACCGGGAAGGAAATGAATTGAAACAGCTGATCCGTGAATGTCATGCAAACGGCCTCGAAGTAATCTTTGACGTAGTATTTAATCATACGGCCGAGGGCGACGAGCGCGGTCCTTATATTTCTTTCAAAGGTTTTGACAATCAGATTTACTATATGCTGACGCCGGACGGACATTACTATAACTTCAGCGGATGCGGAAATACGCTAAACTGTAACCATCCGGTCGTACAGAGCCTGATTTTGAACTGCCTCCGATACTGGGTAACGGAATACCGGGTGGACGGATTCCGTTTTGATCTGGCCTCCATCCTCGGAAGAAACGAGAACGGTTCTCCTATGAGCCAGCCTCCTCTTCTGCAGTCCCTTGCTTTTGACTCTATCCTGGGTAAAGTCAAGCTGATCGCTGAGGCGTGGGATGCCGGAGGTCTTTATCAGGTCGGCTCATTCCCATCTTGGAACCGCTGGGCTGAATGGAACGGCAAATACCGGGATGATATGAGGCAGTTTTTGAAAGGAGACGCATTCATGCTGCACGCCGCAGCGCAGAGGATCATGGGATCACCGGATTTATATCCGCCGGAAGGACGCGGAAGCAATGCTTCTGTCAACTTTCTGACCTGCCATGACGGATTCTGCTTGAATGATCTGTATTCCTATAATACAAAGCATAACGAGGGAAACGGCTGGGGCAATGCGGACGGTACCAACGATAATTACAGCTGGAACTGCGGGATCGAGGGAGAAACGGATGATCCGAACATTCTTGCTCTTCGTCTCCGTATGATGGAGAATGCATTTGCCGTACTGTTATGCAGCCGGGGAACTCCGATGTTTCTTTCCGGAGACGAATTCGGTGACACCCGGTATGGAAACAACAATCCGTACTGTCAGGACAATCCGATCTCCTGGCTGAACTGGTCGCTACTGGAAAAAAACAGGGAGCTCTTTACCTTCGTCAAATATATGATTGCATTCCGAAAAATGCATCCTTCTATCCGTACAGATCTGCCTTCCGGAAGATTCTCCTTCCCGTCGATGAGCTTTCACGGAATCCATCCATGGGAACCGATACCTGATCAGAAGTCGCACGTCCTCTGTGTATTGTTTTCCGGTTTTGACAGGGAAGAACAGATGCAGGATACCGTTTATCTTGCCGTCAATACGCACTGGGAGCCCGTCACACTGTTTTTGCCGGATCTACCTTTTGAATGGAACTGGTACATTGCCGTCAATACCGGTGATCCATCTCAGACAATCTTTCAAGATGAGGAAATGCCTCTGGCAGACCATACTGTCCTTTTAGGAGAACGCTCTGTCATCCTCTTTGTTGTCAAAAAACGGAGTGTCTGATTTCTGGTCAGACACTCCGTCTTTTTCTCTTCTCTCCTATTTTACAAATGCTGTAAGTCCCGGCTTTTCTATAGCAATTCTTTCATCAAGTTTTGTAAGCATACTCTCCTTATCATTCGGAAGCGTTCCTCTCACTCTAAACTCAATCATGTCGTGGAAGCCATCATAGAGCACCTCATGCCCCCATGACTCCAGAAGTTCCAGGAGCCTTCTCTCTTCAATCAGATTTTCCAGCTCATCCGCAGGCTGGAATGTACCTTTTTGAATTTCTTTGTACAATGGCGCCCTTTCATGAAGAAACATGGAAAAATTAATCATTCTTGACGGTCTGGTCCGGTTAAAAAACTCTGCGGTATGCTCCGCATTTTCTATGCCTCTTCCTTTTCCGGCTATACCGGTCATGAAATGTGCATCGTAGATCAGTCCTGCCTCTCTCAGCCGGTCAATCTGCCGGTATGCCTGCTCTAATGTATGGTCCTTATTCATAAAGCCAAGGACATCATCCAGCCCGCTTTCAATTCCAAGATAAAGATGTCGGACTCCCGATTCATAAAGACTTCGCAGATCCTCGTTACTTTTCCGACTGATATCGGTCACAGTCGCATCCATATGAATCCCTTCACATCCCGGAAAGTGAACATGTACTCTTTCAATAATTTTCAAAAGTTTCTCGGTCGAAAGTCCGAATGCATTCCCGTCTCCCAGGAATACCGTCTTCGGATTTCCTCCCACGGTGCTGACCCGTTTAAGTTCTTCTTCGATCTGCTCCATTGGAAGCTCCCTGTATTTTAGATGCTTGAACAGGGTGCAGAATTTACAGCGGTTATACTCGCAGCCCACTTCCACAGGAAGCATGAAAGAGGAACGTTCCATCGGTCCTCTGCAAATCTGTCCTTCGTAATTCATACTATCACCTGCACCTTTCCTGCCTTTATTATACACCGTAACATGGGTAAATGCAGGAGAATCTTTAAGAAAATTTAAGATTTTTTTCAAAACCACTTGCAGGCTGGCTGTGACTAGTATAGTATTATCATGTTTTATAGTGTTCTAGAATTATACTAAGGAGGAAATTATGTCAAATTCAAGCCACTCGTCTCAAAGCAGGCAGTATGCCTCAGTTTTTGAGCTGAACGGAGTACCTCGTTTTGGCCAGGCACTTCCTCTTGCACTTCAGCACGTCGTTGCCATGATTGTTGGATGTGTTACTCCTGCGATCATCGTATCCGGTGTAGCCGGACTCAACGCACGTGATCAGGTTATTTTAGTGCAAGCTGCTCTTTTCACTTCTGCAATCAGTACTCTGCTGCAGCTGTTTCCGTTTATCCGGTTTAAAAATTTCCAGCTCGGCTCGGCTCTTCCGGTCATCATGGGTATCAGCTTTGCGTACGTGCCAAGCATGCAGGCCATTGCCGCAAGCTCGGATATCGGAACGATCCTCGGCGCCCAGCTCGTCGGTGGACTGATCGCAATTGTAGTCGGTCTTTCTATTCAGAAGATCCGTGTTTTATTCCCGCCGATCATTACCGGAACCGTCGTATTTACAATCGGGCTTTCCCTGTATCCTACTGCGGTCAACTATATGGCAGGAGGTACATCGAATCCGAATTACGGTTCCTGGAAGAACTGGCTTGCAGCTTTCTTCACCCTTGCCGTGGTAGTCGGCCTGAATCACTTTTCAAAGGGATTCTTAAAACTGGCATCCATCCTTGTTGGAATTATCGCCGGTTATATCTTCGCATTGTTCCTGGGTCTTGTGGATTTGTCGGGTATTCAATCCGCGGGCTACTTCCAGCTCCCGCAGCCACTTCACTTCGGACTTTCCTTTGATCCTTCCGCCTGCATTGCGATCGGTGTATTATTTGCCATCAACTCCATTCAGGCGATCGGTGACTTTTCTGCTACAACAGTAGGAAGTATGGATCGGGAGCCAAAGGATAAAGAGCTTCAGGGTGGTATCGTCATGTACGGAGTCACAAATATTCTGTGTTCCCTTTTGGGCGGACTTCCGACAGCGACTTACAGCCAGAATGTTGGTATTGTCACAACAACAAAAGTCATTAACCGCTGTGTACTCGGTCTTGCAGCTGCCATCCTGCTGGTTGCCGGATTCGTGCCGAAATTCTCAGCGCTTCTGACTACGATTCCTCAGTGTGTGCTTGGTGGAGCAACGATCTCCGTTTTCGCATCCATCGCCATGACCGGAATCAAACTGATCATGCGTCAGGAAATGAATTACCGGAATACTGCTATTGTCGGTCTTTCTGTTGCCCTTGGTATGGGTGTCACACAGGCTCCTGCATCACTGGCATCTTTCCCGTCATGGGTTACAACGATCTTCGGAAGCTCACCGGTTGTTCTTGCAACACTGACGGCAATTCTTCTGAATACCATTCTTCCAAAAGAAGAGAAAAAGAACTCATAAATCACGAAAAAGGAAAGTTCACATGAACTTTCCTTTTTCTATGTACATTTCCATATACGGATAAACAGATATTCCTACTCTCTGTGCATAGAGAAACTGTCCATCTGATATCTGCTCAGGTTCTCGTGAATTCCTCTGTCGTCTGCCTGGCTGATAAGCGCATCTCTGTTCTTCTTGGATGAAAACTGATCGTTATATGCGCTTGGTCCTCCCACACATCCACCTTCACAAGCCATTCCTTCGATAAAGTCAAATGGAAGCTTTCCTGCTCTTAAAAGGAGAAGTGCTTTTTTGCACTCTGCGGCACCATTAGCCTTCTGTACTTTCACATCAATATCCGCATCTGCCTCTTTCATACTCTGGAGCACAGCGGCCGTCACTCCCCCGGAATTTGCAAAACGTTTTCCAAATGTAGATGCAATCTGATCATTATTTTCACATGGCTCCAGTTCCACATTTTTCGCTCTCATAATCGCACGAATCTCACTGTATGTAAGCACATAGTCCGCATTTCCTTCAATCTGCTGATCCACAACTTCTGACTTCTTTGCTACGCACGGACCGATAAATACCGTAACTGCGTCCGGATCCTGTGCTTTAATCAGCCTTGATACTGCACACATCGGTGATACCGTCGTAGAAACGCATTCCGCAAGTTGCGGGAAATGAAGCCGTACCATATTAACAAACGCCGGACAGCAGGATGTCACTTTTTTCTTTCCTTCCTTGTAGGCTTCCGTCCATTCTTCAGCTTCATATGCCGCAGTCATGTCTCCGCCAAGTCCTACATCATAAAAGTCTGTAAATCCGAGCTCTTTCATGGCTTTCTTCCAGCTTGCCATAGTGATATCCGAACCAAACTGTCCTTCTGTAGCCGGAGCTGCCATTGCATAAACATGCTTTCCGGACTTCAGCGCCTCAATCACCGGTACCATAAAACTCTTTGTTCCAATAGCACCGAACGGACAGCTGTGGATACATTTTCCGCAGCGGATACATTTATCCTTATTGATCACGGAAAGTCCATATTCATTGTAGGTAATCGCATCAACCGGACAGCTGAATTTGCATGGACGCTTCAGATGTGCAATCGCATTATACGGACACGCTTTTGCGCACTGTCCACACTCTTTACACTTGGACGCATCAATATGAGAACGATATCTTCCTGCTTCGATTGCCCCAAACTTGCATGCATTGATACATGCTTTTCCAAGGCAGTTCTGACAGTTTTCAGTTACCGTGTAGCTGGAAATCGGGCAGTCCTCACACGCCGAGTTGATTACCTGAATAATATTTCCATCGTCTTCCGCGCCAGGTGCCTTTCCTTCCGCCAGACGAACTCTCTGACGTATGATCTCTCTTTCCTTGTAAATACAGCAGCGAAACTGCGGAAGCGGTCCCGGAATCAACCTGTTTGCAATGTGATCCCGCTCTTCTTCCAGTTTCCCTTCAAAAGCCAGCCTCGCCACTTCAGTCAGTACCTTATGCTTAATTATGATTACATTTTCATCAGCGTACATGTTTCTCTCCTGTCTCCTTTTTCTCTTACTCTTTCATTGTTGCACTGATTCTATTATAAGATAATCAAAAGGAAAAGGAAAGTACGCACTATGTATTTATTCAAAGACAAAACTGTGCCAGTAGTGTTTCTGCGTACACATGATAATCGGTAATCCCTGCCCCGCTGTTCGGATGAATCACCGAATAGACGATGTCGATGGCAAATAAAATCAGCAGTACAACGCAGATGATCCGTGCGGTCTTCTGTGGAATCCGTCTGTAAATTTCATCGAAAAACGGCGCTGCAATATAGATAAAAACGCATCCTCCCAGCCCGAACACAATCAATCCTTCCGCGCAGATGCGCCCATGCAAATTCAAAAAATATCCGCTATAATTCCACCAGTACATACCCTTGATTTCCCAGAGAAGCCATGCGGAAAAATATTCTACGGCGCCACAGACAACCACTGCCATCAAAAAGGTTACAAGGGGCTTATGTACGAACCGTTTCAGAAGCACAACGACCAAAATTCCGCCCGTCCCGTAAATCGGCAGCCAAGGGCCGTGAAAAAATCCCCGGTTTACAAACACACCGTCGCCGAATAGATGAAGTGAAACTTCCCACAACCATCCGATAAAAGAGAACGTAAAAAATATAAGGATAAGTGATCGCCAGGAATATGACCTGTCATATTCAATCCGAATCCATTTTTTCACCTTTGGATTGTACAGTCTGTGAGATTCTACCGGATACTCTTCCAGATCTGTTACCTCATAAAGCTTCTCATCATCCAAAAACCTGACTCCCGCCAGTCCTTTTTCAAATGCCTCCTGCCGCAGCGCTACATACAGTTCGGCAGAGGTTGTCTCTGTATACGGAGTAATAAAAACATGCCTTAAAATATCCATTGTAAAGACATTCAGGACATGCCAACCCAGAAATGAAAGATCCAGAATGAATGCCCGCATCTTATTTCCATTCATCATCTGCCTGGACAACAGGAAGGCTTCCCGATGCGGAATATCCGGATTTTCTGCCAGAATAAACGGCACCATCCGGTAAGAATACCGCTTAATCATTCCGCCGATAACAGTCAGATCCCACAGGAATAAAAGAACCGACTTTTCCAACATGATCAACATCACGTTTTTCCAACGTCTGACTCTCCACACAAAGGCAAGACGCCCCATCTTGACCTGTCCGTATGTTCTATTTTCCAGAAGGAATCTGCAATGTCCCACACTTAAAATATTGCTTACAAAAACCAGAAACAGGATCAGTAGGATGACACCGATCAAGATTACAAATCCTTCTGCAATCTTATCTTTGAAAAGGAAATCGTTCATCGCATTTAAGAATCCGAAAAAGGCAGATCTTTCCTTTGTCATATGATTGTATACGCCAGCCAGAATTCCTTTCTTCGGGGTATAGTGTTCTCCCAGAAACGCCAGAATCTGCCCGGTGTCCGTATCTGAGTTTCTCTCCAAACTCAGATACCAGTCATTCAGGATCTGCGCGTTGGTCGGTATCCCAATTCCGCCTCCTGTGATTCTGGTTGCCGCATCATCAATCCGGTAGGAAATTCTCATCCCGCCCGCAATGAAAGCAAGCATCAGACTGATTCCTACGACCCGCCACCAGTTTTTCCGAAGCGCCTGCTTTCCCTGCTTTTTCAACTGCTTTCTATTCCACATCATTTTGATCCCCGTTTTTCCATTCCTTTATTTTTTGAAGTCGTTCTTTCACCTTTCGTTCTTCTCCCTGTTCTGTCGGCTCATAATAGACCCGATCTTTTAAACTGTCCGGCATACACTGCATTCGGGTCAGCTTTTCTTCTGTATTATGGGCATATTCATATCCTTTTCCATAATTCAACTCTTTCATCAGTCCTGTCGGTGCATTTCGAAGCACCAGTGGCACAGGCTCTGCTCGTTTTTCTTTGACATCCCGCTTGCAGGCTTCGCACGCCCGATACAAAGCATTGGATTTTGGCGCCATCGCAAGATATATGACCGCATGGGTCAAATGCACATCGCACTCCGGCATTCCAAGGAAATGACATGCCTGATACGCCGCAACCGCCACCTGCAGTGCCTGGCTGTCTGCCATCCCCACATCCTCGCTTGCAAACCGAATCAGTCTGCGGGCAATATAAAGTGGATTTTCTCCACCTTCCAGCATCCGACACATCCAGTAAACTGCCGCATCGGGATCACTATTCCTCATAGACTTGTGAAGTGCAGAAATCAGATTATAATGTTCCTCCCCAGTCTTATCGTAGAGAAGAGACTTCCGGCTAATGCACTCCTCCAGCCCTTCATTCGTAATCCGGATTCCCTCTGCGCTCATCTCTCCGTTCAGCACCGCCATCTCCAGCGTATTCAGCGCGGTTCTCGCATCCCCGTTTGCAAAGGCAGCAATCGCCTCCATCTGCTGATCGGTGATCTGAATTTTCTGATTTCCAAATCCCGACAGACTTTTCATTGCATGATCGAGCAGTTTCATAAGATCTTTCGTTTCCAATGCTTTCAGAACAAATACCTTGCACCTGGAAAGTAGCGCAGAATTCACCTCAAAAGATGGATTCTCCGTAGTCGCCCCAATCAGAATAATACTTCCTTTTTCCACGAACGGAAGAAAAGCATCCTGCTGTGCCTTATTGAACCGATGGATCTCGTCCACGAACAGCACGGTTCGTTTGCCCATCTGGCGCTGCACTTCCGCCGTATTCATGACTTCCTTAATCTCCTTGATCCCGCTTGTCACTGCACTGAAATTGACAAACTCCGCCTTCGTTTTTCCTGCAATAATACTTGCAAGCGTTGTCTTTCCGACTCCCGGCGGTCCCCAGAAAATCATCGAAGAAATCTGATCTTTCTCAATCAACTGTCTCAAAATTTTCCCTTTTCCGACCAGATGCTCCTGTCCCACAAACTCCTCCAAAGAAGAAGGACGAAGCCGGGAGGCAAGCGGCGCCGACCGTTCTCTGTCATCAAATAACGATAATTGTTCCATATCTCTTTCTTACCTCCTTTTTCAACTCTTTGTGGTCTCCGGCAGTCTGACCAGATTATTCTGACCGTTCAAATACCTGTGACTTCAAATATGGTTCAAAATAAGCCCGGATACTCTCCAGCGTAAAAGCCTCATTCGTCTCCTGATGGACACCGCTGCCTGCCGCCAGCTCCTCGGTATATTCCTCCAAAGGATATACCGCATATCCTGAATATCCCGGCTCATATTGCATTACGAGAGGCTCCATGGAATATGTCTCGACACTAATCTCCCCAGTATCCGGATCCTTAACAAACGTCATATCTGCCATTCCTTCCAGAAGCTGGGAAATCCCCTGCTGTCCGGAAACAAAATTCCCAAGAGAATAGTATACGAGCATCTGCTTTCCATCCGGGCGTTCCATCATGCCGTACGGCCGGATCACATGCGGATGCGTGCCTATCACCACATCCACTCCCAGCTCAGCCAAATACTCAATCCGCATTTTCGTCGCTTCATCCGGTTCATTTTGGTATTCCACCCCGGTATGCAGAAAGACCATCACAATATCAGCTTCTTCTTTGGCCCGTTGCACATCTGCTTTTACCGTCTCCTCATCATAGACATCTACCGCATAAGATTCACTTTCCGGAACCGGAGCTCCGATATTAATCAAGGTTGTGTAATTCATCATGGCAATCTTAAACGCCTTTTTCTCGATGATCTTAACCCGATCCGCCTGCTGGTCTTCGGCGCTTTCATGAATTCCAAGCACTGTCGGAGGCGTCTCCTGGGATTCCCAGAAATCAAGGGAATCTGTCACCCCCTCTTTTCCCTTGTCATAGGAATGGTTAGTTGCCATGGTAATCACATCGAATCCCAGATTTGCAAGAGCCTGTCCGCCCTCCTGAGGCATCCCAAAAGTGGGGTACCCGCTCGTATTATCGTGGCTACTCACAATCGGTGTCTCCTGATTTACAACAGCAAGATCCGCCCCTTCAATCTCGTCTTTCACATTTTCATAAATGTAATCATAACTCTATGCTCCGCTCTCCTGCTGTCCATCAGCCAGTACAGTGTCATGATAAAAATTGTCTCCGACGGCCACCATATGAAGTGTATGCTCCTCTTTTTCTTTTTTCTCAGCTTCTTCCCATTTTTTCTTCTCTTTAGCCTCTTTTTCTGCCTGAATTTTTACCTCGGTTTCAACTGCCTTCTGCTGGCAGGAACGAATCGACGAGATCAAGGCAACAATCAGCACAAAAACAAGCACCATACAGCCGATTAAAATTCTCCGTTTCCAGATCAGCTTCTTCCGACGTTTTTCCCTGTAGATCTGCTTCCTCCTGGCCAGCTCCTGTCTTCTTTCTTCCTCGGTCATAGCTTTCCACCCTCTTTTCTCTTTTGTAACTCTTCTCATTCCTTCGGAAATTTCTGTCCTGTGCCGATTATACCATATTCGCCATAAAAAGACAGCAAAAAGAGATGAGCTTCAGATACACACTACACGTCCATCCTGCCACATCTCTTTTAATCATCCTTTATTCTTTAAAATACGTATTCATCAAGCCTCCGAAATGCTTCCTGCACTCTGGAAAGCGGCAGCGCAAGGTTCATACGGATACCATATTCACCATGGAACGGCCGTCCATCCTGCCATGCAACACCGACATCCCATCCTGCCTTCAAAAGCTCATCCACTGTTTTTTCATGCTTTTTACACCACTCTTTACAATCCAGAAACAGCATGTAGGTTCCCTGTGGTTTTGAAAGTTTTACGCCTTCAAAATGCTCTTTGATATAACCATATGCATAGTCCACATTTCCGGAAAGTACGTGACGGAGCTCATCTACCCACTCTGCTCCTTCTTTTTTGTATGCTCCTACCAGAGCATGCATGGAAAGTACATTCATAGAATTATAATGACATTTATTGCTGCTTGCCACCACCCGGTCACGAAGATATGAATTATAGATCACATGGTAACTTCCAATCAGTCCGGCCAGATTGAATGTCTTACTTGGTGCGTACAATGCGATGGTACGGTTTTTTGCGTCCTCACTTACGGACTGGGTCGGTGTATGGTGATATCCTTCCAGAATCAGATCCGACCAGATCTCGTCAGAAATAACGATACAGTCATTTGCTTTATAGACTTCCATGGCCTTTTTAATCTCTTCCGGTTCCCATACTCTTCCGGTTGGGTTGTGTGGATTACAAAATACTGCGACATGGATCTTGTTTGCTTTGATTTTTGCGTCCATGTCTTCATAGTCCATCCGCCAGACTCCTTCTTCATCCTGCTTTAACAGACTGTGTACGATCTTATACCCTGCTCCTTCAATACTGTTTGTAAAACCGATATATGTTGGACTGTGAACAAGGATCGGATCACCGTGAGATGCAAACGCATTCAGTGCGGATACCAGTCCCCCAAGCACTCCGTTCTCGTAACCGATATCTTCCCTTGTAAGTCCTTCCACGCCTTTGCGCTCCTTATGCCAATTGATGATGGCATCGAAATATGCATCCGATGGATTAAAGTATCCAAACGCCGGATGTTCCAGACGCGCCTTCACCTCTTCGATAATAGACGGTACTGTCGGAAAATTCATGTCTGCCACCCACATCGGAATCAGATCAAAACCTTCTTTCGGTCCTCCCGGTGCGAATCCCCCTGCCGGAGCCTTGCCCGGAAGATCCACTGCAATGGCGTCCTTGCCGCGCCGGTCCATAATAGATGTAAAATCATACTTCATGTTGGTAAACCTCCTCGTTTTTGCTGTCGTATCTTCTCTTGCAAACGCAAGCGCTTTTATTATTATACCACAAGCACCATGACATGCGGTACAAGTTACTAATAGATACTTTCAAACACCCTAAAAAACTTATAGTTTTTCCTAATAAAAGCAGATTTCTCCATTCTCTGGACGCGGTACTCCTTTCATCGCCTGAATCATATACCTATGCCCAACGACTATGATTTTATGATACTGCTGTTATTTTTATATCCCAGATTTGAGAAGATTTGTTGACTGGATCATCATTGAATGTTACATGTGACGGAGACCACAAGAGCTCTCTACCCTCCGCTTAGATGAAGTGAATCTTGAAAAGTGGATACTCATATAATTAATACCCCAATCGTTTTAAATTAAAGTGGCTACGGCAAAATATTGAAAAATTGCCATAGCCACTCAGGTATACATGTCTAGGTGTACAAATAGTATACAAATGATCAAACATTTCTCGTTTGTTACTACTTTCACCAACTTTTAAAAATTGCGTAAATCCGATATTTCTTAGAATTTACCAGCCTTAGCAGCTTCTTCGATAGCAACTGCTACTGCTACTGTCATACCAACCATCGGGTTGTTTCCTGCTCCGATAAGACCCATCATTTCTACGTGAGCCGGTACAGAAGAGGAGCCAGCAAACTGTGCATCAGAGTGCATACGTCCTAATGTATCTGTCATACCGTAGGAAGCCGGTCCTGCTGCCATGTTGTCCGGGTGAAGTGTACGTCCTGTACCACCGCCGGATGCTACAGAGAAGTACTTCTTTCCTGCTTCGATACATTCTTTTTTGTATGTACCTGCAACTGGATGCTGGAAACGTGTCGGGTTTGTAGAGTTACCAGTGATAGATACGTCTACGCCCTCTTTCCACATGATTGCAACACCTTCACGAACGTCGTTTGCTCCGTAGCAGTTTACTTTGGAACGAAGTCCATCAGAGTAGGATGTACGGGAAACTTCTTTAAGTTCTCCTGTATAGTAGTCATATTCTGTCTGAACGTATGTAAATCCGTTGATTCTGGAAATAATCTTTGCAGCATCTTTTCCAAGACCGTTCAGGATAACACGTAATGGTTTTTTACGAACTTTGTTTGCTTTTTCAGCGATACCGATCGCACCTTCTGCAGCTGCGAAAGATTCGTGTCCTGCAAGGAATGCGAAGCAGTCTGTGTCTTCTTCCAGAAGCATTTTTCCAAGGTTACCATGTCCAAGACCTACTTTTCTCTGATCAGCTACAGATCCTGGAATACAGAAAGCCTGAAGTCCTTCTCCGATTGCTGCTGCTGCGTCTGCTGCTCTTGTGCATCCTTTTTTGATTGCAATTGCAGCACCTACAATGTATGCCCAGCATGCATTTTCAAAACAGATCGGCTGAATGCCTTTTACCTGATTGTAAACATCAAGACCTGCGTCTTTTGTAATTTTCTCTGCTTCTTCGATAGAAGCGATGCCATAGCTGTTTAATACAGCGTTGATTTTATCAATTCGTCTTTCATATGATTCAAATAAAGCCATTTTAAAAGTCCTCCTCTCGCCTATTCCTGTCTTGGGTCGATGATCTTCACAGCATCATCCACACGGCCATACTGTCCCTGTGCTTTTTCCCATGCTTCGTTCGGTGTGTCACCTTTCTTAATGAAATCAGTGAATTTTCCAAGGCTTACGAATTTGTAACCGATGATCTCATTGTTTTCGTCTAATGCGATTCCTGTTACATAACCTTCTGCCATTTCCAGATAACGAGGACCTTTTGCAAGTGTTCCGTACATGGTACCAACCTGGGAGCGAAGACCTTTTCCTAAGTCTTCCAGTCCTGCACCGATCGGAAGTCCGTCTTCAGAAAATGCGCTCTGTGTACGTCCGTATACGATCTGTAAGAAAAGCTCTCTCATTGCTGTGTTGATTGCATCGCAGACAAGGTCTGTATTTAAAGCTTCGAGGATGGTTTTTCCTGGTAAGATCTCGGAAGCCATGGCTGCAGAATGTGTCATACCGGAGCATCCGATTGTCTCAACCAGTGCCTCCTGGATAATTCCGTCTTTTACGTTCAGCGTCAGCTTACATGTTCCCTGCTGAGGAGCACACCAGCCTACACCATGTGTTAAACCGGAAATATCTTTAATTTCTTTTGCCTGTACCCATTTTGCTTCTTCTGGGATTGGAGCTGGTCCATGATTCGCACCCTGTGCAACTGGACACATCATTTCTACTTCGTGTGAATAAATCATCTTAAGGACTCCTTTCAACTATGTGTAATCTCTCTTTGGAGACTGTCTTTTAGACAGCCTTTATCCGTGTTAATTTTCTCACAAAAACACACTTTCGTCAATCAGCTGATTGCACAAAACGTCGAATTTTTCGGAGTGATCCATGTAGCGATCATCCTATTTTACTTCGAGAAGCATCTCTCGTAAAAGAATGAGACCTCTAGCCACAGCATATTCCCGGTTCTTCTGACGGTTTCCTGTAAAGCAACACCGCTCGACTTTTGTTTTTCCATTCACGGTACAACCGATATAAACAAGCCCTACCGGCTTTTCCGGTGTTCCACCGTCCGGGCCGGCGATTCCGGTTACAGAAATCGATGCGTCTGCCCCGGATGCCTTGCAGGCCCCCTCTGCCATGGCTCGCGCTGTCTCCTCACTGACTGCCCCGTATTGCGCCAGTATTTCATGCGGCACATGCAGAATCCGCTCTTTTGCTTCATTGGAATACGTCACATGCGCCTCATTCAGCACGCTGGATGCTCCCGGCACATTGATCAGACGCCCGGACAGAAGCCCTCCGGTGCAGGACTCTGCTGTTGTCACTGTCATCTGACGCTCCCCCAGCATATGAACCACGGCCTCTTCCAATGTAACTTCTTCTTTCGTTGTATAAATATAATCGCCAAACCGTTTTTTCAATTCTTGTACCATCGGAGCCATCAACTTCTCTGCTGTCTCCTCATCTTTGGCCTTTGCAGTAATCCGGAAATGCACCTCCGCAGTCTTTGCATACGGTGCAAGGGTCGGGTTTGTCTGGGAATCCATCAAATCTGCCACCATAGTCTCTGCCCGACTTTCACCAATAGAGCAGACTTTTACCATGCAAGAATAAATTCCTTCCGGCTGCAGGCCGGAAAGATACGGTGCAATCTGATTTTCAAACATCGGAATGCACTCATTCGGCGGTCCCGGAATCAGGATTGCACGCTTACCTTCATACTCAGTGCCTTTTTCTCCCGTCACAATCAATCCCGGAGCCGTACCATTCTGATTCTCAATCACAATGGCTCCCTCTGGAACCATTGCCTGCTTCCAGTTATTCTGGGTAATTTTTCCTTCTGAATGAAGTCGGTTAAAGAATTCCTGAATTCGCTCTTTTGTATGTGCATCCTCGTATAATTCTTTTCCAAATACTTTTGCGGTCACTTCTTTGGTCAGGTCGTCTTTGGTCGGTCCAAGTCCTCCTGTCAGAATTACCACATCAGAACGTTCCAATGCCCGGCGGATCGTATCCTCCATGCGTGCTTCATTGTCCCCTACCACACTTTGGTGATATAAAGACAAACCTAGCAGAGCACATTTCTCTGCTAGGTAAGCTGCATTGGTATTTACGATATTGCCGAGCAGGATTTCTGTACCGACGGAAATCAGCTCTGCAACCATCCTACATACCTCCTTTTGTCAACACTTCTTTGTTCTTTACAATATAATCGATCAGGGATACTACTGTCAGAATCAGTGCAAGATAGATCAGAACTGTCTCAATGCCAGAAGCAATATTCCCCGGAAGATCCAGAATCAGAAAAATAATCATAAACATCTGGGAAACTGTTTTGAATTTTCCCCAGTAGCTTGCTGCGATAACAATACCGCTGTCCGATGCTACCAGGCGGAATCCGCTGATAATGAATTCTCGGCTGATAATGACAATGACAATCCAGGCCGGAAGTTTCCCCATTGAAACCAGACAGATCATTGCGGAACTTACAAGAAGCTTGTCCGCTAGCGGATCCATAAATTTCCCGAAATTAGTTACAAGATTATACTTTCTTGCAATCTTTCCATCCAGCATATCCGTGAGACTTGCTACACAGAAAATCACAAGTGCAATATAGTTACTGTACACTCCTCCAAGATCTGTCAGCATGAATACAACAAAAAACGGAATCATGATGACACGCAGTACAGTCAGTTTGTTTGGCAGATTCATTTACATCAACTCTCCTATCAAATCATATTCACATGCACCGGTCACTTTGACTTTCGCAAAATCTCCGGACATGAGTTCTGCGTCGGTATTGACAAAGATCAGTCCGTCCACATTCGGCGCATCTTTATAAGTTCTGCCTACATAGGCATTTTCATCTGCTACTTTTCCTTCAATCATGACAAGGACTTCTTTTCCAATCATATCTTCTGCCTGTTCAAAGGCAATTTCCTGCTGAAGTTCCATCAGTTCGGATCTCCGGTCCTCCTTGACGCTCTCCTCGATCTGATTTGACATGGATGCCGCAGGAGTACCCTCTTCCGGTGAATAAGTAAATACCCCAAGGCGGTCAAATTCCATCTCATCCACAAAGTCCATCAGTTCTTCATGCTGTTCCTGCGTCTCTCCAGGGAATCCGGTAATCAGCGTCGTACGAAGTGTAATATCCGGGATCTCTTCTCTCAGTCTTGAGATAATGTGTACCAGTTCCTCTTTGGATGTACGTCTTCCCATTCTCTTTAAAATCCCATCGCTTGCATGCTGGATTGGCAGATCGAGATAATGACAGATTTTCGGCTCTTCTTTCATTGTCTGAATCAGCTCTTCGGTAATCTCCTCCGGATAGCAGTAAAGAATCCGGATCCAACGGATCCCGCTGATCTGGCAAAGCTTATGAAGCAATTCTGGAAGTTTCTTCTCTCCATATAGGTCCTTCCCGTAAAGTGTCGTCTCCTGAGCTACCAGAATCAGCTCCTTCACTCCGTCAGCCGCAAGCTGTTCAGCCTCTTTGATCAGATGATCCATCGGAACACTTCGAAAATTTCCTCTGAGCTTTGGGATGATACAGTACGTACAATGTTTATCACATCCCTCTGCGATTTTCAGGTAGGCGTAGTGGCCGCCGGTAGTCACGAGTCGGTGTGTCTCAATAATCGGCAACGTATCCAGCGGCTCCATCATTATATAAGAATGTCCGCTCAAAGCCTCATCCACAGCGTCAAGGATGTGTCCATAGGAAGCTGTGCCAAGAACCGCATCCACTTCCGGGATCTCCTTTGTGATCTCCTCCCGATAACGTTCTGCCATACATCCTGTCACAATCAGAGCCTTCAGATTGCCGGATTTTTTGTATTCCGCCATCTGAAGAATCGTCTCAATGCTCTCTTCCATGGCATCATGGATAAAGCAGCAGGTATTAACAATAATCACATCTGCCTTTTCTTCTTCATCGACAATCTGATATCCTCTGGAAGCCAGCATTCCGAGCATCGTCTCTGAGTCGGCAAGATTCTTGTCGCACCCAAGTGAGATAAATAAAATCTTCATGTATTCTCTCCTAACATTTCATAAGGCAGATACTTATTTCAAAAGCACCTGCCTTTTTTGTCTCCTATTCCTCGGTTTCTTCTCCAAGAATTTTTAACTTTCCATTGTTCATCTCGTCGATAGCAATAGAAAGCGGTTTTTCTCTGTCTTTAACCGGAACAAGCGAATCTGCATGATCAATCAGCTGTCTTGCTCTCTTTGCAGTAGCAAGAACGATAGAATAACGGCTGTTTACAATCTTTGTATCCCCCTCTTCTACGTCCTGATTCACCACTTTCATTAAGTCTGCGTAAGATGGATGCAGCATAACCTCATTCTCCTTTCTATTCTTTTTTACAATTCTTCAAGTTCTTTTCTGATTTTAGCGATAAACTCCGCGTTTCTCATGACTTTATTCTTCTCATTCTGAATCACTGCGTGAAGCTCATCCACACATGTCTCGAGATCATCATTGATGATCAGACAGTCGTAACAGTCAATGCCCTTGGCCTCCTCTTTGGCGCGGGCAAGCCGCTCTTCAATCACTTCCATTGTCTCGGTTCCTCGTCCGATCAGGCGTCTGCGGAGCTCCTCGGCGCTTGGAGGGGTGATAAAAATAAGAAGCGTATCCGGAAACTTTTCTTTCACCTTCAATGCTCCCTGTATTTCGATCTCAAGAATCACATCCTTGCCCTTCTCAAGCTGCTCCTGCACATAGGAACGTGGTGTCCCATAATAATGGTTAACATATCTAGCATACTCTATTAATTCATCTTGTGCAATCATTTTTTCAAATTCTTCAGTTTCTTTGAAAAAATATTCTCTCCCATCCACTTCTCCCTCACGTGGTTTTCTCGTTGTAGCGGAAATGGACAGTGCATAGTCCTCGTATTTCTCCATCAGACGCCTCATGGCTGTCCCTTTTCCTGCTCCGGAAAATCCGGAAAGCACGGTCAGTATCCCTTTTTGCATGTTTGTTTCTTCCCTTTCCTATCTAACTGCTATTCAATATTCTGAATCTGTTCCCGGACCTTTTCAATCTCTGTCTTCAGATCAATACCATAATTGGAAACAGTCAGATCATTGGCCTTGGACAGAATCGTATTTGCCTCCCGGTTCATCTCCTGGGCGATAAAGTCCAGTTTGCGTCCGATGCCCTCTCCTGCCTGAAGGGTGGATTTCATATGATCAATATGGCTTTTCAGACGGACGATTTCTTCATCCGTACAGATCTTGTCCGCAAACAGAACGACCTCCGCAGCGATACGGCTCTCATCAATCTGCGTATCTGCCAGAAGCTCTTTTACCTTATCTTCCAGCTTTTCCCGATACTCCGAGAGAATCTGAGGGGAACGCTCCTCGATCTTCTCAACAACAGCTTTCATATCGTCAAGTTTGCCGATGAGATCTTCTCTTAACTTCTCTCCCTCGGTCTCTCTTGCCGAAACAAACTGAATACATGCTCCATCCAGTGCCTCTCTCAGTCCATTCCACAGTTTCTCTTCGTCTACATCCTGTTCTTCCATAGTAAAGACTTCCGGATATCTGGAAAGTGCGGAGATTCGGACATCATTTTCCAGTCCAAATTTCTCCTCCATCTGCCGGAAATAGTCCAGATACTCTGCGGCAAGCGTCTCGTTATATTTCAGAAACATCTGTCCTTCTGAGAGGTCTTCGTAAGTTACAAAGATATCCACTTTTCCTCTCTGAATATACTTCTTCAGATAGCTCCGGATTGCCGTTTCAAAAAAATAGAGCTTTTTCGGCATACGGATATTGACATCCAGATAGCGGTGGTTTACACCCTTCATCTCGACTGTAAATTTCTTTTCTCCGCTTTGAATCTCGCACCGGCCAAAGCCCGTCATACTTCTTATCATGATCATTTCCTCTATAATATTAAGTTTATTTTGCTGTTTTTCATTATAATTCATTTGATTTTTATCGTCAACCATGTTCAACTATGTTATACTGTAAAACAGACTAAAAAGCAAAGGAGAATGATCTATGGCATTAGATGGAATTACCATTGCAAATATAGTAAAAGAAATGCGGGATGCCCTTCTTGGTGGACGGATCGCAAAGATCGCCCAGCCTGAGGCTGACGAGCTTCTTCTGACTGTCAAAGCACCTGCCGGGCAACGTCGCCTCTATATTTCAGCGAGCGCTTCCCTGCCTCTTGTGTATCTGACAGATGAAAACAAGCCAAGCCCGTTTACAGCCCCGAATTTCTGTATGCTTCTTAGAAAACATATTGCAAACGGACGGATCGTGTCCATCACACAGCCGTCCCTTGAGCGGATTATCGTACTTGGTATCGAGCATCTGGATGAGCTTGGGGATCTCTGCCGCAAGAAACTTGTCATTGAAATCATGGGTAAACACAGTAACGTCATTTTCTGTGATGAAGATGATCGGATCATCGACAGTATCAAACATGTTCCTGCCCAGATGAGTTCCGTGCGCGAAGTTCTTCCGGGACGAACTTATTTTATTCCGGATACGATGCACAAGGCAGATCCGTTAACCATATCGGAATCCGATTTTGCAGCTTTTCTCAGGCAAAAGCCGTCAGCACTTTCCAAGGCTCTTTATACAAGCCTCACTGGAATCAGCCCTGTCATGGCTGAGGAAATCTGTTTTCTTGCCGGACTTGATTCTGCGCTTCCACCGTCAGAGCTTTCTGATGATCTGATGACGCATCTGTATCGGCAGTTTTCTCTGTTTCTGGATCAGATACGGGAAGAGAAATTTCATCCGACCATCTACTACCGGAACAATGAGCCTCAGGAGTTTGCATCTGTCCCACTGACCCATCTGGAAGGATGTGCGTGTCAGGAGTTTGACACCATTTCTCAGGTACTCTCTTCCTACTACGCAGTTAAAAACCGGATCACCCGGATCCGGCAGAAATCGGCCGATCTCCGTCACATCGTACAGACGGCTCTGGAACGAAACCGAAAGAAATATGATCTGCAGGCTCGCCAGCTGAAAGATACGGACAAACGTGAAACCTACAAAGTCTACGGGGAACTTTTGCAGACTTACGGATATCATGCAGAACCAGAGGCCAAGGAGCTGGAGGCACTGAACTATTACACAAACGAAATGATCCGGATTCCATTGGATCCAACGAAGACGCCACTGGAAAATGCAAAACGCTATTTTGAAAAATACAATAAAATGAAACGGACTTATGAAGCGCTCTCACACCTGATCGTAGAGACCCGGGACGAGATTTCCTATCTGGAATCTGTCAGCAACGCGCTGGACATTGCCCGTACTGAAGACGATCTGGCGCAGGTTAAAGAAGAACTGACACAAAGTGGGTATGTCCGCCGAAAATTCACAAAGAAAAAAGAGAAATTCAAAAGTATGCCGCTTCACTATATTTCCAGCGACGGCTATGATATGTATGTAGGAAAAAACAATTTTCAAAACGAAGAACTGACTTTCTCCTTTGCATCGGGAAATGACTGGTGGTTCCATGCAAAGAAAGTACCAGGCTCCCATGTCATTGTCAAATCCCAGGGAGAAGAAATGCCGGACCGTGTCTTTGAGGAAGCTGGAAAACTCGCCGCTTTCTATTCCAAAAATAACGGAAGTGAAAAGGTTGAAGTCGATTATGTGGAGAAAAAGCATGTAAAAAAGGTCAAAGGCCAGAAACCAGGATTCGTCATCTATCATACCAATTATTCGCTGATTGCCGATACTGACATCAGTATGTTAAAAGAAGTGTCCGAATCCTGAATATAAGATACAGAAAAGGGATCGTGGGGTAAATACCCGCCGATCCCTTTTCTCATTCTTTTACACTTCTTCATTATCTGCTGTTTGCATATCAAAGCGTGACGCAATCCGAACCGCAGCTGCCATGCCGCCGTCACCATAAGAAGGATGTCTTGGAAACTCTTCCGAATTATTTTCAGGTTTTTGCCCTGATTCGTCACTTTCTCCGCGTGCTTTTACAAAGTCTGGATAAAGCGCATGAAAGCTTCTCTTCCCTCTTCGGTACATTTATAGACACCTGCGTCTTCGAGTACATGAACAAATACTTTTCCGATCTCCTGCTGCAGGATCTCTTCGATGTTATCCGCATTGATTTCTTCGTATCTTGGAAGGAATTCCTCTACCCAATCCGCATGTTTTTCGATCTTTTCATTGCTGCGTATCTCTTTCCCTTCCAGAATGTATTCTTTCAGAAGTTCGATCTCGTCTTTCAGGCGGGCTGGCAGAACTGCAAGTCCCATTACCTCGATCAGGCCGATGTTTTCTTTCTTAATATGATGGTACTGTGCGTGCGGATGGTAAACGCCGAGCGGGTGCTCCTCAGTCGTAATATTATTCCGAAGCGTCAGATCCAGTTCGTACATACCATCTTTCATTCTTGCAATCGGAGTGATGGTGTTGTGCGGTTCTCCGTCTGTCTCAGCAAAGATAAATGCTGCTTCGTCTGTATATCCTCTCCACGCTTTCAACACATGGTCTGCAAGGTCAATCAGTCTCTTTTCATCCTGATGACGAATCCGGAGTACGGAAAGTGGCCACTTCACGATTCCAGCCTCTACATCCTCATAACCTGGGATCGTTACTTTCTTTTCTATCGGTGCTTTTGCCATAGCAAAAGTATAATGGCCTCCCTGGAAATGATCATGGCTTAAAATGGAACCGCCTACGATCGGAAGATCTGCATTGGATCCAAGGAAGTAATGTGGAAACTGCTTTACAAAATCAAACAGTTTAGTAAATGCAGCACGGTCAATCTTCATCGGAGTATGCTCCCCGTTGAACACGATGCAATGCTCATTATAGTAGACATACGGTGAATACTGGAATCCCCACTTGGATTCATTGATGGTAATCGGAATGATCCTGTGATTTTCTCTTGCAGGATGATCCAGTCTTCCGGCATATCCCTCATTCTCCATACAGAGCTGGCATTTCGGATATGCATTGTTCTTCGCATTTTTCGCTGCGGCGATAGCCTTCGGATCTTTCTCTGGTTTGGAAAGATTGATAGTGATGTCAATCGTACCGTACGGACTTTCCACCGTCCATTTTTTATCTTTTTTTACACGATAACGCCGAATATAATCACTGTCCTGGCTCAGCTTGTAGAAATATTCTGTGGCTGCTTCCGGAGATTTTTCGTATGCATCCCAAAATTCCTTCTGTACCTGTGCCGGACGCGGTACCAGACAGTTCATCATTTTTGTATCAAAAAGATCCCTATAACCGATACTATCTTCGATCAGTCCTCTGTTTGCCGCTTCATCAAGAAGCTCTTTTAATACACTTTCCAGATCAATGTTTTCTGCCTTTTCTTCCGGTTCCTCATAGCTGTCTTCATGGAACAAATCCAGAAGGAGGTTTGTCGCATAGATCTTTTCACATTCCGGAAGAAGTCCGGTTTCGATTCCATACTGCACCAGCTTGCTGATACTTTCGTTTAACATCGTATTTTCCTTCTTTCCTTATAATACTCTTGCACCGTCACCGATTTCTACTACATAAAATTCTGCTTCACGGCCTGTCTTTTCTTTATAGCCTGCTCCGACCTGATCGATAAAGGTATCCACTGCATCATTTTTTACAATACTGACTGTACATCCGCCGAATCCGCCTCCTGTGATTCTAGATCCGATCACTCCGTCGATCTTCCATGCAAGATCTACCAGAATATCAATTTCTTCGCAGGATACTTCATAATCGTCGCGAAGAGAAATGTGAGACTGATTCATCAGATGCCCAAACTCTGCAATATCATTTTCTTTGAGTGCTTTTACCGCCCGGATTGTTCTCTGGTTTTCATAAACCGCATGTTTTGCACGTTTTTTGCAGATCTCATCTTTGATTGCATCCTTGTGCGCTTCGAATTCTTCTTCTGTCAGGTCTCCGAGTGTCTTGATATCTACGACTTTCTGGAGATCCTGAAGCGCTTCTTCACTTTCGCGTCTTCTATCGTTATAAGCGGAATCCACAAGGCTGTGTTTTACTTTACTGTTTGTGATGACGATCTTTGCATCCTCCAGTTTTACGGAAGCATATTCATACTGAAGTGTATTCGTATCAAGGAATACTGCACAATCCTTTTTACCCATTGCTACAGCAAACTGATCCATGATACCGCAGTTGCAGCCATTGTAGTTATTCTCGGAATACTGACCGATCAGCGCAATATCCTGCATGGAAATCTCAATATTAAACAGTTCTTTCAGCATGACTCCAATCAGCACTTCCAGTGACGCGGAGGAAGAAAGTCCGGATCCGTTCGGGATAGTTCCGTAAATCAGGACATCCATACCCTGAGGAATTGTATAACCTTTCTTTTCAAATGCCCAGATTACCCCCTTCGGGTAATTGGTCCACTGCGCAGCCTGTGACGGCACCAGATCATCGATGCTTGTCTCAATTACACCTAATCTTTCAAAATTTGCAGAATAAAAGCGAAGCTTTCTGTCTTCTCTTTTTCTTGCAATTCCATATGTACCAAGGGTCAGTGCGCATGGAAATACATGTCCGCCGTTATAGTCTGTGTGTTCTCCGATCAGATTGACTCTTCCCGGCGAAAAGAAGGTTTTGATTTCCCCTTCCCCTCCGTACAGTTTTCGAAATGTTTCCATCAGTTTCTTTTCCATACTTCATACCTGCTTTCTTTTCCTGATTTATTCTCTATAATAAAATTATAATGCGTTTATGAGATCAGTACAACAAATATGTTGCTCAAAACCATAACAATATTGAGATATTAAAGCTTGATTTTCTCAGGGATGCGTTGTATGATACAGAAAACTGAAATTGCAGCCGTTCAGTTTCTTTTTTCGGCACAATTAGCACATTTTTCCCAGTCGAAAGGGCTGTATTTCGATTGTAGAATTTTAAAACATGCAGATTCAGATTAACGAAGATAAAAAAGAATTAAAACAACATGGAGATTATACGTTTCCAGTCAATTTAAGCGGGGAAATGCTGTCCAGATATGAGGGCGGTGCCTTTTTCTGGCACTGGCACACGGAAATAGAGCTGACCTTGGTTCTGAAGGGACAGATCGAATATCGGGTCAATGAACGCACCTATCATCTGAAAACCGGGGACGGGCTGTTCTGTAACAGCAATGCCATGCATGCTGGAATGCGTATTGACAATCAGGACTGCCAGTATTTTTCCACCACGTTCCATCCCCGATTTCTGTACGGATTTGAAAACAGCATCCTTCAGACTAAATATGTGAATCCGATTCTGAATGCTTCAGCATTCTCTTCTGCCGGATTTTTTCCATCAGAAGAATGGGGTTCCCGGATTCTTTCCCTTCTTCGGGAAATCTATGCACTTTATCTGCAACCGGCACCGGATCAGGAACTTCGTCTTCATATTCTTATATCCGAAATCTGGAGATATTTGTATGGACATTTCACGAGTTGTTCTTTTAAAGAGCCGTCCTCATCCGACTCCATCGGACGGCTGAAAGAGATTTTGTCTTTCATCCATACTTCCTACGTAAAGCAGATCACGCTGGAAGAAATTGCAGATCATGTGCACCTGTCAAAAAGTGAATGCTGCCGCTTTTTCAAGCGGCATATGAACATGACTGTCTTTGATTATCTTTTATATTACCGGATTCAGCAAAGTCTTCCTCTTTTGCAGGAAGGTCTCTGTACAATCACCAAGGCAGCCGAGTCCTGCGGATTTTCCAACGCATGTTATTACGGCAAGCTGTTCAAGCGATATATGAACTGCACTCCAAGGCAGTATCAGGCCCGGTTCCGCCCTGACAGACTGCCGTCCCAAAAATCACTATCCCCAACAGACTAAATAGTTAAAAAATACAGCCCCGGATTTTCCCTGTCCGAGGCTGCTTTTCTTTGATTTAGTTCATTTTCTTTATACTGATACTATCAATCTGTTCGAGTTCTTCCTCAGAGAATGGTGTCCTGCTGGCTGCTCCGACATTTTCTATAAGCTGAGACGGTCTGGAGGCTCCTACAAGAACGCTTGTCACTTCTTCGTCTTTTAATACCCAGTTAAGAGCCATCTGCGAAAGAGTCTGTCCTCTCTGGGACGCCAGTTCTTTCAAGGCACGGATCTGGTGAATACGCTCATCTGTCAGAGCACTTTCTTTAAGGAACCTTCCGTCTGTCCGGATTCGGCTGTCGTCTGGAATGCCATTAAGATAACGATCCGAAAGCATTCCCTGGGCCAAAGGGCTGAATGCAATGATTCCTTTTCCACGCTGTTTTGCCGCCGCCTTTAGTCCGTTTTCTTCAATTGAACGATCAAAGATCGAATAACGGTTCTGGTTGATAATAAACGGACAGTGATAAGATTCCAGAAGATCTGCAGCCTTTTCCATAGTCTCCCCGTCATAGTTGGAAATTCCCACATACAGTGCCTTCCCGCTTTTTACAATCGAAGCAAGAGCTCCCATTGACTCTTCCAACGGTGTTTCCGGATCCATGCAATGGTGGTAGAAAATGTCCACATAGTCCAGCCCCATTCTCTTCAGACTCTGATCCAGGCTGGCTGTCAGATACTTTCTGCTTCCCCCTGTTCCGTAAGGGCCCTCCCACATGTCATATCCCGCTTTTGTGCTGATAATCATCTCATCTCGGTATGCTGCCATTTCCTTTTTTAAAATCCGGCCAAAATTCTCCTCAGCACTTCCCGGCACCGGTCCGTAATTATTCGCAAGATCAAAGTGGGTAATCCCCAGATCAAAAGCAGTGAATACCAACTCCTTCATTCCGTCATATGATGCATTGCTGCCAAAATTATGCCACAGTCCGAATGAGACTGCCGGAAGTTTCAGTCCGCTCCTTCCACTGTTTGCATATTTCATCTCTTGATATCTTGTTTCTGATGCCTGATACATGTTGGCCCTCCTTAATTTCCTCTTTCTTTAATTGTTCCTGACCGGTAAGCACTGATCAATTCCTTTAATTCCCCAATCTTTTTCAAAAGCTGTTTTCCGTTATCCGTATCTCCCACTGTCTGGCGCTTATGGCTGTAGTTCACCGCGATCTGATGAGAAACAATATCCTTTTCCTCCTGAATGGCTATTTCTGTCGTCTCAAACGGCTCATGTGCCGCAAGTGACATTCCGTAAGAATTGTAAATCAGCGTATAGCCGGCGATTCCGGTTTCTCTATGATATGCTCTGGAAAATCCACCATCAATAATCAAAAGTTTCCCTTCGCATTTAACAGGACTTTCTCCTTCTTTCTGATGTACCGGAACATGCCCGTTAATAATACGCGCCTCTTCCCCTTCCAGTCCGAATTCCTGCAGAATCTTCTCTGCGGTCTCTTTCTTTTCCAGCAGCTGATAATATGCATTTTTAACTTCCTGATGAGTTTCTTTTTCTGCAATCAGATACCGTTCAAATGTCGCCATCTTACTTCTGCCATAAAGCGGCGAGCCCGGGGCTGACCACAAAAACCACAGAATGTTCCTGCCCCGTTCTTTTTCCTCCTCTTCCATGGAGAAGAAGGCCTTACGCACATACTGTTCCAGCACATCATAGAGTGCCTTCCCGTGATAAGTCTGCCCACAAACCGGAACTTCCATAAAACTTCCATCCTCATTCATCGGCACACATCCATGATAGAGAAGATTGCCATTGTATACTTTATAAAGGCTGCCCTTCTTTAGTAGGAACTTCACATGTTTCTGCAGTTTTTCACAGTTTTTGAAAGCCCGTGTCAGCCTCTCCATCATGTTTTTCTCCTGTTCACTCAGAGCATATGGATCAGCCGGATCAACCGTCGGGAACTGTCCATCCAGAAACGCGTAATGCTTTCCGCCAATTCGGATCTGCTTTGTTTCATAGTCAATCTTGTCAAGAAGACATCGACTCTGCATTCCAAACTCCGGATTTTCACTGGCAAGTTTTCCTTCAATTTTAAACTGAATCACTGAAATTGCCTTGTGCATTCTTTGCTGAAGTGCCAGAGAGATATCAGCCTTTTCTTCCTGGGTTTTAATTCCAAACTGTTGGGCTTCATCGTCCACATAGGTCTCCAGCGTAAAAGTTACAAGCGGAAGCATGTTGATACCGTACCCGTCCTCCAGAATATCCAGATTTCCGTACCTGAGACACAGGCGGATTACCGTCGCAATACATGCCTGCTGCCCGGCAGCCGCTCCCATCCAGAGGACATCGTGATTGCCCCACTGAATATCCAGAGAATGATAGTCCATCAGACAGTCCATGATCCGATGCGGCAGCGGCCCACGGTCAAAAATATCCCCGATAATATGCAGATGATCCACTACCAGTCTCTGAATTAACTCTGCCATTGCAATAATGAACGGCTCTGCTCTTCCAATATCCAGAATTGTCTGGATGATCGCCTCATAGTATGCCTCTTTGTCCGACAGCTCCGGCTTTTCCGTGATAAGCTCCTCAATTACATAGGCATAATCCTGTGGAAGCGCTTTTCTGACTTTTGATCTTGTATATTTGGATGATACCACCCTGCAAAGCTCAATCAGCCGGTAAAGCGTCACCCGATACCAGTTCTGCATATCCTCTCCGGACTGACGTAGCTGTTCCAATTTCTCCCTTGGATAATAAATTAATGTCGCGACAGATCTCTTCTCTGCCGTACCAAGTGTATGTCCGAACACATCGTCAATTTTCTTTCGCACAGCGCCTGAACCATTCTTCAGCACATGGGAAAAGGCCTCGTACTCCCCGTGGATATCTGACAGAAAATGTTCCGTTCCTTTTGGAAGATTGATGATCGACTGAAGATTGATGATTTCGGTTGATGCCTTTTCAATCGTCGGATATAGTTCCGCCAGATATTCCAGATATTTATTTTGCTCCATATATTCCTCCTTACCGTAGCACGAAAAGGATTTGAAACCTTTCGAAAGCCAGGTATTTTCTCTGCCAGAATCCCTGATCTATATTTGATTATTATAAAACAGACAGGAACTGGTCTGACCAATTCCCGCCTCGTTTCTTTACTTCAAATCATCTCACTGCCCGTAGGCTTTCCGCATCACTTTACCTGATGAACTGATTATATCACATTTTCCTGTATTTGCGTAAATTTCTCGTTACTTTTCGACTTGCCTAAAGCAAAATAATTCCACACCCAAATCCAAATTGTTCTTCCTGCTTTAATACCATCCTCTGAAGGGATGTAGCGTCTGGAGTAAGGATCTTTTCTTTCCCATTAAAAAGGTTTTCCATTGCCTGATCCGAATTTCTGCTTGTACCAATCATCTGAAACTTTTCCGCAAACTGCCTGATATTGGAGGACGGAGAAAGAAATTTGATCATCGGAGGATAAAGCAGCCAGCTATAACACAGAAAAGCCTTATATTTCGTATCAGGATCAATCTGCGCAAAGAACTTTTTTGCTCTTTGGAAAGAATCCTCCACCTCCTCTGCATGAAGATTTGCACCTCTTTGAACATGACAGTTTAATACCGAACAGCCACAAGGAAGACATTCCTTTATATTCTGAGAATAAATCATATAAAAGTAATCGTCATCCAGATATACCATCTTGAATGGCTGAAACTGCAGAGAACCAATTTTAAAAATCTCAACTTTCATAATGTGGCGAAACCAGATCACATCGTCTTTTTCAAGCCCGGCCCGGCCAGCTTTCTGAAAATAAATCTCTGCCCGTAGCGTAACATCCCGGAACGTATCTAAAATAATGTTATCCGTAATTCCAAGGGCTCTGTACTCTTCATATTTTTCCACAAGAAGATATGTAACTACAGCTAAACGGACAACCGGTGCCTCCTCACAAAGGAAAAACCGGAAATCATTTCCCTGATACGCTTTAGCTGCCAGTTCTTCCACTGTTTCACCCAGCCTGTTTATCTCCTTTTGAATCGCTTCTTGAATCTGATCCCGGTAATGCAGTTCTGAAAGCATGGTATGCAAGGTCATACATTCACCTCCATAACACATTTACTTTTTATTAGATTTGGTTCCTTTCCAGCCATTTACGAGAATACTCAGCAATCGAACGGAGGCATCCATCCTCCATCGGAGAAGTCAACCCTACTCCCTTTACCAGCCCAAGAAACGTATCCGTACCTCCGCGCTTTACAAACTCTTTGTATTTTTCCCATGCCTGATCCCAATCTTTTTCGATTTCCAGCCAGAACTGCAGCGCCACCGTCTGCGCCAGACAGTAATCAATATAATAGAATGGTGCAGTGTAGATGTGGTTCTGCCTCTGCCATCCGGCTCCTCTTTCATAAAATGGAATTCCCTCCAGATCCAGATATGGGCGATACCTCTTTTCCAGCTTCAGCCACACTTCGTTACGCTCCTGCGGTGTCATCTCCGGATGCTCATAAACCACCTGCTGGAAGTGATCTACCATACATCCATATGGGATAAAATTCAGTGTCCCCTCGAGGTGGGAAACTTCGTATTTCTTTGTCTGGTGTTTAAAAAACAACTCATACCACGGTATGGCAAAAAATTCCATAGACATGGAGTGAGTCTCTGCAGCTTCCATAGACGGCAGATACATAGAAAGCAGATCAATGTGCTTCTCCGCCATGTAGGAAGCAAAGGCATGTCCCGCTTCGTGGGTCAGCACATCCACATCTCCTGCCGTGCCGTTAAAATTGGAAAAGATAAACGGACAGCCATAGCCCGGTATATCACAGCAGTACCCTCCAGTTGCTTTTCCCGGTTTGGCTACTACGTCAAAGAGTTCCTGCTCAAACATCATTTTGATAAAATCTGCAGTCTCCGGGGACATTTCCGTATACATCCGACGTCCTGCCTCCATGATTTCCTCGAGCGTCCCCTGCGGGACCGCATTTCCATCTGGAAAACGAAACGAATCATCGTAAATTTTCAAATGATCCACACCGATACACTTTGCCTGTGTTTTCTTGATTTCACAGACAACCGGAACAAGATCACGGACCACCTGATCCCGGAAATCCGCAATAGCTTCCGGTGCATAACAGTTTCTCTGGCGGCGCACATAGCCAAGTTCCACAAAATTTTTCATACCAAGGCGGTGTGCCTGTTCTGTGCGATTTTTCACCAGTTTGTCAAAAATTTCATCCAGTTCTTCCTGATGATCATCAAAAAACTTCCCGTAAGCTTCATATGCTTCCTCCCGGATCTTACGGTCCTTGCTCTGCATAAACAGTCCCATCTGTGAAAGATTATACTTTTCTCCCTGAAATTCAAGCTGTGCTCCTGCAAGCAGAGACTGATACCGTGTCTGCAGCATGCTCTCCTCCTGAAGCAGCCCGGTAATGTCCGGGGAAAATCCTTTCATCGCAATATCCAGATTCACAAAAAGTACTTTCCCAAATTTCTCCTCCAGTTCTTTCCGGAATGGCGAGTGAAGCAACTCTTTATTGTATTTCTGCATCTCTTCTTCGAGAAGGGGGGAAATCTGGTCGTTATATTCCCGTTCTTTTGCATAAAATTCGTCTTTCACATTTACCGTATAACGGATATATGCAAGAGAACTTGCCGTGGAAATCTCCTTTTCTACTTCATTCATCCGGTAAATTGCTTTTGCCTGTTCCTCAGCGGAAGACGCATGCATTACCTCCTCTGTGATTTCCCTGATGTCCTTTTTCAATTTCTCGAGATCGATTCTTTTGTAAGAAAACTCGCTGAATGTTTTCTTCCTCTCCATATGACATTTCCCTCCATTTTTAAGATGCATTTAGTATACCATATCCATCTATACATCAAAAGTCAGGATTTCAATGCATTCAGCAGCATCTTTGTACCTTCGATGATCTCTCCACTGCGTTATTAGTATCTTTGCAGTCTGCTGGACTTCTGATTTTTCATCAATCAGTTTCCTTCCAAACATACTATCAGATATAGAAGAAAGTCCGATTTCACCGGCATCATAGCTATGCGAAATCGAAAAACAGTAAGCGCAAAATATTGCTACGCTGCCCATGAATCACGCTTGCACCAAAATG
>CAUWJP010000020.1:0-59280 GCA_963559135.1 uncultured Sellimonas sp.
CTTTCATTACTATTTGTGCCGCCGACTTGGCGGCGGAATGGAGATTATTATGTTTATTGTGAGTTTTATCATATATAAAACTTCTGAAAATCTGACACAGGAAGCCTCGAAAAAAGAGGAAAAGATATTAGAGTTTGTTGATGCATTCGGGAATCCATATAAAGTAAAAATTAATCCGGATATTGCCAGGAAGAAATATCGTGATAAGAATTTCTCTTATAAAGAAGGAAAAATGATTTACAAAGATGACAAGTATTCCTCGCGCCTTGGAGTGGATGTATCGCATCATCAGGGGAAGATAGACTGGGAGAAAGTAAAAGAAGATGGATACGAGTTTGCCATCATTCGAATCGGATACAGAGGATATGGAACGGAGGGAACACTTAAATTAGACAATCGTTTCCATGAGAATATAAAAGATGCACAACGTGCTGGACTGGATGTGGGAGTTTATTTTTTCGCACAGGCAATCAATGAGGAAGAAGCATTGGAAGAGGCTGAGTTTGTGCTGAAGCATTTAAAGGGATATAAGTTGGAGCTGCCGGTTGTCTACGATCCGGAAAGTATTCTTTATGATGAGGCTAGAACAGATGATGTGACGGGGGAGCAATTTACAAAAAATGCAAAGGTCTTTTGCAAACGAATCCGGAAGGCGGGGTATGAGCCGATGATATATAGCAACATGTTATGGGAAGCTTATGAACTGGATCTGGAAAAACTATCCGATTATCCGATCTGGTATGCAGATTATGAGCCGTTACCTCAGACGCCGTATGATTTTGTGATGTGGCAGTATACCAGTAGCGGGACGGTGGATGGAATAAAAGGCCGGGTGGATTTGAATATTCAGTTTGTGGGAAAATAGTCTGATGTACGGGGATGAATGAAAAAATATTGTAGAATGCTTATGAAAACAAGGAACTGGGAGTGGAGGATAAGCCTCCACTCCTTATGTATGTAGTGTGGGATGTCTGAACCGTATATGCCATTGGAAAATCAAGTAGACGGTGATCGGAAGCAGCATTCCCCAGACATCCCATTTAGAATTAATCAGTAGATTAAAGGTAGCATGGAAGGTGATTGCAATCGCCAGTAAGCCGAATGTACCTGTATAAAACAATTTTTTCTGTTTTTTTACGAAAATGATACCACAGCCGACTAAGAACGTGCACATGCCATGGGTGAGACTGGTAGAAAGTCCACGAATCAATGCCCAGCCAAGAGAAACAAATTGCAGATTGCTGATGAGTATGTACGTATTTTCTAAAATGGCAAATCCTATTCCAATGGACATGGATAGAGGGAGTACTTTTTTTCGATCATCGCTTTCTAAAACAGCATACATCAGGATTGGCAGAGCTTTCATGATTTCTTCGGTTACGGGTGCAACTTGCAGAGATACCTGTAGAGAAGAAAGGGATAGCATCATTTGAAGTACACTGTTTATTTCTGATGCACTGACAGCGATCGTTGCGCCAAGGAGCATGAATCCAATCAACCAACGCGATTGTTTTTGTAACAGAGGCAACATTAAAGCAAGCGGGACGGCAAAACAGAGATAGATTATATAAACCATTTTTGTACCCCCTTACGAGCCAGTGGCAATGCCAGCAGAATGAATATCAGATTCAGAAAATCCAGGAACAGATTGGGAAAGCTTTGTGAGTGGGAGCCGATTCCCAGTCCCATGGTGTATGATCCGAAATGTTGTTCCGATGTCGGAAAACACGGATAAAATAGGAGAAGAGCCGGAGAAACGGCGTATAAGTTTCAGGAAGTTCATATTTCAGCGTACTGTTCTGGGATTTATTATTCTGATACAGAACCCATATATCATATTTGGAAGCTTTATCTTTTATTACGTGCCGATTTTCTGTGATGTCAATGGACTCAATGAAACGATCTGCTCTATACTTATTATGCTTTATTCACAGGTGGCTGTCCTCGGGACAGATTTCTTTACAAAAACCATTACGAAGATTGGCAGGAATTCCGGAATCTATTTATGCCTGGTAATCAATATCGCTGCACTGCTTCTGTTTGCGACTATGCCGGGAATCGGAACAATGACAGTTTCTTTGATTCTCATGGGAATCAGTTCAGCATTTGGAAAGCCTGTACAGCAAAATTATTATCTGAGTCTGGAGAGTACACAAAAATATGGCGAGGATAAAGCCATGGGAATTTATAATTTTACAGAGAATATCGGGGAATCGGCGGGACCTATGATATTCGGAAGAATGATGGGTTCTGACAAGTTTGGAATTTCGTCAATAATATTCTGCGGTGTCATCGGAGTGTTGACGGCAATACATTATTGGATTTCGAAGAAGGAGAAAAAAGATGAGAAAAGGAGATAATAAATACAATCATCCACTTGGAAGAAAAGTTTTAGTTGGATGTGCGGTATTTTGTATTATACTTTGTTTTCTTACAGGAGTCGTTGGAGGCTTGAATTATTATTCAGGTATGATAGATAAATATCAGACCTATATGGAGGGCATACTGAAATATGCATTGACTGAGATTGATGCAGATGATTTGGAAAACTGTATTTCATCCGGTGAGCGTTCGCCACAGTATGAACAGACTCAGGATGTGCTGAATCGCCTGAAAGAAGAATACCAGATTGAATATATTTATATCGTAAAACCGTTAAATACAGATGCGTCTGACAATATGATGGATGTTATGGCTGGAGTGACAGAATATGAGAGAGTGTATGAGAAAGATACTCTGACACAGTTGGGTGAACTTACTGGTGATGCGTATTCTTCAGAAGTGGCAGGGAAGTATCTGAAGCAGATGGAGAGTAAGAATCAAAATATCACATATTTTTTTAATCGTACTGAATTTGGGTATGACTACACCGGACTGATAACTATTAAAGATTCATCCGGAAAATCAGTTGCAGTGTTGGCGGTAGATATTTCTATCAATGAAATCAGGGATACATTAGTAAAGTATGTGTTCATTGTTCTGGTAGGGATGATTTTTCTGATTGCTGTATTTCTGACAGCACTTTACAGTTGGTTGAAGAAAAGAATTATTGTTCCCATTTCCAAAGTAAAAACTGCTGCACAGGCTTTTGTGATAAGCAGTCATGGGCAAACAGATCCTGAGAAAATTCAGTTTGAAGATCCGCAGATTGTGTCGGAAGATGAAATGCAGGCTTTGTCAGAAGCATTTGTTACAATGGCCGCCGACTTAAAAGAGTATATGAGAGATCTTTTGGCAGAGACGAAAGAAAAAGAACGGATCAGCACAGAATTATCTTTGGCTACAGAAATTCAGGCAAACATGCTGCCATGCATTTTTCCTGCATTTCCTGAAAGAACAGAGTTTGATATTTATGCCATGATGCATCCTGCAAAAGAAGTGGGCGGAGATTTTTATGACTTCTTCCTGATTGATGAAGATCATCTTGCTTTAGTGATTGCGGATGTGTCAGGAAAAGGGGTGCCGGCAGCTTTATTTATGGTAATTGCTAAAACGCTGATTAAGAATCAGGCTTTGACAGGAGAAAGTCCTGCTCAGATTTTAAGAAGTGTAAATGAACAGCTTTGTGAAGGCAATGAAGCGGAATTATTTGTGACAGTCTGGCTTGGAATTATCCAGATATCTACAGGAAAAGGAATAGCAGCTAATGCTGGACATGAACATCCTGTAATTCGCAGAAAGGATGGAAAATTTGAACTGGTCATTTATCGGCATTCGCCGGCGGTTGCGGTGATGGAAGGGATGAATTTCCGTGAACATGAATTTGAACTTTATCCAGGAGATACTCTGTTTGTATATACAGATGGGGTTCCTGAGGCGACCGACAGCCAGAACAAGCTGTTTGGAAATGAGAGGATGTTGAATGCTTTGAATAAAAATCCGGATGCAAAACCGGAGGAGTTGCTCAAAAATGTAAAGGAAGAAGTGGACTTATTTACGAAAGAGGTTCCACAGTTTGATGATGTAACAATGTTGGGTATCAAATATTATGGGGAGACCGGAAATGAATGAATTGGTGATTGATGCAAAAGTAGAAAATTTGGATATGATACTAGACCATTTAGCCGGATATTTGGAAAAACTTCAATGTCCGGCAAAAATTCAGGTTCAGTTGGCAATTGCCGTCGAAGAGATCTTTGTCAATATTGCTCACTATGCATATGATTCTGGAAAAACAGGTCAGGTGCAGATCAATTTTGAAACAGAGAATGATTCCAGTATATCCATTTGTTTTACAGACTGGGGAATACCATATAATCCGCTGGCAAAAGAGGATCCTGATGTGACACTGTCTGCCGAAGAGAGGAAAATCGGAGGACTGGGAATTTATATGGTGAAAAAAAGTATGGATAATGTTTTTTACCGATATGAAGAAGGAAAAAATATTTTGGTGATTGAGAAAACGTATTAAGGCATAATTTTAGAAAATTGCTGTATAAGTAGAAGAAAGTCTCTGTATTTCACAGATGCATGTGAGGTACAGGGATTTTTGTGATTTATGGGAATGGAATTTTTTTCTTGACATATTTTATCATAAGAATATAATAAGAAATATTATAATAAGAAAGCTTATTATATGAGCTGAAGAAAGGGGAGGTATATATGGAAAGTCTTCATTATCTGTTGATGAAATCCCACGGGATGATTTCAAAAAGAGTGTTAAGCGAAGCCAGTAAAATTGGTCTGACTTCCGGTCAGCCTAAGGTGCTGGAGTTTCTTATGAAATATGGTGAGTCAGATCAGAAAACGATTGCCGCGTACTGTGAGATCGAGCCGGCGACGGTAGGAAGTATTCTTTTACGTATGGAGCAGGCAGAACTGATTCTGAGGAAGCAAAAAGAAGGGAATCGCCGCTCTCTTTATGTCTCTCTGACTGAAAAGGGGCAGGAGGCGGCAGACAGGATGGAGAAGGTATTTCAAAAGACTGAAGAACAGGCAACAGCAGGTCTTACGTGCGAGGAGAAAGAGCAGTTGAAATATCTTCTTGATAAGCTCTGTAGTACGATAAAGTTTAAGGAGGAGAAGAAGGGAGAGTAAAAATGAAAGAATTAAAGGGGATCAATCATCCGGTGAGGCGATTGATTTTTTTGTGTGCAGGACTGATTATTATGGCATTTGGGGTTGCCTTTTCTATTCAGGCAGGGCTTGGAACTTCTCCGATTTCCAGTGTGCCGTATGCAACTTCGGAGATTTCAGGCTTGTCAGTAGGGACAACAACCATTATTATGAATTTCCTGTTTGTATTGATTCAGATTGCGATTTTGCGCAGTCAGTATGACTGGTTTCAGATTCTTCAGTTTCCGGCGGCTATCTTGTTTGGAACAGTGATTGATCTGGCGGAGCGTTTCATCCGCTCAATTACATATTCCAATTATGTGGAGCAGTGGTTGCTGTGTCTGATAGGAATTTTTCTCATAGCATTTGGGGTCAGTATGGAAGTGATGGCGAATCTTGTCACCACAGCAGGAGAAGGGATTGTTCTGGCAATCTGTAAAGTAGTTCCGATTAAATTTGGAAATATGAAGATGATTTTTGATGTGACGTTGGTTTGCATCGCCATTATTCTGGCGCTCTTGTTTCTTGGAAAATTAAGCGGTGTGCGGGAAGGGACGATTGCGGCGGCAATCTTACATTATTTACCGAATTGATTCCGAAATTCCAGGTTGGGATTGTAGAGTTTTCAGTTGAGTATTTCCTGTTTATCCCGCTGGTTCTGGCAATTTTATTTGATCCGATGTCAGCAGCACTTGGGGCGGCTACCGGAGAACTTGTATTCAGTGAAATTATGCTTGGACAGTTTGGAGGGCTTGGAGAACTGGAAAAGTTTGTTACAGTTACGATCGGTGTATATGTTGCAGGACGTCTTGTTAGAAACCCGAAAAATAGAACGATGGTAGGAATTGCTTCCATGTCCGGAGTGATTCTTCAGCAGGTAATGGGAACAATCGTAGATATTTTAAAAGTACAGTTTGCAGTTACTGACTTTGAAGCTGTGCCGGGACTTCCGGAAAGTGTATTTGTGACAGAAGGATTTGCATGTTTAAATGATATTCTGTTTTCGGGAATTCTTTTCTGTATGCTTCCGACACTGTTTCTTGTACCGAAGCTTTATGGAAAAATCGAACCTCTGCTTGGAATGCAGCCACGAACAGAAGAGACAGCACTTGGAGCGATTAATGCAAAAGTTGTTATCGGATGTTTGGTGGCATTTGCGGCAGCAATCGGTTCAGAAATGCTTGCAGAAAGCGGTATGGCTTTGATTGACTGGGAGGCAGGATGGGCTGAGAGTAAGACAGCCTTGGCAGTTGGTATGGTAGTAGCAGCCATCCTTGCAGTAGTAGTTCTTCTTGTTATGAAGAAAAAGGCAGAGATGACAGATAACAGATTAGAAAATGCATAAGTAAGTAGAAGGAAGCAAAAAGAAGGCTATGAGTATCATTGAAATCAAACACTTGACATTTGCTTATCCGGGGGCGGAAAAGAACACATTAAATGATGTGAACCTGGAAATAGAAAAAGGAGATTTCGTTGCGATTGTGGGAAACAATGGCTGCGGAAAGTCGACACTTTGTAAAACATTGAATGGGTTGATCCCTCATTTTATTACCGGTTCCTATTCAGGAAGTGTGGTAGCTGATCAGGTAAACGTACAGGATTCTGAGATTGGAATTCTTGCAAGAAAAGTAGGTTATGTATATCAGGACTTTGAAAATCAGATCGTCCGACCGACTGTGCTGGACGATGCTTCCTATGCATGTATGAATTATGCAATGCCGGATTATCTGGAACGGGGGAGAAAAGCACTGGTACAATGCGGTCTGGAAGGAAAAGAGAAGGAATATATCTGGCAGCTTTCCGGTGGTCAGACACATCTGCTTGCATTGGCAGGAGTGGTATCATTGGAACCGGAAATTTTGATTCTGGATGAACCGATTGCTCAGCTGGATCCACATCATGCAGACCTGATTTACAAAATTCTGAGAAATCTGAATGAGAAGTATGGAAAGACCATTCTTGTTATTGAACACCACACGGAGTACATTGCAGAATATTGCAAACATGTCGTATTGATGAAAGACGAGCATGTGGAATGGAAGAAAAGGACAAAAGAAGCACTTTCTCGTGTGGAAGAACTTCAGTCCTGTAATATTTTTCCGCCGCAGGTAACATTGGCAGCTTATGAGATGGTGAAAAGAAATGTGATTCCTAAACCGGAACTTCTGCCATCCAGTATGGAAGACGGTATCAATCTTCTCGGAGGACTTGTATGTCAGCAGAGAGGGAATGACACGGGAGCGGGGAATTTTAAACATGAAAAAATCGTTCAGTTTAAAAATGTTTCCGTATCATACCGGGCAGTTAAAGGAAAAGCTTATAAAGTGTTTGACGGGCTTGGATTAGATATCCATAAAGGGGAAAAAATTGCTTTGATTGGCTCCAATGGTGCGGGTAAATCTACAATGATGAAATTGATGACCGGATTGATCAAACCGTTAGAAGGAGAAATTTTGTTAAAAGGAAGATCTGTCAAGGATATGAAACCAGAACAGCTTTCCAGAGAAGTTTCACTTGTATACCAGAATCCGGAAGATATGTTTATCAAGGATTCCATTGAAGCTGACATAGCCTTTGCCATGAAAGAAAGAAATCAGTCGGATTGGGAAGAGTGGGCACATTCGCTTCTGAAGCGGTTCCGCCTTCTGGAATTAAAGAACCGTGACGGACGTCTTTTGTCCGGCGGACAGATGCGCAGAGCTTCGCTTGCGATAGGAATTGCACTCAATCCGGAAATTCTTCTTCTGGATGAGCCGACAGCAAATCTGGATATTGCCACGAGAAAAGAGATAATGAAGACCTTAAATGATATTAAGGATATTACGGAGACAGTCATGATCGCTACTCATGATATGCAGCTTGTCTGTGAATGGGCGGAACGGATTATCGTACTGTGTCAGGGGCAGGTAATCGCGGACGGAACAAGGGATGAGATTTTCGGAGACCCGGAAGTAGTAAAGCGATCCGGTATCCGGCCGCCGGAAATTTTTACGCTTGGGCAGGAAATTCAGGCAGATGCATTTTGTTATACGGTGGATGAGTTTGTAAAAGGATTTGGAGGAAATGGAAATGAGCCAGATGATGAAAAAAATGTCTGAGAATATCATGGATAAGTTTTCGATGGATTTTCTACGGAATCAGGTTTTGAAAAATGCTTATGGCAATGATGATACGATGATTGCAAAGACAGACCCAAGAGTGTTGCTTATCTGGTATCTGTTTTTTGCGATTGCGCCGTGGTTTATGGATGACTTGGTATTTCTGCTAGGGTGTTTTATACTTGTAGCGGTAACGACACTGATAGCAAGAGTAGCAGGGCTGGTACTTGTTCTGTTTGGGCTTGGTGTATTTTCACAGACAGGATATTTGTTTGTGGTATCATTGCTCTTTGGCGGTAATGTAGAAACGATTATACCGTTGCTTGTTCTGACATTGAAGGTGGCAACAGTTTCGCTGGCATCCATTACCGTTTTTTCCGGACTGGATCCGGACCGTCTGGCAAATGGCCTGATGTGGTACGGATGTCCGGAAAAGCTGTCCTTTTCTATTTCTTATGCGTACCGGATGTTACCGATGTTGATGGAAGAGTTTCAGAATGTACTTCTCTCTTACCGTCTGCGTGGAAACGCTCCGGACAGTAAAGGAGTAATGGGAAAAATCCGGTATCTGATTTACCAGGTGCAGGTGATTATTCATTCCTTCTATCCGCTTATGCTTAATACGGCAAAACGTTCCCGGACGACGGTTGAGGCTCTGGAAATTAAAGGGTACCGTTATGCAGCGGTGAATAAGGAAGTAAAAAAGATGAAACTTTCATCCATGAAGGTGACGTACAACGATATGCTGTTTGCAGCGGTTTCGTTTTTGTGGATCGCAGTGGTTGTATTGATTATGGTAATGATATAGGAGGCACACATGTATCTTGATTTTCACACCCATGGGAAACTGGCGAAAAAACTGCCGTTTTCCACGGCATACACAGACTGGCTGTTTGGAGAGGCAAAGAACGCAGGACTGGATGCACTTTGTCTGACCGAACATTTTAATACCTTACAGTTTGATGAGCTTTACGGATATCTGATGAAAACATGCCGGAGGGACGGGGACATGCTCGTTACTTCAGGCGGGCTTCGGATTTTTGCAGGAATGGAGACCGACATCGCAGAAGGCGGCCATGTTTTATCGCTCGGAACACCGGAAGATATCCTGGAGTTGAACCGGAGGCTGGAGCCGAATAAGGAGAAGGGTTCCTTTCTTCCATTCGAAAAACTGATGAATTTATTTGAGGAATATCCTATAATAGTAGGAGCAGGACATCCGTTCCGGGAGGGAGGACACATTCCGGAACTTCCGATGGAACAGCTTGAACGCTTCCATTTTCTGGATCTCAACGGCAAGGATGTCGCACAGGACAGGAAAGGAACCGAAGAGAAGACATACCAGCTTGGGAAAATGCTTGGAATCCCGGTGGTAAGCGGAAGCGACACCCATCAGGCAGTTCAATACGGATGCATCCGCACAAGATTTTCACAGGAAGTCATTACAGTGAGGGATCTTTATGCGGAGATGAAAAAAGGCGCATATGAGATTCTTGTATCCGACAATGCTTCTTTCAAAGTCCGGACAGCAGGAATCTTGAAAAAGGCACTGAAAGAAATCGATGCCCTTGGCGGAAATTATGTAAGCGTGCTGGTGGAAAAACAGGCGTGATACCAGAGGGCAGCGGAACTGAAGTTTATGGGAGAAACAGGGAAATGGAAACGTTGTTTGAAAAAGCAGTGAAGATTGTAAAGAAAAATGGGGAAGAACTCATCGAAAGAGACGGGGCAGATGCCATTCGGGAAAAGGGGCGGACCGACTATGTAACAGAGGTGGATGTCCGGGTACAGCGGCAGATTTTTGAAGCGTTAAAAGAACTGGATCCGGCGGCTCAGTTTCTTGGGGAGGAGAAAGAGAATCAGGGAATTGACCGGGAAGGAAGCATCTGGATTTTAGATCCGGTGGACGGTACAACAAACCTGATCCATGATTTCCAGCACAGCACCATTTCCCTTGCTTATGCAAAAGGAGGAAAGGTTCGTTTTGGAGTCGTGTACGATCCATTTCGCGAAGAATGCTTTACTGCGGAACTAGGAAAAGGGGCATTTTTAAACGGAAGGCCGATTCAGGTAAGCGGGAAAAAGAGACTTGATGACTGCCTGATTGCCATAGGCACCTCACCAGGATGCCGCGAACACGCAGACGAAAACTTTGCCAGAATGCGCCGGGTCTACGACCGATGCCAGGATATTCGCAGAATCGGAAGCGCAGCACTGGAACTTTCTTATGTGGCATGCGGACGTCTGGATGGTTTCTACGAAGAAAATCTGAAAATCTGGGACTACGCAGCCGGAAGCCTGCTGGTCACAGAAGCAGGCGGAACAATGGTTGCAGACAGGCCGGATACCATGGCATGCACACCGGAAATTCGGGAAGAATTTCAGACACTACTTAAGATTACGGGGGTATAAAGATGGAATGGCTGATGCCTGATGAGGACAGTAAGTATACAAAATCAGATTTAAAGATTATGGAATTTATCGAAAATTACACCGATGAATTTCTCTTCATGAGCATCGGACAGCTCGCAAAAAGGCTGGATGTGCCCGAAGCAACCATCTCCAGATTCGCAAGACATGTCGGCTACACGGATTTTAAAGAAATGAAAAATCACGTAGCGGCCCGCAAAGTTGGAAAAGGACCCGCCAGAAAAATCGCCGGCACCCTGATGAAAATACAGGGATTTGACATTCGTAAATGGTTTACTTACCAGCAGGAATGCCTCGAACGGACACAGGACCAGATAGATATGGGCGAAATGGACAAGGCACTCACTGCGATTCAAAACGCCAGACGGATCTACATTCACGCGAAAAACGCATCTGCATCCGCCGGACAACTACTATTCTTCCGGCTTCGCAGACTCGGATTTGACGTGACTATGGTACCGTCCGGTGGTTCCGAAGTGATTGAAGGCATCGCTCATGCCGGAGAAGGAGACCTCGTCATTATATTCAGCTACTCCAAAGTATCCTCCGAAGGAAGGATCATTCTGGACTACGCACAAACAGCAGAATACCAGACACTAGCCTTCACAAGCAGACTCTACGCACCAAGCGACCAGCGTGCAGACATTAACATTTACGTATACCGCGGAGAAAAAGAAGAATACCACTCCATGACTACTGCCGTCGCCATGATCGACGCCATGGTACTTGCCCTCTTCGAACGCATGTCATCCCAGTCTGCCGAACGCCTCGGCAAAGTACAAAATCTCAAGAAACTCTATAGGAAAGATAGGAGTTAACATCATTGGGGACGTGTTCCGATACTTCGGAACACGTCCCCGTTTTAGATATGTTTATTCATTTTTACATGCAATTAATGTTTTTTACAGAAAATATGATTTTATCGTTGAAGTTTTACTGGAATTTTTCGTTTTTTATACGGAGATTTGAAGATTTGGGAAAGGGTGCTTTTCTATAATAGTAAAAGATATGAAATTTCCATGAAGTGGTGAAAGGAGTATAAGAATGAGAAAGAAATGGAAACAAGTATTAGCAGGGGCATCAGCGGTAGTTATGACAGCGTCTTTGCTTCCTGTTTATTCTCAGGCAGAGGGTGAGGAACAGCAGGTGGATGTATCGGCTCCGGTAATGAAGGTGACGTTTGATGATGGGACAGCAGAAGATGTGACCGGAAATGGTAATGATGGAGTTGTTCATGGGACTCCAGAGTTTGTGAATGGAAAGTCCGGTAAAGCGGTTCATATAGTTAATTCGAATGATATTGCAGGAGAGGGACAGTCGGCCGAGCAGTATATTAGTTTTGGTCAGACGGATGATTTGAAGTTTGGAACGGATGATTTTTCGATTGCGTTTTGGTATAAGTCGGAGCGTTCGGATTCGAAGCATAAAGAGGGGGCGATTCTCAGTAATAAGGATTGGGATAGCGGAAGCAATGAGGGGCTGAATTTTGGTGATATGAGCCAGGGCATCAATATGAACTATCGTGCCGGCGGCAGCGGCCGTAAGGAAACGGATCGTTTTAGCGAGATTACAGATGGAGAGTGGCATTTTATTACGGGAACATTTGATCGTGATGGGAATATGACACTTTATATTGATGGTGAGCAGCCGACACAGGGAAGTGGTTATGGAAATGGAGCCGCACAGGTTGATATTTCTGATCAGCAGAACAGTATTGATGTTGCAGATTTTACGATAGGGGCGGACGGATTTGGAAATTATGGCCTTCAGAATGGATATATTGATGAGCTTTCTGTGTATAAAGAGGTGCTGACGCAGGAAGAAGTTAAGGCGCTACAGGCAGAATCAGGCGGACAGGATGAAAATGTGACGGATGAGCCGATTTTGGATGTAAGCTTTGATTCCGAAGATGCAAAAGACAGTGTTTCGGGAACAGAAGGAGAAATTACAGGCAGCGTGGAGTTTGTAGATGGTATATCCGGTAAAGCGGTGCATATTAGTAATTCTGAAAGTGTTGCAGGGGAAAACACGGCGGCGGAACAGTATATTGACTTTGGAACGCCGGAAAATCTACAGTTTGGAACGGATGATTTTACAGTCATGTTCTGGTATCAATCGGACGGGACGCTTCCAAAGGAAGGTGCTGTTGTGAGCAATAAGGACTGGTCTACAGGTAGCAATCCGGGATTTGCAATCGGAGATATGAAAAATGGAATGACGTTGAATTTCCGTGCTCAGAACAGCAGCGGACGGCTTGATACTTCCCGCTATAGCGGTGCGACAGAGGCAGGGGTATGGCACCATATTGCAGCGGTATTTAACCGGACCGGAAACATGACACTTTATGTGGATGGAGAGGCAGTAGCATCCCAGTCAATCAGTTCCCAGGCTGGGAATTCTATCGATGTGACCAATTTCGTAATCGGAGCGGACGGCAAATATCAGTGTGGTCTTCAGGACGGATACATTGACGAGTTGAAGGTATATAAATCCGCATTGTCCCAGGAGGAAATCCGTCAGTACAATGCTCCGTATGTTCTTGCGAATCAGCTCGCTGAATATGAAGCACTGATTGCTTCTTCCGATGCTGCAGAGGCGAAGAAAGAAGCATTTCAGAATGCGATTGATGAGATCCGTGCAAAAGCGGAAGGGGTGACAGACCCGGATGAAATTCAGGCGCTTCAGGAGGAATTGAGATCGGCGTACAATACGTTTATGGGACCGGATGAGGGAATCATGAGTTTTGAGGTCATCAGTGATGCCCACATCAGTGGTACGAACAATAACAATTCACCAAATCGGAAGTTGATTGATGCGATGGAAGACATCAGTGAGGACTATACCTCTGATGTATCAGCGGTGCTAAACTGTGGTGACTACAGCAACTATGCATCTGAAGAGGAGACGCAGGGTTATTTTAATATTATCGGACAGTTCAAGGATCAGTTTGAGATTCTGACAGCTCTTGGAAATCATGATGTTAGATGGAAAACCGGATGGGATGAAGTAGAAAGCCGTTATTTAAACTATAATCAGGAATATATGGGCGACACTTTGGAGGGACAGTCCTACTATGACAAATGGATTGACGGTTATCATTTTATTGTGCTGAATACGCAGTGGGATACGAAGGACAGAGCGTACTTATCTCCGGAAGAATTGAACTGGCTGGATGAGACGATGGCGGAAAATGCGTCCTCAGATAAACCGATTTTTGTGGTACTCCATCAGCCGCTTTATGATACTTATACGAACAGCAATGCATGGCCGGATGGAGTGCAGGATCACCAGTTGAAAGAGATTCTGAGAAAATATCCTCAGACGATCATGTTTAATGGTCACATTCATGATGGAATCGGTGCGGTGGAGGTTATTCAGACGGATTACGGCACCATGGTGGATGTACCTGGACTGAACAGCAATGATTATGGCGACAGTAGAGGCCAGCTTGGATTCCATGTAACGGTTTATGACGGGGAAGTCAGACTGGATATGAGGGATTATCTGAATGATGAGTGGGTGGATGGCTATTCCTACACAATCAAAACAGACGGAACTTCTTATCCTGCCGGAAAGGTGATGGACGTTTCCTTTGATGATAAAACGGCCGAGGACAGTACCGGAAATGGAAATGATGGAACGATTAAGGGAAATGTAGGATTTGTGACCGGTGTAGACGGCGGCAAAGCGGTGCATATTAAAAACAGCGGAGATGGCGAAGCGTCTCAGTATATTGACTTCGGTAACAATCTAAATCTTGGAGAAGAGGATCTGACAGTGATGTTCTGGTACAAGGCTGACAGTAATCAGACTGGTACGGTACTTGCAAACAAGGATGCAGGCAATGACAGCCAGGCAGGGCTTGTATTTGGAAGTAGTGATGGAACATCCGGAATCGGACTGACAGCAGGGATCGCTGGCGGAAGCGAAGTTTCTACATCTGCACAGACACTTGCGGACGGAAAATGGCATGCTGTAGCGGCAACATTCGATCGTGATGGACAGATGGTATTATACATTGACGGACAGCAGGCGGAAAGTGGAGATATCAGTACGTGGGCCGGTCAGTCTTTAAGTGAAGGATTGAATTTCGTGGTGGGAGCGGATGCTTCTTATCAGAACGGCGTGTCAGATATGTATTTTGACAACCTGAGAGTATATCAAACAGTCCTTGGAGTCGGAGAGATCAGTACTACCTGGAATCCATACGAGATCACCACAGAGGATACCTCGATCACTATTTCCTGGACACTTCCAGAGAATGAAAATGTGGAACCTGCAAAGCTTCTCTTAAATGGAGAGGAAGTACAGACGATCGCATCTGGTGAAACATCCAAGACAATTACAGGATTGGAGAAAGGAAAAACGTATACAGTTGAGGTTGTCAATCATGAGAAATCCAACGCAGGTAATTATCGTGATGTCCATGCATTTGTTGTAACAACAGGTGTACAGGATACAGAAGAGGTATTGGTTGACTTTTCTGCCTTGGAAACACTGTACACAGAAAACAAGGAGAAAGATATAAGCGGTTACACAGAATCCAGTCAGGAAACATTTAAGACTGCACTTGCGCAAGCAGAAGCGATCCTGGATAAAGCAGAAGCGACTCAGGATGAAGTTGATAGTGCGGTGAAAGCACTGCAGGAAGCGCTGGATGATCTGAAGGAGAAAGCGGATCTGAGCAGCCTGACAGAAGAGATAAAGAAAGCAGAGGAGATACTTGCATCCGAGAATATCGGCAACTATACCAAGGAGAGTGTCGATGCACTGAAGGCAGCTCTTGAATCTGCAAAAGAGGTGGCGAATCAGGATCTGAGCAAGGATGAGCAGAGTGGTGTGGACGAAGCAGTAAAAGCACTACAGGAGGCGATAAATGGCCTTCAAGAAACAGAGCCAGCGCAGCCGGAAGTAGACAAGAGTGCCCTGGAAACCCTGTATGCAGAAAACAAGGAAAAAGATGTAAGCGGCTGTACAGAATCCAGCCAGGAAGTATTTAAGACTGCACTTGTACAGGCAGAGGCGATCCTGTCCAAAGAAGATGCAACACAGAAGGAAGTTGACAGCGCGGTAAAAGCACTGCAGGAAGCGATCGACGGTCTGAAGGAAAATGTGGAAGATGATGGCAATACAGGAAATAATCCATCTGATGGTAATAATCAGTCCGGAAACACGGGAAATAATGGAGTATCCGATGAAAATCAAAATGGCAATGGAGCTTCCAACGGAGGATCAAATCAGAACGTTTCATCATCTGGAAATGGCAATGGACAGAAAGGAAGTAGCACAGCTGGAACAGTCAGAACAGGAGATACCGAATCTGTAATTCCGTGGGTTGGAGCAGGGGCAACAGCTCTTGTAGCAATCGTAGGTGTAATTTTGTCAAAGCGGAAAAAATTTTAATCACCTCGTTTAGTTGAAAAAAGAAAAGCCCTGATTCTCTGGAAGAAAGCTGGATAATCAGGGCTTTTTACATTGGCAGGATGAGACAATACAAGAGGACTGAGCAAAAATTGTAAAAAAGGATTACAAAAAGATTTCTGAAAAAAGCAAGACGCTAAGAGTGGAATATGATATAATTCCTAACGTGATTTTTTTATACAGCAGAGTGTATGCGTCTGGCGTGAAAAAATCAGAATGAGGAGTGACAAAGATGATAAAAGTAATAGCAGCGGATATGGACGGAACGCTTTTAAATTCCGGCCATACGATTTCAGATCAGACTTATCAGACAATACAGGATGTTCAACAGGGCGGGATTCGCTTTATGATTGCAACCGGACGGGATTATCCATCGGCATCCGATACATTAAAAAAGTTTCCGCTAGACTGTGACTGGGTGACAGGAAGTGGTGCTGAGATCCGAAACCGGGATGGAGATCTTCTCCAGACGATACCGATGGATCCGGAGTGTTTTGAGCAGATCGTTTCCTGTGTGGAGAAATTTCCGGCAAATATCCGGTTTTGTACTACGGGAAAAGATATTGTTCTGACAGAGGAAAAAGATTTGGAGCAGAAGCTTTTGGAAGAGTCCAGACTGTTTTCACCTAGAAATACGGATGAGGAAATCCTTAAATCGGATCAGTTTCAGCAGCTGCTGAGGCGTATGAGCTGTATCGGGAGTATGGAGGAGCTCTGGGAGATGAATATTCCGATTTATAAAGTTTTTATCAATGCAAAGACGGGGGAAATCATTCAGGAGATCTGGAAAGAAGTGGAAAAGATTCCGGGAATTGCGGTTGCTTCTTCCTTTTTCAACAACCTGGAATTGACGGATGAGAGGGCGCAAAAAGGGCCTGCGATCTTAAGTTATATTGAAAAGCTGGGATACCGTAAAGAAGAAGTGATGGTGCTTGGCGACAGCTTGAATGATCTGTCGATGTTTCAGGCTGGATTTGGAGCAGCGGTAGCGATGGGAAATGCTCATGAAAAGATTCTGGATGCGGCAGGTTATGTTACCAAAACCAATGATGAAGACGGTGCGGCATTTGCAATGCGGCTTGCATTGGGGAACCGGCTGGGCGAAATAAAAAAAGCGGAATAAAAAGGCAGAAGCTGACGGGAAGACCTGTCAGTTTTTTGTTTTCTTCCACACTCTGCCTGTGGTATCATAGGTAACATAGGGAGGGAAAAGTGATGCTGCATGAGAAGGATTATACAAAAGAAAATGCAAAAACAATCGATCAGTGGGTAGAGGAAGGCTGGATCTGGGGCATACCGATTTCCCACGAAGTGTATGAAAAGGCTGTAAAGGGAGAATGGGAGATGGTACTGACACCGACAAAGTCGGTTCCAAAATCCTGGTTTCCGGAATTAAAAGACAAGAGGATTCTGGGGCTTGCATCCGGAGGAGGGCAGCAGATGCCGATTTTTGCGGCGCTTGGCGGAATCTGTACAGTGCTGGACTATTCAGACCGGCAGCTTGCAAGTGAAGAGATGGTAGCGAAACGAGAAGGATACGATATTGATATTGTCAAAGCAGATATGACAAAGACCTTTCCGTTTGAAGATGAGACTTTTGACCTGATTTTTCATTCGGTTTCCAATTGTTATGTGGAAGAAGTCCTGCCGGTATGGAAAGAGTGCTATCGTGTGTTGAAAAAAGGCGGAATTTTGCTTGCCGGCGTGGATAACGGGATAAATTATATATTCGATGATACAGAAACATGCATTGTTCATGGTCTTCCGTACAATCCGCTGAAAGACAGGGCATTGTATGAGGAAGCCATACAAAGAGGCGACGGGATTCAGTTTTCCCATACTGTGGAAGAGCAGATCGGAGGACTTCTAAGGGCCGGATTCCGTCTTACCCATCTTTTGGAAGATACGAATGGAGAAGGAAATCTTCACGAGCATGGAATTCCGACATTTTTGGCCGTACGTGCAGAAAAAGAGGCGTAAAAGCAATAGACAGGAGTGAAAGATATGGCAGAAATTTTATTGCTGGAAGATGAGGAAAGTGTCAACCGGGGAATTGAGTTTACGTTAAAAAAAGAAGGATACGAGATGGAAAGCGCCAGAACGATCAAAGAGGCCTGGGAACTGTTCCAGAAACGGGAGCCGGGCCTGATGATCTGCGATGTGAATCTTCCGGATGGGAACAGTCTGGATCTGATCCGCCGGATTCGAAAAGAAAGCATGACACATGTAATCTGTTTGACTGCGATGGATACGGAGATGGATCAGGTTATGGGATACGAGGCGGGAGCGGATGATTATGTTACAAAACCGTTCAGCTTGTCGGTACTTGTCCTGAAGGTGAACGCCTTTTTTAAGAGACATCAGAAAGCGGCTTGCGACGAGATCGAATCCGGAGAGTTTATCTTTTCCATGTCCAGAATGTGTGCAAAGAAAAGGGACGGGGAAGTCTCATTTTCGAAAAACGAGTGGAAGATGCTGAAGCTTTTTCTGGAACATCCAAAACAGATCCTGTCCAAGGGACAGATTTTGGATCAGCTCTTTGATGTGGACGGTGAATTTGTGGATGAAAATACAGTGGCAGTCAATATCAGAAGACTTCGCGAAAAGATTGAGTCGGATATCTCACATCCTCAGTATATACGAAATGTCCGGGGACTGGGATACATCTGGGATCAGAACTGCCAGAAAAGGTAGGGAAGAAGGCCATGAAAAAAGAGACAAAGCGATATATTGCGGAACTGGTTCTCGGATTTCTGGTGGCTGCCGCTGTGACAGCAATGCTCCTGTTCTGGCAGTATGAGACGTATCAGGAAAATCTGGCTGTCAAGGCAAGACTGATTTTGGCGGAAAATCCGGAAGAAGAGGTATTTCAGATTTTGAAAGAGAATGGGGACATGACTGCAGAAGAGGTGCAGGATGTTCTCGGAGACTATGGATATGAGTATGCCAGGGACAGCCGGGAAGGAAAGCGGTTTCTGAGAAACTGCGGATGGACAGTCGGTGGTGTCGTGGCTCTTTATCTGGGGTATGCGGCTGTTGTTTTCTACGAAAAGCGCAGGCACAAGAAGGAGATCGAAGAGCAGAGCAAAAAGACGGCAGACGGGATTGCAAGAATCCGTGAGGGCGATTATCGCCAGGATATTATGGACTGGTATGAAGAGGAAGAAAGTGAAAACAGGATTCTGGACGAGCTGGATTCTCTCGGAAGCTATGTGGAGATGATGGAAGCACAGGCACGGCAGGAAAAGCAGGAGATGAAAACACTGGTCACCGACATTTCTCATCAGCTGAAAACACCGGTGGCGGCTTTCAGATCCTGCTTTGAGGTACTGAAAAACGAGGATCTGACAAAGGAAGAGCGCCAGGAGTTTGAAAGCAGACTGGAAGAACAGCTGAAAAGTCTGGGACAGCTGGTTGAAGCCCTTGTGAATATTTCACGGATGGAGACCGGAATGATTGAGTTGAAGCTTGCAAAGGGCAGAATTTTTGACGTGATTCTGGAAGCGGTCAACCGTGTGTGGGTAAAGGCGCAGGAAAAGGAGATTGAAATCGAGATGGAGGCAGAAGAGAGTCTGGAAGATCTTGTCCTTCCTCTCGATTCAAAATGGCTGTGTGAGGCGCTGATTAATCTGTTGGATAACGCGGTCAAATACAGTCCATCCGGGACAAACGTAACGATCCGCGCAATCAAAATGGCATCCTTTTTAAGAATAGAGATACAGGATCAGGGAATCGGTATTGCCCGGGAAAATTATCACAAAGTATTTCAGAGATTTTACCGAGGCGAAGAAAAGGAAGTAAAAAAAGAGGAAGGTTCCGGCGTAGGGCTTTACCTTGCCCGGAAGATCATTGAGGGCCATCACGGTACCATTTCTCTGGACGCCAGGAAGATGAAAAAAGAGAAAGGGTCCGTGTTTGTAGTGCAGATTCCATATCAGTAGAAGAGAAGTCTTACAAAACTGTAAGGCTTTTTTTCTGTTTCTGAAAGGGAAATGAAAGACAGGCGCGGTAAGATAGATGACAGAACAGGAAAATGACGGCAGAAAGGAATCAGATGATATGGATAAGATTTTAAGAACACAGAATTTATGCAAATATTATGGAAGCGGTGAAAACGAAGTAAGAGCGGTGCAAGATGCGAACATTGACATCCAGAAAGGAGAATTTGTTGCAATTGTTGGAAAATCCGGTTCCGGAAAAAGTACCCTGCTTCATATGCTGGGCGGTCTGGACACCCCGACAAGCGGGAAAGTATTTATTCGCGGGAAAGACATTTTTTCTTATAAAGAGGATGCCCTGGCAGTATTTCGGAGAAGAAAAATCGGCTTTATTTTCCAGTCGTTTAATCTGGTATCTTCCATTAATGTGTGGGAAAATATTGTACTCCCGATTGGCCTGGACGGACGCAAAGCGGATGAAGCTTTTGTCATGGATATTGTAAAGACACTGGGAATGGAAAGGAAGCTTCACAATCTTCCAAATACACTTTCCGGAGGGCAGCAGCAAAGAGTGGCCATTGCAAGGGCACTTGCTTCTCGCCCGGATATCCTCTTTGCCGATGAGCCGACGGGAAATCTGGATTCCCGGACAAGCGATGAGGTCATTACACTTCTGAAAATGTCCGTGGAAAAATACGGACAGACGCTGGTTATGATTACACACGACGAAGACATTGCCCAGATTGCGGATCGGATTCTCGTGATTGAGGACGGAAAGGTGGAAGAGTTAAGATGAAAATGATCACAAAGCTTGCACTGAGTAATAATAAAAAGAATAAGACGAGAAGTATTCTTATTATGATTTCCATCTTTCTTACCACGTTGCTACTCTCGGCGATCGCCACGTTCGGGTACGGCCAGATCAAATACCAGAGTGTAAACGCGGAAGAATTTTATGGCTCTTATTACGGGTCCTACGTTGGGGTAACCGAAGACCAGATTGGTGAGATGGAAAAGCGGAGCGAATTTGACCGGATTGGAAGAGCAGCATCTGTCGGAACTATTGAAGATGAAAGAACTATCTCTATGGCCTGGATGGACAATGAGACAAGGGATCTGGCAAATCTAGATAAACAGCTTCAGGAAGGTGCTTTCCCGGAACAGGAAAATGAAATTGCGGGACAGAAAGCCATGTTTGAGCGGCTCGGCTATCCGGATGTAAAAGTAGGAGATAAGGTGAAGATCCGGTTTCGGAGAAATACGCATGAGACCTATCAGGAAAAAGAATTCCTTGTAAGCGGCATCATGAGACAGACGGCGGAAGAACAGGAAAACCAGTCTTATACGGCCTATGTCTCCCAAGCCTGCTATGAATCTCTCTATGCACCGGAAGAACGGGTATACACAATTTATTTTAGCCTGTCAGATTCTGTGAACGTGAATTCTTCCACTTTGGAGATGACGATCAAAGACCTGGCCGAAAAATGCGGGATTAATCCAGAATACGCCTTTGAAAATGGGTATTATTCTATGTGGGTTCTGGATCCGGGAATGGAAATGGTTGTTGGATGCATTGTTGTGGCACTGATAGTTGTATTTTTTGCAGTCATGGTCATTTACAATATTTTCCAGGTAGGGTTGATTCAGAAGATTCAGGAATACGGAAAAATCAAAGCACTTGGCGCGACGGAAAAACAGATGAAAAAGCTGATATTCCGGGAAGGAATGCTGCTTACCATCGTCAGTATTCCGGCAGGATTAATTGCCGGAGTCGGAATTTCCATTGCTTTTATGAACAGCTGGCTTTCTCAGAGTGCAGCTTTTGGAAGTGAAGATGCAGTACGTGTCAATATGGTATCCATCCCGTTGATTTTCCTTTGCGCGGTAGCGGCAGTTCTTACTGTATGGGCGGCATTGAAACGTCCGATGAAGGTGATCTCACGGATTTCACCAGTGGAGGCAATCCGTTTTCAGGGCAGCCAGAAGAAAAACAAAGGACTTCGCAGGGGCAGGAAACAGATGGGTGTGCGTCAACTGACCCGGGCCAACATGTCCATGAACCGGAAACGGACTATCACCACCATTATTTCCATGGGCCTTTCTTGCGTCCTATTTGTAGTGGCGGCCAACTTTACCGGAAATGTAAGCACCAGGTATGACGCAAGAAAACAGGTGCCGTACGGACAGTTCCAGATCGATCTTTCCTACAGTACAGATGATGCGGCCTATCCGGAAAACAATCTGGACTCCATTTTAAAAGCCAATCCTCTGGATGAAGAACTGGTGCAACAGATCAAGCAAATTGATGCTGTTACAGATGTCAAGATCCGTTACATGATGTATGCATATGATCAGAACGGCAGTCTTCAGTCCATCGGTGTACTAAACAAAGAACAGTTCGATGACGAAGAATATCAGGGATCCTTAAAAGGAGAAATTGACTACGAAACCGCAGCAAAAAACGGAGATATCATTTACGGTTGGTCTTATTTCATCGAAGAGAGCGGATACAATCTCGGCGATACTGTCACTATGACTATGGGAAACGCAGATGGCGAAGTCAAGTTTAATGGAACGATGACAGGCTCCTTTGGAAGTACCAATTACGACTGGATCATTACAGATGAGACTTATGATCGACTGGGACTTTCTGGAAAAAGTATTGGAACCATCTGGGTAGACTGCCGTCCGCAGGATTGCGCAGACGTACAAAACCAGCTGGAAGACCTGCTCAATGACAAACAGCATTACGAATTCAGCACCTACCAAGGCGCACTGGAGACATCGAAGAGCGCTCTCGGCATGTTCGAGACCCTTGCCTACGGCGTCCTCCTCCTCGTCGGACTGATCGCATTCATGAACATGGCAAACACCATGATCATCAGCATCATCACACGAAAACGAGAACTCGGCGTCATGCAGGCACTGGGCATGACCAACAGCCAGATGAACAGCATGCTCAGGAACGAAGGAATCCTCTTCACTGCAGGAAGTATTCTCGTATCCCTTCTCGTCGGAATGCCGGCAGGATACGCATTGTTCTGCTATGGAAGAGAACATGGATTCTTCGGACTGGATGTATACCACATCCCAGTCATCGAACTCGCAGCCATGATTATCATTCTGACAGCACTGCAGATTTCCCTCTCCTTCATTCTGAGCAGAAACATCAAAAAAGAATCTATTGTCGAACGGATTCGATATCAAGAATAACCTGCTAAAACGATAGAACATAACACCAATGGGGACGTGTTCCGGTGCATCGTAAGTTAATGGCATTATGTTGCAACGGTACCCGTCCCCATTGGTGCGATTTTATATGACAATTAGTGGAAAATGGGGTGGAAGTTTTTTATGAAAGTTTTATAATAGACTTATTGTGAAAAGAAGGGGATGTGTGTGTAAATGAGAGTGAAAGAAAAGGTGGACAGATCCGGTTATCTTTTTAGTAACAAGGATCTGTCGGCGCTTTTGATTCCGCTTGTGATTGAGCAGTTGTTGTCAGTGCTGGTGGGAATGGCGGATAGTATTATGGTTGCAAATGTTGGTGAGGCTGCGGTTTCAGGAGTTTCATTAGTGGATAATATCATGGTGCTTCTTGTCAACGTGTTTGCGGCGTTGGCTACAGGTGGTGCGGTTGTTGCGGGACAGTACCTTGGAAAAAAGCAAAAAGAAAGAGCCAGTCAGGCGGCTACTCAGTTGATCTGGTTTATTACAATTTGTGCGGTGATCATTACCTTGTTGCTGTATCTATGTAAAAAATGGGTCCTTCATGGTGTATTTGGTCAAATTGAAGCCGACGTTATGCATCATGCGGATGTATATCTTATGATCGTTGCGGCTGCGATACCGTTCATTGCGCTTTATAATGGAGGAGCGGCGATTTTCCGTACGATGGGGAATTCTAAAATATCGATGAGGGTATCTATCCTGATGAATATTATCAACGTAACAGGAAATGCTATTCTGATTTATGGATTTCATCGTGGAACGGAAGGGGTGGCAATTCCGACATTGATTTCCAGAATGACGGCGGCGATTCTGATTGTTGCCTTATTGATACGGCCGGATCAGCCTGTTTCGGTTGAAAGATCTTTGCATTACCGAGTAGATTGGAATATGATCAAAAATATTCTCCGGGTTGGTATTCCGAACGGACTGGAGAACAGTATGTTCCAGCTTGGAAAAATTATTGTTCTTAGTCTTGTGTCAACATTTGGTACCTTTGCTATTGCGGCTAACGCGGTTTCCAATACGCTTGCGTCTTTCCAGGTTCTTCCGGGTATGGCTATTGCACTTGGAGTGACCACGGTAATTGCCCGCTGTGTAGGGGCAGGGGATTATGAGCAGGTCAAATATTATACAAAAAAATTACTTGGGATTACTTATGTGAGCTTGCTTGTAACAAATGGAATTATCGTTATTGTGCTGCCGTGGATTCTAAAGGCATATAATCTGTCTGAACTGACTGCAGCTACTACAACAAAGATTGTCGTATTCTATGCAATATGTAGTGTCCTGATCTGGCCGCTTGCATTTACGACACCAGCCACTTTCCGTGCTTCAGGGGATGCCAGAATGTGTATGATTGTTTCTATCACGTCCATGTGGATATTCCGGATTATATTCAGTTATATTTTTGGCAGATATATGGGAATGGGTGTCTTTGGTGTCTGGGTGGCAATGATTGTTGACTGGATTGCACGTACTATCTGTTTCCTGCTCAGATTTAAAAGTGGGAAATGGAAACATAGTGCCATCGTTTAGAAATAAAAAATCTTCGTCTCACGAAAGAGACGGAGATTTTTTGTTTCGGTATTCTTTTGGGGAGAGACGGAATCTATCTTTGAAGACTCTGTTGAAAGTACGCAGGCTGGTAAAGCCGGAATTCCAGGCGATCTCTGTTACAGTCTCCGATGTGTTTTCCAGAAGGTCTATGGCACGGCCAAGCCTTAGTTCATTGAGGTATTGGTTGAAATTGGTGTGGAAGGTAGAAGAAAACACACGGGAGAGGGAATAAGGGCTGTAACCAAGATCCTTTGCCATACGAGTGAGGGAGATAGCTTCCATATAATGTTTTGCCATATAGGATATGGTATCTAAAATAATATCTTGTTTGGTAAGCTGGTTTCTTAGAACAAGCTGAAAGTGTGGAATAGAGCGTGCCAAAATGATCTGTGTGAATGCCTGATGGAGAACTTCTGTATAAGGAGCATGGTTTATTTCAAGAAGATTAAAAAGCGCACCTGGAATATCAGGATGAACATTTTCAGCCTGAATGACAGGATACAGTGGAGAAAGGTTCTGTAGATCTTCTGTGAATGCACCTGTAAGAGAAGGGGCGGATAACAGATAAACAGCCTGTGATTTTTGTGAATCAAAGACTTGATAGTGATGAATTGTATCCGGGAAGACGATACCGAAGTCATGCGTATTCATATGATAGAGTTCGTCACCTATTCCAAGCTCAAGAGAGCCTTCTGTCACATAGATACACTCAAGAGAACGGTGAAGATGAGGTGGTACATGGACAGAAGTTTTCTTTGTGATTTCCAGATTGTGTTCTTTCGTTTCATAATAAAAATGCATCGCTACCTCCTGCAAAATTTGGCTGGTTTCTTATCAGATTTGACAAGAATTATAGCGGAAAATGAGTTACAATTCAATCAAAATTAAGGAGGAGGTGCCAGAGATGCTTAGAAAATGGAGTGCATTTTTAAGAGAGTCCTTTGAGTCATGCATGGAGCAGATCTACACAAGAGATCTTTTCTAAAAGGCACAGACAGGACAGATGAGAGGTAAGAGAGAAAAACGGCTGTTGTAATCGGTATGTTCTTTATGAAAACCGAAATACAACAGCCGCTTTTATATGATGTTTTGAGAAAGAGTGTCAGGTGTTAAGCTCTTTCTTCGCTCCATTTCAGAAATTTTCCTGTGTTAGCGTCAATTTCAAATTCGTATTCCATCTGCTGATAGATAATATCGCCTTCGTAGATATATTTTCCATCATCGTGATCCAGTTCCATTCTCAGATCCTGCTCTGTTGCACCAGGGACACGTTCCAATGCGGCTGCTTTGGCATCTGCTTCACTGAACTGGACATTTACCCCGGTATTATTTGCAGTTGTATTTTGTGAGTTATCCTGAGACTGTGATGTGTCTGTACTATTGGTTCCGGAATTATCTGTGGTAGTTTCGGTATTATTTTGAGTACTTGACTGTCCATTGTTTAGAGATTCACTGCCATAGCTGATAATATTACCATTTTCGGCATTGATTTCATATTCATATTCCGTATCTCCGGAAGCAAACTGAATTTCGTAAAGAGTCTTTCCGTCATCACGGTCTTTTGAGGATTGGTATCTTGAAATATCAGATTCTGTTACTCCGGCATTTTCCAGTGCGATTTCCTTTGCCTTTGATTCACCGATATCTTTACCTCCACACCCTGCGACCAGTCCTATGAGTGTCAGGGTAACAGCTGCTGTAACTAACATTTTCTTTTTCATAATGATGCTCCTTTCTATTTCAACACTTTTTTCTTGTATCTTTTGTTGTTGTACTCAGTATAGTGTCCAAAGATTAAAGGAACATTAAAGAAAGTGAGAAATTTATTTTTTTTCGTAAGGAAGTAAAAATGTAAATGTACTCCCTTTTCCAACTATGCTTTGGGCTGTAATTGTGCCCCCATGCGCCTCTACAATCCATTTGACCATGGAAAGCCCCAGACCGGAGTGTCCAGATGCGCTTCGGGATGTATCAGCACGGTAAAAACGTTCCCAGATATGAGGAAGAGCATCAGAGGAAATCCCTATGCCGTCATCTACCACATTTCCGACGATAAAATCTTTTTCTCTGTAGTAGGATATGAGTACATGTCCGTTTTCCTTCCCATAGTAAATAGCATTGGAAATCAGATTACCAAGCATCCGGATGTAAAAAGTTTCATCGATCGATGCAAACAGATCCGGCTCAATCTGGGAGGTGAGAGTAATTCCTTTTTCTTCGGCCAGAAGCATCTGTTCTTCACAGATCATTTCCGTGAGTTCGCTGAGATTGAGAGTTTCTTTCTGTAATTGTTGTCGTCCTTGGTCAGCTCTTGAAAGCAGGAGAAGCTGAGAGATCATCTGTGCCATATTTTGTTCTTTTTTCCTGATAAGTTCTACTTGTATCCGATGTTCTGCAGTCAGGGAAGGGTCGGATAACAGCGCATCACACTGTGCTAAAATGACAGTGACAGGAGTGCGAAGTTCGTGGGAAACATCTGATGTAAACTGTTGTTCCCGGCGAAATGTTTCTTCGATTTTTTCAAGAAGCTGATCAAAAGTTTCTGCAAGCTGATAAATTTCGTCTTTGCCATTGCCCAAATGTACACGGCGGGATAAATCCTGATCATTCTGTATCTGTTTTACAGTTCCTGTGATCTTCCTGACAGGAAGAAGTGTCCTCCTTGTAAAAAAATAGCCAATAACGGCGGTAAGGATAACAAGAAGTGGAAGAACAATGGCAGCAAAGCGAAGCGTAATACGGAAACTGGTTTCTGCTTCGGTCACAGAAGAAATACCCCGAACATAGACAGGACCATATCCTTCAATCAGGTATGAGAGATCAAAAATATACCATTGCTTTTTCCCGTCAGACAGTGTCTGAAGCTGGCTGTCTGAAAAAGCCGGATCCAAATCGAAGCCGTAAGGAATCCTGCCATACAGAAAATCACCGGATTCTGTATAAATTGAAAGATAGATTCCACCATCCAGATTATAAAAATCAGAGTCCACATCCCAGGAGCCATCTTCCCACTCGATATCATCCAGACTTTTCTGAACCTGTTTTTTCAGAGTGTTTTGTGTGGAAGCAAGGATTTCTTGATTACTGAGTGAAAAAAGAATTCCAAGTGCTGCACAGGTCAGAAGTGTCATAAAAAAGGAATATATTAAAGTGACTTTTAATTTTAAAGATAATCGTTTCATGATGCCACCTTCAATACATAACCGGTACCCCGGATCGTGTGAATGAGCTTTGGCTCAAATCCGTCATCGATTTTTCTTCGCAGGTAACGAATATAGACATCAATGACGTTAGATCCGCCGGTAAAATCGTAATTCCAGATATGCTGTTCAAGCTTATCCCGGGAAAGGACTATGCCCTCATTTTGCATCATGTACCGGAGAAGAGAGAATTCCTTACCGGAGAGCCGGATTTCTGTGTTGCCACGAAATACCTGATGAGTATCCAGAAGAATTTTCAGATCTGCAGTCTGGAGGCAGGTAGAAGAAGTCTCAGCAGGCTTTCGAAGAAGAACCCGGATTCTTGCCAGAAGTTCTTCGAAAGCAAATGGCTTTACAAGATAATCATTGGCACCGGCATCCAGTCCGGTTACCCGGTCTTCAATACTGTCTCTTGCAGTAAGAAGAAGTACAGGTATGGTACTTCCCTGGCGACGGATTGTCTGAAGGACAGTAAGCCCGTCCAGAACAGGCATCATAATATCAAGAATCACGGCATCGTATTCCGCACCGGCAATATAATCAAGGGCCTCCTGACCATTTTTACAGGAGTCTACACTGTAATGTTCCGCTTTCAGTCTGGATGTAAGAATCTGATTTAAGTCTTTTTCATCCTCTGCAATCAATATACGCACAAGCATCACCTTCCTTTTTATACTTATCAGTATAAAACACATTTAAAAAGAAGAAAACAAAAACTTGACAGCGAAAGAGAATAGAAGTATGATGAAAAAGGAAATCGGTAGGTGAGGTTACCACAGGGATTTGGGATACCTAAGATTACTGCCGCTAAATTGTGGAGACACAATGCGCTGGTTAACAGGTTATGTCGTCGATAAGGCATAATCTAATGTAGTTTTTATGCCCTGTGATACTAAAGCTTGGACGTTGGATTGAGTACAGGATCAGAGTAACTCCGGTTTTCGCCGGAGTTTTTTATATTGAAAAATCTGATCCGAGACAGAAAGATTCCCGGATTGTTTTGTCCGGATAAATAGAGAAAGGCAGGTGAGGTGCAATGGATGCTGGAGGCAGTTATGACTCGTATCGATGTTTTGAAAAATGCATAATAGAAAGTAGGGATTGCTATGAACAGACAGATTTTTACAGACCTCTTGAAGAAAAAAGAGTTCAAGGCAGTCAGAAGTATTCTGGAGGTCATGAATACCGTAGACATTGCAGCTCTCCTGGCAGAACTGGATGATAAGGAAATGATTCTGGCATTCCGTCTGATTGAAAAATCCAAGGCGGCAGAAGTTTTCGCGGAGATGAGCAGCTCCATGCAGGCATATCTTGTGGAAATGTTTACGGAAAAGGAACTGAAAGAACTGCTCGATGAGCTGTACATGGATGACACTGTTGATTTGCTGGAAGAACTCCCGGCAAATCTTGTGACAAGAATTCTGGAGCAGGTGGACAAGGAGAAAAGGACTCAGATCAATACAATCCTGAACTATCCGGAAGACAGTGCAGGAAGTATTATGACAACGGAGTATGTTGATCTACGCCGGACAACTACAGTCAGAGAAGCTATGGATCACATTAAAAAGACCGGAATCCATAAGGAAACGATCTATACTTGTTATGTTCTGGAAAACAGAAGACTGGTGGGAATCGTTTCTGCCAAAGATTTGATGACAATGGACGATGATATGACAATGGAAGATCTGATGGAAAAAGAAATTATTTCCGTTACAACACATACAGATCAGGAAGAAGCAGTACGTCTGCTTACCAAATATAATCTATTGTCTTTGCCTGTCCTTGATCTTCAGGGATATATGGTAGGTATTGTTACAGTTGACGATGCGTTGGATGTTCTGGTAGATGAAACAACAGAAGATATGGAAATCATGAATGCGTTGAGCCCAAGTGAGCAGCCGTATTTCGAAACAGGAGTCCTGAAGCATGCAAAGAACAGAATTGTATGGCTGTTGTTCCTGATGCTGTCGGCAACATTGACACAGACGATCATCGCACACTATGAGGCAGCTTTTACGGCAGTACCTCTTCTTGTATCATTTATTCCAATGCTGACTGATACAGGCGGAAATTGTGGATCACAGAGTTCCACTTTGATTATCCGAGGAATTGCGTTGGATGAGATCCATTTCAGGGATATTTTTAAGGTTGTATTTAAAGAGTTTCGGGTAGCAATAGTAGTTGGAGCAGCACTGGCTGTTGTAAATGGAGTTTATATGGTAATTCGTTACCATGACCCGATGCTGGCACTTCTCGTATCCATCTCTTTGGTTGCAACAATTTTGCTGGCAAAAATGATCGGTTGTGTTCTTCCGCTTTTTGCGAAGAAACTTCGTCTGGATCCGGCCATCATGGCGGCACCGCTGATTACAACACTGGTGGATGTCTGCTCGATCATGGTATACTTCCAGGTGGCAACACACCTGTTACATCTTGTATAGAATAGAAAGAAACACATGGAATAGGAAGAAAAAACAGGAAGAGTTCCAATTGGGCAACTCTTCCTGTCTTTTATTCTTTATTCAGTTTCTTTTTTCGGTATTTCACACACTCGGTCAAAAGATATTCGATCTGTCCGTTCATGGAACGAAAATCATCTTCTGCCCATTGGGCGATTTCGTTATAAAGACTCTGGGAGAGCCTTAAAGGGACCTGCTTTTTGGCCTTTCCCCTTTCAGTCGTATTTTTCTCCAAAATGTGTCCCACCTTTTCCAGATTTTAATAGATGGTACCGCTGTTTACGATCGGCTGCGCGTCTTTGTTGCCGCACAGTACGACGAGCAGATTGCTGACCATGGCAGCTTTGCGTTCTTCGTCAAGCTCGACAATATCATTTTCATTCAGCTTATCCAGAGCCATCTGCACCATACCGACAGCACCTTCCACGATCTTCTGGCGCGCATCAATGATAGCTGCTGCCTGCTGTCTCTGAAGCATAGCGGATGCAATCTCCGGTGCGTAAGCCAGATGGGTGATACGAACATCGATGATCTGGATGCCGGCATCTTTTACCTTTTCCTGTAGCTCCATCTGCATGATATCTGCAATCTCCTGACTGCTGCCGCGCAGAGACTTTTCATCCCCCTTATCGCTCGTATCGTAAGGATACATACGGGCAGTATTACGGATGATGGCATCACACTGGATAGAAAGGTAATTCTTGTAATTCTCTACATTGATGACAGCCTGCGTCGGATTGGCTACCTTCCAGATGACGATGGCACCGATCTCCACCGGATTTCCAAGCTCATCGTTAACTTTCTGTTTTGCATTGTCGAGAGTCATTGTCTTAAGAGAAATTTTTTTCGCAACAAGCGTTACGGAAGTACGGCTACCGGCTGAAACGGTAAGACCTGTTTTGTTTCCTGTCGGGTTGATTGCTGAACAGAAAGGATTCACCCAGTAATAGCCGGACTTTTTAAGTGTGCCGTAGTATTTACCAAAGAGCGCAAACACAAGTGCTTCATTTGGATTGAGAATTTTCAGTCCGCAGTACAGAATGATGGCAACAACGAAGAGGACGATGCCAAATGTCACAAGAACGCCGCAAAGTACGCCGGATATCCGATCCATGCTGTTAAGGACGGGGCCTGCGATAAAAAGTGCGGTACCTGCAAGCAACACCACGGTACTGACAAACAACATGAGAAAACCGTTCAATGCGTTGATAATCCGTTCCTCCTGGATCTGGGATTGCTTTGTCTCCATAACTCTTCCTCCTTCATTCAAACGTGAGTTAAAATGATATTATTTTGATATCATAATAGATCTTAATTCGAATGCTGTCAAGAGGAATTCGAATTGAAAATAAGAAAAATCAGAAGTATAATAAAGGTAGAAATCTTTGATCATAAAATCCGCTGATGTAAAGGAAAAGAGGTGTTCATATGAGAGCAGCAAGAAGGGAAAAAGTAGAGGCCATGAGACCGGTCTGTATTTATACGGCAGGCGAGAGGATTGAGGCCGAAATGCTTTTGGAGGCACTTCAGAGAAACGACATCCAGGGATTCCGTGAGGCCAGAGGAGCCGGAGGAGTAATGGATGTGTATACGGGGAATTCGATCTTCGGAGAGAAGATCTACGTAGACGAACGGGATGCGGAACAGGCAAAGGCAATCATTGAATCGATTCTTACCGAGTCAGAGATGGATGTGGAGCCGGGAGATGAAATTTCGGATCAGGAGGTGAAAAATCCGAGATGGCTTCAAGTCGGCGTGGGGATTCTGTTGGTTCTTATGATTGCAGGAATCTTTGCAACGGTTATCCTGTAGGCATCAGGGAAAAGGCGGTATCGTTTTCGGACAGATTTTGTCGAGCGTTCGGAAGGGATACCGCTTTTTTAATGTGCCGCTTTGTGATAAACTGTACAGTAGAAGTAGATAACTGATGACAAATGCGCCTGAGAACAGGAGGAAAAACATGAGATTTAATACACAAAAATACAGACAGCTGGAATTGTTTATTAAGACAGAACCTGGGAAGGCAGGCAGACTTCATATGATTTCCGGAAGTGCGCGCAAGATGTTCCGGATTGACCAGTACAGAAAGTGGATGCGGATCGCTGTCAACCAGAGGACAACCTATGAGGTTACGACCGAGGACTGCGAGATTTCCTACGCATATTTAAGCGGATGTGAAAACATCCTGGATCGGGGAATCTGCCTGATCCAGGATGGGAGATTTTACGATAAAAGTCAGTGGGCAGGATGGTACGATACACCGGTCCGTAATCAGTTTCACCTTTCACCATTGAAGGGCTGGATGAATGATCCGAACGGTTTTTGCTTTTATCACGGATACTATCATCTGTTCTACCAGTTTCATCCATTCTCGGAAGAGTGGGACAATATGTACTGGGGACATGCAGTCAGCCAGGATTTGATTCACTGGGTACACCTTCCGGTGTGTATGGAGCCGCAGCAGGAGATTTTGAATCATCCGGAACTTGTGGGCGGAGCATTTTCTGGGACGGCGTTGATTGACGATGAGCAGAAAATGAGGCTGTTTTTTACAAGACATATCGGAAAGCGGAAAGATCCGCAGAATATGAGGGAATATCAGGTCATGACGGAAAGCTGGGACGGCATTTCGTGGGAGCGGGAGAGCCGGATCATTGATGGACCTGAAGATGAGGAAATCCAGGATTTCCGGGATCCGAAAGTCTTTTTTGAAGATGGTGAATACAAGATGATTATCGGCACACGGACAAAGGAACACCCGGCTGTTGCGCTTTATAAGTCTTACAATCTCGTGCAGTGGACGTACTGTCAGGAGATTTTTGAAGCGAAACAGGAGGAAGGAGGTTTTCCTCTGGAATGCCCGGATCTTTATAAACTGGACAACCAGTGGGTACTGACGGCCGGATACTGTGGACACGTGGATGCACACGGAAGGAAGAACGGGACATATTACCATATTGGAGAATGGTATCAGGACCAGTTTCATGCGGAGACGAAAGGGCTTTATGATTTCGGCGCAGATTTCTATGCCGTGCAGACAATTGATACAGAAATCGGAAGAGTTGCCATCGGATGGATCAGTGACGTTTCAAAGGAGCATGTTAAATCTGTGAATGGCGCCTGCGGAAGCATGAGTATCCCGCGAGTGCTCCATGTTAAGGATGGCAGACTGTACCAGAATCCAATTAGGGGAATTTATCAGCTGATCCGTTATCCGGTTTATGAAGGATGTGATGAGGATGTCGAACTTTCCGGAATCGAAGGAAACACCTACTATGTCAGACTGGAGCTGGAAACTCCGGCGGATTTCCGCATGACTCTTTATAAATGGAAAGACCGCAAGCTGTATCTTGAGCAGAAAGATGGACAGTGCCGTTTCCGGACCGTTGGGGAAGGGGCAAAAAATATCCTCTATCCTGCGGATATTGATCAGGTGACGGTAGTGGAAGTATTTGTGGACCGAAATGTCTGCGAGGTATTCTTAAATGAAGGGCAGGCGGCAGGAGCAAAGAAGTTTTATCAGCAGTCCGAGATGGGGAATTTTGAGTTCCACGCACAGGAAAAGGGTGCGGTGAAATCACTGATGGTAGAAAAGATGGAAGGAATATGGTAAGAAAACATGAAAATAAAAGCAGTACTCTTTGATATGGATGGTGTTCTGATTGATACGGAAAAATACCTGACCCGTTTCTGGAGACAGGCGGCAGAAGAAGCAGGACTTTCCCTGACGGAAGAGGATTCTTATCAGTTCCGCAGTTTTGCCAGCAAGTACGCGGCTCCATGGTTTGCAAGGACTTATGGCGAGCAGTATGATTACTGGGCGATCCGGGAGCGGAGAAAGGAGCTGATGAGCGAGCATCTCCAAGCTAACGGAATCGAGAAGAAGGACGGTGTGGATGAAGTGCTCTTAAGTCTACGGGAAGCAGGATATCAGACTGCCGTTGTAACGGCAACTGACGAAGAGAGAACGAGAAGCTATTTAAGTGAAATTGGAATTATAGATCTGTTTGATGATATTATCTGCGCCACCATGGTGGAGAGGGGAAAGCCGTTTCCAGATGTGTACGAGTATGCATGCAGGAAGATTGGAAGAAAACCGGAAGAATGTGCTGCTGTGGAGGATTCTCCAAACGGAGTCCGTGCGGCTGCTGGCGCCGGATGCCGTGTCATTATGGTTCCAGATCTCACTCCGCCGGAAGAGACGCTTCTTTCGGTCATCGATGAGAAGGTAGAGTCCATTCGAGACATTTCTTCGGTTATTCGAAAATGGAACGAAGAGACAGAATAAAAGGCAGGAACAGGGAGGGAGAAAGATGGGAACATTTCGGATTATCAAAGGAGATATTACAAAGTGCCGGGCGGACGCCATTGTGAATGCGGCGAATCCGTCGCTGCTTGGAGGTGGCGGAGTGGACGGCGCCATCCATCGGGCTGCCGGGCCTAAGCTTCTGGAAGAGTGTCGAACCCTCAATGGATGCAGGCCGGGCGAAGCAAAGATCACAAAAGGTTACCGCCTTCCGGCGGAGTATGTTATTCATACACCGGGGCCAGTATATCGTGGCGGATACTGTGGAGAGGAACAGATTCTGGCGTCCTGTTATCGGAATAGTTTAAAGCTTGCAGCCTCCTATGGACTGAATACTGTGGCCTTTCCGTCTATCAGCACCGGAATCTATGGATACCCGGTCTCACTTGCGGCAAAGACGGCTGTCCGTGAGATTATCACATTTCTTCATACACAGAGTATAGTTCGGGAAGTTGTGATGGTCTGTTTTGATGAAGAAACAAAGAAAACCTACGATGAGGCATATCGGGAAATCGGGCAGGTCGAATTTATAATCCAGAAGGCAAAAGAAACCGATCTTGCGGATATTCAGAAGCTGATGGAAACAACTGTTGCATATATGGAAAATCCGGACTGGTTTTATGAGGATGGGAAAGAATTTTTGGAAGCCTGCGTTAAGGAAGAGGAAAACAGAGGCTTTGCGGTCATCGCAAGGACAAAGAAAGATGGAATCCCAGCAGGATGCTTTCTTGTCGAGATACCCGGGGATGTCCCGTACAATCTTGGCAACGATCTGGGATTTTCAAAAGAACAGTTACTTTTGTCGGCTCATATGGATACGGCAGCGGTAGATCCGCTTTACCGCGGGCATCATCTGCAGGATCGGATGATGGAAGTCTGCGAAGAGAAAATGAAGAAACGCGGGATGCATTATCTTCTGGCTACCGTTCATCCGGACAACCCGTACAGCCTTTTCAATGTACAGAAACGAGGTTACGGAATCCAGGCGACAAAAGAAAAATATGGTAGATCGCTCCGCCATATTCTGTGTAAAGAAATATAAGCCATGGGACAGACAGAGCTCATGGCTTTGTTTTCAGGAAAGAGTACCCTCTTTCCGCCTTCTTTTTGCAATAGAAATAAATTTTTTCAGGGGTGGGTTATCCACTCCTTTTTTGTAGAAAATTCCGTAGGATAGAGGAGCAGTGCCTGCGAGAGGAATATAGCACAGATGTTCATCCGGGAACCGACACTGCGGAAGGATACAGTAACCATAGCCGGTACGGACCAGTGTCAAGGCCGCCTGGAAATTATCGCAAAAGTAAACGGATTCAGGCGGCAGATATCCGGCTATGCGGTTCTGATATTCCGAAGCGCTGGAAGGAAGCGCATAGGAGTTGCAGAAGACAAGCCGTTCTGAAAGAAGATCCTGCTCGGTAATTTCGCTTTTTCCGGCGTAGGCGTGGCCGCGCGGGAATACACAGCAAAGCGGGGTATGGAGAAGCTCTTCGTAGACGACATTTCCTTTTAACGGAACATCATTTTGAAACCCGATCAGAAGGTCAATCTCTCCCTGATAAAACAGATTCAGAAGTGATCGGTGGGAGATGATCCTTAAAAATGGATGGAATGCAGGCATTTCTTCCAGACAGACATCAAGAATTCCGTAGAGAAAATCGAGGTAGGCTTCGCATCCGCATCCGATAGATACCACCTGCATGGCGGTAGTCGTATGGTGTTGGATCTTCGCGGTGGCGTATTTCAGTCGCTCAAGGATCTGTTTTGCATCATCCAGAAAACTGATTCCGGCAGGAGTGAGACGGACAGTTCTTGTGGTCCGGTGCAGAAGCTTTGTATCAAGTTCTTCTTCCAGAGAGTGGATCTGCCGGGAGACGGCAGACTGGGTAATGTTGAGAGATTCTGCAGCTCTTGCAAAGTTCAAGTTTTCCGCCACCTGGACAAAGGTTTTAAGCTGTTGTGTATTCATGTATTCCGTTCCTTTCTATTATTGCATTTATGGCATCAATGATACCATTTTTTTATTTTTCATTCAAGAAAACTTGTGATTTAAGAAATAGGAAAAAGTTCGGAAGCTGAAAGAAGCATCCAAAACTGCGAATAAAAGGGGGAAAAGAACTTGCAACATAGTTCAAAAGGAATTTCAGATCGGAGTTTGCCGGAAGTTAAGTTTATGAGAAACGATTGCCTGGGATGAAAGATTGGATTACAATAAAAAGAGAAGAAAAAGAAAGCGGTGAAGACAACATGAGCAACAAATTTGAAAATGTAAAAAAGAATTTTGGATTCGGATGCATGCGCCTTCCAATGAACGGCGAAGAAGTAGATCAGCAGGAATTTACCAAGATGGTAGATACCTTTCTGGATGCCGGCTTCAATTATTTTGACACAGCCAGAGGATACTTAAAAGGAAAAAGTGAGACAGCCATCCGGGAATGTCTTGTAAAACGTTACCCAAGAGAAAGCTTTATCCTGACAGATAAACTGACAGAACCATACTTTGAGACAGAGGAAGACATTCGCCCATTCTTTGAAAGCCAGCTGGAAGCATGCGGCGTGTCCTACTTTGACTTCTACCTGATGCACGCACAAAACGCGGAAAATTATAAAAAATTTCAGAAATGCCACGCTTATGAAACAGCTCAAAAATTAAAAGAAGAAGGAAAAGTCCACCATGTCGGAATCTCCTTCCACGACAGCGCAGAAGTACTGGACAGGATTCTTACTGACCATCCGGAACTGGAAGTCGTACAGCTCCAGTTTAACTATGCAGACTACCTTGACGAAGAAGTACAGAGCAAAGCATGCTACGACGTCTGCCAAAAACACGGAAAACCAGTTATCGTCATGGAACCAGTCAAAGGAGGCAAACTCATCCGCCTGCCGAAAAAAGCACAGGATACACTTGATGCACTTCACGGCGGAACAAACGCAAGCTATGCCATCCGCTTCGCTGCAAGTTTTGATAATGTCATGATGGTACTTTCTGGTATGAGCGATATGGAACAGATGAACGATAACTTAAGCTTCATGACTCGGTTCCAGCCACTCACCACAGAAGAACAAGATGCAGTCAAAAACGTGGCAGAGATCTTCAATGCACAAAAAATGATCTCCTGCACCACATGCCGATACTGCACCGACGGATGCCCAAAACAGATCCCGATCCCGGAAATCTTCAACTGCGTTAACGATAAAATTCAGTACGAAAACGAAAAAAGCAAAGAAGACTACCAGACCATCACAAAAGAAAAAGGAAAAGCATCCGACTGCATCCAGTGCGGTAAATGCGAAAAAGCCTGCCCACAACACCTCCAGATCCGACAACTCCTCAAAGATGCAGCCCAGATGTTTGAGTAATTTTTGGGGACGTGTTCCGATTCACCGGAACACGTCCCCAAAATACAAAAAATACCTTCCAGCCCAGTAAAATCAAGGGCTAACGAGCATTCGCGTAAAAATTTTATTGGGGACAGGTTCTGAAACGCCGGAACACGTCCCCAAAATGCAAAAAATACCCGCCGGTCCAGTAAAATCAAGGACTGGCGGGCATTTTTATGTAAAGTTCATCGGGGACAGGTTCCGAAGCGTCGGAACACGTCCCCGATGATTAGAAAAATTGCTGGATTACGTGAAGGATGCCGTCGTCGTCGTTTGAGAGTGTGATGAAGTCGGCGGCTTCTTTGACGGCTGGCTGTGCGTTTGCCATGGCGACGCCGAGTCCTGCGTACTGGATCATGGTGATGTCGTTGTAGCCGTCTCCGCAGCAGATCATCTGGTCGGTGGTCAGTCCGATGCTTGAGAGAAGTTTCTCAAGGGAGTGTGCTTTGTCGATGTTCTGCGGCATAATTTCGAGGAAGAACGGGTCGGAACAGTAGATGTTGAGCAGTCCGTGAAAGTGTGTGATGAGTTTGTCTTTTGCACGGGCGATCTCATCAGGGTTTCCTGTGATGAGGAATTTGTTGTTGTCTGCCTCGATGTGTTCGGTAAATGGTTCGATATGGCGGATTGGGAGTCCATTGATCCGGGATTCCAGTTCGGTGTACTGGTTGGTGTGGAGCCCGGACAGGATGGCCTCCTCGGAATATCCTACAATGTCGACATCAAAGTGTTTGACGATCTCGAATAAAGGTGCAGCGACGTTTTTGGGAAGGAGTTTGTTGTAGATAATCTCCCGGCTCCGACAGTCGGTGATGCGTCCGCCGTTGAAAGAGAGGATGTAGCTTCCAAAGCGTTCCAGCTGCAGCTCTTTTGCAAGTGGAAGGACGCCGGTCGTCGGGCGTCCGCTTGCAAGGACTACTTTGATTCCGTTTTCCTGTATCCGGATCAGTGCCTCTTTAGTCTGGGGCGTGATCTCTTTTTTGGAGTTAGTCAGTGTGCCGTCAAGATCCAGGGTGAGGATCTGGTAATCCATCATAATGTTTCTCCTTTTTCCGTGCTGTTGCCTGCGTGGCAGTTTTCGTTACAGCCGAATTCTTTTAATATTTCCACAATCCGAGAGAATTTCATGGAGTTGGAAGCTTTTACGAGAATGGTATCTCCTTTTTCAAATAAGGAAGGGACATCGTCTAAAAAGCGTTCTTTATCCGGATAGTAGAGTACGGTATTACCGGAGGCAATATTTTTAGCTCCCTGATACATGTGTTCGGCCAGAGGCCCGATGCAGATAATCTGGTCGATGCCTTTGCGGGCAGCGTATTCTCCGGTTTCAAAGTGAAGGCGGTCTTCGTCTTCGCCTAGTTCCTTCATGTCTCCCATAACAGCGGTGCGGCGTCCGGTAGCCAGAGAGAGGACGTCGAGGGATGCCCGCATGGATGCGGGATTGGCATTGTAGCAGTCATCCAGGATGGTAAGAGTATCGGTCTCAATCAGATGATTACGTCCGGATACAGGCTGCAGGGCGTGAATTCCGGCTTCGATTTCCTCGGCTGAGAGTCCGAAAAGGTGTCCAATGTAAGCTCCTGCGAGAGCATTGTAGACCATGTGCTTTCCAGGAATCGGGATGTCGGCCTGGATTGTTGTTTCCGTAGAACTTCCGCATGATGGAAGCTGGATCGTGCAGAGCGTTCCTTTGAGCCCTCTGTTTTCAATGTGGGACGCGAAAACCGGAGCGGCGGAGTCGATGCCGAAAAATACCGGTTTCTGTCCGTGAACATCAGCGACTGTGCGCAGCATATCGTCATCGCCATTTAAGACAACGCTGAATTTCGGCTGCAGATGGTCGAACATCTCCGTCTTTGCCTTGAGGATTCCCTCCCGGGAACCGAGGTTTCCCAGATGTGCGTATCCGATATTTGTGATGACACAGACATCCGGGCGGGCAATGTCCGCCAGACGGTGCATTTCTCCGAAGTGGTCGATTCCCATTTCCAGAACGGCGATTTCATCTTCTTCAGTCAGTCGGAAAATGGTAAGTGGAAGACCGATTTCATTATTATAATTTCCTTCTGTTTTCAATACGTGATATTTTTGCGCCAGAACAGAGGCAATCAGCTCTTTGGTGCTGGTCTTGCCGACGCTTCCTGTAATGCCGATCACTTTCAGATTCAGCTGGCTACGGTAAAAGCGGGCCAGATCTTTGAGTGCCTGTTCGGTAGAATCTACAACAATATACGGGTATGGGACGTTGCCCAGGGAATGTTCGGATAAGGAGCACAGTGCCCCTTTTTCCATAACCTGTTCTATAAAATCATGTCCGTCTACGCGTGCACCTTTGATTGGAACGAAGAGAAATCCCTCTTCGATTTTGCGGCTGTCGATCGCTACACCGGTAATTTCCCGGCTGAGAAGCTCTTCAGGTCCGTAGCAGGTGCCGCCGCAGGCGGAGGCAATAGCTGCCAGTGATAATCCTTTCATATGTGTTCTCCCATCTTTAGTAATTACCCGCGGTAACGGGCATCCATGGATTTTTCAATCAGCAGTTCGCAGAGGTCGCCGAATTCGATTCCGGACGCCTTTGCTTCTTTTGGAAGAAGGCTTGCAGCTGTCATTCCAGGCAGGCTGTTGTATTCCAGACAGTAAATGCTGCCGTCTTCAGTCAGCAAGAAATCGGCGCGGGCATACACGTCAAGTTTGAGTGCCTTGAATGCCTTCTCAGCAATATCCTGAATCTGAAGCGCCGTTTCTTCCGGAATCCGGGCAGGGCAGATCTCTTCTGTCATGCCGTCCTGATATTTGTTCGCATAATCAAACCAGCCATTTTTCGGACAGATTTCGATGACCGGAAGGGCTTTTCCGTCGATGACGCCGCAGGCAAGTTCTCTTCCTTTAATATACTGCTCAATAATAATCTCGTCTTCATAACGGAAAGATTCCTGAACAGCCCGGTCAAATTCTTCCTCTGTGTGTGCAAAGTAAACGCCGATGCTGGAACCGCCGGAGCAAGGTTTTACAACGAGTGGGAGAGAAAGTCCAGTGGAAGCAAGGGAATGATCCGGAGCAGACTTTTTCATCCAGGTTCCCCTTGGAGTTGGAATCTGGTTTGCTTCGAAGATCACCTTCGTGATTTCCTTGTCCATGGAAAGAGCGCAGCCAAGGGAACTTGGTCCGGTATAACGAATGCCGAGGACGTCAAAGGATGCCTGCAGTTTTCCGTTTTCCCCCACGTCTCCGTGAAGTCCCATAAATACGATGTCCGCAAGCCGGCACAGCTCGATGACATTGGCACCGAAAAAGCAGTCTGACTTGTCTTCTCTGGATGCCTTTACTGCTTCCAGATCCGGCTCGGTGGACCGGATTCCGGATGCAATTTCAAGACCTGCGTCCGGTCGTTTGAAGACAGCTTCCAGATCCTCCCCGGCATCCGGAAGTCCGAGGAATGGATCCAGAAGAAAGGCATCGTGGCCATTCTCACGTAAGGTACGGCAGATCCCTGCACCGGAACTTAAAGAAACGTCGCGCTCGGTGCTGAGTCCTCCTGCTAATACTATAATTTTCATAATCAAATCCTCCTTATAAATTATCCATACTCATCTGATCGAGAAGTTCTTTCTTCACCTGATACAGTCGGTCAGATAAATCGACATAGACATTGTGCGGGTAGAAGAGACGCTTCGTCTCATCCCACAGTGTATCTTTTTCCTGGCGACAGTAGTCTGCAATCTCCATCACAGACGGAGACTGGTATACGCATTCTCCGTTAATGAAGATCGGAACAAGCATTTCACGCATAGTGTAAGTGCCGCCTTTTAACTTCGTCTTTTTCCATGTTTCGATCGGATCGAACAGAAGCAGATCGTCATTTTCATCAAAGGCTTCATCCGCAAAGCAGATCAGATCTGCCTTGATCTTGCCGCTTTCTTTTTCATAGATCCGGTAGATCGTCTTATTACCCGGATTGGTAATCTTTTCTGTATTTTCGGACAGCTTAATTTTCGGAACAAACGTACCATTTTCATCCTGGATGGCCGCCAGTTTGTAGACGCCCCCAAAGGACGGACAGTCCTTGGATGTGATCAGGTGTGTTCCCACACCCCAGACATCGATGGCAGCTTTCTGCTGCATCAGATCGTGGATCAGATATTCATCCAGGTCATTGGAAGCGGAAATCTTCGCATCCGGGAATCCTGCCTCATCCAGCATTTTACGTGCCTTCTTAGAAAGATATGCAAGGTCGCCGCTGTCAAGACGGATTCCAAAGTTTTTCGAGTGGATTCCTTCTTCCCTCATTTCCTTGAAAACACGAATCGCATTCGGTACACCGGATTTCAATGTGTCATATGTGTCTACAAGCAGGGTACAGGAATCCGGGTACATTTTAGCGTATGCCTTGAATGCATCGTATTCACTTGGGAAACTCATGATCCAGCTGTGAGCATGGGTTCCCATTACCGGAACATCAAACATTTGTCCGGCCAGGACATTGGATGTTCCAATACAGCCGCCGATCATAGCAGCTCTCGCCCCGTAAAGTCCGGCATCCGGACCCTGAGCACGGCGAAGGCCGAACTCCATGATACCACCGCCGTTTGCCGCATAAACAACACGGGCAGTCTTGGTAGCAATCAGCGACTGGTGGTTTACGATATTCAAAATCGCCGTTTCCACCAGCTGCGCCTCCATAATCGGGGCAACGACTTTGATAATCGGTTCTCTTGGGAAAATTACACTTCCTTCCGGAATTGCGTAGATATCACCGCTGAAATGATACCCACTTAAATAGTGAAGGAAATCTTCATCAAAAATGTGCAGACTTCTTAAATAATCTACCGCTTCATACGAAAAATGCAGCCCCTTGATATACTCGATCACCTGATCCAGCCCGGTTGCAATGGAATAGCCATTATTACACGGATTGGCACGGTAAAAGACGTCAAATACAACGACCTTGTCGTGATCCTTCTCCTTAAAATATCCCTGCATCATTGTCAGTTCATACAAATCTGTCAACAATGTTAAATTACGTTCCAACATAGGACACACTCCTTTTTTGCCGCACAAAAGAGCGCACGGCCATTTTTTCAGCATAATACTGGAAACATTATAGCACTCATCCGGGCAAAGGGAAAGAAAAAATCCACAACTTCAAATTGAAAGACTCAGGAAACTGGTATATAATAAATTTAAAAAAGAACATTTCCAGATGGAAGGAGGAGTCAATATGACCACACGAAATGTGATAACAGCGGATATCGAAAGTAGATATGAGGCACCGGGCGTAGAACTGGTTCGTATTGCATGCCAGTTCCAGAGCAGGATTATGTTAAAGAGCGGCGACATGCATGTCAATGCAAAGAGTATTATGGGGATGATGGCTTTCCGACCATCAAAGGGAATGGAGATCGAGATCACTGCAGAGGGTGATGACGAAGAAAAGGCAGCGCTGGAGATAGAAGCATTTTTGAAAAATGAATAGAGACAGATAAATAAAGGGGAGACAGTGACTCATACGAGCCGCTGTCTCCCTTAAATATTACCTTATAATAGATGCGCATTTTTTTCGATTGTTTCTTTTATAATTGCTTCAAAATACGGAGCAAGATGTTTTCTCGTCTCCTTGTCCAGATCTTTCGGATATACAGGCTTTCCGTACTCTACGATCACATGGGTCTTCTTTACAAATGGAATATGAGACTCGAAAATCTGAGCGGTATTATTCAGACTGATCGGGACAATCGCACATCCCGTCTTATCCGCAATCTTAAAGGATCCCTCTTTAAAAGGAAGAAGGCTTAACTCTTCCCCGGTATTTCTCGTTCCTTCCGGGAAAATACAGATCGAAATCCCCTTCTTTACATAATCAATCGCCTGAAGAATCGTCTTCATCCCCTGCTTTGGATTCTCGCGGTCCAGAAACAGGCAATATACATATTTCATCCAGGTGGAGAGCAGAGGAATCTTTTCCATCTCCTTTTTCGCAATATATCCCGTCAGTCTCGGACATCTTGAATAGGTCAGCAGAATATCGAAATAACTTCTGTGATTGCCGATAAACAATACCGGCTCATCAGGAATATTCTCAAGTCCGATCACGGTAGCATCTACCCCTGCGATTTTCAGGATACATTTAAAACCCCACTGCACGATCCGCAGGGAAGAAAGATCGCGTGTTTGCCGGTTCTTCTTTCCGATCAGCCATTCCACGAAAAAGACCGGAATAGAAAGTATCAGATAGACAACCAGATAGATGACAATACAGATAAAGCGAATCATGGGATACGCTCCTTTCTATAAAAATTAATAGACAGTATGTCGAAAAACGACGTACTAACAAAGTAACACTATTATACTATAAAAATGAGTGAAAAGAAATCCAGATTTGTCATTTTTTATGGGAAGTTTGTGTAAGATGATAAAGAGAAACTACAGGATCGCATGGAATGGGCAAAAAAGCAGGAAAATTTCGCAAAATCATCATCTCCTGTACGGCAGCGTTCCTGATTTTGTGCATGTCCGGGTGCTCAGTCACAGACATGGGAGGAACGAAAAAACAGGAACTGGACTTTACGGTCCTGGAAAAGGAAGATATACCAGAGGAATTAAAGACCCAGATCGAAGAAAAAAAGGACGAACCGATGAAGCTGACGTATACAGATCAGGGACAGATGTACCTCGTTCGAGGGTACGGAAAAAAGGAAAGCAGCGGATACAGCATTGAGGTAAAGGAACTCTATGAGACCGAAAATGCCATCCATATCTGCACGGAGCTGAAAGGACCGGGAGAAAAAGAACAGGTCATCGAAAAACACACATGGCCTTATCTTGTCGTAAAACTGGATTATCAGGACAGACATGTTGTCTTTGAAGAATGAGGAGGTTCCATATGGAGTTAGTAAAAAAACAGATTATGAAACAATGGAGCGGGAAGCCGGTGACAGATCAGTTTCTGATTGATGAAGACTACAATGTGCCGGACAACAAAAAGGATATCAAAAAAGTTATGCAAAGCGAAGGAACACTGCGGATTGAAGAGATACGGAAGGTGGATAATTATGTAAAAATCCACGGGAAGCTGATATTTAAAATTCTCTATGTGACTGATGAGGTAGATGAAAAGATGGCGGAACTCTCAGGACAGTTCCCGTTTGAAGAGATGATTTATACAGAAGAGGAGCGGGGAGACTGGCTGATTCGAAGCACCAGAACCGATGTGACGGTGGTGATGATCCACTCCAGAAAGCTGAATATTCGAACCATGGCAGAAATGGTGATTGTGCCGGAAGCAGGAGAGGAAGGGGAACTGACCGTGGACGTGGAAGGTATTGACCGTTGCTGTAAGAAAAAAGAGACCCGGAAGATTTTGAAGATGCTGACCTCCATCCGTGATACATACCGGATCAAAGAGGAAATCAACCTTCCGAAAGGGAAAGAAAATATTGCATCCCTGCTGTGGACGGATATCAAACCGCAGCGGCTGGATACGAAACTGATACAGGACGGACTGATCGTGGAAGGGGAGCTGCTTGTTTTTGCTTTTTATGAGACGCCGGATGAGACACTGAATTGGATCGAGGAGCCGGTGCGCTTCGAAGGAAGGATCCCGTGTCCAGGAGCGGACGAGACAATGTTTCATCAGATCGACAGCGCTTTTACCGATGAAAACGCGGAAGTACGGTTGGATGAGGACGGAGAAATGCGTATTGTCGGTATTGAGGCCTCTCTGGAGGTGAAAGCCTCCGTCTTCGAGGAGGAAGAAGTAGAAATCCTCCAGGATCTGTATTCTTTAAACTGCAATCTGACCGCTGAAAAGGAGAAGGATGAATATGAGCAGATGGTGATGCAGAATCACTTGAAATGCAGCGTCAATGAGACCCTTTCCCTGCCGGAACTCAAAGACAATATTTTTCAGATCTGCCATACATCGGGTAGCCTTGAAATTGCGCGGTCGGAAGTAAAAGAAGAAGGAATCCAGGTAGAAGGAATCCTACACATCGGATTTTTGTACGTAAAACCGGATGATGATATTCCGTTTGACACCTGGCAGGGCATGGTGCCGTTTTCCTGTATGCTGGAATGCAATGAAATGTACCCGGATATCCGTTGTTCCTTAAATGGCTGTATCGAGCAGCTGACGGTCAACCTCCTGGGACAGGGAAAAGCGGAGATCAAGGCCACAGTCTGCTTCCGGGCGTTGGTAAGGAAACCGGTGGAAATCGAAAATATCAAAGGTCTTACCATGGAAGAACGTTCGATGGAAGAACTGGCAAAGAGGCCGGGGATTGTAGGATATGCAGTCAAAGACGGGGATGATCTGTTCTCCCTTGCCAAGCGGTTTGGAACGACCGAAGAGGGCATCTGTGAGGTCAACGGGATTGAAAAGGAAAAAGGCCTGCGTCCAGGTGAGAGGATATTGATTTTTAAGGAAAACTTGAGTATACTATAAGGAAATGTATACAAAATACATATTGCCTGTTTCTTCTATATATAAAGGATTTTTGACAGATTCGGATCAGGAAGAAAAGGGCAGGAGAGAAAAGAGGATAAACAAGGAGAGATTGGATGGAACGAATTCAGTTAAAAGCACTTGGAAAGATTAATCTGGGGCTCGATGTACTTGGAAGAAGAGAAAACGGATATCACGATGTCAGGATGATCATGCAGACTGTCTACCTGTATGATGAGGTTACGCTGGAAAAGCGGGAGGCGCCTGGCATTACCGTTGCATCCAATCTCGTTTTTTTGCCGACGGATGAAAACAACATTGCGTTTCGTGCAGCGAAGATTCTGCTGGATGAATTTGGAGAAAAACACGGAGTTTCCATTACGTTGAAAAAGCATATTCCGGTGGCAGCAGGAATGGCGGGCGGAAGTGCGGATGCCGCTGCTGTGCTCTTTGGGATGAATCGACTTTTCGGATGGAAATTAAGTGAGAAGGAACTGATGGAGCGAGGTGTATCGCTTGGCGCGGATGTTCCGTACTGTATCATGCGGGGAACGGCTCTGGCAGAAGGAATCGGGGAAAAGCTAACCCGCCTTCCAGCCATGCCAAAATGCCACATTCTCATCGCAAAACCTCCGATCAGTGTCTCCACAAAGATGGTCTATGAAAAGCTGGATTCTTCTTCCATCGTAGATCATCCGGACATTGATGGAATCATTGAAGGACTTCGGGCCAAAGATATCACCCATGTAGCCGGCTCGATGGGAAATGTTCTGGAGAGTGTGACAGAGAAGCAGTACCCGGTGATCACAAAGATCAAAGAAGAGATGCTTAGCGGTGGAGCTATGAATGCCATGATGAGTGGAAGCGGCCCTACCGTATTTGGCCTGTTCAAGGAACGCAGTATGGCAAAGAAAACAGCGGAACAGATTCGACAGAAGGGATTTGCAAGACAGATTTACACAACAACCATTCATAATGTACGAAAGAACAGGAGGAACGATTGATGGAAGCAGATTTTGGAGCAGAAATGAATGAGTATCTTCCGCTGCGCGACGTGGTGTTCAATACACTCCGCCAGGCGATTTTAAGAGGCGAGTTAAAGCCGGGAGAACGGCTGATGGAAGTCCAGCTTGCAAAAAAACTGGGCGTGAGCCGTACACCGATCCGTGAGGCAATCCGGAAGCTGGAGCTGGAAGGGCTAGTGCTGATGATTCCGCGCAGAGGAGCAGAAGTGGCAGAAATTACGGAGAAAAGTATGCGGGATGTGCTGGAGGTCAGACGGGCGCTGGAAGTGCTTGCGGTCAGCCTCAGCTGCGACCGGATCACAAAAGAGCAGATTGAAGAGCTCAAAGAGGCGGCAGAGGAGTTTGATCGGTCGCTGACATCCGATGATGTGACAAGAACTGCCGAGGCAGACGTCCACTTTCATGACATCATTTACAACTCTACAGAAAACCAGAGACTGATCCAGCTTCTGAACAATCTGGGAGAGCAGATGTACCGGTACCGGGTGGAATATTTAAAGCATCGGGAATTCCATCCGCAGATCTCAAAAGAGCACAAAGAGTTGATTACCTATCTGGAAGCAGGCGCGAAAGAGCAGGCGGAAGAAAAGATCGGCGTACACATCGACAAGCAGGCAAGGACCGTGCTTGAGACGATCCGCCGGAATAAAAATCCGGAAAAAGCAGAATAAATCAACCAGATCCGGCAATACTCCCGTTAGTAATGGAAACAACGGGAGGGACATGGATCATGGGAAAACGAAGAAATTTCATCATGGCAGCGTTTGCTGTCATGATTTCACTGATGCTGACTGCCTGTGTCTGGCGCACGGAAACAGTCAGCGCAAAAGTGGAGAAAACACAGGAGCACATGGCAGAGGAGGTGCTGCGCTTCCATGTGCTTGCAAACAGCGACAGCAAAGAGGATCAGAACCTGAAAATGAAGGTAAAGGATACGGTTGTCTCATGGATGGAAGAAGAGATGGATACAGAAAGCCTTGCTCAGACAAAAGCATTTATCCGCTCCCATCTTCCGCAAATTGAAGCACTTGCCGAAGAGGCCATCCAAAAGGAAGGCTATTCCTATCCGGTTCGGGCATCCCTTGAGTGGACAACCTTCCCGGAAAAGACCTATGGGGATATCACCTTTCCGGCCGGAACGTATGAAGCGCTTCGGATCCAGATCGGAGAAGCCATGGGGCATAACTGGTGGTGCGTCCTGTATCCGAGCCTTTGCTTTATCGACAGTGTTCATGCGGTCGTCCCGGAAAAAGGGAAAAAGCAGCTGGAACATGTCCTGACAGAAGAGGAATATGAGATGGTGACAGCGACTTCAAAATTCAAAATCAAATGGTTCTTCTTCGGTTCATAAAGAAAGAGTACTTCTGGACAAAAGACGAAAGGGAAAAGGAATGACAGAATTTTTAGTAAGATGGTTTGTAAAAAACTACGAACAGACAGAGACGGTTGCAGTGCGGACAGCCTACGGAGTACTGGCAAGCGTGGTGGGCATCCTCTGCAATGTCTTTCTCTTTTTTGTAAAAGGTGCCGTCGGAATCATACTTCACAGTATTTCCGTTACGGCGGATGCATTTAACAATCTTTCCGATGCCGGATCATCGATTATCGGCCTCGTTGGGGTCAAGATGGCGGAAAAGCCCGCCGATGAGGAACATCCCTTCGGACACGGACGGATTGAGTATATCGCCGCGCTGATTGTGGCATTTATCGTATTGCAGGTAGGGTTTACTTTCCTGAAAGACGCTATTGGGAGAATCCGGAATCCGGAAATCCTGACATTTAACACTGTATCGGTACTGATTCTGATTTTGTCCATCGGGGTCAAAGTATGGATGGCGGCGTTTAACAGAAAATTGGGAAAAAGGATTGATTCCAAAGTCATGATGGCCACAGCGGCCGATGCAATGGGAGACGTGGCAACGACAACAGCGACAATCCTTTCTGTATTATTTTTCCGTGTGACAGGCATCAATATCGACGGTTTCGTTGGAATCGGCGTGGCACTCGTTGTCATGTGGGCCGGAATTGGAATTGCGAAAGATACACTGGAACCATTAATTGGCGAAGCGGTCCCACAGGAAACTTTTGATGAAATTACCAAATTTGTGGAATCCTACGACGGCATTGTCGGGACACACGATCTGCTGGTACATAATTACGGACCGGGACGAAGCATGGCATCCATCCATGCGGAAGTGCCAAATGACGTTAATATCGAAGTTTCCCACGAGATCATAGACCGGATCGAGCGGGAAGCCAGAAAATACCTGGGTATCTATCTTCTGATCCACATGGATCCGATCGAAACAAAAGATCAGGATGTGATTGAGATTCGGGAAAAAGTGGAGCACATTGTGGCTGAGACCGATCCGGAGGCAAGTATTCATGACTTTCGTATGGTGCCGGGGGAACATCAGATCAATCTGATCTTTGACATGGTGATGCCCCACGGGTATGATAAAGAAGAGGAAAATGCTCTGCTTCATCTGGTGATGGAGAAAATCCGTCATCTGGACGAGCGTTATCAATGCGTGATTACGATGGAAAAAAGCTATGTGGCAGAATCAAAAGAAAAGTAAAAGAGGGATGATATGTACGAGGTGAAATCAAGAGTACGGCTCAGTGAAGTGTCGGACAACGGATGCATGACACTTCCGGGCATAATCAATTCGTTTCAGGACGCAAGCATCTTTCAGTCGGAGGATCTTGGCGTAGGAACGAAGTATCTCGAAGAACAGAAAAAAGCATGGGTGCTTTCTTCCTGGCAGGTAGAAATCCTGCGCTACCCAAAACTTGGAGAAGAAATCAGGACCTGCACCTGGGCGACCGGATTCCACGGATTTTTCGGTGATCGGAACTTTGTCATGAAAGATCAAAATGGAGAAGTTACGGCGTATGCTAACTCTATCTGGGTTTACATGGATCTGGCATCAGGACGTCCTACCAGACCTTCCGAAGAGGAGATCAGTCGATACGGGATGGAAGAGCCGTATCCCATGGAATATGCATCACGGAAAGTGCCGATGCCGGAAGGAGGAGAAAAAGTTTCCCCGATCAAAGTCAGAAAGTACCATATCGACACGAACCATCACGTCAATAATTGTCAGTACGTGCAGATGGCGGTGGAACTTCTGGAAGAAAACGGGCTGGAGCCGGATTTTTCAGGCCTGCGGGTAGAATATAAGAAATCAGCGGTTTACGGGGATATTCTTTATCCGTCATACAAGATACAGGACGGTATTTCGACGGTGGAGCTTGGTGATGAGAACGGAAAGCCGTATGCGGTTGTGGAGCTAAAGCATAAAGGAGAACAAAACGATGAAATTGGGCGAAAAGCAAATATTGACGATTGAAAAGCAGGTAGACTTCGGAGTCTATCTGGGAACGGAAGAGGAGCATGTCCTTCTTCCGAAAAAACAGGTGCCGAAAGGGGCAGGCCCGGGAGATCCGGTGGAAGTTTTTTTATATAAAGATTCCAGAGACCGCCTTATTGCAACGACAAATGAGCCGAAGCTGACCCTTGGAGAACTGGCGATTCTGGAAGTGATTGATACTGGAAAGAACGGCGCATTCCTCGACTGGGGACTGGAAAAGGATCTCTTCCTTCCATTCAGGGAGCAGACCGGACCAGTGAAAAAGGGCGATCACGTACTGGTAAGCCTATATATTGACAAAAGCTCCCGTCTGTGCGCGACGATGAAAGTTTACGAAAAGTTGTCCTGCGACTCCCCGTACCAGAAGGATGATATGGTGGAAGGGATTGTTTATGAACTCAGTGACCGCTTCGGTGTTTTCGTGGCAGTAGACGGAAAATACTCTGCCTTGATTCCGAAACGGGAAGTGTACCATTCCTACCGGGTAGGAGAGAAGATCCGTGCGAGAGTATCCGCAGTCAAAGACAATGGAAAACTGGATTTAAGTGTGCGGGAGAAGGCATTTATCCAGATGGATGTCGATGCGGCAAAATTGATGGACTACATGGAAAAACATGGGGGTCGGATTCCATTTACGGATAAGGCAGCACCAGAAATGATCCGCAAGGAATTTGAGATGAGCAAAAACGAATTCAAACGGGCAGTGGGACGCCTCCTGAAGGAGAAAAAGATTGAAATCAGGGAAAAGGACATTGTTCGTGCAAGCAAATAAATCATATAAAAAACAAACAGGAAAAAGAAAGGAGAAACGCAGATGAAAGTACAGAACATTACGGATATCGACAAATTTTTTGAAGTAGTGGACAGCTGTAAAGGAAAGGTGGAACTGGTAACAGGAGAGGGTGACAGATTGAATCTCAAATCAAAACTGTCTCAGTATGTATCTCTGGCAAATATCTTTTCCAACGGCGAGATTCCGGAACTGGAAATCATTGCCTATGAAAAGGAAGATATCGACAAACTCGTATCTTTCATGATCAATGGCTAAGAAAACAAAAACAGAATCAAAGAGCAGCAAAGGCGGAAGATCAGATCTTCCGCCTTTTCAACATATTTGGCGAGGACAGAAAAATACCAAAAGGAAAAGGGAGAATTCGAGGACAAAAATGATGATTTCGAGGACAAAAGGGCGAAAATTAGCGAAAAATGTAGTACAATTTTATCAGGACGAAAAGATAGTTAAGCTGAGGGTGCAAGGAGAAAAAATGAAATTTGCCAAAGTAGAAGTCGAAGGAATCAAACTTGCGGTCTCAAAATTTTACAAAACGGACGCACTTCAGTGCAGGAAGATTTTATTAGAGAGCATTCAGTGGCTGAGGGATCGGTATGAGCGTTTGAAAGAGGAAGAAGATCTCAAGAAAGCGCTCTGCCATATGGAGGCATATGGAGAGCTTGGCTTTTCATACGACGATGTAAAAGATGAGGCAGAAGAGATCTTCGGCCTGCTGGAGGCGGACAAGGAGGTGAGAAAAGAGTTTCGGAGACATTTCTGCGAGAAAGTTGTAATCAACAAAAGCAGAGTCAACCAACTGCTCGGCCGATGGAATCCAGCCCGGCATTCCATGAGGATAGGGGATGCAGTGGAAGATATTATCCGGAAAGTGAGCGAGCAGGAGGAGGGAATCTTCCTCTATCACTGTGGAAGAATGATTGCCGGAGACAGGGAAGACGGACTGTGGGAACATACTTTCCGCCTTCAGATACAGGATGGAGAAGCAATTTTTCATGATGTCAATCAGAATCGCTACTATCTGCTTTTGAAGGAGGAAAAATCACATGCTTAAAATTATTATCGTTGATGATGACAAATGGATGCAGGATATGATCCGGGACAAAATCAAAGAAACGGCGGACGCATTTCTGAACACACATCTTCTGGTTTTCTCATCGGGAGAAGCATTTCTGGAGTATGCGAAGACGCAGGAATACGGAGAGGAAGGGGATATCTTTTTTGTGGACATTGAACTTGGAAACGGGATGACCGGACTTGAATTTGGACGAATTCTGCGAAAAACATATCCGAACCGGGGACTTGTGTTCTTGACATCTCATACGGAATTCGCACTGGAAAGCTATGAAATTGAGGCGGATCAGTATATCCTGAAAGAAACGATGGACGAACGGCTACCGCGCATTCTGGAAAAACTTATGTATCGTATGGGTGCAGAAAAAAATGAATATCTGAAGCTGAAATGTCAGGATGAACCGGAAGAAAAAGAACAAAAAGTCTATTTCCGTGAGATTATTGCCGTCCATAAGAAAAAAATGGGAAAATATGCAGAATATGTGACTTTCCACGGGAACTTCAAAGAGCGGATTTCTTTGAGCGAATTGATGAAAAAACTGGACAGTAATGAATTTTTCCTAGTAGATCGAAGTAATATTATCAACCTCCGCAATGTCCAGGGAATCAAGGGCAATACGATCTATATGGAAGAAGACCATGAGCTAGAGCTGAATCAGTACCGGATCGATGCAGCGAAGAAAAAGATTGAAGCTTACTGGAGGGAACGGGAATGGAACGACAAATCCATGTCATAGTATTGATTCTGCTTTCTATCTTTGAAGTATGGATGTGCTATCAGGTATTATACCGGACGGTGCTGGAGAAGAAATATCTGCGGAACTGGAAGAAGGTGCTGATCTGGGGGAATATTCTAGGGGTAGGGCTACTCTTAGGAGTCAACAGAAGTATGTTTTTCTTTTCAAGTTTAATGTCGGCTAGCTGTCTTTTGATTACAATTGTAGTTGTATTGGCAATAAATGGTAAACCCAAATGGTTAGTTTTTGAAATTACGGCAATTTACTTTTTACTAGTCGCTCTTTCTGATTTCTTTTTTTCTTTTTGTGGAATGACATTTATTGACGGATTTTATCATATATTTTATAACTATAATCTTTCTATTGAGAAATGTACAGTTTTTCTCATATCACGTATAAGTATATTATTGATTTTTTGGTTGTTAGTTAAGCATAATTTTGAAAGAATATTACAGAAAACGATACAATGCTTTTTAATAATCACTGTAATAGGACTAACTATTATAATGATTTTATACCAAATATTAGTATATGATATATGGCATGGGATGTCAGATGTAAAAGGATGGAGTGCTGCTTGTTCACTATTTACAATTTTGACGGGATTTATTTTTTGTGTTGTAATATGTTGGAAAAATCAAAGATTACGACAGGAGAATCAAATTCTAGAGATGAGAGAAAAAATGGATTTGAAAAATCTAAAAGAAATATCTGAAGCTTTGGAAAAAAATAAGATCCAAATACATGACTTGCGACACCATATAACTATTCTGAGAGAATACGTAACAAAACAAGAATATGGATTACTAAAGGAATATCTGAATCAATTATTAGTAAATTATGCAGAAATAAAAGAAAAAGAATGGACAGGTATAAAAAACATAGATATTCTTTTGAATGAAAATATGAAAAAAGCAGAGATAAAAGAAATTAAATTTCAGATTGAAGCAGATATATTACGATATGTACCATTTACGGAAACAGAAGGAAGCGTTTTATTCGGCAATCTACTTAGTAATGCTGTTGAGGCTTGTGAAAAAATAGATAATGAAGAAAAATGTATTTTGGTAAAAATCAAAAAAAAGAAAACTTTTCTTTTTATTGAGATTACTAATACATTTGTAAGCATTCCGCAGGAAAGAGACGGTGAATTGATTACAGATAAAAAGAATAGTAATATTCATGGATATGGGATGAAAAGTATAAAACGTATCGTGAAAAAATATGATGGTTTTATTGAATGTCAGGTTAAAGAAAAAAATATAGTGTCCATATATGTTTTTATAATTAGTAAAAAAGAAGTGAAGGAGAAATAATGGAAAAAAGTGGAAAAGAATATGCAGGGAACCTTTGTATAGAGATTCAAGAATTACAAAAATTTAATGATTTAGAGTCGACAATAGAAAAAATAAAAACTATAACAGATGGATGTACTAGTGTACTATCTATTATTTGTTGCTAAATGTAAAACAGGATGCTTAGGCGGGCATCCTGTTTTTTCAAGGAGAAGAATGATGAAAGAGTCATATTTATTAGAACGAAAATACAAAAATCTGAATTTTAATTTTGAGATCAATAAAAAGAAAAAAGAGTACTGGAATTTAATTCTTGGAGAAAAGAATATAGAAGAATTATTATGTTATAATCGATTATTTCGAGCATATTTGGAAGGACGTGAATTTGAAGCACAGAAGAGAGAAATTGTTTTTTTTAGTACAGAATATAAAGAATGGGAAAAAAAAGCGGATACTATATCTAGGAAAATTAAAAATAAAAGTCTATTTTTTGCAGAATTTTACCAGTTTTTTTTAATGCAGGGGAAAGAAGAATTGATAAGTTGGATAAAGAAGTTGGAAGATTATGTAGAAAAAGGAGTGTGTGAAGATTTTAGTGATGAGTTGGCAGTACGTCTTCAAAATATTGCACTTCGCACCTTAATTGCTGAAATGCATGACTATAAAAATAATAAAACTTTAAATGGTGATGATCCGAAATCGCAATATCAGGACTTTTGCAGGATCAGTGGAGGAAAAGAGTTTTTTTGTCATATCGTAGAAACATACCCAGTTCTGATACGATGTATTCGAGAACGTATGGAACAGCAGATTCAATATTATATAATGGTGTTTCAATGGTTTCAGGAAGATTATGAAAAAATTTGTGAACTATTTTTTGAAGGAAAGAATCCGGGAAAAATTACAAAGATAGAATCAGGATGCTCTGATCTGCATCATAACGGAAAAGAGGTAATGAAGATATGGTTGGAAAATAGAAGAGGAATATTTTTAAAACCTCGTTCTATGGAGAATGAGCAGTTTTTTACAAAGATTCTGGATTGGATCAGTGAGAGAACCAGGACAAGTCAATATCATTATACGATCTTATCATGTCATGATCATAGCTGGTGTGAAATAGTGGAATATCAAAGCTGCCAATCTGAAGAACAGATGCAGCGATACTTTAGACGGATGGGGGAACAGCTGTTTTTAGCTTATCTCTTTGGAACGAGCGATATTCATTATGAAAATCTGATCGCCTGTGGAGAGTATCCAGTGATAATAGATCTGGAAGCGTTAACTCATTCAGAAAAAGAAGATAAGGCTGAATCAGCAGAGGGAGCAATTCGATTGTGGATTGAAGAATCTGTACTGGGGACAGGAATATTACCTTTTTATGTCTGGAATGGAGAATGGGAGGGAATTGACGGAAGTGCCATTCATGGTCAAAAGGGACAGAAGCTACCATTTAAAAATCCAACGGTCGCTAAAGCGGAGACATCCAATATGTATATCAACTATCGTGAAGGATATACTTCGGCAGGTAGAAATATTGCACATATGGATCAAAATGAGGGAAATATTACTATGTATTTGGAGGAGCTTCTAAAAGGATTTTCAGAGGCATATCAGGCGGTGGAAAAAGAAAAAATTTTCTTTCAAAGAGTTCTGGCAGAGGGAAAAGGACTTCAAAGCAGGGTTGTTTTGATGCATACGCAAAAATACGCGATGCTGTTAAACAGTTCCTATCACCCGTCTCTTCTGATGGATGGAGCGGATCGGGAAATCTTTTTGTCTTCTATTGGACAGGGACGCTGGAACAGGGAAGAGCGGATTGTCCGGGAAGAAATTCAGGCATTGCTGCGGGGAGACATTCCATACTTTTCCTGCGGAATGGATGAGAAGAGCTTATATGCCGGAGAGGAGAAGTGTGAGGAAGCCTTTTTTCAAAGGACGGCATATAGCCGGATTTTGAAACGTCTGGGACAGCTCGATCAAACGGACAGGAATAAGCAGTGTGATCTGATTCGTACATCCATGGAACTAATTCCGGAAAATAAAGAGAATTTTGTGAATCAGATATACGAAGTCAAAGCGGACAATGGATTTGAACGGATGATGAATAAAGAAAATTTGAATCAGATCATTGCTGCACTGACAGACAGATTGTATAGCTATGCGTTCTGGAATCAGAAGAGGAGTGAGGTGAGCTGGCCTGTACTTCACTTTGCTTCTTCCGGGAACTATGCGTGGCAGATCTGTCCGATGGGTGTTTACTTTTATGATGGATTAAGCGGGATGTTGCTCCTTACTACCGTGATGCAGGACAAACAGAAATCAGAAAGAATCGCAGAAATACAGAAAGCGTTAAAGAGACAGTTGTTTCGATATACAGATGAGGGACTGAAAGACCTGGGGCATCTACAGTCCAGAAATACCGGGGCGTATACAGGGGAAGGTTCCATTGTATATACCTATTTAAAAATGTATCAGTTGACAAAAGAATCGATTTATTTACAGTATGCCAGAAAACATGCAGAAATCGTTTCACAAATAGTTCCGAAAGATACATGCGCTGATCTGCTTGGAGGGAAAGCTGGGGCAGCATGGATCTTCCTTCAGATGTTTGAGCAGACGGGAGAAAAGCGATATGTGGGGGAGGCGGAAAAGGCAGTCTGTTCTATGCTTCCACAGGCAGTGAAGATGGAGTGCGGAATCGGATGGAAACCGGAAATTGGAGAAATTCCGCTTGGCGGTACAGCACATGGAAACGCAGGAATTTTGATGCCGGTTCTTACGCTTTGGGAGCTCACGAAGAAACGGGAATATGACATATTGGCAGAGAAGATCTGGGAATATGAAGAGAGCCTTTATCGTGAAGAAAGAGGAAACTGGATCGATCAAGGGGAAGACAAGAAAGCGGGAGAGGATACGGTAGCATGGTGTCATGGAGCGGCCGGAATTTTATTTGCGAGGCTGTGGTGCTATCAACGTGTGACGGACAGGAAGTGGAGGAAAAGGCTGAAAAACGATATAGAAAGAGCGTATCAAAAAACAGAAACGTACTGGAAACGTGATAGTTGGAGTCTGTGTCACGGAACAGGTGGGAATCTATGGATTCTTGATATAGCGGATCGGGTACTTGGAAAAGAGAAAAAGGAAAGGACGGATATGGCTGGATTCCGATTACTTCCGCAGGAGAGATTAAATCCGGGGATTATGAGCGGATATGGAGGGATTTTACTTTATCTCTTAGGAAAATAAGAAAAGTTAAAATTGAATACGATACAGCAGAAGCGATGTTCTAGGTTCTTACTATGGCAGAAAAAAGGACGTCGCTTTTTTGTGTGCTAAAAACCAGAAAGAAAGCGGACACGTGCTTTTCAACTAATTATGAGACAGTTTTGGTTTAGATCACTACGTCAGGGCAAAGAATGAAAGACTTATGTCATACAGTTGAAAAAATAAAAACTTTGAGGGAAGACATTGACAGAGCATATTGAAAAACAGAAATGTACTAGAAACGTGACAGTTGGAGTCAGAGTCATGAAACAAATGGTAATCTGTGGATTCTGGATATAGCGAAACAGATACTTGGAAAGGAGAACGAGAAAAGGAAGGATATGGGGGATTTTAATATCTCTTAGGGAAATAATCTAAAAGATTAAGAAGACTTAAAACTAGAGGACAGAAAAAATAAAGTCGAGGACAGAATCTTGAAAAGAGAGAAAGAAGTGCGTAAATTATATGAAAAAGAGGAAAATATCTAAATAAAAGTGAAGTCATAAAATGAAAACAAGTACTATAAAAGACAGAGCGAAGATGATAAATGATACTCGAAAAACAATTATAAAAATAATAAAACTTATTTATCATTTTAGTAGGAAATATTTATTGATTATGAGTATCAAAGCTATATGGACAGGGGTGGTGCCGACAGTTTCACTATTATTACTACAGCAGATTTTGAATTTTATTCAAAGCGGGAGGAAAAGTTTGGTAGAATGTTTTGAAATCGTCGGGGTTTACATTTTTGTGATTTGGTTTAATGGTTTTTTTGTCCAGTCAATTACCCTCTATGAAAATACATTTCAAAAGAAATTTTGCAAATATACAGATAAACTTTTTATGTGTAAGGCAATGGAACTGGATTTAAAGTCATTTGAGAATAAAGAAATTTACAATAAGATTAATCAGGCTCAGATACAAAATGGAACGGGAATACTTAATTATTTTAGAATCTTTTATCAGTGTGCAGCAAGTCTTATTGCTTTGATTAGTTCCATTGTTGTTATGGGAAGACTTAGCTATTGGATTGCTTTTGGAATAATGATATTGCCAAGTATCGAATGTGTAATCAGTATTCTCTTTCGCAAAAAGCAATATGCGTTAGTTGTAAAACGAACAGAAAGAGAACGAACATGTTGGTATATGAGCTTCTGGTAGATTGCAAAAGAAAAATGGTATTGCAAATAAGATTACATGCAAAA
>CAUWJP010000021.1:0-53954 GCA_963559135.1 uncultured Sellimonas sp.
TCGTAAAACTTGCAATTTTTTCCATGTTGTTTCTCTCCTTTCACTTTGTAAGTATAGACTGATTTGATAAAAAGGGCAAGGGAATACTGAAATGAATCCCATGTTGTGCTAAAATAATAAAAGAGTGTCATAACACTGAGAATTGATAAGAAGCAGGAGGGATATTTATGCGTTTATATTTGATCCGTCATGGTGAGACGGACTGGAATAAAGTCAAAAAACTACAGGGAAAGTCGGATATTCCGCTGAATGCATTTGGAGAGCATCTGGCGGAAGAAACAGGAGAAGCATTGGCTATGGTTCCGTTTGACTTGGCTTATACCAGTCCACTGAAGCGTGCCAGACGGACTGCTGAGCTGGTTCTCGGAGAGCGCGATATTCCGATACTGGATGAGAAGAGAATCGAAGAGATGGGATTTGGCATCTATGAGGGGCTGATTTGCAAAGAAGGGGCATCCGAAATTCCGGATCCGGAATTTTTCTATTTTTTCCATGCGCCGGAAAAGTATCATCCACCAAAAGGAGGGGAATCCTTTGAGGATGTTTTAAAAAGAACGGGGGACTTTCTGGAGGAACTGCGTCAGGATCCTGCACGGTCAGGACAGACAATTCTGATTGCGACACACGGAGCAGCTCTCTGCGCCCTTTTATGTCATATAAAAGGAGCAGATGTAAAAGATTTCTGGGGGCTTGGAGTGCATAAGAACTGTGCCGTGACAATCGTGGATGTCACACCGGAAGAGTACCGGATTGTAGAAGAGGGGAAAACCTATTATACAGATGAAGTCAAGCCATGGTAAGAAAAACTCCCCGTCCTGCCGGCCATAATGGTGCAGGGCGGGGAGTTTTTATACACATGAAAGATATATATCTGATATTTTAGTCATCTTCCTCTTCTTCTGCTGTAGTAGTATAAGTCTGGCGTTTTCTTGCCATCTCATCGCTTTCCAGATATTCATCATAGGTTGTGATCTTGTCAATCATCTGGCCGTTTGGCATGATTTCCATAATTCGGTTTGCCGTTGTCTGCACGATCTGATGGTCACGGGAGGAGAAGAGAATCACTCCCGGGAATTTGATCATACCATTGTTAAGTGCAGTGATAGATTCCATATCCAAATGGTTGGTCGGCTCATCGAAAATAAGAACGTTGGCTCCGGAAATCATCATCTTGGAAAGAAGACAGCGTACCTTTTCTCCTCCAGAAAGGACATTGACACGTTTCATTCCATCGTCTCCGCCAAAGAGCATACGGCCAAGGAAGCCGCGGACATAAGTTACGTCCTTTTCTTCGGAATACTGAGTCAGCCATTCCGTGATCGTATAGTTGTTGTCAAACTCTTTTCCGCTGTCCTTAGGGAAATATGCCTGGGTAGTTGTGATTCCCCATTTGTAGGTACCTTCATCCGGCTCAAGCTCTCCTGCGAGAATACGGAAGAGAGTAGTCTTTGCAAGTTCATTGCTTCCGACAAAAGCAACTTTGTCATCTCGATTGATAGTAAAGCTTAAATGATCCAGAACTTTCACTCCGTCGATAGTCTTGGTCAGATTTTCTACAGTCAGGACTTCATTTCCGATTTCACGGTTTGGACGGAAGTCGATGTATGGATATTTTCTGCTGGAAGGGCGAATTTCATCAAGCTGAATCTTTTCCAGAGCTTTCTTTCGGGAAGTCGCCTGCTTGGATTTGGAAGCATTGGCGCTGAACCGGGAGATAAACTCTTTGAGCTCTTTGATTTTTTCTTCCTTTTTCTTGTTTGCTTCTTTCATCTGACGGATCAGAAGCTGGCTGGACTCATACCAGAAATCATAGTTTCCGGCATAGAGCTGGATCTTTCCATAATCGATGTCTGCGATCTGAGTGCAGACTTTATTCAGGAAATAACGGTCGTGGGAGACTACAATAACTGTATTCTCAAAGTTGATCAAAAATTCTTCCAGCCATGCGATGGCATCCAGATCAAGATGGTTGGTCGGTTCGTCCAAAAGAAGGATATCCGGATTCCCGAACAGTGCCTGTGCAAGCAAAACTTTCACTTTCTGTGCACCGGTCAGATTTTTCATATACTGATAATGAAGGTCTGTCTCAATACCAAGTCCGTTTAACAGGCTGGCCGCATCTGACTCTGCCTCCCATCCGTTCATGGTAGCAAATTCTCCTTCGAGCTCACTTGCCTTCATGCCGTCTTCATCGGTGAAATCTTCTTTGGCATAGAGCGCTTCTTTTTCTTTCATGATTTCGTATAACCGTGCATTTCCCATGATAACGGTATCCAAAACCATGTATTCGTCGTATTTAAAATGATCCTGCTGAAGGAAAGATAGCCGCTCTCCTGGTGTAATGATCACTTCCCCGTTCGTAGGCTCCAGCTGCCCGGAAAGAATCTTCAGAAACGTAGATTTTCCGGCTCCGTTGGCGCCAATCAGTCCATAACAGTTGCCTTCGGTGAATTTGATCGTTACGTCTTCAAACAGAGCTTTTTTTCCAACGCGAAGTGTGACATTATTCGTGCTGATCATAGCGTTCCATTCTCCTTTACTTGAATTCAGATTGTCTACTTCATAATAACCATCGCCTATCTTATCACAATCCATATCTACTTGGCAAGGGATTTCCCCGGCAGAATCCCGTAAAAACACGAGATTTTCCATTATGACTTCTGCATGAATGCTTCGATCTCCTCTACCGTTTTTGGGATTCCTCCGCTTAATACTTCGCATCCGTCTTTTGTCACAACAAGGGTGTCTTCAATGCGGATGCCTATTCCCAGTTCATCGAAATAGAGACCAGGCTCCAAGGTAAAGACCATATCCTCTTCCAGGAGGGCGTTATCGTCCCCTACGTCATGAGTATAAAGACCAATATAATGGCCGGATCCATGGAAATAGTAGCGCATGATTTCTTCCGGCTTTTTGATCATGCCAATTCGGATCAGTTCTTCCGCCATGACCTGTTTACTTAATTCCTGAAGTTCATTTTTCGGCTGACCCGGTTTCGTTGCCGCAATGGCAGAATTCAACCCTTTTAGGACGACGTTGTAAAGGGCTTTCTGCTCCTCGGTAAAATATCCGTTTACCGGATAGGTGCGGCTGACATCGGCATCGTATCCGCCCCATTTGGCACCAAGATCATACAAAATCATGTCTCCATCTTTCATCAGACGGTCATTGTCATTGTAATGCATGCAGCAGGCATTGGGGCCGGAAGCTGCAATGGTCGGAAACGCATGTGTTGCGTTGTGAGACTTCAATGAAAAATCAAAGTACGCTTCGATTTCGTATTCATACATGTCCGGCTTCAAATGAGAGAGCATGTTTTTGACACCAATTTCCGTAATCTCGCAGGCTTTCCGGTGCAGTGCAATTTCCTCCTTTGTTTTCACCTGGCGGAACCGTGCTAAATCCTGAAAGGTATTGAAGATCGGAAGAGTCGGATCAAAGTCATGGATGCGGCAAGCGAATTCGCGCGCTTTATTTTTGACAAACGGACGATCCCATCCAGGAATGTCGATATAAACCTGATGGATCAGGCCTGGCTCGCCAAACAGTGGAATGGACTTTTCAAAGCGTTCCAGATACTCTACCTGTTCGACACCGGTTTCTTCTTTGACACTTTCCTTTCCGCAAGAGACGCCGGTCCAGCGAGCAGCTTTTTCATCCGGGTGATCAATAAATAATGTTTCACGAATGGTACCGTTTCGCTTGGTAACCATCAGGACAGCATCTGGGTATGAAAATCCCGTCAGATAATAAAAATTGGCGTAAGGTGTGAAGGGATACATTTCATCCCCTTTCCATTCCTTCTCCGTGCCGGAAAAGACAAATCCGACAGAATTATCTTTTAGAACAGAGGCATAAAACGCCCGCCTGGAAGCATGAAATTCTTTACTGATCATAGTAAATTCCTCCTTTACATATTCACTGAGATCAGTATAACACATGAAAGGAGAAAAAGATCAAATTCGCTGTTTACTTCGGGAAAAGAAGCTGATACTATAAAATATAAAGGTAAAAAACAATTTGAAAGCAGGAGGAGAAGAGATGGACGAAAGACAGAATAGCCAGAATAATAAGCTGATTCCTGCGGCTCTCGTTCTGGAAGGCGGCGCGACAAGAGGAGTATTTACCTCCGGTGTGCTTGACTTTCTTATGGAAAAAGATTTTTACACAACCGACGTGATCGGCGTATCCGCAGGCGCCTGCAACGCAATCGACTATGTGTCCAGGCAGATCGGGCGCACAAAAAAGTGCATGATACACAAAGAAAAAGAATATGACTTCTATCTGGGACTGCGCAAGATGGTTAAGGAGAAAAGCGTGATGGATATGGATCTCATTTTTGACCAGTATCCAAAGAAGCTGATCCCATTTGACTTTGATACGTATTTCAAGTCGGAAATGAACTGTGAACAGGTAGTAACAAACTGCGAGACTGGAAAAGCAGAGTATCTTGATGAGAGAGAAGAGAAAGAAAGGCTGTTGAAGATCTGCCGGGCTTCCAGTAGTATGCCGCTGGCGGCTCCGATCGTGCGGATTGACGGTACTCCTTATCTGGACGGCGGACTTGCAGATTCCGTACCGATTCAGAGAGCCCTGGAAAAGGGAAAGGAGAAGATCATCGTCATTCTGACAAGAAATGAGGGATACAGGAAGAAAAAGCCGTCTATTGGAGAGGCAAGAATCTACCGTGCTGCGTACAAAAAATACCCGAATCTGGTCCGGACAATCCTAAGACGTCCTTACATTTACAATAAACAGATGGAGCGGATTGAACAGCTGGAGAAGCAGGGAGAAATCTTTGTACTCCGCCCGAAGATACGGACGATCGGCAGACTGGAGAAAGACTACGATCGTTTGACTTCTTTCTATGAGCACGGCTATGTACAGATGAAAGAAGAGTATGAAAGACTGTTGGAATATTTAAAGAAATAAGAAAGCAAATATTGAAACAACCTGTTGTATTAAAAAAGACCGGAAAGAAAAGGATCAGTCGTATTTCCTTTTCTTTCCGGTCTTTTGACTTTGCTATTGCGGATATTCTGCCTCTTGAAAGAACAGGCCTTTTGGATCGATCGGATCGGATGCGGATTCCTTGCCGTCAAAGATCCGCTCAATATCGTCAACCGGACGTATTCCCTGCCCGATATCCAGAAGGGTGGAGACGATGATCCGTGTCATATTGTGAAGGAAGTCATTGGCGGTAATGGTAAATTCCAGCTCATCCCCGCTTCCGTAAATGTCAACGGAGAACACTTCCTTGACGCCTCCTTTTTTCTTTTTAGAGGAGGAAAAGCGCTGGAAATCGTGCCGCCCAATCAGAAGCTCGGATGCCTCACGCATCTTCTTGATATCCGGTTTCTTAAACAGATGATATACATATTTTCGTTCAAATACATCAGGCACTTCCGCTGTAGAGATCCGGTAAATATAGGTTCGCTTCTTCGCATTTAAGGAAGCGTGGAAACGCTCCGGCATGTCCTCCACATCCAGAACCGCAATGTCAGCAGGAAGGTAACGGTTAAGATAATGCTTGATTTCTCTGGCGCTGAGACTGCAGTCTGTATGGAAATTGACCGTCTGCGCGTAGGCATGTACTCCGGTCTCGGTCCGAGAAGCACAGAAAAGCTCCGGGGTCTGCCCGGTCATTTTGGAGATCACGTCCGTAAGCTTTCCAGAAATCGTGCTGGAAGTATCTTCCCCGGCTCCAAGTCTCTGCCATCCATGGTACCGGGAGCCGTCATATTCTATTGTCAGTTTGATATTTCGCATAGATTTTACTCCTTTTTTCTTTTGTAGTACCATGATATAATAAAAAGAGGAAAAAAGAAAGTCAAAAAGAGGTTAAAATCATGAGTGAGATCAAACCAAAGAGAGTCGAGGATTCCATGGTGGAGACGGTTCATATCGTAAGACCGACCCATCTGAATGCGGCGGGGCGGCTGTTTGGGGGCGTTCTGATGCAGTGGATTGATGAATGTGCAGGTGTGGTTGCCAAACGGCACTGTATGAGTAATATTACGACTGCCTCCGTGGATAATCTCCGGTTTATCCGAGGAGCCTATCAGGATGATCTGGTGGTAATCCGGGCCAAGATGACTTATACCGGGCGGACTTCCATGGAGATTCGGGTTGATACCTATGTGGAGGCTCTGGACGGAATGAGAAAGCCGATTAACCGCGCATATCTTACCGTCGTGGCATTGGATGAAAATGACAGGCCGAAAGAAGTACCGCGTCTTATTGTGGAATCCGAGACAGAAAAAGCAGAATGGGAAGGAGCGCTGAAGCGCAGAGAAAACCGCTTGATGCGAAGAGAAGAAGGATTTTGAGAGGAACTGTAAGTCAGTTCCTCTTTTTCCATGCGGCATTAACAAATGCGACCATCTGGTCAATTCTGGCCTGTTCTTCTTTGCTTTTTCCTTCTTTTAAAAACTGGAGGATCAAAGTCATTTCTTCCTCAGAAAAGCGGATGCCCTTCTGATTTGCCTGAGTGATCAAAGTCATCATAACAGGCGCCAGATTCCGTCCTGTTTTTCCTTGTGTCCTTTCAAACGCTGTCCGTATCAGTTCCTGTTTCATCGGATCCAGATCCCGGATCGCCGGATTCTTCATCCATGCTTCCCACTGGCTGTCCTTCGGCTTCATCTTCATTTTCGCCTCCTTTTTCAAACATCTGACTGTAAAGATCGAACATTTCGTCCGTACCGGAAGGCATCATGGAACGAAACAGATCAGTCGGGTCCGGGTGCTCTTTTGCTGATCCGGAAGCATTCATCATTTCCATCATACTCATGGCGGAAAAAGCCATATCGATCTGATCTGCCTCCTCTTCCTTCATATAGGGACGGAGTTCTTCAAAAATCTCCATTGCATTGACTTGTTTGGGGGAAGTGTATTCTCCCATGCCAAGACGGGGAGAGTTTCGAAAATATGTGATCGTGTTCTGGAGTTCCACGTATTTGATCCAGACAGCCAGAAGTTTCTGTGTGCCGGAAGGCAGATAGGGGAGAAACAGTTTCATAATATGAAGATGCTCAGGCACTACGAGCATATCGAAAGGTGTCATGGGAAATGGAGTTTTGTTCTTCATGTGTTTGCATCTCCTATCTGATCCGGCGTTGTAAATATATATGTGAATAAAACCGAAAATATGCGGGCATCATATATTGGAAGAAAAAGGAAAAGGAGAATGAGATATGCCAAGAAAACTGATTCTGGACGGAAATACGGTTTATGAATTAGATGAAGAATGTATGCTGCAACAAGAATGCGCAGACCAGGATGAACGGACTCTTTCCGATCATGTCAACAAAGAAGACGAGAAAAAAGCGATGAGACGGCAGAGCCGGAAATAGAACGGATTTAAATTGGGAATTCTTGCAATCGAGGCAGGGAACTTCAGGGCCGGATTATCCGGTCCTGTTCTTTTTCCAACAGAAGTCTTTCAAAAAGGCTAAAAAACTGCTATGATAAAAGGCGATGAAAAAAGAAAGAAGGATGCATTATGACAAAAGTAGATATTATCTCCGGATTCCTTGGAGCCGGAAAGACCACCTTTATCAAACGTCTGGTAACAGATGTATTTCAGGGGGAAAAGATCGTACTGATAGAAAATGAATTTGGAGAAATCGGAATCGACGGCGGATTTTTGAAAGATGCCGGGATCGAGATTACCGAGATGAATTCGGGCTGCATCTGCTGTACCCTTGTAGGAGACTTCAGCGAAGCGCTGAAAAAAGTCGTAGATCAGTATCATCCGGACCGTATCATCATTGAGCCGTCCGGTGTGGGCAAGCTGTCTGATGTGGCAGGAGCTGTCAGAAATGTAGAGGAGCATTGCGGAATCGAGCTGAACAGCTGTATTACAGTAGCAGATGGAAAGAAGGTAAAGATCTATCTGAAGAACTTCGGTGAATTTTACAGCAATCAGATAGAACACGCCGCAACGATAGTACTTAGCAGAACCCAGTCCATGACGGATGAAAAACTCAAAGAGGCTGTCGCCTTGATCAAGGAAGAAAATCCGGATGCTGCCATCATCACAACACCGTGGGATCAGCTTGATGGGGAAGTGATCCGAAACGCGGTAGAGCAGACTTCCAAGCCGACGGATCTTCTGAATGAAGCATGCCTTCATCACGATCATGATCACGAAGGATGTTGCCATCATGAGCACCACCATGATCATGAAGAGTGTGGCTGCCATGAGCATCACCATGATCACGAAGCGCATTGCCATGAACATCATCACGATGGAGAATGTCATCACGGGCATCACCACCATGATCATGAGGAACATCATCATGCGGACGATGTATTTACAAGCTGGGGAACAGAGACCGTAGAGAAATACAACCGTTCCGAGATCGAACAGTTCCTGGATTCTCTTACAGATGAAGAAACATACGGCACTATTTTAAGAGCAAAGGGAATTGTCGAGGGGACTGACGGTAGCTGGATGGAGTTTGACTATGTGCCGGGAGAATATGAGATCCGTGACACCAAAGCGGATTATACTGGAAAGATCTGTGTGATTGGAACTGATATCCATACCGATAAAATTCAGCAGACGCTGCATGTATAGACAGGAGAGGGCCAGATGGAAACAGTAGTAGAACTTTTTACAGGATTTCTGGACAGCGGGAAGACAACATTAATTAATGAAGCGTTGCACAGCCCGGACTTTCTTGACTACAATCAGACACTTCTGATTGTCTGTGAAGAGGGGGACGAGGAGTACGACGAAGCGTGGCTTAAGAAAAATGGAATTATCAAATACGTGGTAGATGAGGAGGAAAAGCTCAATGAATTCTTCCTTGAGGGGCTGGAACTGAATTACCGTCCGGATCATGTCATGATTGAGTTCAATGGTACATGGGATCTGAACCGGATGCTGGAGATGAAGCTTCCGCCAGGCTGGGAGATCGGAGCAATCCTCTCCACTGTAGATGCCGGTACGGCAGAGATGTACCTCCTGAACATGAGAAATATGTTTCTGGCTCCACTTCTTTATTCTGATCTGGTCATTGTTAACCGGACAGAGGAAGATGCAGACAGGGCAAAGATCCGCAGAAGTATCAAGGTGATGAATCCGAGAGCCCAGATTGTTTTTGAAAATGCGGACGGAGAGCCGATTGAAAATACAGATGAGGATCTGCCGTTTGATCTGAATGCTCCGGTGATCGAGATTGATGAAATTGATTACGGTATCTGGTATTTAGATGCTATGGAGCACCCGGAACATTATAAAAACAAAAAGCTCAAGTTCCTTGCACAGGTATATAAAAACAAAAAACTTGGGGGCGGATTTTTCGTGCCGGGACGTTTTGTGATGACCTGCTGCGAGGAGGATATCACATTTCTTGGATACCTTTGCAAATGTAAAGAAGAGATTCCATACCAGAACAGAGACTGGATATTTGTGACGGCTTCTTTCCGATATGAATATATGAAGCAGTACAAAGATAAAGGACCGGTCCTTTATCTGGAAGAAATTCTCCCGGCAAAGAAGCCGGCCAACGACGTAGTCACATTTGATTAGACAAACATAAAAAGGGAGGCGGGATGTTTTACCCCACCTCCTCTTTTTGTCAGCCGGTATTAGCAGCAACCGTTGTCGCCGTATCCGTTTCCGCCAAATCCACCGCAGCAGCAGAGCAGAAGGATAATCCACAGGCAGTTGTCGCATCCGTTGCCGAAACCACCTCTTCCGTTACCTCCGCAGCCGCCACAGCAGCACAGAAGAAGGATGATCCACAGGCAGGAATTACCTCCGAAACCAGAAGAAGATTCGCATCCGCATCCACAGTTTGTTGCACTTAAGTCACTCATATTTTTGCCTCCATATTTGTTATTTACAATGTTATACTATGTAGCAGGGCTTGTAAGTGTTTCCTTGATTTGAAAAAATTTTCCAAAGAGAAAATATAAGTCTCTCACAAGGGGCTTTTTCGTGAATAGGCTGAAAGAAAAGGAGTTTTTTGCGTGAGGCGGGCTAAGGAAACCGTTCATTATTTTTGCGAGGATACACTGTTCGGACATATTGACGGGCACGGAATCACGACGGCGGTTCTGGATACAGGTATTTCTCCACATCCGGATCTGGAAGGGCGGATTGTGGCATTTGGCGATATGCTGTATGGGAAGAAACGGATGTATGATGATAATTCTCATGGAACACATGTGGCAGGCATCATTGCGGGATCAGGGAAGATGTCATCTGGAATATACGCTGGTATTGCTCCAGCGTCACGGATTGTGGCAGTCAAAGTTCTGGATCAGAAAGGAGAGGGGAAGATCCGCCATCTTATAGAAGGAATCCGGGCGATCCTGAAAAATCGTGAAAAATGGGAGATCCGGATCGTCAATATTTCAATTGGAACTCTTCCCCACCGTGGAGATGATGAAGAGGCGGAACTTCTACGTTGGGTGGATCAGATGTGGGATGAGGGACTTGTGGTCGTAACTGCAGCCGGAAATTTCGGGCCAAGGCGGGGAACCGTAACTATTCCCGGTGTAAGTAAAAAAGTGATTACAGTCGGTGCGTCTGATGACGGAGAGCAGAAGGACCGTTTTGGAAAAGTGGGGACGAATTACTCCGGCAGAGGTCCGACATTTGAGTGTGTCTGCAAACCGGATCTGGTAGCCCCCGGATCCTATATTCGTTCTTGCAACAGATTCAGACAGAAAAAGAATCAGAAGATATATTCGGTAAAAAGCGGTACTTCTATGTCCGCGCCCATTGTATCCGGGGCAGCAGCGCTTCTTCTGAGCAAATATCCGGATATGAAAAATGTAGAAGTCAAGCTCCGTCTTCTGATGAGTGCAGATGACATGGGAAAGGATGCAAACATTCAGGGAAGAGGACTTTTAAACATCGAAAAACTGTTAAATCCAAAGCTTTAAAAAATTTTTTGCGGTGTCAAGCATTTTCTCTTGACACCGCTTTTTATTTATAGTATGATGTCACAGGTGAGAAACATGGATGAAATCGTAATGCGTGCTCTGCTGTATGATTTTTACGGCGAACTGCTGACAGCAAATCAGAAAGAAATATATGAACAGTTTATGCTGGAGGATCTTTCCTTGGGTGAGATTGCTCAGGAGAGAGGGATCAGCAGGCAGGGGGTTCACGATACGATCCGGCGATGCGAAAAGACGCTGGAGGGGTATGAGGAGAAGCTCCACCTGATCCGGAAGTTTCTTACTATAAAAGAGAAGGTGCATCAGATTGACCGTCTGCTGGACACCTGGCAGGAAAAGGAGAAAGAGACTCTGATCCGCGAGATCCGGCAGATTTCAGATGAAATTATAGAGGAGTTATAGAATGGCATTTGACAGCTTAACAGAGAAACTTCAGAATGTATTCCGGAATCTGCGAAGCAAGGGACGGCTGACAGAAGAGGATGTAAAGTCGGCCCTTAGAGAAGTCAAGATGGCTCTCCTGGAAGCCGATGTAAACTTCAAAGTCGTAAAGAGCTTCATCAAAAACGTGCAGGAACGTGCGGTCGGCGAGGATGTAATGAATGGACTGAATCCTGGACAGATGGTAATCAAGATCGTAAACGAAGAGCTTGTCGCTTTGATGGGATCTGAGACTACAGAGATCAAGCTGGAACCTGGAAAAGCAACGACCGTCATTATGATGGCAGGTTTACAGGGAGCTGGTAAGACGACCACTACCGCAAAGCTTGCAGGGAAGTTCAAGCTGAAAGGCAAGAAGCCGCTTCTGGTTGCCTGTGACGTTTACCGCCCGGCGGCGATCCAGCAGCTTCAGATTAACGGGGAGAAGCAGGGTGTAGAAGTATTTTCCATGGGAGAGAAGCATAAGCCTGCAAATATCGCCAAAGCGGCCATGGAACATGCGGCGAAGAACGGAAATAACATTGTAATCCTGGATACAGCCGGACGTCTTCACATTGATGAAGGTATGATGGAAGAGCTTCAGGAGATTAAAGAGGCAGTGACCGTACATCAGACGATTCTTGTGGTGGACGCCATGACAGGTCAGGATGCGGTTAACGTAGCAAAGGAATTCAACGATAAGATTGGAATAGACGGTGTCATTGTCACGAAGCTTGACGGTGATACAAGAGGCGGTGCCGCGCTTTCAATTAAAGCTGTGACAGGATGTCCAATCCTGTATGTTGGTATGGGAGAGAAGCTCTCCGATCTGGAACAGTTTTATCCAGAACGGATGGCATCCAGAATCCTCGGTATGGGTGATATCCTTACTCTGATTGAGAAAGCGGAGGCTGATATTGACGAGGAAAAGGCAAAAGAGATGTCTCAGAAACTTCGTAAGGCTCAGTTTGACTTTGAAGATTATCTGGAGTCCATGAAGCAGATGAGAAACATGGGAGGCCTTGGAAATATCCTCGGCATGCTTCCGGGGATCGGCGGTATGATGGGAAAGAAAGGCAAGATGCCTGATATTGATTCCGACGATGCGCAAAGGAAGATGGAGCGGATGGAGGCAATCATCTATTCGATGACGATTAAGGAGCGGAGAAATCCGGACATTCTGACTCCTTCCAGAAAGCATCGGATTGCAAAAGGTGCCGGAGTGGATATCGCGGAAGTGAACAAGCTGTGCAAACAGTTTGAGCAGATGAAAAAGATGATGAAACAGATGCCTGGAATGATGGGTGGCAAAGGTGGTAAAAAGGGAAAATTCAAATTACCTTTTTAACATAAATAAAAACGAAACAGACAGTGGAGGTGAAACAAATGGCAGTAAAAATCAGATTAAGAAGAATGGGACAGAAAAAAGCTCCTTTCTATAGAATCATCGTAGCTGATTCCCGTTCCCCAAGAGATGGTAAGTTCATCGAAGAAATCGGTACTTACGATCCGACAAAAGATCCGAGCGTTTTCAAGGTAGACGAAGAAGCAGCAAAGAAATGGTTAAACAACGGAGCACAGCCGACAGAAGTTGTAAGCAAGATTTTTAAAGCAGCTGGTATCGAAAAATAATCCAGACGTCGGAGGTGCCTGCATATGAAAGAATTAGTAGAAGTAATTGCGAAGGCTCTGGTTGATGAACCGGATCAGGTAGTAGTTACGGAAAAGGCGGAAGGCAAGACTACGGTCATCGAAGTTCATGTGGCAGAAGGTGATATGGGAAAGGTGATCGGTAAACAGGGTCGTATTGCAAAAGCAATTCGTTCTGTTGTAAAGGCTGCCGCCGCAAAAGAAGACAAAAAGGTAGTCGTAGATATCACTTAAGCAGTGATGTCTGCGGACTGCAAAAGCAAGAACAGGCTGCCATGCCGGGCATGTGCGGGACTGTTCTTCATTTTTATAGAGAAGGAGAAGCGTATGGAACAGTTTCTGCAGGTGGGAGTGATCTCAAGTACTCATGGAATCAGAGGTGAGGTAAAGGTTTATCCTACCACGGATGAAAAGACACGCTTTCAGGAACTGAAAGAGGTCATACTGGATACAGGAAAAGAACAGATGACGCTGGAGATTGAGAATGTCCGTTATTTTAAGCAGATGGTTATTCTGAAGTTCAGAGGCATCGATAATATAAATGATATCGAGCGTTATAAGGGACGCCCGCTTCTCGTTTGCAGGGAAGACGCCGTGCCGCTTGACGAAAACGAATACTACATTGCTGATTTGATCGGCATGGATGTAGTAACGGAGGACGGCTCCTTTTTCGGGCGTCTGAGCGATGTCATGGAAACAGGAGCAAATGATGTTTACATCATTCAGACAGAAAAGCAGGGGGAAGTTCTGATTCCTGCCATCCACGAATGTATTTTAGATGTGGATCCGGAGAAGAGGCAGATGAAGATTCATCTGATGAAGGGACTGATCCAGTAACAGGAAGGGAACACAGATGAATTTTCATATTATGACTTTGTTTCCGGATATGGTAGAACAAGGATTAAAGACCAGCATTATCGGACGCGCCGAGGCAAAAGGTCTGTTATCCATTGACGCGGTCAATATCCGGGATTACGCATTTAACAAGCATCAGAGCGTGGACGACTATCCATATGGAGGCGGAGCAGGAATGCTGATGCAGGCAGAACCGGTCTTCCAGTGTTATGAGGCCGTCTGCCAGAAGACAAAGGCTTCACAGGAAGGGAAAAGACCGAGACTTGTCTACCTGTCTCCACAGGGGCGGACCTTTAATCAGGAAATGGCGGAAGAGTTCGCAAAAGAGGAAGAACTGATCTTGCTGTGCGGTCACTATGAAGGGATTGATGAGAGAGTCCTGGAAGAGATCGTGACAGATTATGTCTCCATCGGAGACTATGTTCTGACAGGAGGAGAGCTTGCGGCCATGGTTATGGTGGACGCAATATCAAGGCTGGTACCTGGTGTTCTTCACAATGATGTCTCAGCAGAGTTTGAGAGTTTTCAGGATCATCTTTTGGAATACCCGCAGTATTCCAGGCCGGAAACGTGGCACGGAAAACAGGTTCCGCCAATTCTTCTTTCCGGTCATCATGCGAACATTGAAAAGTGGAGAAGAGAACAGTCAATTATTCGGACTGCTAAAAATAGGCCGGATCTGCTGGAAAAAGCAGAACTTACGGAAAAAGAGCAGAAATTCCTCGAAGAATATAGAAAAAACAGCTTGCAATCCTAAGGACTATATGATACACTAGGACTGTTGTGAGAAGAAAGAGATGGTCCTCTGATACGATATAACAAGTATTAAGAACGTCAAAAGAATCAAGGAGGTCACACAATGAACGAAATCATCAGAAAGATTGAAGCAGAACAGCTCAAAGAAAACGTACCACAGTTTAACGTGGGAGATACTGTAAAAGTTTACGGTAAAATCAAAGAAGGAAACCGTGAAAGAATCCAGGTGTTCGAAGGTACTGTATTAAAGAAACAGGGCGGAAGCACAAGAGAGACTTTCACAGTAAGAAAGTTTTCCAACGGTGTGGGCGTTGAGAAGACATGGCCGCTGCACTCTCCAAATGTAGAAAAGGTAGAGGTAGTAAGAAGAGGTAAAGTCAGAAGAGCAAAACTTAACTACTTAAGAAGCCGTGTAGGTAAGAGAGCAAAGGTCAAAGAATTAGTTAAATAGGACATGGGAAGGGGCAAAGTACATTCATGTATGATTGCCCCTTTTGTGTTAAATAAACAGGTATGTTGCATGAAGAAAAGAATACAGTTTGGAAAAGAAAAAAAGCAGATTGATTATGACTTGATCCGCACTGTCGGAATCTGGTCCTTTAAGATTATTTTGATTTGCCTGCTTGCACTTGTCATTGTATTTTATTTTGGAAGACAGGTAAAGAATTCAGGCGATTCCATGCGCCCGGCAGTACAAGATGGTGATATCGTTCTTGTAAACAGGATGATCTATGACGCGAGCAAGCCAAAACGCGGTGATATTATCGTATTCAAGCCAAATGGCAACGAAAACGCCCGTTCCTATATCAAGCGGATTATCGGTCTTCCTGGGGAAACGGTGCAGATCAAGGATGGAGAAATTTATATTAACGGCGAGAAGCTGGAAGAAGAATATGAGACGACTGCCATTGAGGATGCCGGGACGGCTTCGGAGGAGATCACTCTGGATGGAGATGAATATTTTGTCCTGGGCGATAATCGCAGGAACAGTGAGGATAGTAGGATGGCAGACATCGGGTATGTAAAGCGTTCCGAAATTGAGGGCAAAGCATGGTTTGTCCTTTCGACAAAAGGAAATTTTGGATTTATATAGATAAAAGGAGGCACCTATGCATTTTCAATGGTACCCTGGTCATATGACCAAAGCAAAAAGAATGATGCAGGAAAATATCAAACTGATTGACCTGATTATCGAGCTTGTGGATGCGAGAGTTCCGATCAGCAGCCGGAATCCGGATATCGACGAGCTTGGAAAACAGAAAGCAAGACTGATTCTTCTGAATAAGTCAGATCTGGCATCGGAAGAATGTAATGAAAAGTGGGAGCAGTATTTTAAGGATAAGGGATTTTCTGTTGTAAAGGTGAATTCCAGAAGCGGAGCCGGAATCAAATCTATCAATGGCGTGATTCAGGAAGCCTGCAAAGAGAAAATCGAACGTGACAGAAGACGCGGTATCCTGAACAGACCGGTTCGTGCAATGGTAGTCGGCATTCCGAATGTAGGAAAGTCAACCTTTATCAACTCTCTGGCAGGAAAAGCCTGCACCAAGACGGGAAACAAGCCGGGGGTGACAAAGGGAAAACAGTGGATCAGGCTGAATAAGCAGGTGGAACTTCTGGACACACCTGGAATACTCTGGCCTAAATTTGAAGACCAGGAAGTCGGAATGAAGCTGGCTTTCATTGGATCAATCAAAGATGAGATTTTAAATACGGAGGAGCTTGCTGCAGAGCTGATCCGGCGTTTGCAGGGTAGATACCCGCATCTGACAGAAGAGCATTATGGAATAGATGAAAGCCAGGATCCGTATGAAACGCTACGTCTGATATCAGAAAAGAAACACTGCCTGACAAAGGGCGGGGAGCTTGATTTTGAGAAGGCTGCTGTATTATTTATGGATGATTTCCGAAGCGGAAAGCTTGGAAGACTGACGCTGGAAGTTCCGGAGGATTACGAATAAGGGGAGACAGAACATGAAACAAGAGGATATAGAAGAAAAAGAGAAAAGTAAATCAACCGCACGGGAAGTGCTGGACTGGGTCATCTATATTGGTATAGTCCTGTTGCTTTCCTGGTTGATTGTTACATTTGTCGGAGTACGTACTGTGGTAGACGGTCAGTCTATGGAACCGACACTTCAAGACGGGAACAATCTGATTGTAGATAAGCTGTCATACCGTTTCCGTGATCCGAAGCGTTATGAAATCATTGTTTTCCCGTACAAATATGAAGAAAATACATATTATATCAAACGAATTATCGGCCTTCCGGGAGAGACAGTCCAGGTGAAAGACGGGGAAGTCTATATTGACGGAGAACTGCTTGGCGAAGATTATGGCGCTGAACCGATGGAAGATGCCGGAATTGCTGCAGAGCCGATTCAGCTTGGGGACGACGAATATTTTGTCCTGGGCGATAACCGGAACCACAGCTCGGACAGCCGGGAGCCAAGTGTCGGAGTGCTAAAAAGGGAGGATCTGATCGGAAGAGCATGGATCCGGATTTATCCATTTGATGAAATGGGGTTTGTTGTGCATGAGTAAAACAATCAAAGAAATAAAAGAAGAGTTCGGCCGTACCCCTATGGAGAGCTGGAACGTGCTGTATTCCGAATATGAGGGTGATCCCCGTACCGGTGTTCAGAAACTGATCCTCTCTTTTCAGAAGCAGGAGGAGGCCAGAAAGCAGGAACTGATACGTCTGGAGGAAATGTGCCGTTACGAAAAGAAATATCAGTCCTATGACTGTATCTGCGGAATTGACGAAGTAGGGAGAGGGCCGCTGGCAGGCCCGGTCGTCGCGGCGGCAGTGGTTCTGCCGAAGGACTGCCGAATCCTCTATATCAATGATTCCAAAAAGCTTTCGGCAAAAAAACGGGAAGAGCTTTATGATGAGATTATGGAGAAGGCAGTCGGCGTTGGAATCGGAATGGCAGGGCCACAGAGAATTGATGAGATTAATATTCTGCAGGCGACTTACGAGGCAATGCGGGAAGCAGTGAGCAAGCTTCCAATCCAGCCGGCTCTGCTGTTAAATGATGCAGTCACGATTCCGGATATTCTGATTCCTCAGGTCCCGATCATCAAGGGAGATGCAAAAAGCATTTCCATCGCCAGTGCCAGCGTCATTGCAAAAGTAACGAGGGATCGGCTGATGATGGAATATGATAAGGTACTTCCGGAATATGGATTTGCGTCCAACAAAGGCTATGGATCTAAAGAGCACATCGAAGCACTGAAAACATACGGGCCTTCCCCGATCCACAGAAGCACATTTATTACACATTTTGTATAGAGGGGAATGCCGGATGAATCAGAAAGAAAAGGGATACGCCGCGGAAAGTCTTGCCGTCTCCTATCTGGAGAAGAAAGGGTTGCAGATTCTGGAACGGAATTTTCGCTGCCGTTCAGGGGAGATTGATCTGATTGCCAGGGACGGGGACTGTATTGTTTTTGCAGAGGTCAAATACAGAAGTAGTACATCTCTTGGACAGCCGGAAGAAGCGGTTGACCTTCGAAAGCAACGACGGATCTGCAGAGTTGCTCTTTATTATCTTGCTACTCATGGCCTTTTAGAGAGTCCGGTCCGTTTTGATGTGATTGCCGTCCTTGGAGGGAAAATCACACACTTTGAACACGCATTTGAATTTCAGGAATAAAAGGTAAAAGATTATGAAAACATGGAAAACAACAAATAATCAGAATGATATTGTATGCCGAACCGGAGCAGGAAACGTCCCGTATCTGTCGTTCCCGCTTCTTGAGCAAAGTGGTCTGGTACATCATGGATTTTCTACCCGCATTGGCGGAGTGAGTACCGGAATCTACGAAAGCATGAACTTAAGTTTCTCGAGGGGCGATGAAGATGAAGCTGTCCGGGAGAATTTTGAACGGTTCGGCGCTGCAATCGGCGTTCGGACTTCTGATATGGTCTTTTCTAAGCAGACACATACATCCAATGTCCGCATTGTCACAGAGGAGGACCGTGGAAAAGGAATCATCTGTCCGGTGGATTACGATAATGTCGACGGTCTGGTCACAGATATACCGGGACTCTGCCTTGTAACATTTTACGCAGACTGTGTGCCGTTGTTTTTTCTGGATCCGGTAAACAAGGTGATTGGCCTGTCCCATTCTGGATGGCGTGGGACTGTAACAAAAATCGGTCTTGAAACAGTGAAGAAAATGCAGGAAGTTTATGGTAGCCGTCCTGAGGAGATCCTGGCATGCATCGGTCCATCTATTTGTCAATCCTGCTATGAAGTGAGCAGTGATGTCATTGCTGCGTTTCGGGAGGCTTTTTCTTCAGAACTTTGGGAGACGCTGTTCTACGAAAAACCGAACGGAAAATATCAGTTGAACCTCTGGAAGGCAAACGAGGCAGTATTTACCGAATCAGGCATTCTGCCGGAGCATATTGCAGTGACAAATATCTGTACGAACTGTAACCCGAAACTTTTATATTCACACAGGGCATCCGGCGGCAAACGTGGAAGTCTTGCTGCATTTCTTGCTCTGAAAGAAACTCAGGAGGAAGGGAGATCATCATGTATACACTTCTGACAGAAAATGTAACAGAGTCGGTAACAGAAAATATTCAGCAGGAAGTCGAAACTCAGACAGGCTTTGCTGTCAATTTTCTGAATGAAAATCTACCAAAGGCGATTGATTTTGGAATCGGAGTGATCTTTGCGTTGATCATTTTTGCAATTGGCAGAGTGTTGATCAACTGGGCGAGAAAAATTGTCCGTGCCTCAATCGAACGGTCCAATGCAGATAAAGGGGTCGAACAGTTTGTGGATTCCTGTCTGAAGGCAGGATTGTATGCAATCCTGATCTTGACCATCGTCGTGCGTTTCGGAGTTGATACTTCTTCAGTAGCAGCACTTCTTGCTTCTGGAGGTGTGGCCATCGGTCTTGCATTGCAGGGAAGCTTGTCAAACTTTGCAGGAGGGGTACTGATTCTTCTTCTGAGGCCGTTCACGGTAGGAGACTATATTATCGAGCATACGGATAATCTGGAAGGAACCGTTAAAGAGATTCAGATTTTCTACACAAAGCTTTCCACCGTTGACAATAAGACAATCGTAATTCCGAACGGAACCCTTTCCAATAACAGTCTGACCAATGTGACTGCTATGGATCTCAGGCGTCTGGATTTCTATGTCAGAATCGGATACGACGAGGATCTGAAACTTACACAGAAGATTATCCGGGATGTGCTGGAGCAAGAGTCGGAAGTAATCAAGGATAAAGAACATACGGTTTTTGTAGATGATCTGGCAGAAAGCTATGTAACGCTTTGTGTAAGACTCTGGCTGAAATCGGATGTATACTGGGATATTCGTGCTCATATCATGGAAAAGACGAAACTTGCACTGGACGAAGCGGGAATCCGTTTTGCAGGACAGAAGATGGAAATTGTCATGAAAGAAGGAGAGAATCATTAAAAAAAGCGGCAGAACAGCATCGCATAGATCATGGCGGATGCATCTGCCGTTTTTCTTACAGGGAATAGGTCTGGTATTCCACTCCTTCCAACGTTTTCCAATGAAAAGTACCGTCTTCAAGAATCAGATAGCTGTGATAGCTGTCCTCTTTTGGAAGAGAAATGGATCCTGGATTCAGATAAGTAAAGGTCTCTGTCTTCGTGCATGCAGGTACATGAGTATGTCCATGTAGCAAGATGTCGCCTTTCTGAAGCAGAGGCGGTGTCTGCAGATTATATTGATGTCCGTGAGTGACAAAAATCATCTGGTTCTTCTCGGAAAGCAGACAGTAATCTGCTAAAATCGGGAAGTTCAGAACCATCTGATCGACTTCGCTGTCACAGTTGCCGCGTACACAGAAGATGCGTGAGGCAAGAGGATTGAGCATTTCAATCACCTTTTTCGGATCGTATTCCACCGGAAGATCGTTGCGCGGGCCGTGATAAAGGATGTCTCCAAGGAGAATCAGACGGTCAGCGGATTCGTTTTCAAATGCTTCCAGCATTTTCTTACAGTAAAAAGCAGAGCCGTGAATATCGGATGCAATAAAATATTTCATAATGATATTCCTCCTTTTTCAAAGAGTGTATCACAGTCTAAAAAAATACTCAAGATCTGCTCACTCGTGATTTGACAGAAAAAGGGTTAATCCGATATAATAAATGGCAGAATTATGTTGCCTTTTCGGGCAGGAGAAAGGAATAAAAGAATGCGTGTAATAGCAGGTAGTGCAAAACGATTGCAGTTAAAAACGATAGAAGGGCTTGGCACCAGGCCTACAACGGACCGGATCAAGGAGACGTTGTTTAATATGATTTCTCCGGAGCTTGCCGACTCCCGGTTTCTGGATCTGTTCAGCGGAAGCGGAGCCATCGGAATTGAAGCCTTAAGCCGTGGTGCAAAGGCTGCCTATTTTGTAGAAAACAATCAAAAGGCGGCAGCCTGTATCCGGGAGAATCTGAAACATACCAGGCTGGAAGATAGGGCAGTCCTGATGAAAACGGATGTGCTCAGCGCCCTGAAAAGACTGGAGGGGGATGTGCCGTTTGATTTTATCTTCATGGATCCACCTTATCATGCGGGAGCGGAGTACGAAGTGTTTGCGTATTTGAAGAACTCCTCTCTTGTAAGCGCGGATACCTTGATCATTCTGGAGGCGTCTTTGGACACGGATTTTGGTTATCTCGATGAGATGGGATACGAGATTATAAAAGAAAAAAAATATAAAACAAACAGGCATATTTTTGTCGAAAGACATTGAGTTCTTCCGTGGAACGTGATAGAATAACAAAGTAAATGACAGGATTTGTCGAAGTAAGAAGGAGAGTGTAACTATGAGCAGCCGAATTGAGCAGATTATTGATGAAATTGAGGAATACATAGATAATTGTAAGTTCCAGCCATTATCCACGACAAAGATTATCGTGAACAAAGATCAGATCGATGAGTTGTTAAGAGAACTTAGAATGAAGACACCGGAAGAGATCAAGCGTTATCAGAAGATCATCGATAATAAAGACGCGATCCTTGCAGATGCACAGACAAAGGCAGATACGATGATTCAGGAAGCTAAAGCAAAGACAGACGAGCTTGTAAGCGATCATGAAATCATGCAGCAGGCATATGCACAGGCAAATGAGATCGTAGCGGCTGCTACGGAGCAGGCACAGGAGATTCTTGACAGTGCGACTGAGGATGCAAACCAGCTCCGCATGGGCGCTATGGGATACGCAGATGATCTGATGGCAAAAGTAGAAAACATGATCGGACATGCACTGGATGACTATACGACCAAGTATGACAGCCTTGTTAATTCCCTTCAGGAATCCTACGATATGGTACGCAATGACCGTGAGGAACTCCGGATTCAGGATGAAACAGAAGCAGAGTTCGCTCAGGCTATGGATGAGGAATAATAACAGTTACAGTATTTGAATATAGAGATACGCCATGAGACTGGCTGCCATACCGGCAGCCAGTTTTTCTACTATGTATGGAATGATTTTCAGACCGCTTTCATTTAGCATTCCGTTTGTCTGAGCCGCGGCGCAAAGGCCTCCAAATGCGCAAAGTCCCATGATACAGGCATAGCGGAGCGAAAAATGAAGAGGAAGTGATTCCAGCATCACTACTCCGTTTGTGATTTCCAGAAACGGAAGTAACAGCCTGCCTGGAAGAGTCCCTGCAAAGGGAAGATTTAGCGCAAGTTCGAGAAAGACGGAAAACACAATAATATATCCTCCGATCTTGGTAATCGTTTCAAAACCATCCATAATAGACAAATCAAGCATATCCATGGAGAACCGCCCGTTTTCCCGGTTAACAGACACCGGAAGCGGGCGTGTTTCTTTTTTTAAATAGATTCTTCGGCAAACAAAGCTCTGCAGTACAGGAACGAGAAGAAAAATAGCCATGGACCCAAAGACAAGGGAAGGATCCCCGATGGTTTGGCATACTACAAAACCAGCCATAAAACCGGGACTGGTATTGTTACAGAAAGAGAGGAGATATGCTCCTTCGCCGGACGAAATCTGTCTGTTCCGCACCAGATCCGACGTGACCTTCGCTCCCATGGGATAACCGCAAAAAAAACCAGTAAGAACCGCAAAACAGCCGTTGGGGCTAACAGAAAAAAGAGGGCCAAAAACCGGATAAACAAGACGTGAAACATGCCGGATCAGATTAGTCTTCAGCATGATATTGACAATAATCAGAAAGGGAAGCAGCGTCGGTAGCACCGTCTCAAACCAAAGCAGTAGTCCGTTTCTGGCACCCTGAAACACATCTTTCGGAAACACCAGCATGATGACAAAGAGAAAAATCGTGAAAATAACAAAAAAATAACGTTTCAATACTATTCCTTTGGTAAAAATAGTCAATAAATTGTATGAAAAATATGGTGATTTTAGAAGCACTGTGCTATAATAAATTCAGATTTGGTAAAAAACGAGAGAAAGGGAGATAACAATGGCAGTACTGGAACAATTAGAACCTAAAAAAGTATTTCAGATTTTCGAGGAGCTTTCCTCCGTACCACGAGGAACATTTTATGATGAGAAAGTCAGCAGCTGGTGTGTGGAATTTGCAAAAAAAAGGAATCTGGAATACATACAGGATGACATGGGAAATGTCATCATCAAAAAGCCGGGGACACCGGGATATGAAAATTCAGAGTCTGTCATTCTGCAGGGCCATATGGATATGGTCTGCGAGAAAGTGGAGGGATCAAACCACGATTTTGAAAACGATCCGCTGGAACTTTATGTGGAAGACGGGTATGTAAAGGCAAGAGGAACAACACTTGGCGGGGATGATGGAATCGCCATCGCCTACGCATTTGCGCTTCTCGACAGCGATGATATCCCGCATCCGCCTCTGGAAGTCATCGTTACAACAGACGAAGAGATCGGAATGGGTGGAGCCAATGCCCTTGACATGTCACAGATCAAGGGGAATATTTTCCTTAATATCGATGGAGAAGAGGAAGGTATTATTCTTGCAGGCTGTGCAGGAGGCGTGCTTGAGACTTTAAAGATTCCTGCACAGCGGGAAGAAAAGAGCGGTTCTGTTATGACAATCAAAGTAAGAGGACTTCGTGGAGGACATTCCGGATCACAGATCCATGAGCAACGTGGAAACGCAAATAAAATCATGGGCAGAATCCTGAATCATCTTGATCAGGGTACCGAGATTGCCCTGGTATCCGTAAGTGGAGGTTCCAAAGATAACGTTATTGCTGGTACAGCAGAAGCAGTCATTGCAGTAGCAGATCCGAAAAAGGCTCAGGAGATTGTATCTGACATGGAGGCTACATTAAGGGCAGAGTTTTCTTCCGACGAGCCGAATCTTCAGGTTCCGGTTACTATTACGGAAAAGACGGTACAGGCACTCACAAAAGAGGCAACAAAGAAAGTGATTTTTGCAATGGTCTGCACACCATACGGTGTACAGGGACTCAGCAGAGATCTTCCAGGTGTGGTAGAGACTTCCTTGAATCTTGGCATTATAAAAACTGAAGAGACAGCTATCTCCCTGATGTACTATCTGCGAAGCAGTGTAAACTCTCAGATGCAGGAATTAAAATCCATTTTCCAAACATGGGCTGAAATGCTTGGTGGTACGCATGAAGAGAGTGGGGAATATCCTGCATGGATGTATCAGAAAGAATCAAAAATCCGTCCATTAATGGTAGAAGCATACAAAGAAGTTACCGGAAAGGATGCAGTGGTTTCTACTGTACATGCCGGACTGGAATGCGGTCTTCTGTCCGCGAAAAAGCCGACACTGGACTGTGTTTCCTTCGGACCGGATATCCCGGATGTGCACTCTGTCAATGAGCGCCTTGACATTGAGTCTACAGCACGTGTATGGGAAATGATCAAAGTGGTTCTCGCGAAACTGAAATAAAACAGAATGAGGACGCCGCGCCGGTGACAGGAATGCCGCCGGTACGGCGCTCTTGGTTTTTGAAAAGGAGGTTTTTATGGAATTACAAAGTGTATTGGAAAAAAGAAGATGTATCCGGAAATACCAGGCAAGACAAGTGGAGCCTGAAAAAATCCGGCAGATGATCCAGGCAGCCATTCTTGCCCCATCCTGGAAGAATTCGCAGGTTACGAGATATTATGTTGCGCAATCCGAAGAGATGTTGCAAAAAGTAAGAGAAGCACTGCCGGAGTTTAACCGGAATAATACAAAGGATGCTCCGGTACTGCTTGTTTCAACCATCGTCAAAGGCCGTTCCGGATACAATGCGGACGGCAGTGCATCCAATGAACTGGAAGATGCCTGGGGATGCTATGACTGCGGAATGCAGAATATGAATCTGCTTCTGAAAGCGACCGAACTTGGGCTAGGAACCCTTGTAATGGGAATCCGGGATGCTGGGAAACTGAAAAAGGTATTTAAAATTCCGGAAGAAGAGATTGTCGTTAGCGTGATCGGAGTCGGATATACTGACGCGGACCCGGAAATGCCAAAGAGAAAAAGTGTCGACGAGACTGCGAAATTTTATTAAATACAAACATGAAAATAAAACTGCCGGATTCCTTGACGGACCGGCAGTTTTCTGTCATATTCCGGACTGACGATTCATACTACTAGTCAAAAAGGGGGAATCTGGCACGTATGTGGAGACGCAGAGGATATATGCAGTTTCTGATGCTGATCCTTCTTCTGATTTTGGAAGGAGCTGCTATCCCCAAATTACAAAATGATGCATCCTATTTTTCCCTTGACAAAAGCATTGTTTCGGAAGAATTTTTCCGCAGTCATGAGCTGACAGAAGAGATGGTATCTTATATGAGAACTTCCAAAGAACCGGAACGGGCAGCCGGACTGTTTCTTCTGGAAAAAAAATTTCACTCCGGTCTTCCGGTTTCCTCATTAACGGAACAGAACTTTCAAAAGATAGATAAACAGTGGCAAACCAGCCCGGCTTATTCGGCCTATATGGCTGTCTGTGAAAAGATCTGGGCAGATGTCCGGTATTTTCCGGTTATGCTCTGGAAGGAAGAACCAGATCTTACTGTCACCTACGAAGATTCCTGGATGTATGAACGGACTTATGGAGGGAAACGGGGACATGAGGGAACGGACTTGATGGCATCCCAGAATGAAAGGAGAATCTTTCCGATTGTCAGTATGACGGACGGAACGGTCACAAGCAAAGGATGGCTTCCAAAAGGAGGATGGCGTATTGGAATTACAGCACCCCACGGGGGGTATTTTTATTATGCTCATCTGGACTCTTACGCGGATGTGGAAATCGGGGATGAGATAGAGGCAGGGGACCTGATCGGATATATGGGTGACAGCGGATACGGAGAAGAGGGGACAACGGGAAAGTTCCCTGTTCATCTGCATCTTGGGATTTATCTCGAAGAGCCGGATGAAGAAATCAGTATCAATCCATATTGGATTCTGAGGTATACCGAAGACTGCAAACTTTTCTGCAGAAAAAGTGACTGAAGCATGGAGAAATTGCCGGAGGTATGGTATACTGACTCTGTATGCGAAAGGAGAAAGTATGGAGTTACCAAAAGCATTTGAAGAGAAAATGAAAACCCTTCTGGGTGAAGAATTTGATGCATATACGGCCTGCTATGAGGAGCCGCGCTACTATGGCCTCCGTGTCAATACTTCCAAAATCAGCGTGGAAGAATTCCAAAAGATCTGTCCGTTTTCCATTACTCCCGTTCCGTGGATCGAAAACGGATTTTATTATGACGGAGAACAAGAAAGCCCGGCCAGACACCCGTATTATTACGCAGGTCTTTATTATCTGCAGGAGCCAAGCGCCATGACGCCGGCTAACCGCCTGGATATTACTCCGGGGGAGAAAGTGCTGGACGTCTGTGCCGCTCCCGGCGGGAAAGCAACGGAGCTTGGAGCGAAGCTTCAGGGAGAGGGAGTGCTCATCGCAAACGATATCAGCAATTCCCGCGCTAAAGGACTTTTAAAAAATCTGGAACTGTTTGGAATCGGAAATATGCTTGTTCTAAGCGAGGAACCGGGAAAGCTGATGGACTACTTCCCGGAATATTTTGATAAAATTCTGATCGATGCACCATGCTCCGGCGAAGGAATGTTCCGGAAAGATAAAAAAATGATGAAAGCATGGGAGGAGCATGGCCCTGAGTTTTTCTTAAAACTTCAGAGAAGTATCCTGACTCAGGCCGCAGCAATGCTGAAGCCGGGAGGAATGCTGCTGTATTCCACCTGTACGTTTGACCCTCTGGAGAATGAGGGAAGTGTCTCTTGGCTTCTGGAGCAGTATCCGGAGTTTGAACTTCAGGAAATCCGCCCTTATGAAGGATTTCGAGATGGACGTCCGGAATATGCTTCTATCCGGCAGGAAGAGTTCTGTAAAACAGTTCGGATCTTCCCGCATCACATGAAAGGGGAGGGACATTACCTTGCCCTTTTGAAAAAAGGTAACGGGGAAGGAATCGAAACATACTCATCCAGAATCCGGCCAACCAATGGAAGAAGTGCTTCCTACGAGAAACTTCCGGAAGATCTGAGAAATTTTTTACAGCTTGTACACCGGCCGTTTGATGCCGGAAGGTTTGATATTCGCAAAGCCAGGGTTTATTATATGCCGGAGGAATTGCCGGATCTTACCGGCATCCGTTTTTTACGAAGCGGTCTCCTCATTGGAGAACTGAAAAAAGGAAGATTTGAACCAAGCCAGGCGCTTGCCATGAATCTGAAGAAAGATGAATATGAGAATATTCTCGATTTTTCACTTTCAGATGAGCGTGTGATCAAATATCTGAAAGGAGAAACGATTCTCACCGACGATCTGACCGGGCCGAAAGAAAAGGGATGGTATCTCGTCTGTGTGGACGGGTATCCGCTTGGATTCGGAAAGCTTTCCCAAGGCACATTGAAGAACAAATATCTTCCCGGATGGAGATGGATGTCATCATGATGCGATTAGATCGGATTTTAACAGAAATGGGTGCGGGTAGCCGGCAGGAGGTCAAAAAGCTGATCCGTAAAGGACAGGTCAGCGTGGATGGAGAGGTCATCAAAAAGCCGGAGGCAAAAGTAGAAGAAAAAACTGCCAGGATCCGGTGTCTTGATATTTCGTACTGGTATGAGCCTTATGTCTATTATATGCTTCACAAACCGGCTGGAGTTGTGTCTGCGACGGAGGATCCAAAAGAGCGGACCGTACTGGATCTGATGGAGAATCCGGTAAGGAAAGATATCTTTCCAGTGGGACGCCTTGACAAGGACACAGAAGGACTTCTTCTTCTGACAAATGACGGAGAGCTGGCTCATCGTCTCCTGTCACCAAAAAAGCATGTGGATAAGACATATGAGGCGGTGATTTCCGGAATTGTCACAGAAGAGGACGTAGACGCATTTGCCAGCGGAGTAGATATCGGGGACGATACCATGACACTTCCGGCAAAGCTGGAAATTGGGAAGACCGATCCGGAGCAGAACTACTCCGAAATCTCCATTACAATTCAGGAAGGACGCTATCACCAGATCAAGCGGATGTTTGAAGCGGTTGGAAAACGTGTAGTTTATCTGAAACGAATCCGGATGGGGTCACTGATGCTGGATCCGACACTTCCAAAAGGAGCATCCCGACGGCTGACAGAAGAAGAGATTGATGCATTGAAACAAGTCTGGACGAAGGAGGACTAAATGCGAATAGATATCACTGAAAAACCGAAGGCTGTTATTTTCGACATGGACGGGACTCTGATCGACTCCATGTGGATCTGGCCGGATATTGATGCATATTATGTAAAAAAATATCATCTGGAGCTTCCGGATAATTTTCATAGAGCAATCGAGGGAAAGTCCTACCACGAAACGGCACAGTATTTCCGGGAAACATTTGACATGGCACTTTCGACGGAAGAAATCATGAACGAATGGACCAGCCTTGCTTACCAGAGATACACCGAGGAGGTCACACTGAAACCCGGAGTGAAGGAATTTCTCCAGTATGGAAAGGAAAACGGGATCTTGTTCGGAATTGCGACAAGCAACGGAAGGACTCTTGCAGAAGCAGCTTTGAAAGCTCTTCAGATTGACAAGTATTTTACAGCCATGCGGACATCCGGAGAGGTCAGCGAAGGAAAGCCGTCTCCGGATATTTATCTGAAAGTGGCAGAGGATATGCAGGTTCTGCCAGAACACTGTCTCGTGTTCGAAGACGTGCCGATGGGAATTCTGGCAGGAAAACGGGCGGGAATGCAGGTCTGCGCCGTTTATGATGAGTTCTCCCGGCCGCTGGACCAGGAAAAGAAAAAACTTGCCGACTATTACATCTATGATTTTCATGATGTAATGGATCGGATTAAAGAGAGGAATACAGATGGAAAATAAGTTTTTACCAGTCTCCCGAAGAGAGATGGAAGAGCTGGGATGGGATCAGGTTGATTTTGTTTACATCAGCGGAGACGCCTATGTAGATCACCCATCTTTTGGACATGCCATCATCACAAGACTTCTGGAGGCTCATGGATATAGAGTCGGGATCATTGCACAGCCGGACTGGAAAGACAAGGACAGTATCACTGTCTTCGGTGAGCCAAGACTTGCATTTCTCGTATCGGCCGGAAATATGGATTCTATGGTCAACCATTACAGCGTCTCAAAAAAGCGCAGGAGTCAGGATTCCTACACACCGGGTGGCGTGATGGGAAAACGGCCTGATTATGCCTGCGTGGTCTACGGAAATCTGATCCGCCAGACGTATAAAAAGACACCGGTGATTCTTGGTGGAATCGAGGCAAGCCTCAGAAGGCTGGCTCATTACGATTACTGGTCTGACCGGTTGAAACGCTCCGTACTTCTGGATTCTGGAGCAGATCTGATTTCCTACGGTATGGGGGAACGTTCGATTGTGGAAATCGCAGATGCACTAAATGCCGGAATCCGGGTGGAGGATCTGACTTATATTGACGGGACGGTCTGCAAGGTTAAAGACCGAAAAGCGGTGTATGACGCTGTAGAGCTTCCGTCTTATTCCGAGCTTCAGAAAGACAGGCTCCGTTATGCCGAAAGTTTCTATACCCAGTACTGCAATACGGATCCGTTTACGGCAAAGCGGCTGATTGAGCCGTATTCAGAGCACGTCTATGTCGTACAGAATCCGCCTGCAAAGCCGTTGTCTCAGACCGAGATGGACGATGTGTACGCTCTCCCTTATATGCGGACCTATCATCCGATGTATGAAAAGGATGGAGGAATTCCGGCTATCTCAGAAGTGAAATTCAGTCTGATCAGCAACCGGGGATGTTTTGGTGCCTGCAGTTTCTGTGCACTGACATTCCATCAGGGCAGGATCATTCAGACAAGAAGTCATGAATCCCTCATTGAGGAGGCGAAACTTCTGACGGAGGAGCCGGATTTTAAAGGATATATTCACGATGTAGGTGGCCCAACTGCCAATTTTCGGCATCCGGCCTGTGAAAAGCAGCTGACTCACGGAGCATGCAAGCACAGACAGTGTCTGTTCCCGAAACCATGCAAAAATCTGAACGTGGATCATAAAGACTACCTGAAACTTCTGAGAAGCCTTCGGGAAATCCCAAAGGTCAAAAAGGTCTTTATCCGTTCTGGTATCCGGTTTGATTATGTCATGGCAGATTCAGATGACACCTTTATGCGGGAGCTCTGTGAATATCACGTAAGCGGACAGCTTAAGGTTGCGCCGGAACATATTGCGGACCCGGTACTTCAGATGATGGGGAAACCGGAGAATTCCGTGTACCGTGCATTTGCTGAAAAATATAAAAAGATCAATGAGCAGCTTGGGAAAAAACAGTATCTGGTTCCATACCTGATGTCGTCTCATCCGGGCTCTACCTTAAAAGAGGCTGTCGCTCTTGCAGAATATCTGCGGGATCTTGGCTATATGCCGGAGCAGGTGCAGGACTTTTATCCGACACCATCGACTATCTCCACATGTATGTATTATACGGGAGTCGATCCAAGAACAATGAAGCCAGTTTATGTACCAAAGTCTCCGCATGAGAAGGCAATGCAGAGGGCGTTGATCCAGTACAGGAATCCGAAAAATTACGGACTGGTCATGGAGGCGCTCAAAAAAGCAGGGCGAGAAGACCTGATCGGTTTTGGGAAGCATTGTCTGATCCGCCCAAGACAGACAAAAGAGGACCGGTATTTTGCGAAAAAACGGCAGCAGTCAAAAGAGACCGCTATGCCGAAGAAAAAGAAAACCATTAGAAATACACATAAGAAAAAGAAAAAATAACAGCAGGGAGGAATGTATATGAGGATTGCAGTTGTGACAGGAGCATCTTCTGGAATCGGAAGAGAGTTTGTATCCCAGATTCCCGCATTGTACAGACAGTTGGATGAGATATGGATTACCGCCAGAAGAGTGGACAGGCTGGAACAGGTCAAAAAAACTGTTGAAGAGAAAACCGGGATCTATGTCAGGATTTTTGCAGGCGACCTGGAAAAAGATCTGATCTATAAGCAGATCTTAAACCGCCTGGAGAATCAGAATCCGGATGTCCGGATGCTTGTAAATGCTGCTGGATTTGGAAAGATCGGTGAGGCAAAAGAGATTGCAGGGCGCGATCCGCAGGCCCAGCTTCGGATGATCGACGTCAACTGCCGTGCACTCACGAAAATGACACTGATGATCCTCCCGTACATGAAAAAGGGAAGCAGGATTTTAAATATATCAAGTGGAGCAAGCTTCTGCCCGCAGCCTGGATTTACAGTTTATGCGGCAACAAAGTCATTTGTCACCAGCTTCTCGAGAGGACTCGCTGAAGAACTGAAAAAAGATGGAATCATTGTGACAGCAGTCTGTCCGGGACCTGTAGATACAGAATTTTTTGAGGTATCCGGAACAAATAACAGTAAGGCAAAAAAAGCAACTATGGTTTCGGCGCAGGATGTAGTCCGGACTGCATTGCTGGATGCAAAAATGAAAAAGCCTGTTTCTGTTCATGGAACACTGATGAAAGGAGCAAGGATCGCCGGGAAACTGATCCCGGAGGATGCCCTCTTTTACTCTATGGACAAATGGATGAAATAAAGGAGTACTCATGAAAATTACAAAAGGGATGCCAGGCTATATCGGGGATCAGAAGAAAAAGCGGATCCTGACTACCATCCTTCTCTTCGGAGTCAGCATCGCTGTTTTTCTGACCGGATATCTGACAACAAACACAAGAAACAATCTGCTTACAATTGTTGCAATTCTGGGATGTCTTCCAGCAGCCAGATCTGCTGTCGGAATGATCATGCTGCTGCCATACCGGTCTTTCGAGGAAGACAAGGTCAGGGAAGTAGAAACAACAGCTGCAGGAATTCTTTCCGCATATGATATGGTTCTAACAAGCTCGGAGAAAGTGATGCCTGTAGATGTGCTCCTGATTTCCAGACACCTGATCTGCGGGTATACTTCCAGAACTAAGGTTCCTCCGACAGAAGTGGAAACATATCTTTCCAAGATTTTGAAAGAGAATCATTATGACAAAGTGACGATCAAAATTTTTTCTGACTACGATTCCTTTCTGAAACGGGCCGAAAGTTTTGGCAAAATACAGCAGAAATCAGAAGGGCAGCTGGACAGAGCGGTGCATGAGATGCGCCGGTTGATCTTAACGGCTGCAATATAGGAGAATCCAATGCAGATAATCAGAATTGAAAAAAACGATGCCGGGCAAAGAGCGGATAAGTTCTTATCCAAATATCTGTCCAAGGCACCAAAAAGCTTTATATATAAAATGATGCGAAAAAAAAACATCACTCTGAACAAGAAAAAGATGACGGGAAGCGAACATCTTACCGAGGGAGACTTCATCCAGCTGTTTCTCGCAGATGAGACAATCGAAAAGTTTTCCGAAAGCAGACCACAGGGGCCGGTTTTCAGAGATCAAAGAACACTGGCAGGAAAACTCCAGGTACTTTATGAAGATGAGGATGTAATGTTTGTCAATAAACCATGTGGACTGCTTTCGCAGAAAGCATCACCCGGAGACATTTCTCTGGTTGAGTATCTGACAGCTTATCTGCTGGAAAATGGCGAGATCACACCGGAAGAGCTTCGTCGTTTCCGCCCGTCCATCTGTAACCGCCTGGACCGGAATACAAGCGGTATTGTGACAGCGGGGAAGAGTCTGCGGGGTCTTCAGGTGCTGAGCGGGATGATAAAGGAACGTTCCGTTCGGAAGTATTACCGAACCATCGTGTACGGCCAAATGAAAGAGTCTGCACGTGTCTGCGGTTTTCTGACCAAGGACGAGCAGCATAACAAAGTATGGATTGGTTCTGAACCATCAGAAGGCAGCGCCCCGGTTGAGACCGCATATGTTCCGATTCAGACGGGAGCAAAGCACACCCTTCTGGAAGTGCATTTGATTACGGGGCGGACCCATCAGATCCGCGCACATCTTGCCTCCCTTGGATTCCCGATTATCGGAGATTATAAGTACGGAGATCGTAAAGAAAACGACCGTCTGAAAAAGGAGTTCGGACTGTCCCATCAACTTCTGCATGCATACCGGATGGAATTCCCGGAAAAGACGGCAGAGTTAGAAAATCTATCCGGACTCATCGTACGGGCAGAGCTTCCGAAACAGTTTGAAACGATACAAAAAGCATGTATTTAGGGTAGAAAGGAGCAGCAACATGGCCACATGGACATCGAGAGGACTGCGGGGATCTGCCCTGGAGGACTATATCAATCACACAAATGAACAATACCGTAACAAAGGTCTTGCTTTGATTCAGAAGATTCCGACGCCGATTACTCCGGTACGAATCGATAAAGAACACCGACATATTACCTTGGCATACTTCGACCAGAGAAGTACCGTCGATTATATCGGTGCCGTACAGGGAATTCCCGTCTGCTTCGATGCCAAAGAGTGTGCTGCGGATACTTTCCCGCTTCAGAATGTACACCGTCATCAGGTAGAATTTATGGAGGAATTTGAGCGTCAGGGAGGGATTGCCTTCCTGCTTATCCTCTATACAGAAAAGACAGAGCTGTACTACATGCGTTTTCAGGAACTGAAACGGTTCTGGGAACGGATGGAGAAAGGCGGAAGAAAAAGCGTCCGGTATGAAGAGCTGGATCCCGAATTCTTCTTTGCATTGAAAAATGGGTGTATGGTTCCTTATCTGGATGAGATACAGAAAGATCTTGACAAAAGAGAGTAAGATTTTTATAATATTCGTTGTAATTTCAATTTAACATGGTAGCATGGTAAAGTGAGCAAAAAGATAAAGAGAAAGAGTGGATAAGACATGAAACAGAAAATTTTACACACACCGGAAGGGGTACGGGACATTTATAAAGTAGAGTGCCGGAAAAAGCTGGCATTGCAGGATAAGCTACATCACGTCCTGCATCTTTATGGCTATCATGATATACAGACGCCGACCTTTGAATATTTTGACGTATTCCGAAAAGAGATCGGAACGATTTCTGTGAAGGAATTATATAAATTTTTTGACCGTGAGGGAAATATCCTTGCGCTTCGGCCGGATATTACGCCTTCTGTTGCAAGAGCTGCTTCGGCTCTGTATGAAATCGAAGAAAAGCCACTTCGGCTTTGCTATATAGGAAACACGTTTATCAACCATTCCCGCTACCAAGGACGTCTGCGGGAAAATACACAGCTTGGAGCCGAGTATATCGGAGTAGATTCCAAGGATGTGGATGCAGAAATGCTGGCAATGGTTGTGGACTGTTTAAGACAGTCCGGTCTTGAGAATTTCCAGATCAGTGTAGGGAATGTCGGATTCCTATACAGTCTCATGAAGGAAGCCAAACTTCCGACGGAATATGAGGAGCACCTGCGGCAGCTGATTTCAAACCGAAATTATTATGGGGTGACGGAGCTTCTGGATGAAGCGAATGTTAAACCGGAAATGAAAGAGCTGTTCGGACATCTGCCGGAACTGGTCGGAGGACCGGAAGTTCTTGACAAGGCGATGGAAATTGCACCGAACGAATTTGCAAAACGTTCCATCAAACGTCTGAAAGATACATATGAAATTCTGAAAGCATATACCGTGCAGAAATATATTACTTTTGACCTGAGCATGAGCGGTGCTTACGGTTACTATACGGGCGTAATTTTCAGAGCATATACATTCGGCACCGGAGATGCAGTTGTTAAAGGAGGGCGGTACAATCATCTGATGGAAAAATTCGGGAAGCGTGCACCTTCTATCGGATTTGCCGTCATTATCGATGAACTCATGAATGCCCTCGCAAGACAGCATGTACAGATTTCCTATGAGGAAAATGCTGCCATCATTGTCTATGCGGATTCCCAGCGCAGACAGGCGATCAGCCTTGCAAAAGAATTCCGCGCACGTCAGAACAGTACGGAACTGTTCTGTAAAAAATCTAAAGAATCCCTAGATTATTATATCCAGTACGGCAAGAAAAACCAGGCGGAAAATCTTCTCTACCTTCCGGATGACGGAGAAATCGAGATGATCAACCTGAAAACCGGAGAGCGCAAAACAATCGGGCAAAAGAAGGAGGAGGAACAGGAATGAGATATTTGACCTTTGCCCTCTGTAAAGGGCGTCTTGCCAAACAGACGCTGGAGCTTCTGGAGCAGGTTGGAATTACCTGTGAGGAAATGAAAGATAAATCCTCACGCAAATTGATTTTTGTAAACGAAGAACTGAAACTTCGGTTTTTCCTTGCGAAAGGACCGGATGTTCCGACTTATGTCGAGTACGGAGCGGCGGATATCGGTGTAGTCGGAAAGGACATCATCATGGAAGAGGACCGGAAAGTGCACGAAGTACTTGACCTGAAATTCGGTGCCTGCCGGATGTGTGTCTGCGGACCGGAAAGTGCTAAAGAGCTTCTGGGACACAGGGAAATTATTCGGGCAGCTACAAAATATCCGAATATCGCGAAAAATTACTTCTTCGACCAGAAACACCAGACGGTGGAGATCATCAAGCTGAACGGTTCCATTGAGCTTGCTCCGATCGTCGGGCTCTCTGAGGTAATTGTAGATATCGTTGAGACCGGAACGACACTGAAAGAAAACGGACTGAAGGTTCTTGAGGAAGTCTGCCCGCTTTCCGCAAGAATGATAGTCAATCCGGTCAGCATGAGAATGGAAAATGATAGAATCCGGGAATTGATCACCGGACTGAGAGAAATTTTAAAGTAAAGGCGGGAGAGAAGATGAGAATCCAGAAATTGACAGAAGAGACAAAACAGAACCTCTTACAGGATCTGTTAAAGAGGAGTCCGGACAGTTATGGAGAATACGAAGAGCGGGTTGCCGCGATTCTAAAGCAGGTAAAAGAAAAAGGCGATGAGACACTCTTTGCCTATACCGAACAGTTTGATCACGCTCATCTTACAAAAGAAACAGTCCGGGTAACTGAAGAGGAGATTGCAGAGGCATATGAACAGACGGACGAAAAGTTGATCGGTGTGATCAGAAAAGCGCTGGAAAATATCAGAAGTTACCATGAAAAGCAAAAGCGGTATAGCTGGTTTGACAGCAAGCCGGACGGCACGCTTCTTGGGCAGAAAGTCACTCCTCTGAAACGTGTAGGTGTTTACGTACCGGGCGGGAAAGCTGTCTATCCGTCTTCCGTACTGATGAATGTGATTCCTGCAAGAATTGCCGGAGTTGACGAGATTATCATGGTGACGCCTCCTGGACAGGGTGGAAAGGTCAGCCCGCATACACTGGTTGCAGCAAAAGAAGCAGGAGTGGACGCTATTTATAAAGTAGGAGGAGCACAGGCCATCGCTGCTCTTGCCTATGGAACAGAGAGCATCCCAAAGACAGATAAGATTGTAGGACCGGGAAATATTTATGTTGCTCTTGCCAAAAAAGCAGTTTATGGTTATGTCAGCATTGACTCGGTAGCCGGCCCTTCGGAAATTTTAGTTATCGCAGATGAAACCGCAAATCCAAGATATGTTGCGGCGGATCTTCTTTCCCAGGCAGAGCACGATGAGCTTGCTTCTGCGATTCTGGTAACAACAAGCGCCGAACTGGCACAGAAGGTATCCGATGAAGTGGACGGATTCTTAAAAGAACTTTCCCGTGCCGAGATTATACAGAAATCACTGGACAATTACGGATATATCCTTGTTGCCCAAACGATGGATGAAGCGATCGAAACAGCCAATGAAATTGCAAGCGAACACTTGGAAATTCTGACGCAAAATCCGTTCGATGTGATGACAAAGATCCGCAATGCAGGGGCAATTTTCCTTGGAGAGTATGCAAGCGAACCGCTTGGAGACTACTTTGCAGGACCGAACCACATTTTGCCGACAAATGGAACAGCGAAGTTTTTCTCTCCGCTTTCTGTTGATGATTTTATTAAAAAGTCCAGCATCATTTCCTACTCCAAAGATGCACTTAAGAAAATTCATGAGGACATTGAATACTTTGCGCAGGCAGAACAGTTGACTGCCCATGCTAATTCGATCAAAGTCCGGTTTGAGGAAGAGGGGGAATAGCGATGCCAGAGCGAATCTCGGAACAACACAGAAAGACGAAAGAGACAGATATCTCTGTCCGCCTGAATCTGGATGGAAGCGGAAAGGCGAAGATTCAGACCGGAATCGGATTTTTCGATCATATGCTGGAAGGGTTTGCAAGACACGGCCTCTTTGACCTGGAAGTGTATGTGGAGGGTGATTTAAACGTAGATACGCACCATACTATTGAGGATACCGGGATTGTCCTTGGGCGGGCGATTGCAGATGCTATTGGCGATAAGAAGGGTATCCGTAGATTTGGTTTTTTCCTCCTTCCGATGGATGAAACGCTCTCCCTTGCGGCAATCGATCTATCAGGGCGTCCGTTTTTGAAATACCAGGCGGAGTTTACCGTGGAAAAAATCGGAGAAATGGATACAGAGATGATCCGGGAATTTTTCTATGCTGTATCCTACAGTGCCATGATGAATCTGCATTTGAAAATCGTCGATGACGGAAATAATCATCACATGGCGGAAGCGCTTTTTAAAAGCTTTGGAAAGTCTCTTCATATGGCCGTTTCCTTTGAGCCTGGTATAACGGACGTATGGTCTACAAAAGGAAGCTTATAGTAGAAAGGAACTGAAAACAGATGAGTTATAAAAGAATTGTTCCCTGTGTATTTTTGTGGCAGGGAAAAGCAGTCAGATGGTTCGATAACAAGGATGTTCTCTCGGAAGATGCGGTTGCTCTTGCAAAGCATTACAGCGATCAGGGAGCAGACGAGCTTCTAATATTTGACCTGTCTGATTCGGACGAGGATCATGAAGAGTCCATCGATCTGTTGAAAAAAATCACAAAATCAGCCGGAATTCCTGTTGTTGCAGGAGGAAACATCAAACGTTTGGAAGATGTAAAAAAGATACTTTACACCGGAGCCAAACGGGTCGTCCTGAATTTCTCCAAAGCAAGCTCTGTAAAGATGCTGGAGGAAGCTTCCAAAAGATTCGGAAAAGAGAAAATAGCCGTTTCTCTGAACGATTTTGATACGCTTTTCAAGCAGCAGCATCTGATTGAAAAATACAGCAGCGAGATCATTTTCATGCACAGACTGGATCTGAATTCTGTGATGACTCTGACCGAAATTCCATATGTGATCCTTACCGATACGATGGAAGAATCTGAAATTTTCCGGATTCTGAAAAGTCCGGGAGCAAGAGGTATTTCCGGTAAATTCGTCAGTCGCATGGATATGGATTTTCATGTTTTTAAAACAGAGTGTCAGGATTACGGGATTCAGATGACCTCCTTTGAGAGCATGCTTGACTTTTCTGATTTCAAACTGAATTCCGACGGATTGATTCCGGTCATCGCGCAGGATTACAGAACAGGCGAAGTGCTGATGCTTGCCTATATGAATGAAGAGGCATTTGACCGTACGGTGAAAACCGGGAAAATGACGTACTACAGCCGGAGCAGACAGTGTCTCTGGACAAAGGGTGAAACATCCGGACATTTTCAGTATGTTAAATCCCTGACGGTCGACTGTGATAAGGACACTCTTCTTGCAAAAGTAGAGCAGATCGGAGCAGCTTGTCATACCGGTAATCCGACATGCTTTTTCCAGACGATTGCAGGAACCGATTATGATGAAACTAATCCGCTTCAGATTTTTGAAACCGTGTATGATACGATCAGGGACAGGAAAAAGAATCCGAAAGAAGGATCCTACACCAATTATCTCTTTGATAAAGGAATTGATAAAATTCTGAAGAAAGTGGGAGAAGAGGCTGCTGAGGTGATTATTGCGGCTAAGAACCCGAATACAGAAGAATTGAAGTACGAGCTCTCTGATTTCCTTTATCATGCTATGGTGCTGATGGTAGAGCGTGGGCTTGACTGGAACGACATTATTCAAGAATTATCTGACAGACATTAGCATACTTGGAAAAGACAGGGTATATATTACTATATACCCTGTCTTTTTAGACGGTAATGTGGAGGTGTATGAATTTGAATGACAGCCGGGAAAGAAAGAAAAAAGAGGCGCTGGAACAAATGCGGGCAAGGGAGGAAAGCATGACGGATTCATCCCTTCAGGCACCGGCAATCCACCCACGGTATCGGGCAGCTTATGAGAGTCTCTATCCGGATGAGCAGGAAAAGCAGCAGATCGGCACGCTGGGAGTCCGGATTGTCATTAGTGTCCTGTTGTTTGTGAGCTATCTTTCTCTGGATTGTGAAAAGTTCCCATTGGCGCTTCCTCAAAGAATAGAAATTTTCCAGCAAATCCAGGCACCGTTTTCTCTGCCATCCCTGAAACAGTTTGACCTGACCGGTATTTTGTAGTATAGTTATTGAAGAAATTTTCATGAAATGAGGAATACAGATGATTAAAGCAGTATATCCAGGCAGTTTTGACCCGGTTACTTTCGGACATCTGGATATCATCACAAGGGCGTCAAAAGTGGTAGATGAGCTTATTATCGGCGTTCTTGTCAACCAGAAAAAAACACCGCTTTTTACCATGGAGGAGCGTCTGCAGCTTCTTCAGGAAGTGACAAAAGATTTCCCGAATGTAACTGTGAAGGCATTTGAGGGACTGACCGTCGAGTTTGCAAAGCAGAACCATGCAAGACTGATTATCCGTGGACTTAGGGCCGTTACGGATTTCGAATATGAAATGCAGCTGGCACAGATCAACCACAGTGTGGACAACGAGATTGACACTATGTTCTTTACGACAAGTCTGGAATATGCCTTCTTAAGTTCTACGCTGGTAAAAGAGTTTGCATATTATGGCTCGGACACAAGCAGATATGTACCAGAGGTTGTAACAAAAGCATTAAAAGCAAAGTATCCGGATGCCGGGAACACACAAGAGTAGAGAAATCAGGTGAAGAAGATGAAAATATGGATTGCAGGAGCGGCCGGTCAGCTTGGATGTGCGCTCAACGATATGTCAAAGCAGCATCAGCCGGACGCTGAGATTATCAATACTGACATTGAAGAAGTCGATGTAACAAATTTGAATCAGGTTCTGGCATTTGCAAAGGAGAATATGCCGGATGTAATTTTTGACTGTGCTGCAGTCACAAACGTGGGTACATGTGAGGAATCACCGGAGTACGCCTATAAGGTAAACGCAATCGGAGCGAGAAATCTTGCAATTGCAGCTTCCAAAATTCAAGCCAAGATTCTCCTGCTGTCAACGGATGATGTCTTTAACGGTATCCGTCAGGTAGCGTACCACGAATTTGATGAAACAGATCCAATGACGGCTTACGGACGAAGCAAACTTGCAGGCGAAAACTATGTCAAGGAGTTTGCACACGACCATTTTATTATCCGGAGCAACTGGGTATTTGGCCGTGGAAGCGAAGCAAATTTTGTCAATCAGATTTTAAAAGCGATTGAGACAAAGACAGAGCTCTATATTTCGGACGATCAGTATGGTTCACCGACAAGCGCCAATGCACTGGCGGCATTCATGCTGAATCTGATCAATACAGAAGAATACGGAACTTACCACGTAACATGCAGCGGCGTCTGCAACCGGTACGAATTCGCAAAAGAAATTGTGCGGATCGCAGGAAAAGACGTGAAGATTATCCCTGTACCGACAAGAAAAGCGGAGTACTGTTCCGCAAGACCGACCTTTACGGTACTGGACAATTTCCTGATCACAGTACTCGGCATTCACAAAATGCCGACATGGATCGATGCGCTGGAAGAATATATGGAGCAGGAATACAAAAGATAAAATTAGACATCAGGAGTAATTATGCAATATACATTTTCAGAGCTTATATGGTTGATACTGATCTATTCTTTCCTTGGATGGTTTGTGGAGACGATTGTCGGAACCATACGGAAGAAGAAATTTGTAAACCGTGGATTTTCTTCCGGACCGTTCTGTTTTATCTACGGAACGGCAGCAGTGATCATAATCATTGCTCTGGAAGATCTGGAGAATCGGCCATTTTTCCTGTTTCTCGGCTGTATGATAATTGCCACTATGATCGAATGGTTTGCCGGGAAGATTCTCGAGCGGATGAATCAACACAAATGGTGGGATTATTCCGATAAGAAATGGAACTTTGATGGATATATCTGTCTGCAATACAGTGTTCTCTGGGGACTTCTTGGAATGTTAGCACTGAAATTCGGAGATGAAGAGTTTATTGATCTGTTTCAGTTGATTCCGAAGCCACTTGGGAATATTTTTATCGGCATTGCCTTTGCTGGAATTGTTGTCGACATGTCCGTGTCATCGGCGGCTGCATTCCATATTGGAAAGCCGGCAAAAGTGGCAGTTCATTGGAACCGCAATGTAGCAGTTGCCACAAGAAAATTTACAGCTCTCATCGTCGGACACGTTGAGCGAAGAATGGAAAAGGCCTATCCGCTGATTCAAGGTGTGAGAGAAGAAGTTGAAAAAGAAGGCCGTTTTGCCGAAGGATGCGGGTTTTATAAGGTGTTCTGGCTGTTTGTCATCGGCTCCCTTCTTGGAGATCTGGTTGAGACCATTTTCTGCCGGATCACAGCAGGTGTGTGGATGAGTCGGAGCAGTCTTGTATGGGGCCCGTTCAGTATTGTCTGGGGAATGGCCATTGCTGCAGCAACGATTCTTTTACATAAGGATAGAGACAAACCGGATCGATATCTGTTTCTGATAGGTACATTTCTCGGAGGGGCATATGAGTACCTGTGTAGCGTTTTTTCGGAACTCTTTTTTGGAAAAGTGTTCTGGGATTACAGCAACATCCCATTCAATCTTGGAGGCAGGATCAATCTGCTTTACTGTTTCTTCTGGGGAATTGCAGCCGTTGTATGGATTAAGGTACTGTATCCGCGGTTTTCTGACTGGATTGAGAAGATACCAAAACTTACAGGATATATTGTGACATGGTGTCTTGTGGCATTCATGTCAGTGAATATGCTTGTATCAGCTGCGGCCCTCGTAAGATATGATCAGAGAGCCAAAGACGATACGCCGGACAATGCCGTTGAAAAGCTGATCGACACCTGGTTTGACGATGCCAGAATGGAAAAGATCTATCCGAATGCCAAATCCCGTTGATATTGAAAACCTTGAAAATTCAAGGCTGAAGAGAAACTCTTCGGCCTTTTTTCGTTCTCGGCTTCAGTCGAAAACAGAACTCCAAAACAGGGATCTGGAATAAGTTTCCTGTGTTGACGACATGATGTACATATATTATAATACAAGTCAGATATTTGTGAAAACAGAGCTAACGGAATCGGTAAACCTGAGCCCCTGACAGGCAGGATGGAAGGCTGCTGGAGCCGCCGGATCAATGATAAGGACAGGCTATTGTATGGACGATGACAATATCTATATTCTTTCCTGTCGTTTTCACGAGGATTGATTTTGCATCATATTTTCGTTGCAGAAGGAATACATTTAGATAAACAGGGGGAAGCAACATGCAAAGATTTACCAGAAATACATACGAATTTGTTAAGCAGGGACTGTTACAGATTCAGGACGAGATTACGAAAGGGGAACGTGTCTGTGCTAACAGAGCCTTGAAACATATTATCGGGACACTTGCTCCAAGTAAAGAAGCACTTCTTGGCTATGCCTATGTCCGGGTTCGCAACAGAGTAGGATCCAAATACGGAAATACAGATAGAAGAGCTGAGAGCATAGCAGAAAAAGTACAGATTCTGATGGAAGCATTCTGGGCCCGGCCGACGCATTATGTAGTAGATACAGATCAATATGGCGCAAAATTCATCAATATGTCCGCCGATGCGGACATGTCTTTGGAAGATGCAGTCCGGTTCGCGGAGATGGACGGAGTAGTCATGATCCGCGACCTTAATCTCGGAAAAGGTTTTGAGCGTTATTACCTGGATACAGCACGGAACCGTGAAATTTTAAAACACTACGAAACACGTGAAGAGGAAAGCTCAGAACGGGAAGCTTTTCGGAAGAAAGCATATGCCAAGTTCCAGATGTGGTGGATGTTTACTCACGGCATTACCCTCCAGGAATTGTCTGAAACAGCAGATGCATGGCGGCAGAAAAGGGATGAGGATGCAAACTACAAAGGGAATCTGGAAGATCACTTGTTTGAAAAGGGATTCCATGATTTAATATATCCATGTTACAGTGAATTTCTGGAAACCGAATATACTGACCGTGAATTCATGAAATATCTGCTGGATCCACGGGATCATAAGACTTATGAAGAGGACGAACTGCTACAGGAGAAAGAATAAGCAGAGGGAAATGAATAAACAGGGAGTGACATTATTCAATGATTGAAGTGTTGCTCCCTGTTATGATGTCAGAGAATGACAGTTTAATGAGAATTAGATTTTGATATAATGAAATTATATTTTTTAAAGAAAAAATACTCTCAATGCGGAAGGAGATTGTAGACGATGGTCAAACAGATTGTAAGAGACATATTCTTTCTGACTCAGAAGTCTGAGCCGGCCACCAGAAATGATTTGCAGATTGGAAAAGATCTGCAGGATACACTGCAGGCAAACAGGGAACATTGTGTTGGGATGGCTGCAAATATGATTGGTGAGAAGAAGAATATTATCATAGTGAATGTGGGACTGTGGGATATCGTGATGTTCAATCCTGTTATTATATCCAAAAGAGATCTCTATGAGACAGAAGAGGGATGTCTTTCGCTGGACGGATTGAGAAAAACAACAAGGTATCAGAACATTGAGGTAGAATATCAGGATTTTGAATGGAAAAAACAACGCTTAAAACTGAGCGGCTGGACTGCGCAGATTGTACAGCATGAAATCGATCATCTTTCAGGGAGGATTATTTAACTATGGAACAGAAAGAAGGGCAGTGGGACAAATTGTTGAAAGTTCGAACATCCGGAAGGGATGACTCTCACTCGGATCGATATCACTATCCATATGAACCGACTCCATATTGTGTATTGGAAAGACTTGCCGAAACAGGTTTGATAGGAAAGAAGCAGACACTGCTGGATTATGGAACTGGAAAGGGCCGTGTTTGCTTTTTTATGTCGTATCAGACAAGATGCTTTTCTGTCGGAATCGAATATAATGAGCGTATCTTTCAAAATGCACAGGAGAATAAGAAGCATGCTGTGTCAGGAAGCCGGACAGATTTTGTTATGGAAAATGCTGAGTCCTATGTGATTCCGGAAGCGGTGAATCGATGCTGTTTTTTTAATCCTTTTTCTGTAGAAATTCTACGTAAAGTCCTGGCGAGGATTTATGATTCATCAGATGGGTAATAAAAGAAAGATTCTCCTGTTCTTTTATTACCCATCTGATGAATATTTAGGTCTTCTGATGACAGAAGAACACCTTTTGTTTTCGGACGAGATATCTTGTGAAGATCTTTTCCCGGGAGAAAATAATCGAGAACGAATTTTAGTATTTGAAGTTGTGTGAAAGCAAGAAGAGCGATGGCCTTACCCCATCGCTCTTTATGTAAACTACTTTTTCCTTTTATAGAGGATTGGTTCATCATAGCCAAAGGTCCTCTTTCCATTTACCTCCATAGATTCGGATACTTCCAGCCATTCGGTTGAAAAACGTTCAAACAGAGTAAATTTCAGAACCGGTGAGAACATACTGATACTACCACCCTCAAAGATACCGTCTTTTAATTGATATAAGGCTGGCGTGAATTTTGAAGATGGTTTCAATGTCTGAAAATCAACAGCCTTCAGATCGTTATAAGTGAAAGAATTTTTATCATATCCATCCGGAATGTCATAGGATGTCAGAAGAATTCCATTCTCTTCTTCCGTAAAAAGAAACAGATGAGAAGATACATGTTTCCCTTTGCTTGTTGTATAGTAGCTTTCTTCTACAAGAAATTCTCCCTGAAAATCGGAAGGGAGATTTGTGATTTTATCATTGCAAGGCGTGTTGACGTGTTCTGCGAATGGATAGTTTTCTCCATTCTTTTTTAAAGCTTCATACTGTTCGCGATTGTCAAAATTACCTGTTAATAGTTTCATAAATTCTTCTAACTGACTCATTGCTTGTATCCCTCCTGTTTATTTGACACAGTTACTATACATGATTTCAAAGAGAAATGCATAAAAATTCTATGAAAAAAATATAAAAATTGACATGTCAATAATAAAAGAAATCAGTGTAGTGCTATAAAAAGAATTCAACAAGCAAGACAGCTCCGCAACATCCAAGCGCAACTTTAAACAAATCAAGCCCGAACCATGCAGCAAGTATACCTACTATAAGAGCGATACTTCCAGAAACCGGACTTTGTGTGGCATGAACAATTGCAGGAAATGTCATAACTGCTAACGTGACATAAGGGACGTAATATAAAAATGAACGGAGAAATCTACTTTTAATTGGCTTTTGAATCAGAGTCAGAGGCAGTACACGGATGGCGTAGGTGACAGCCGCCATAATTAATATATAAAGGTAAATATTTCTTATCATTGTTCAATCTCCTTTGGAAATAGGATCGCTGCAATAGTTGAAATTATAACAGTAAGTAAGATTGTCCTTGTCCCGTCTGTCAAATCCCCAAGTACAGGTGCGTGGGAAGCAGCAAAACTGGTAGCAAAACAAAGAATAATCAGCCCCGCTATCACCTTATCTTTTTTTGCCGGTGGAATAATAACAGCCAGGAACATACCGTACAATGCAACACCAAAGGCGCTCACAAGGCGAAGCGGAAGCAGATTTCCTGCTATGATTCCAAGAGAGGTACCTCCGGCCCAAGGCAATGCGGCAATGAGGAAAGAACCGTAGTTATAAAAAGGATTCATATAGCCGGGTCGCGCAATAGCAATTCCGAAAAGTTCATCCGTGATACCAAAAGCCATAAGAAAACGATGAAACCAAGGGAGTCCCGGCTTCAGACGCTGGCTCATAGCTGTACTCATAAGCAAATACCGGGCATTGGCGACAAAAGTTGCCACCGCAATTTCAATATAGGAAGCAGATGCCGCGATGGAAAGAAAGCCCACATACTCACCGGCTGATGCCATACAGAACAGACTGACAATGAATCCTTGAAAAGCGGAGAGTCCAGCATTTTTTGCGGCAATTCCAAGAGAAAAGGAAACTGCGAGATAACCAAGACCAATTGGGAAACCATCCACAAGGCCTGAGCGGAATGCAGTCAGATTTTCTTTGGAAATAAGTGAAAATTTAGTCTCATGTAATCGCATATTAAAATTCCTTAGATAAACTATAAAACTACTAATTAATAAAAAAGCGAATACGCCGAAGAAAAGTATATCATAAAGTAGTACAAAAAATAAGTGTACAGATAAATTGTTTTAGAATTGTTTTAGAAATATGATGATAGAATGGAATGTATTTAAAATATCTATAAGTTATAAAAACTATGTGAGTAATCAATTAGACACCATAAAATGAGCTTGTTATACTTTTCTTAAATACTTGCAATAATAGTATCAAAGGAGGAGAAATATCATGAAAAAGAAAATGGTGAGCATTTTGCTCTGTGCTATCATGCTATCAACTCTGGCAGTTGGGTGTGGCTCAGACAGCAGTGACAAAGAGGGGAAAACAGAAGAAAAAAAAGAAATTACATTTATGGCACCTGACTGGGCAAATCCAGGGGATGAACTTTTGGCTGAATTTACAGAGGAAACAGGAATTTCCGTTGTTTTTAATGAAGTAAGCTGGGACGATATACGTGACAAGGTCTCTATTGCAGCAAGCGGCGGAGAAGCTGCAGCCGATGTGATTGAGGTAGACTGGTCATGGGTCGGAGAAATGAACAGCGCGGGATGGCTGGAACCGATCGAGATGAGTGATGAGGATAAAACGGATATGCCTACGTTGGAGACATTTACAATCGATGGAAAAATCCTTGCGGTCCCTTATGCAAATGACTACAGAATTGCATATTATAACAAAGCACATTTTGAAAAAGCAGGAATTACAAAGGCTCCGGAGACATGGGACGAAGTGTATGATGCATTGAAAAAGATTAAAGAAGCAGGTGTAGTAGAGTATCCATATACAATGCCGATGAATGCCGATGAATCTGCAACTACATCCATGATGTGGATGGCATTTTCAAGAAGTGGACAGGTATTTAATGACGATGATACGTTAAATCAGGATGCAGTCGTTGATGCTTTGACATTTGAAAATCAACTTGTCCAGGAAGGCTATGTAGACCCAGCTGCAATCACATTCAATGGAATGGACTGTTATCGAAAAATCACTTCCGGTGAGGCAAGCTTTATGGTTGGACCTACAAAGTTTGTAGGAATCAGCAATGATCCTGAACAATGCTCCGAGATTGGCAATATCGTTCCGATTCTTCTTCCGGGTAAAGAAGGTACTTCCGAGCAGACAATGGCACTTCCGGAAGCAGTAGGAATCACTTCTTTTTCTAAAAATAAAGAAGAGGCAGAAGAATTTGTGAAATGGTACTCTTCGGCAGATATCCAGAAAAGAATGTATGCGGTAAACAGTTCTATCCCGACAAGAAACTCTGTACTTGCGGAGATGGTGGAAGACGGTACATTTGAAAATGCCGGGGCAATGCTTGATGAGGCAAATTTGATCAAATCTGTATTCCCGAACGGTGTTCCATCTTATTATTCAGAGATGAGCAATACGATGTATAACAATATCAATCAGATGGTTCTTGGCAAACAGACACCACAGGAAACATTTGACGCTATGAATACGAAAGTGAATGAATTAATTGAAGACAAATAAATTTTTACCTTATATATTACTTACGCCCATTATAATTATAATGGGCGTGTTGGTATTTTATCCGATTATCATGACATTTTCCTATAGTCTGAAACAAATAAAACTGACAAATCCGGATGATACTGCCTTTGTCGGTCTAAAGAACTATATGGAAGTTTTGACATCGGACTCCTTTATGTACAGTTTGCAAAATACAATTTTTCTGCTTGTTATCGTTGTCATTCTGACAACAGTATTTGGTACGGCAGTAGCCTTACTTCTAAATGTGGATACGAAAATATCCGGCATTTTAATGGCACTTGCAGTGCTTCCATGGGCACTTCCTCCGATTGTTAACGGAATTATATGGCGGTTTATCTTTCATCCAGGTTATGGGTTTATGAATAAACTTTTGATTCGTCTACATCTGATCGAGGAACCTATCATGTGGTTGGCGGATAGATGGCTTTTGCTCCTTATTGTAGCAATCGTAGTGGCCTGGCGAAGCATTCCATTTTGTGCAATTGTATGCCTATCAGGCCTGCATGCAATTCCGGAAGAATTATATGAGGCAGCAAAAATTGACGGAGGCAGTCCGTTTACATTGTTTCGGTATGTGACAGCACCATTGATGCTTCCGTTTGTCGGAATCAGCATTACTTCTGCGTCCATCACGGCCATCAATATTTTTGATGAGATTGTAGCCCTTGCGGGATATAAAGATATTGGAAAAAATCTGTTGATTGAAAGTTATCTGACGACATTTTCTTTTCTTGACTTTGGAAAAGGAAGCGCATTGACGTATATCATTATGTTGATGGCAGCAATTCTGGGATTTTTCTATCTTAGGAGTCTGAATAAGGAGGTGGAATTTTGAAAAAGAGAAGTTCACCTTTTTACTGGATTGCAGTTATTGTCTTTTTAATTTTTACGGTAGGTCCTTTTGTGTGGGCATTTTCCATTTCGATCACACCGGAATATGAAATGTTCAAAAATTCCATGAATATGTTTCCGACGGAAATCACCTGGGATAATTATCGAACTTTGTTTGATGTGATCAGTCAACAGCATATCCGCCTGTTTCGGGGATTGGAAAATTCTCTGAAAGCAGTAGGGTGTACCTTGCTGATCGGGGTTCCGATTGCGTCGATCACGGCCTATACATTGAGCAGGATGGAGTTTAAAGGAAAACAGGTTATCAAAAATCTCATCTTGATTACGATGGTTATTCCTGTTTTTGCAACGATCATTCCCCTGTACAGGATGTTTTCATCGTTGCAGCTTTTGAACAGTACGTTCTGGCTGAGTATGGTATATGCCAGTTCGTTCCTTCCGATGAGTGTCTGGCTTATGAGCAATTATTTCTCCACCATTCCAAAAGAATTGGAGGAGGCAGCTCTTGTAGATGGATGTGGGAGGGTACGTACGTTTTTTAATATCTTTCTACCTATCTCTTATCCGATTATCTGTGCCAGCATTCTGATCATGTTTTTGAGTACATGGAGCCAGTTTCAGATTCCGTTGATTCTAGCATCCAATATTGACACAAAACCTGTTGCCATCGTTGCATCGGAGTTTATGACAAAAGATACGATTCTTTATGGTATTACCGCAGCGGCCGGGATGCTGATTATTCTCCCTCCGGCAGCGGCAGCACTTATTTTCCGCAAACTGCTTGTACGTGGAATGACAGGAGGATCCATCAAAGGATAAAAACAGAGCTGGATGAAACAAAGATATTGTTTCGTCCAGCTCTTATTATATGACTATATCATTTGTATTTTCCGGATAGAAGTTGTTTTCGGCATCTCTGTCTTTTAGATCTGCAAAACTTACCATGTTATCATATGGCGAAATAGAATAGATTATGATAGAATCTTCTAGAAGAGAAAGGTAAAGCAATTTATCTTACAGGCAGGAGGCAATACGGACATGAGTCAGATAAAAATTATAAAAAAGAATGATGAAAATACATCAGAATATGCAGTGGGAGATGTATTTGAGGTTCAAGGCACTTGGTATGGCGGGGTTCATATTACAGGGAAGTCTGGAATTCCGGTTTCTCTTGATAAAGATGAATATCTGGAACTTGAAATAAATAACACATACAAATCAGACGGAGATAAGTGTGACAGAGATATCCGGGAAGGTGATATTGTAAGGCATTTTAAAAGAGAATGGGTTTCTCTGGAAACATCAGAATATCTTTACAAGATTTTAGCATTTGCACAACATACGGAAACGGAAGAAAAACTGGTCATTTATCAGGCTTTGTATGCACCATTTAAAGTTTGTGCCAGACCTTATGAGATGTTTATGAGTGAAGTAGATCGAGAAAAATACCCTGATATCCAACAGAAATATCGTTTTGAAAAAATATCGGGGTGATAAAGATGGCTTCAGAAAAAACAAAAGAATTATATCATCTTCTGATAGAAAAAGGATATCCACAAGAGCTTTGTGGGGAAATAGCCTACAAGTACATGAATACTGATTATACAGCTACACGTATGCTAGGATATTTATATCGTATAACAGATCCAAGAATCGAAGATATGATTGATGAGATGCTTGCGATACTTAGCGACAGAGAACAGATAATGCGTAAAAAGGAGTCGGAGCAGGCATGGGAAAAGATGAATGAAGTATATCGGGATGGATTAGGGAGAAAGGATGAGGAAGATGGAGTTTGAAAATAAAGTTGTTGTTATAACAGGGGGTGTACACGGAATCGGCAAAGCAATTGCGGAGCTTTTCCGTAAAGAAGGAGCACTTGTTGAAATTATCGATTTGACAGAAGGAGATCATTTTCAAGGAGACATTGGTAAGAAAGAAACTCTGGAGGCTTTTGCTTCTTATGTATTAAGTAAGCATGGGCATGTGGATTATCTGATTAATAATGCACCACCACTAATGAAAGGTATTGGTTCCTGTTCTTATGAAGAGTTCCAGTATGCCTTGGCAGTAGGGGTGACTGCACCATTTTATCTGACGCAGTTATTTTTACCTTATTTTACTTCAGGAAGTGCCGTTGTCAATATTTCGTCATCAAGAGACAGAATGAGCCAACCAGAAACTGAAAGCTATACAGCAGCAAAAGGTGTCATCGCGGCTTTGACTCATGCGTTAGCAGTCAGCTTTGCCGGAAAAGTCCGTGTAAACTCTGTTTCACCAGGGTGGATTGATACAGAATATCAGGAATATGAAGGGGCAGATGCCCTTCAACAACCGGTCGGAAGAGTGGGAAATCCGATGGATATTGCCAATATGGTACTGTTTCTTTGTTCGCCCAAAGCAGGTTTTATAACAGGAGAGAATATTTGTATTGACGGTGGAATGACACGAGAAATGATTTACCACGGGGACTTTGGCTGGAAACTGGAAACAGAATAAAAAGGAATTTGAGAGGTATCAGGTGAGATGATACAAAGGGGGATACATGAACAGATTAAAACCATTTATTGGGGATAAAAAGTTTTATATGCTTGTTCTCGGAGTCGCTATACCCATTATGATTCAAAATGGGATTACCAATTTTGTCAGCCTTCTTGACAACATTATGGTAGGGCGAGTGGGAACCGAGCAGATGAGCGGTGTAGCGATTGTCAACCAGATTTTTCTGATTTACAATCTCTGTATTTTCGGAGGTGTATCCGGCGCAGGCATTTTTACAGCACAATATTACGGACAGCGTAATGATGAGGGAGTCCGGAATACGTTTCGATTTAAAGTATGGATCGCCGGCATCATGACTCTTCTGGCCATTGTTATTCTGCTGGCTTTTCACAAGCAGCTTATCATGCTCTATCTTCAGGGAGACCAGGGTGGACAGGATATGCAGGCAGCTTTGAAGTACGGGATACAGTATGTAAAAATCATGCTTATCGGTTTGCCACCGTTTATGATGGTACAGTCCTATTCCAGTACATTGCGTGAAACAGGAGAAACGGTTCTGCCAATGAAAGCAGGTATCATAGCTGTGTTGGTCAATCTCGTGTTTAACTATATTCTGATTTATGGGAAATTCGGGGTACCTGCACTTGGAGTCATGGGAGCGGCTGCGGCAACGGTGCTTTCCCGATATGTGGAAGCGGCCATTGTAATCGGGTGGACACACAGCCATCCGTATTTTTACAGTTTTTCAAGTGGATTATACCGGACGATGAAAGTTCCTCTGAACTTGACAAAAAAGATCCTTATAAAAGGAACACCGCTTCTTGTCAACGAGACGCTCTGGGCGGCAGGTGTTGCACTGTTGATGCAGTGCTATTCGGTACGTGGACTGGATGTAGTTGCCGGAATGAATATTTCCAACACGATTGCAAATCTTTTTAATGTAGCGTTTATCGCGCTTGGCGATTCTGTCGCCATTATTGTGGGACAGCTTCTTGGAGCGGGAAAAATGAAAGAAGCAAGAGAAACGGATACGAAGCTGATTGCATTTTCGGTAGCTCTATGTTTTGTAATTGGAGCAGTGATGGCTTTAGCTGCAGCACCTCTGTTCCCGCAATTTTACAATACAAGTGATGAGGTAAGGCATATGGCACGCATTTTTATCATTGAAGCAGCCTGCTTTATGCCAATAAACGCATTCCTTCATGCGGCTTATTTCACATTGCGTTCTGGTGGCAAAACAATGGTGACGTTTTTTTTCGACGGTGCGTATGTTTGGATTGTGAACGTCACACTTGCTTTTGTTTTAAGTCATTTTACGGGACTATCGATTTACTATATCTATTTTGCAGTTATGGCAGCGGATATTATTAAATGTATCATCGGATTCGTTCTTGTAAAAAAAGGAGTATGGTTGCAGAATATTGTAAAAGAAGAGGAAATATAAAAATGACAGCCGGCAATATGCAATACATGTTGTCCGGCTGTCATTTTATTCGTAATAAGAAGGGTAGTGGACATCCTCCTTTAGATCTGAGATCGCATTATTTGCTTTGTTATAATAGTAAAGAGCGGAACTTGTAAAAATAAATTTTTTCGGATTTCCATTTTCATCCGTCAATGAATCATAAAGTTCAGTAAAGATTTTTCTGTAAGCACGCGCCGTATCAATATCTTTATGAAGAATACAGTTTTTGATATCATGATAAATGGAATACAACTGGTCTGGTACTTGGTGGTTAAAAAAAGTTGGCTGAATGCATAATTCATCCATAGAATTTCTGAAATCCATGCTTATAAGTTCAAGAGTGGGCAAGTCAAAAGAGTCAGCGACTGTTTGGTTTGCTTTTATTTCATCTTCAATACTTGGTAGAATAGTGACGATATTTTGAATACTCTGGTGAATGGACAGAATCAAATAATTTTTATTTTGATAATTTTGAACAGTGTCCATCAAAAAATATGAAGCAAAAAAAATTAGTAGAACGCGACATATTTGTTTCTTATATTTTTTCATTGGGTAATCCTCCCAGGTTATGGAAATATCCATATCGCTAATATTTATCTTAAGGATTTGTCAAAGTTTCTATCACATAACTTATCATTAAAAATACCAGTATTAAAGAGAATATAAAGCAAATAAAATCAAAAGAACGATGTGATTTTTTCCATTCGGAAAATAAAAATACTGCTATAACTACTGTATATATCATGAATATACAATTGGTATAAAAAGGAGAAAATATTTCCCTTGAAGAACAAAAAATATATACGAGCGAAACAAGAATATATAATACAAATATGTAATTGATTTTAGATTTCTTTTTCATACTTTTCGCCTCCAGTCATTGCAGAATAATATTTTTTTTCACAACTTCAGTATTAACATTTATTTATATGCCAATTGTAATCTGATTTTAGCTATTAGTCCAGCTGATAAAAAGAAAAAACAAAGATTAAGAAATTATAAAAAAATAAATAAATAAACTTTCGATTTATGCGATCATGGAAATAAAAAGGAAAGTCATTGACAAGAAAAAAGTGGACTCGTATGATGAAGATAATCTTTTAAAATTTTGTTTTTCTAATATTGGGAGGGAGAGCATGACAAAGGAAACATATGATATCATTGAAGAATACATGATGAAAATGATGCCCGCTCCGGCACACGATAGTCTGCATATGTACAGAGTATTAAATTATGCGATGAAAATTGCAGAAAGTTACAATTATGTTGATCGAGATGTGCTGATCGCGAGTTGTTTACTAGTAAGCGCAAAATAATTCGACGGATTGTGTTGCCCTAAAAATCATTCCATAAT
>CAUWJP010000022.1:0-52951 GCA_963559135.1 uncultured Sellimonas sp.
ACTCTGTGATGTTTTGTGCTGACAGTTATCAGCGGAACGTGTTATATATTATCACTACTACTTATAAATGTCAACAACTTTTTTTGACTTTTTTTATCTTTTTTCGATTTTTGTTTTTTTCTGCTTTTTCGACCTGTTTCGCCACGCTTTTCAGCGCGGCTATGATTTCAGGTTTCCAAAACATTTACCGGTTCAGGCTGTCAGAAGAATAGGCATAATCCCGACAAATAATACGAAAGTTTCTCAACTCTTTTATAAATATTGAATTGCTTCGCTGACATTTTTTACCCAGATCAGTCTCATCCCTTTGATCTCGCCTACACTGTCCATAGAAACAGCTGGCAGCATACAAGTCTGAAATCCTAGTTTCTTCGCCTCCAGAACTCTTTGTTTCGGCATACTGACTGCACGGACTTCTCCGCTTAATCCAACTTCTCCGAACACAATCATATGTGGATCTGTGACTTTATTCTGATAACTGGATACAAGGGCCAGAACAATGCCAAGATCAATGGCAGGTTCATTCATCCGGATTCCACCGGCGATATTGACATAAGCGTCGCAGTCTCCCAATGCCATGCCAAGCCGTTTTTCCAGTACTGCCATCAGCAGATTTACACGATTATAATCTGTGCCTGCTGCCGTTCTTCGCGGCATACCAAAGTTCGTCCGGCAGACTAGCGCCTGAATTTCCAAAAGAATCGGCCTTGTTCCTTCCATGGAGCACGCTACAATCGAACCAGATGCCTGTTCCGGCCTGCCATTCAACATAAATTCCGACGGATTTTTGACTTCGTGAAGCCCGTCCTCTCGCATCTCAAAAACACCAATCTCATTGGTCGAACCAAACCGGTTTTTGACTCCCCGTAGGATCCTGTAGGAGGCATGCCTGTCTCCTTCAAAATACAGAACCGTGTCTACCATATGTTCCAGCACTCGTGGTCCGGCTACCGTTCCTTCTTTCGTCACATGTCCGACAATAAATATCGTAATGCCCATGCCTTTCGCCAGATGCATCAATGTATTAGTTGCCTCCCGCACCTGCGAAACACTTCCCGGTGCGGAACCAATCTCTTCGCTATACATCGTCTGGATGGAATCGATCACCGCCACATCCGGTTTTTTTCTCCGAATTACTTCCTCGATGGTTTCCAGATTTGTTTCACACAAAAGAGTAATCCGGTCACTGAAATCTCCCATCCGGTCTGCACGGAGTTTAATCTGTCTTGCAGATTCTTCTCCGGAAATATAGATGATATCTTCTTTTTTATCTCCCAGAATCCGGCAGACCTGCAGAAGAAGTGTGGACTTTCCGATTCCCGGATCTCCACCCACCAAAACGAGAGAGCCTTTGACAATCCCCCCACCAAGTACACGGTCCAGTTCTTCCATCTCCGTTCGGATTCTGTCCTCGCCTTTTGTCTCTATCTGCGAAAGAGAAACCGGCTCTGCTTTTTCCCGATCTCTTATTATGCTTCCCTTTTCCGGAATCTTCTTTTCTTCTACAAAAGTGTTCCACTCCTTGCATGCCGGACACTGTCCAAGCCATTTTGCTTCCTCGTGGCCACAGTTCTGACAGAAAAATACCGTCTTTTTTGTCTTTGCCATTCTGATTTTCCTCTTTCCTCACTAAATTTCTCTCTATATAATACCTGAGATGAGTCCGAAGGACTTTCCTGATAGAATAAAAAAATGCTGCAAAGCCATCTTCCGGTCTTTGCAGCATTTTGCCTATCCAGTTATGCTTTTATGATTTTCACACAAACAGTCTGATCAGGCTGCAGCTCTGCACTGACACTTAATTTTCCACTCAGGTTTGTCTTCATCTTCCCTGCGTTCACATCATCCAGATATACAGTGTATTCGCTGTCTGCCTCCAGTTCCAGTGTAAACTGAGCATCTTCTTTACCGCTCACCTGAAAAGATACTCCGCTTTCCTCCGCGCGGAATCCCTCTACTGCAGTTCCTGGGACCGATTCGTAAACGAACATACCATTTTTCTCCAGCTTCGTGATCTCTGAAAAGGTCTTCACCTTATAGATATCTCCCTCAAACTCAATTCCTTCTTTCTTCGTCTTGGAAGGTAAGGTATAATCGCCGAAGCTGATTGTTCCATCCTCATTCGCCCTCAGTAACTCTTTGACTGCTGTCATGTCTTTTTCCTCCTGGTCGTATCTTATATTTACCGTAGTCTCATTATATAATAAACGGCTCTTTTTTTCTAGTTCTTTGTCTCTTTCACTGTAAATTTTATCTCTTTTTTAGAAACTCCTGTTTCCACCAGATCTCCCTGCTTGATCTCCCCGTTCAGAATTGCTTCTGTCAGCGGATCTTCCAGCTGTGTCTGCAGCGCACGTTTCAACGGTCTTGCTCCGTATTTCCGGTCATTTCCTGCTTCGGCAATCTTCTTTTTCACAGAGCTTCTGATTTTCAGTGTAATATCCAGCTGTTCTTTTGCCCTTCTGACTAAATCCTGACACAACAGTCCTACAATCTTTTCCAGTTCTTTTTCTGTCAGGGCATGGAACACGATAATCTCATCGATCCGGTTTAAAAACTCCGGTCGGAAGATCCGTTTCACTTCATCCATTACATTGCTCTGCATTTTTTTGTAGTCTTCTTTTTCGTCCTGCACGGTATTGAATCCCAGGCGTTTTACATCCACGATGGACTGAGCACCCGCATTGGACGTCATAATGATGACCGTGTTTCTGAAATCCACTTTTCTTCCCTGAGAGTCTGTGATATGTCCGTCATCCAGTACCTGAAGCAGGATGTTGAATACATCCGGATGCGCCTTTTCAATCTCATCAAAAAGTACTACGGAATATGGATGCCGTCTGACTTTTTCACTGAGCTGTCCGCCGTCCTCATGTCCTACATATCCCGGAGGAGAGCCAATCAGCTTGGATACGCTGTGTTTTTCCATGTATTCGGACATGTCAATCCGAATCATGGACTCTTCATCCCCGAACAGTGCCTCAGCCAGTGCTTTGGAAAGCTCGGTCTTTCCCACTCCTGTCGGACCAAGAAAGAGGAAGGATCCTACCGGCCTGGACGGATCTTTGAGGCCAACCCGACCTCTTTTTACTGCTCTTGCTACCGCACTGACAGCATCCTCCTGACCGATCACCCGTTTGTGCAGTATCTTCTCCAGCTTTTTGAGACGCTCTGTCTCTGACTGGGCTAGCTTCTGCACTGGGATCTTCGTCCATTCTGCCACAACTTCCGCAATATCCCCTTCTGACAGGACAATCCGGGAATTCTTCTGTTTCCGGTTCAGCCTTCCTTTTGCCTGTCGTAATTTCTCACTGGTCTCCTTTTTCTCCTTTACAAGGATGGAAGCCTCTTCCATCCGTCCTTCTTTGATAGATGCCTCCAGATCCTGATCCAAGTTCCTGATCAGCCGTTCCATCTGCTCAATGTTCTCTGGCACTTTGAATCCACGGAGTGCTGCTTTTGAGCATGCTTCATCCAGGACATCAATCGCCTTATCCGGCAGGAAGCGGTCGCTGATATAACGGTCAGAGAGTATCACTGCCTCCTCAAGTGCCTCCTGGCTGATTGCGATCTTATGATGCTCCTCATATTTTTCACGAATTCCTTCCAGAATCCGGACTGTCTCTTCTTTGGACGGTTCTTCTACCATAACCGGCTGGAATCTTCTCTCAAGCGCGGCATCTTTCTCAATGTATTTCCGGTATTCTGTGATCGTCGTTGCTCCAATCAGCTGGATCTCACCTCTTGCCAGTGACGGCTTTAAAATATTGGACGCATCCATGGCACCTTCCGCGCCACCTGCACCGACTACCGTATGGATCTCATCCAGGAACAGGATAATATTTCCGTCCGCCTTTACTTCATTGACCAGCTTCTTCATACGCTCTTCAAATTCGCCCCGATATTTGGAACCGGCAATCAACGCCGCCAGATCCAGTGACAGCAATCTTTTTTCTCTCATTTTTTCTGGAACGGCTTCATTTGCAATCCTCTGCGCAATTCCTTCGATAATTGCCGTCTTTCCTACACCCGGCTCACCGACCATGCACGGATTATTTTTCGTCCTGCGGCTTAAAATCTGCATCAATCTCTGCATCTCTTCCTCACGGCCGACTACAGGATCGAGCCTTCCTTCTTCTGCAAGGGCTGTCAGATCGGTGCAGTACTGTTCCAGAACTGCTCCTTTCGCAACACCTTCATTTTTTTCTGCAAATTCCTTTGGATTTTCACCGATGGCAGTAAGACAGTCCTGCATCACCTTCTGAAGATTTAAGTTTAAGGTAATGAGAATCCTTGCCGCCACGCAGTCAGTATCCTGGATGATTGCCAAAAGCATATGCTCCGTTCCGATTTCTGCCATCCGGAAACGCTCTGCAATCTTCCGACTTTCTTCCAGTATGAATTTCAGTCGCGGGCTTTCCTTGGGAGTCCCCGAAAAGGCCTCTTCCCCTACCGTAGACACCAGTTCTCCCACGACCTTCACCACTTCGTCTTCTTTCAGGCTATTCATATCCAGCACCTGACCCGCCACTCCGGAATAGACAGATTTCAGTCCCAGAAGCAGATGCTCTGTCCCGATGTACGGATGCTTGAAATCCTTCGCGTAGTTTCCGGCCGCATCCAGCGCTTCCTGTGCCTGCCTTGTATATCTGTTTTCCATGTCTGTCCTCCTGATCTGATTTACTCTGTCTCGTATTCGTGGAAAATCTCGTCCACCAGCTCGTGTACTTCTTCCCGCGTAATATTTTTACAGTATCCTCTTGCAAGGACCATGCGGAGCTGCCGCTTCATATCTTCCAGCGCGTGAAGCTTATCCTCACTGACAGCGATTACGGCTCCTCTCCTTCTGTCAAGCTGTATGAAGCCCTCCTGCTTCAGTACGGTATAAGCCTTGTTAACCGTGTGCATGTTCACGCCAATCTGCTCAGAGAGCTTTCGCACCGATGGAAGCGTGTCTCCATCCTGAATCGCAGAAATTGCGATTCCCATAATAATCTGGTTGCGCAGCTGCATATAGATTGCTTCATCACTGTTAAAATCAATCTCTATCATGATTTCTTTCATAAACGCTCCACCCTTTTCTTTCGTTTGTTACACACATCATATAACAGCTGGCATGATTTTGCAAGAAAAAGATCTATTGTCCGTCTTTCCTATTCTTCAAACAGCGGCGTGGAGAAGTACCGTTCTGCCGTATCTGGAAGAATCGTAACCACGGTCTTTCCTTTTCCTAGCTGAGCTGCCATCCTCCGGGCTGCTGCCACGTTTGTGCCGCTGGAGATCCCGCACATCAGTCCTTCCTTCGCAGCAAGTTCTCTGGCTGTCTGAAGAGCTTCCTCGTCCGTCACAATTGTAATATCATCATAAATTTCCTGATCAAGAATGCCCGGGATCAACCCGTCCCCGATTCCCATCTGCACATGGGTTCCTACTTCCTTTCCAGAAAGAATCGCCGCATGTTCCGGTTCGACTGCCCAGATGAGTGTGTCCGGATTTGCCTCTTTTAGCGCTTTCCCGATTCCGGTAATGGTACCTCCGGTGCCGATTCCTGAACAGAAGCCGTCGATGGCACAGTCTACCTGAGAAAGAATCTCCTGGCCGGTCCATTCATAATGTACCCGGGCATTATTCTCATTTTCAAACTGCTGCGGCACGAAAACATTTGGGTCTTCTTCAGCCATCCGAATGGCAGTATTAAGGCATTCCTGAATACAATCCCCGATATTCCCTGCATCGTGAATCAGGCGTACTTCTGCCCCGTACTGGCGTACCAGCTTTCTTCTTTCCTCGCTGACTGAATCCGGCATGATAATGATTGTGCGATATCCTTTTACCGCACCGATCAGTGCAAGTCCGATCCCTTGATTTCCGCTTGTCGGCTCCACAATCACAGTATCTTTCGTGATTTTCCCTTCCTTTTCGGCCGCCTCAATCATGCCAAGAGCCGTTCGCGTCTTGATGGACGCACCCACATTAACCGCCTCAAATTTTACAAGAATCTGTGCGTCATCCTCCCCTGTCATGTGCTGCAGACGGATCAGCGGAGTATTCCCTGCCGCCTCAAGTATATTTTCATAAATCATCTGACCTTACTCCTTTTCTTCTAGTTCTTTTTATTATATGCCCTTCTTCCTCCTTTTGCAATCAAGGCAGTAAAAATGAAAAACGGATACAGATCCTCTTTCTGTACCCGTTTTTCCGGTTTCCCGCTCCTCTATGCCTCGTCAATCGCCTTTCCAATATCATGGCGCATATATTTGTTGGCAAAAGAAATCCACTCTGTTGCCTCATAAGCGTTCTTTCTTGCTTCTTTTAAGTCAGCTCCCTTTGCGGTAATACCAAGAACGCGGCCGCCGTTTGTCACGATCTCACCCTTCTCGTTTTTCTTCGTTCCCGCATGGAAACAGTAATATCCTTCTTTGTCTTTGAAGTTTTCAAATCCGGTAATCGGAATTCCTTTCTCATAGGCAACCGGATAGCCATCAGATGCCAACACAACGCAGACTGCCGCATTGTCCTCGAATTCCAGCTCAAGCTGATCCAGTGTTCCGTCGATACATGCCTCCATGACATCTATAATGTCTGTCTTCATTCTCGGAAGTACGACCTGCGCCTCCGGATCTCCAAATCTTGCATTATATTCCAGCACCTTCGGCCCGTCTTCTGTGAGCATCAGTCCAAAGAAAATGATTCCTTTGAATTCTCTTCCTTCCGCCCGCATAGCGTCTACTGTCGGCTGGAAAAGATGTTCCTGGCAGTATGACGCGATCTCTTCTGTATAGAACGGGCTCGGTGAAAATGTGCCCATTCCTCCAGTATTTAATCCTTCATCTCCGTCTTTTGCACGCTTGTGATCCTGTGCAGAAGTCATTGTTTTTACGGTTTTACCATCCACAAAAGAGAGAACCGATACTTCTCTTCCTGTCATGAATTCTTCCACTACCATCGTATTTCCGGATGCTCCGAACTTCTTATCCAGCATGATCTCTTTGACGCCTTCTTTGGCTTCTTCAAAGCTGTTGCAGATCAGTACACCCTTTCCAAGCGCAAGCCCGTCTGCCTTTAAAACAATCGGATATTTGGCTGTCTCCAGATAGGAAACCGCTTCCTGTGCATTGTCAAAGTTTTCGTAAGCTGCCGTCGGGATATTGTATTTCTTCATCAGATCTTTGGAAAATGCCTTACTTCCCTCCAGGATCGCCGCATTTTTCCTCGGTCCGAAAGTACGAATTCCAGCTTCCTCCAGGACATCTGTCAGTCCTCCTACCAGCGGATCATCCATTCCGATCACAGCAAGATCGATCTCCTTTTCTTTTGCAAAGTCCCGTATCTTCTCAAACTCCATCGGTCCGATCGGTGCACACTCGGCAACCTCCTCAATCCCTGCATTTCCCGGGAGGCAGTAAATCTTCTCCACCTTGTTGCTCTTTGCGACACTCATGGCGATAGCGTGTTCTCTTCCGCCTCCGCCGACAATCATTACTTTCATCTGACATCCTCCTTACTGTATCAACCAGAAAAAGGGTATTGCCTCTATGTTCCTACAATACCCTTTTTGTCTCTATTTTTGAATCACGACATGTCCGTCTTTTACAGACACTTTCCCATTGGCGATCAGATTGACCGCTTCCGGCATGATCTGCCACTCTGCCTGCTCCATCACACGTCTCTGGAGCACTTCCGGTGTATCGTCCGGGAGCACTTCCACTGCCTTCTGAAGAATAATCGGTCCGGTATCCGTCCCTTCATCTACAAAATGCACAGTCGCTCCTGTAATCTTTACTCCGCGCGCGAGAGCCGCTTCATGCACTTTCAGTCCGTAATATCCCGTTCCGCAAAAAGATGGGATCAAAGACGGATGGATATTGATAATCCGGTTCTCATATTTGCGGATCAGCTCTGCCGGGATCACCACAAGGAATCCCGCAAGCACGATCAGATCCGGCTGGAACGCATCCACTGCCTCCATGAGGGCACAATTAAACTGGTCACGGTTTTCAAAGTCTTTCGGAGACACACATTTTGCCGGTATCCCTGCCTGCTCAGCCCTTGTCAGAGCATATGCCTTTTTATTATTACTGATCACACCAGCCACTTCGGTGTTTGTGATCTTTCCGTCCCGCACTGCGTCCAGAACAGCCTGAAGATTCGTACCGCCACCAGATACAAGGGCTACCACTCTTAGCATAATGTGACTCCTTTTTCTCCTGCCTCAATGTTTCCGATCACGCAGGCTTTGTCCCCTGCTGCTTCAATTGCGGAAAGTGTGGCTTCCACATCACTTTCATCCACAGCAATCACCATTCCGATTCCCATGTTGAAAGTATTGTACATCATCTGTTCCTCGATATCTCCTTCTTTCGCAAGCATATGGAAGATCGCCGGAACTTCATAGCTGTCTTTTCTGATTACTGCATGTGTACCGTCTTTGAGCATACGCGGTACATTCTCATAGAATCCGCCTCCTGTGATGTGGCTGCATGCTTTCACTGTAACGCCTGCCTCACGGATGCTCTTGAGAGCCTTTACATAAATTCTTGTCGGTGCAAGAAGAGCTTCTCCAAGCGTACATCCCAGACACTCATGATACGTCTCCAGAGATTCTCTGCTCATATCGAATACTTTTCTTACAAGGGAAAATCCGTTGCTATGTACACCGGAGGAAGCGATACCGATCAGGACATCTCCTTCCTTTAATGTCTCTCCTGTAATCATATCCTTCTTGTCACAGACACCTACAGCAAATCCGGCCAGATCGTATTCGTCCTCTGCCATCAGTCCCGGATGCTCTGCTGTCTCACCACCGATCAGCGCTGCACCGGACTGTACGCATCCTTCTGCAACTCCGCTTACGATCGTAGCAATCTTTTCCGGTTCATTTTTCCCGCAGGCAATATAATCAAGGAAAAACAGCGGCTCACCGCCTGCACAGGCAATGTCATTGACACACATTGCCACTGCATCGATTCCGATAGTGTCATGCTTGTCCAGTACCATGGCAAGCTTTACCTTTGTTCCGCATCCATCTGTACCGGATAACAATACAGGCTCCTCCATGTTTTTGATTTTCTCCAGTGAAAAGGCACCGGAAAATCCTCCCAGTCCTCCGATCACTTCCGGGCGCATCGTCTTTTTGATGTGCTCTTTCATCAGCTCTACTGACTTGTAACCTGCTTCGATATCCACACCTGCATTCTTATAATCCATGATCGTTCCTCCATAAGATCGTGTTTTCTGAATTTATTTTGCGGCCTTCTGAGCCATGTATTCTTTATGTCCAAGCTTTGCAAGCTTCTCTGCCTTTGCCTCGACCTCTTCCTTCATCTCTTTTGAGTAATCTTTCAGTCTCTGAAGCAGTTCCGGATCAGAGGTTGCAAGAATTTTCGCTGCAAGGATTGCAGCATTCTTTCCCCCATCGATTGCTACTGTTGCAACTGGAATTCCAGGCGGCATCTGTACGATGGAATAAAGTGCGTCCTGACCGTCCAGTACCTTTCCTGTCATTGGAATACCGATGACCGGCATCGGGAAGATTGCAGCGCACATGCCAGGAAGATGTGCAGCCATTCCGGCTCCTGCGATGATTACTTTGAAATCCTTTTCTTCTGCAGATTTCGCGTATTCGTAGAATACATCCGGTTCACGGTGTGCAGAGATGATGGTCATCTCGTACTCTACTCCTAATTTTTCCAGCATATCAGCAGCCTGGCTCATTACTTTCATATCTGAGTCGCTGCCCATAACAATTCCTACTTTTGGCATAGTGTCCTCCCTTTCTTTTCTCAGGTCTATGATTTATAAGCTTTCTAAATAAATAGATTCCTATTTATAAGTTATTTTACTAATACAGGCGGGCTCTGTCAACCGATGCCCGCCTGTGCAGTAATTATATTTTCTTATAACTGGAAACCTGCCCTGCTTATGATTTACCGGCAGTCCAGAGGTTCGTTTAAAATCTCTGTTCCAGGAAGGACAAACCGTCCATCTTTCAGAATCGGAATTTCACTTCCATCTTTCCGGATCACTGTAATCTCCCCCAGTTCATCGTACGGGATGGTAATATCTGTATGACAATGCATGTAGGCCTGTTCCGGATTCTCTTTTCGCAAAATCGAGACTTCATTATCTCTTGCCACGATCTCTTTTCCGTCCGGATTGTAGACCTTCGTATCCTCACTATAGCTGTAGCACGTATCGCCTACTGCAAAATGCGGCCCTGTCTTTTCCGCAATAAGAATCGGATATTTGTCCTCGATTCCAAATCTGCGGCCCGCCACATAAGCAGTCGTATTTGTTCCGATGGCAAATTCCCCAAGTGGAAGGGTCTCATGGTTAAACAAAATATTTTCTTTCACATAGTCCCTGCACGCATTGGCATCCTTAAAATTACCGCATCCATACTCTAAAATCATGCCGTTCTGGAATCTGATTTCCAGATCCCGATATTGAAGCCCGTTTAAATATACCCTGTTTACATGCAGCACGCCGTTTGTCCCTTTGAGTACCGGAGAGGTAAAAACTTCTCCTACCGGAATATTGACATCTGCGACACAGTTTTCAAAAACCGTTTCTTTCTGCGGATTCTGAAGGCGGAAAAGCTGCACCGTCAGATCGGTACGGTTTTCTCCTGATCCGAGAATGTGTACGGACTCTCCTTCATCGAGAGCATCGATGATGGTCTGCTGCACTTTGGAATACAGGTCGGAATCCAGCGTATTGATCCGGATCACTTCTCCGAAAATCTCCTCAAATTTCTCTCCGATTTCCGGCACCGGCCAGGAAATAATCGTGAAGCTTCTCTCGTCACCTGGAATATAGGTATTTGTGATCTGGCTTGCCTTGCCATCAAAGGAAAGCAGCATTTCTTCCTGTTTCTTCGTAAGAGTGACAGCTTCTTCCTTCTTCTGTGGAGCAAACGGAGTCTCACCGAAGACTTCCATCACCGCCGGGCCGGCAAATCCTGCTGCCAGCTCCTTATTCTGCTCGTATACGGTCTTCATCACTTCCAGTCTGCGCTCCACATAGTGCTTATCCAAAAACAGCGCCTGATCGTCCTTATGGTCGTAATCATACTGCTGGTTTGGAATCCTTCCGAAATATCCATTTCTGGAAACACCGCGTCTTGTCAGAACACTTGCACCTGCTCGGTAGATTGTCGGGTGCAGCCCCATGGCTTCAAAGTTTTCAACTGCCTGTTTTACAACCCGCTCAAATCCGAGTTTAAACCGGATATTTACCGTTGTCTTTTTAGACAGATCTTTGTTTCCAAGGACGAATCCTTTACGGAATCCTTCCGTATAGACATCAGCCATCTTCTGGATCGTCTCCTGCGGAAGTCCAGCGATATATTTCACCGTCTCGATCTCATTCTCGGAAATATATTCTCCATAGCGATATAGATACTTTGGATTGCTCAAATCACTTTTGCAGATGATGTCTGCCGCAAAGGTACGGTCCGGATCAATCTGATCCAGAATCCGGTCTGCCGCAAACACCTCACAATAGTCATTCGCATACCAGTAAAAAATATCTCTGACCGTCTGATACTCCGGTTCCTCTTCAAAACAGTTATAAATCTCAATAAATAATTCATTCAGAATGGATAGATATTCCAGCTGTCCTTCATATGCATACACAATGCCGGAACGCATCTCGCCATAAAGCGCACTTAAAAAGCTACCAAACGTCTCTCCCAGCACTTTCTGTGCATAAGCCGGATTTCCATAACTTGTCTCATACTGTTTTGGAAGAATATCCTCGTAAAGCTTGTGGTTCTCCTTAGCCAGCATCGAAAGATCCGTGCTCTCCCAGTCTCTGTTTCTTACCAGCTCCTGCACTTCATCCAGCATCAGAAGAAATTTTGCTGTCTTTCTGAAATAATCTCGGTATGGCTCTTTGACCGTCTCCTCTGTCATTATAACGCCCAGACGCTCTTGGGAAAGATCATACCTTTCTCTTACCATTACATCATCCATCTTACAAAAGCCCCCTGATAAAAATTCCTGCAAAACTGATCAGAATTGCCAGATTGCATGCAACTCCAATCTTACAGGTAATATAGTTTTTGTCTCGTTCTTTAAATCCCCGAAAACCGATAATAACACCCATCCATGCTCCAAAAAAGATCACAAGTGCAAGGCCTCCGACAAATACCGGAGCATTTCCGCCTGTGGCAATCGAAATAATAATCATAATAATCAGCGCTACGAAAAATCCTCCCGCATAGATACAGGATGTAATTCCTCTGGATGAATGAGGAGTTTTATTTTCCTCCCTCTTCTGATTTCTTTTTTTCCGTCTCTCTTTTTCCCGTTCCCGTCTTTTTCTACTTTTTATTCTTCTTCTGCCTCTGTCGTTTTCTTTGTCGTTTTTCCACATAGCTTCTCCTTATTACATTACATAGCGCAAACAGTATATATCCGCACAGTCCCCCGGCTGTATTCAAAAGCAGATCATCTACATCAAAGCTCCCCACTTTCGTAAGGAGCTGAAATACTTCCACAAAAAAGCTGATTCCAAAACTATAAAACACGGTAAGGAAAAAACTCCGGTTCCAGGATCTGCTTGCCATCGGCATAAAAAAGCCAAACGGCACAAAAATCAGTACATTTCCAATAAGATTGGCAAATGTCAGCAGGCCAAGCTGTTCCCGGTATGTCCAGAATCTTCGGATTTCTCTGAACAGTTCCAGGTTATAATGATACTCCCTCATCTCACCACTTCGGCCATACCAGTCTGAAAATAACAAAAACCAGAACAGAAACACAATGTAAAGAACAAACAACAATTTGCCAAGTCTCCTCAGCCAGTTTCTTTCCTGTGTTCTCAAATCGGCACCGCCTTAAAATGTAAGCTTTTTCTGGTTTTTAAATAAGTGCGCTCCTCCGATGATTGACAAAATCCCGCAGGTCACTCCGACAACCATCAGAATGATTCCGACTACAAGATTACATGCACCGACGACTCCCATGCTGCGGTATACTTTTTCTTCCATCTTTTAAGCCTCCTTATTTTACTCCGTACTGTTCATAATATGCGTCAATCGCTGTTTTTAATGCATCATCAATCACAATCTTTCCTTGACAAGGCTGGTTGTAAAGATGCTCTACGACTTCCTCCATTGTAACAATGGCCGCTGTATCAAATCCGTAAAGTTCTTTCACTTCATCCAGCGCACACTTCTTGCCGCCTTTTCCAACTTCCATACGGTTCAGAGACACCATCAGACCTTTGATTGTTACATCTGCGGCGCCTTTTACCTTCGGCACGGTTTCTTCCATAGATTTTCCGGATGTCGTTACATCTTCGATCATGATCACACGGTCACCGTCTTTTAACTGGCTTCCAAGAAAGCTTCCCTTGTCTGCGCCGTGGTCTTTTTCTTCTTTTCTGTCGGAGCAGTAACGTACTTCTTTTCCGTAAAGTTCACTGTATGCAATCGCGGTTACAACGCTGAGCGGAATACCCTTGTAAGCTGGTCCGAACAGCACGTCAAAGTCATCACCATATGTGTCGTGGATAGCCTTTGCGTAGTATTCTCCAAGCTTCTTTAACTGAGATCCTGTCACATAAGCACCCGCATTCATGAAAAACGGAGATTTACGTCCGCTCTTTAACGTAAACTCTCCAAATTTGAGCACATCGCTCTCTACCATAAATTCGATAAACTCTTTCTTGTATGCTTCCATCTCTTCTCAAACCTCCGTATTTGTGGACTTTTCATCCAAATTCTTTATTTTTATCCTTCTGCCCTTCATCATCAGGCAGCAACGGTTAAATTCTTTTCAATTCTAACATACTCCCTGAAGTTTTTCAATTCCCATGGGTCTCCATCTGAGATTTGATACTTGATTATTTTCTCGCATAAATCATCGCATATTCTGCTCTCCGGTCTTTCTTTTTCTATAGAATATCCGAAAAAGAAAAGGCGTATCTTTACGATACGCCAGACTCTCTTTTCTTTGGTTTTCCGAAAATCGAATGTTATTTGACAATTCCTGTCATTTCTGCCACGGTCTTGAATCCGTTCTGATCCATGTATGCGGCAATACCTTCTGCGATTTCTTCTGTCACATTTGGATTGAAGAAATTCGCTGTTCCGACTGATACGGCACTTGCTCCCGCAAGAATAAATTCCACAGCATCTTCCCAGGTACTGATTCCTCCCATACCAATCACCGGAATCTTCACGGCATTTGCCACCTGATATACCATCCGTACTGCCACCGGTTTTACAATCGGTCCGGATACTCCTCCAGTTTTATTTGCCAGTACGAACTGCTTCCGGTTAATATCGATCTTCATACCGGTCAGCGTATTGATCAGAGAAACCGCATCGGCTCCACCTGCCTCTACCGCTTTTGCCATTTCCGTGATATCCGTCACGTTTGGGCTTAACTTCATAATGACCGGCTGTTTTGCATATTTCTTTACTGCCTTTGTGATCGTTTCTGCCGCCTTTGGATTCTGTCCAAAAGCGATTCCGCCCTCTTTGACGTTCGGACAGGAGATATTGATCTCCAGCATGTCCACATCTTCAGATGCAAGACGTTCCACAACTTCGCAGTAATCTTCTTCTGAACGTCCGCAGACATTCACAATGATATTAGTGTTGTACTGACGGAGGAACGGGATATCCCTCTCACAGAAGACATCAATTCCCGGATTCTGAAGTCCTACTGCATTCATCATGCCACCGTATACTTCCGCCACTCTTGGTGTCGGATTGCCTTCCCAAGGAACATTGGCGACACCTTTTGTCGTCACGGCGCCAAGCTTGTTCAGATCTACGAATTCACAGAATTCCGCACCGGATCCAAAGGTTCCAGAGGCTGTTGTAACCGGGTTTTTCCACTCTACTCCCGCGATTGTTACTCTTGTATCTGCCATTATAATTCCACCTCCGTCGAAAGAAATACCGGACCATCTTTACAAATGCGCTTGTTATGCACATGGCTGTGATGGTCGATTTCCTTTGATTTGCACACGCAGGCAAGGCAGGCGCCGATCCCGCATGCCATCCTCTCTTCCAGAGAGATATAGCACGGAATGCCCTTTTCCTCTGCATAGGCTTTGATTGCACGAAGCATCGGTGTCGGTCCACATGCATAGATGATATCTGCATCCAGCTTATTTTCACGGATCGCATCCATCACATTTCCTTTTGTTCCTACACTTCCGTCCTCTGTGGAAATATATACGGTTCCATTTTTCTCAAACTCTTCTTTCAGGAATGTCTGCGCATCCCGGTATCCCACAATAATCTGCTTTTCGCAATCAATCTGACGGGCAAGTTCGAGAATCGGAGGTACCCCGATTCCGCCTCCCATCAGGAACGCTTTTTTCCCTTTTGCTGCCTCAAGAGGGAATCCATTTCCAAGTGGTCCTATCACAGGAAGCGTATCTCCCGATTTCATTTCGGAAAACTCTTCTGTTCCGGTATTCTCTCCTGTTACCCGGTATACGACCCGAAGCATTCCCTGTTCCCGGTCGATCTCACAAATACTGATCGGACGAGGAAGCAGCTTGCTTCCATCGTTTGTGTACATGGAGATAAATTGCCCTGGCACTGCACTTTCGGCCGCCTTGGTCTTAATCCACATACTGAAAATTCCATCTGCCAGCTGTTCCTGAGAATGGACTACTGCCAGTTCTTTTTCTCTTTCTGCCATCTCTTCTTTTCCCCTTATCCAGTATTATCTGTTGTTCAATGCCTGACTGATATCTGCAATCATATCTTCCACTGCCGCTCTGGAAGCATCTCCGAAATTCTCCGCTCCAAAACGTGCGTATTTCTCCTGCTTGTAGGCTGCGATAATGCCTCTGGAGGAGTTGACAATTGCTCCGAGTCCGTCCTCGTTAAAGAAATGCACGAGATCCTTGCCCTGTCCGCCCTGTGCACCGTATCCTGGTACCAGAATATAAGACTTCGGCATAATCTTACGGAGCACTTTTCCCATCTCCGGGTAAGTTGCGCCTACAACCGCGCCGATGTAGCTGTACTCATCTCCCATGCATCCTTCACCCCACTGGGCAACTTTTTCTCCAACAAGTTCGTAGAGCGGCCGTCCGTCGATCATCTGATCCTGGAATTCACCACTTGACGGGTTGGATGTCTTAACAAGAATAAACAGACCTTTCTTTTCTTCTTTGCAGACATCGATAAACGGATTAACTCCATCAGAACCAAGGTAAGGATTGACTGTCACAAAATCCTCGTCAAACGGAGCGTAGGATTTGCTTCCTATCTGTACCTTTCCGATGTGTCCTACCGCATATGCTGCGGATGTAGATCCGATATCCCCTCTCTTGATATCCCCGATGACAACAAGGCCTTTCTCCTTACAGTAATCCACTGTCTTTTTGAATGCTGCAAGTCCCGGAATACCGAACTGCTCATACATGGCGATCTGCGGTTTCACAGCCGGAATCAGATCGTAAGTCTTATCCACGATTTCTTTATTGAACTGCCAGATTGCTTCCGCAGCTCCTTCCAGTGTCTCTCCGAATTCTGCAAATGCTTTTTCTTTTACCTGATCCGGAATGTAATTTAACATCGGATCCAATCCTACTACGATCGGTGCATTGGTTTTCTTAATGTTTTCCACTAATTTGTTAATCATACTCTCTACTCCTGTTCCTCATATGCTTGATTTTTATAGACCAGTTTCCCGTCTACCAGTGTGTATTTGACATCTCCTTTGACTTTCCATCCGTCAAATGGAGTGTTCTTCCCTTTTGAGAAAAAGGTATCTGTATCGATCTCATACTCTCTTGATGGATCGAAGATAACCAGATCCGCAATCTTTCCTTCAGATACAGAACCTTTGTCCGTCAATCCCAGAATCTTCGCCGGCGCGAGACTCATGCGCTCTGCCATCTGCATCGGCGTAAGCACGCCTCCCTCCACCAGCTCTGTATAAGTCAATGCAGCGCTGGTCTCAAGTCCTACAATTCCAAACACCGCCTTTCTCATCGGTACGTCTTTCTCCTCGGCGGAATGTGGAGCGTGATCCGTGGAGATCGCCTCCATGATGCCTTCCTTCAATCCCTGCCGGAGAGCTTCCACGTCCTCCATCTCCCGAAGCGGAGGATTCATCTTGAACCGTCCATGATCCTCCGCAATATCATCGGTGGAAAGAGTAAAGTGGTGCGGGCAGACCTCTGCTGAAACAGAGATACCTTCTGCCTTTGCCATCCGCATCAGATCCACCGTACCCTTTGTGGAACAATGACACAGGTGCAGGTGTACTCCGGTATCCTTTGCAAGGAAAATATCCCGTGCCGTGATAATATCCTCAACGGAATTGGTTATGCCCGGAAGCCCAAGCTCCTCACTTTTCTGACATTTGTTCATCACGCCGTCCTCTCCGGTATCCGGATCCCGACGTAGATCGATCTCCTCGCAGTGAGCAAAAATCAGAAGTCCGTACTTTTTCGCAAGTTTCATCGCCTCCCGGTACAATGCAGAATTCATAACTGATTTTCCATCCTCGGAAAGTGCGACACACCCTGCTTCTGCCATTCCTTTGATATCGGCGAGTTCCTTTCCCTCTTCTCCTACCGTGATGGCTCCAAGCTGGATTATATGCACCGGCGACTCTTTCTTTGCCCGGCGGTGTACTTCTTCCACCTTTTCTTTCGTATCGATCGCCGGCTTTGTATTCGGCATGGCGCATACTGTCGTGACTCCTCCCCGGGCAGCCGCCTCACCGCCTGTCTTTAATGTCTCTTTATACTCAAGTCCCGGATCACGGAAATGTACATGCAGATCGATAAATCCCGGCATCACGTAGCAGCCGGAAGCATTCAACGTCTGCACTTCTTCTTCGCCGTGGAGGATCTCCAGTATCTCTTCCTTCGTCCCTACTTTTTTGATTTTCTCTCCGTCTACCAGCACATCACAAACCTGATCTGTTCCGGTAAGCGGATCCAGTACATGTCCATTCTGAATCCATGTTTTCATTCAGTTTTCTTTCCTTTCTGCTTTTGCATATTTCTCATGCTCAAGTATATATCATATCTATCTTACCATAGGACAATAAAAAAAGGAATGAAAAATCATTCCTTTTCTGATCCATCTACGGCATTTTGTACCGTCTCGACCGCTTTTTCCAGCTGATTGTCCCTCTGGTCATCCGCTGTCTTTTCCAGAACAATATCCGGAGTAATACCTTCTCCATGGATATTTCGGCCATCCGGCGTGAAATACTGTGCTGTCGTAAGTTTTAAACAGGAGCCGTCAGACAGAGAATACAATGTCTGCACGATCCCCTTCCCGTAAGTCTGTGTCCCGATAATGGTTCCGATTCCATAGTCCTGTACTGCGCCGGAAAAAACTTCGGAGGCGCTTGCACTTCCGCCATTTACAAGTACTGCCATAGGCTTCGTAAACTGATGCTCTTCGTCCGATGTTTTCGTATCCACACGCTCTCCATTTTTATCCTCGGTATAGACAATCGTTCCCTCTGGAAGAAGCAGATCAAGAATCTGGCAGACCGTATCCAAGTTCCCTCCCGGATTATCTCTCAGATCTACGACAAGCCCTGTCATCCCCGCTTCTTCCAAAGATTCCAGTCTGTTCTGAAACTGTTCATAGGTAACGGTGTCAAACTCGGTAATCTTCAGATAGCCAACTCCTCCGTCCTTCATCTCCGTTTCCACTGTCTGGGTCTCCACAATCTTTCTTGTCATCTCCAGATCGACGTTCCCGCCAGCCCTGCGTACAGTAACGGAAACTTTTGTGTTCTCTTCTCCTTTTACCAGATCTACCACCTCGGAGAGGGACATTCCCGTCACATCATCCCCATCTACTGACAAAAGGACGTCTCCTTCCTTCATTCCAGCTTCCTCAGCCGGAGTGTCTTTGTAGACCTCCTGCACGGTAATCTCAAGCGTCTCCTGATCCTGTGCCATCAATGCACCGATCCCTGCATACTTTCCTTCGGTAGAGTCAAGCAGTTCTTCTGTCTCCTCTTTGTCATAATAGACTGAGTACGGATCTCCAAGTCCCGCCACATATCCCTTCAGCGACATGTCCTGCAGATCCTCATTTTTCACATCATCACCGTAGAGAAACTGCTTTTCAATAATATTCTGTATCTCGGCAGCTTTTCTTGACGTACCGGCACTGATGGCGTCTGTGTGAAGGCTGATCTTTCCTGTTGCCGTCAGTCCTGCCAGTACAAGCAGTGCCGCCATAAACATCGTGAGGGCGCCGTAAAGCGCCCCCTTAAGTAAGATTCGTTTTTCTTTCCTTTGATCTTCCATCTGATCCCTTTCTGTCTGAAATTATAAGTAGTTCAATGGATTCACCGGTGTTCCGTTTACATGTACTTCATAATGAAGATGCGGTCCGGTTACAATTCCCGTTGCACCGATCGCCGCAATATTCTGTCCCTTGGACACCTTCTGTCCTGCGCTGACATATACGGCGCTACAATGCTGGTACCATGTCTGGATCCCATTTCCATGGTTAATTACTACATAATTTCCACGTGCACTGTTATAAGATGCCGTAACAACGGTTCCGGCTTCCGACGCATAAATCGGTGTTCCGGTCGCTCCGCCAAAATCGATTCCGTCATGTCTGCTCGTCGCACCTGCCGTCGGAGCTGTTCGATATCCATAGCCACTTGTAATCCGCGGACTCGCAACCGGGTAAGCCAGTGTACCGTTTCCGGATACATAAGAGCTTCCCGCACTGGATGAGCTTCCGGAAGAAGATGCGGCCTGCTCGGCTCTCTTTGCAGCTTCCGCTGCTGCCTTTCTGGCAGCTTCCGCTTCGGCCTGACGTCTCTTGGCCTCTTCAGCCTCCTTAATCAGCTGCTGAAGCTTTGCGGCATTTTCACCAATCTGCTGATCCAGACTGGAAATCTGCAGTTCCTTTTCCGCGAGCAGCTGGTTGACACTGTCCCGCTTTGCAATCAGGTCATTCTGAAGCGTCTTTAATTCCTCTTCCTCTTTCTGAAGTGCCTTTTCTTTCTCCTCAATCTCCTTTGTCAGCTGTTCATACTTTTCAAGCATGTTTCTGTCGTACTCGGAGATTGTCTGGACATACTCTGCTTTATTTAACAGATCTCCCATACTCTTAGCACTCAAAATGATCTCAAAGAGGCTGGTATTCCCGCTCTCATACATATATTTTATGCGAAGCTTCATCGCTTCATACTGGTCATTTTCCTGAATCTGCGCCTGCACAAGTTCATCCTGCGCTTTTTTGATCTCATCCTGCTTCTTAGTCAGCTTTTCTTCCGCTTCCTGCATATCGCTGACCACCTGATTCAGCTGACTGGCAAGGGAGTTTTTCTCATTCTCTGCCGCTTCTTTTTGCTGCTGAAGCTCCTTTCCTCTCTGCTCGGCCTCTGAAATAGAATCAGCCTGCACAGGAACTGCGATAAGTGAAACTGCCATGATGCCCGCCATGAACGCAGCTGCCATATGTCTGGCTTTCTTTTTCAACATGTTCTTTCGTCCTCCTTATGACTACGCGCGCAAATGCTTCCGAATAGTGATAAAACTTCCAAGGAATCCGATACCGGCACCCAGAGCAAGTCCTACTGGAAGCAGAGTACGGTAAACATCCATTACAGGAATAAAGTCAATAATGTTATTCAGAAGACTGAATCTCGTCATAATGTACTCTACTGCCTTATTATACATGAAGTAGAGAAGAATCAACGGGATAATCGCTCCCACGATTCCGATGATAAGACCTTCAATTACAAACGGCGCCCGGACAAACCCGTCCTTCGCACCAATATATTTCATAATGGCAATCTCTTCACGCCGTACCGTTACACCCATCGTAACCGTGTTGCTGATCAGGAATACGGATACAGCAAGCAGAATTGCGATAATCGCAATGGATACATACCAGATCAGGGAGTTCAGTTTTGTCAATGTCTTGGCAACAACATCTGATTTGTTAACATTTCCGACTCCTTCCAGACTCTGTGCATACTCTACAATATCCTGCTGTTTTGAGACATCACTCATATAAACCTCATAGTGATTGGAAGTAATCAGCGGGTTGTCATCTGCAAACCCCTCTGCCGCGTCTTCATTACCTGCAAAGTAATCTTCCTGGAAGTCTTCCCAGGCCTGTTCTCCTGATACGTACTCTACTCTCAGGACTCCTTCCTGCTGTTTCAGGTCATCTCCGATCGTCTTAATCTGCTCCTCGGCTGTTCCTTCTTTGAAGAATACCGTAATTGCAACTCCTTCCTCTGCTTTCTGAACCATATAGTTGAAGTTCATGACGATCGCAAAGAAAAGGCCAAACACGAAAATACACGCTGCCATCGTTGCAACAGAAGCAAGTGAGAACAGCTTGTTACGGAAAATGTTCTTAACCCCCTGCTTTGTCGAATATCCTATTGTACTAATTTTCATTATTATACCCACCTTTTTTTTCGTCGCTTACAATAACGCCCTTCTTCATTGTGATAACGCGTTTTTTCATCTCGTTTACGATTTCCTGGTTGTGTGTTACGACAAGGACAGTCGTTCCACGGTCATTGGCCTCCTCAAGAAGCTTCATGATCTCCCATGAATTGGTCGGGTCAAGATTTCCCGTAGGCTCATCCGCCAGCAGGATCGCTGGTTCATTGACGATCGCTCTAGCAATGGCCACCCTCTGCTGCTCCCCTCCAGAGAGTTCTTTTGGAAACGCTTTATATTTCTGTGCCAGTCCCACAAGCGACAATGCTGCCGGCACTTTCTGCTTGATAATACGCGGTGATGTCTCTGTTACCCGGAGAGCAAATGCAATATTCTCATAGATATTTCTGTCTTTCAGAAGACGGAAATCCTGGAATACAACCCCCAAATGTCTTCGGTACTGAGGTATCTTTCTGTGCTTCAAACGGTTCAGGTTCTGGCCGTTGACAATGATACTGCCGCTGGTCGGATCCAGTTCCTTCAACAGTAAACGAATCAGTGTAGATTTCCCGGAACCACTGTCACCAACAATAAATGCAAACTCTCCTTTTTCAATCTTTAAGTTTACACCATTGAGCGCAGCAATCCCTTTGGAATACTCTTTCGTTACTTCCTTAAATTCAATCATAAGTCTCCTCCTGCTAATTACTGATACTCCTTGCAATCTGGCTGCCTTTTAGTATTCCTGTGTCTCCATATATTTCATGTACTTGACTACCATCAACGCAATCTTGAACGTAATGGCATCTTCGAACACGCGAAGATCCAGCCCGGTGCTCTTCTGAAGCTTATCAAGACGGTATACCAGTGTATTTCTATGGATATACAGCTGTCTTGATGTCTCAGATACATTCAGGCTGTTTTCAAAAAACTTGTTGATTGTCGTCAGCGTCTCCTCATCAAAGTCGTCCGGAGATTTACCCTCGAAAATCTCTCTGATAAACATCTTGCACAGCGGAATCGGAAGCTGATAGATCAGCCGGCCGATGCCAAGCGCGCTGTAGGCAATAATGTCCTTCTCTTCAAAGAAGATTTTTCCAACATCCAGAGCAAGCTTTGCTTCTTTATATGATTTCGACACTTCTTTGATATCGCTTACGATCGTACCGTACGCGATATGAACCCCCTCTTCGCCTTCTGATTTTAACATAGAAAGCATCTCTTCGGCAACCTTTTCCATCTCGGCATAGCCTTCTCCTGCTGAAAGCTCCTTTACGACAATAATATTCTTCTCGTCTACAGCCGTGATGAAATCTCTTGTTTTTCCTCCGAAAAGAGTACGAACACTGTCAAGCGCATTCGTATCTTTGTCATGAGAAGTTTCAATAATAAAGATAACACGTCTGACGTCAGTGTCAATATGCAATTTTTTTGCACGGTTATAAATATCCACCAGAAGAAGATTATCCAGCAGAAGATTTTTGATAAAATTATCTTTATCAAACCGCTCTTTATATGCAACGAGCAGATTCTGAATCTGGAATGCCGCAATCTTTCCGATCATATATACGTCATCATTTCCACCGTTTGCAAGAAGAATGTACTCCAGCTGATGCTCGTCAAAAATCTTAAAAAACTGATATCCCTGGATCACCTGGCTGTCCGCCGGAGATGCTACAAAAGAAAGTACCGCATTCTCGTAATCGCCGTTCTCAGGAAATGTCGATGCCAGCACTTTCCCATCGATATCCATGACACATAAATCAATTCTTGTTATTCCCTTTAATCCTTCAATGGTGTTCTGTAGTATCTGGTTTGATATCATTCCGACTCCTCTTTTCTCCATTTTTTAGTATGCAATTTTCACAATCGCATCATTCTTTTCTTTCGTTTTCTAAAACTCACCTATGTTATATACTAATATAAATTCACAAAAAAAGAAAGAGGAAATAGCATTTTTTTATGCATTTCCTCTCCCCGCATCCAGTCTTTCTCGCGCATGGCTCTGTGCATTGTGACGAAATTACTGCTTTTCTCCGAACTGTTCCTGTTCTTCCTTTTCCTTCTTCTTCATCTCGGATTTCAGCTTGAACTTTACAAGAAAATTCTGCAGTCGGGTCTTTTTATTATTTTTCTGCCAGCTGCTCTTCATTCCTTCTCCAAGTCCCATCCAGATTCTGGCATCCAGCACGGGTTTGTTCTCACCGATAAAATCTTCCTGAAGCGGAGATGGCAGCACTGATATGATGCAATCTATCTCAGCTCCATTGATCTTATTAACAATCATGTCATTTACTCCGGGCCTGTCCTCCACAATCTCGGCTCCTGAAATCTCAATTCCGGAATAGTACCGCTCCAAATACTCCCGCAGACTTTTCTGCCTCTCCTCATTCGATGAAAGCAGGAATACCTTCCGATGATCCTTTTTCAGATATCTGAGAAACATCTTGACAAACAGATTCGTCTCAGCCTCACGAAGGAGCCCCCGCTCCTCAAGTCCCGAAAGCTCCAGAAGTGTCCGGTCGCCCACAACAAGAAGGTCCATCTGCGCAAGCTTTTCCCTCAGATCTCCAGTCTCCATCAGTTCGATCACCGAAGGCCCGGCAAGAATCTCTATAGTACTGATCGGTTCCGTTTCCATATAGCGGATTGCTTCCTGCATTGCCTCTTTTGCTGTATATCCGTCTAATTGTACACCTAAAACCTCAAATTTTTTACACATACTATCACCTATCATTCCTAACCGGGTAATTATAGCAGACGCCCTATCTAATTTCAACAATTCTCACAAACTCTTCATACAAATTAACACTTTTGTAAAGCTACAAGCCAGGGAGCCGGAAAACATGGAATACCGGATGCCCCTGGCATATTTATTCCCTCTCACTCTCCGGCTTTCTTCTCTCTCCTCCTTCTGTTTACCATCCCTCCGATTCTCCCGGTCTCCTTTGAGGAAAGTGACTTCCAGCCATTATTCATTACCTGATCCAGCAGTCCGAGTTCTTCTGCAATCTCATATTTTAATTTCTCATCTTCTGTCAGCTCATTTAAGTTGATTTTCTTTTCTTTTTTCTTAGACATAAAAATTACCCTCTCCTTTCACGGAGAGAGTATTTCCATCTTTTTCCTGATTTATACATTTTATGAATGTTCTGGCATCACAACAGCTGCAATAAAATATCCAAGAACACCTGCCCCCAATCTTACACCGGTAAATAAAACGTATCCCAGCCGGATAAGAGCGTACGGCCTTTTAGTCTCCCGCTCTTTCCAAATTATATATACTCTTCTATTCCAGTCTCTATCCCCGTACCTGGACTGCAATCATTCTTCCTAGACATACACCGGCAAGACAGCAAATCACACTCAGAATGATATAAAGTCCTCCGGTCAGCATTTTTCCCTGCTCCAGAAGCGTCCATGCTTCCAAAGAGAACGTAGAAAATGTAGTAAATCCACCACAGAATCCTGTTTTCCAGAGCCATGCGTGTCTTTTTGACACAGCAGGGTCCTCCCCTGCCAGAATTCCTGCCAGGAAGCCGATCACCACCGCTCCCAGCAGATTCGTCAGGAAGGTCCAGACCGGAAAATCTCCCTTTACTGGCAGAAGACTCAGCACATACCTTGCCGATGCGCCAAGTGCTCCTCCAAGTGCCACATAACAAACTCCCAACATCTTAACGTTCCTCCTTTTCTTTCTTCAACGGTTCCCTTATAAACGGCTCCTCCACAGCCGGATCCAGAAGCTTTTCATAGGCTCCGATTTTCCGGTAGGCATTTCCCCATGTCTCTTTTTTCCGGTACTCCCGGATCTCTTCCATAGGAAACTCCGCCATCAAAATATCCTCTTCCTCCGACGCCATCAGAATCGTCGGATCCTGATATCCGTCTTCCCCGAACACAACCGGAGAAAACGCACAGGACCGTCCCCATCCCTTACCCGGATAATTGGCCATGGCAATTCCGGTCATATTTTCAAAAGCACGTGCCTCCAGCTGGTGCAGGCGGGCGGGATTCATATCGCATGCATTCGGCACGAGAATCAGTTCTGCTCCTTTCAGCATGAGAATCCTTGCGCTTTCCGGAAATTCCCTGTCATAGCAGATCATGATTCCCATCCGGACACCGTCAAATTCTGCGGTCTCAAAGGACGTTCCTTTCTGTAACAGTGCCTCCAGAGAAAAGTCACACGTATGCACTTTGGCATACCGAAGAAGGATTTCTCCCTCTCTTCCTATTAATAGTGCTTCATTCTGTGATCCCTTTTCTCCTTCATACAGGCAAGTAATCACTGCGCCGACGGAAAGCCGCTTTGCCGTTTCTCTGAGTGTCCGGATATAGGCGCTGTCCTCTCCAACCGCCTGGGAAAGCCATGCCTTTCGCTCTTTTTCTCTTTCTTTCTGAAAAGGATCATCAAATGCTTCCGGAAAAGGCGGCGCGTATCCAATTGACCACATTTCCGGAAAAAGCACCAGATCTGCCCCTGCCCGCCCGGCTTCCTCCATGCATCCGACAGCCAGATCCAGATTTGCTTTCACATCATTTGGCACTGCCTTTCTTTGTATCAGTGCAATTTTCATTTCTTTTTCTCTCCTTTATTACGGAAGAATTCCGTACACAACTGCCGCCTGTAGAATAACAGCCAATGGTACCAGAATCCGGAATTTCCATTTTTTTGTCTTGTGGTGAAAAACAATCATGCCAAAAAGAGCTCCCACCCCTCCAAGACAGAAGGCACTTCCAAGAAGTTCCGCCTCGGGAATCCTCCATCTGTCGTGCTTCGCTTTCCATTTATCAATTCCATACAACATCAGTACGATCACGTTCCAGACCGCCATCACCAAAAGCAGGTATTGCCAGATCATTGCTTCCTCCTATACTCTGATCTCCTTTCCAAGGGCAAAAGAATAGATCAGTTTTTCTTTTACATGTTTTCCGAGACTTTTTTCCAGAGCCTCCTGATAGTAATCCAGCTGAAGACGGTATCGACCTGTCAGTTCTTCTGCCGTTCTGACACGATCGGTCTTATAATCGAGCAGGACGATTTCCCCGTCTTCCTCAAAAAACAGGTCAATAATCCCCTGAACAACCAGAAGTTCTCCACTTTTTTCTTCTCCGCTTCCCGGATAAATCCGGTCAGCTTCCACGCCAAGCACAAACGGCTGCTCCTTTTTCAGCTTTCCGCTCTGTGCTGCCTTCTGGATACGGGCAGCACAATCCGACTGCAAAAACTTCAGAATATCTTCTCTTTCCACCGCCCCCGCAGATGCCTCATCAATCTTTTCCTCTTCCTCGAATTTCCGGATTTCCTTCTCCAACGTTTCCATCGTATAGGATTTTCCGAAATCCAGAAGCTCCAGAATCCGGTGGTAGGCCGTTCCTCTTGCCGCTCCCCGGACCTTCGTCTCCCCTTTCCGGAATTTTGGAATAATCTCTTCCTCCGGTTTCTCAAACATGCGGACGCTTTCCTCTTCTTCCGGCTTCGGTTCATATGCCGCCCGTTTCAGTTCTGATACAGAAAATTTCCTCTTCCACCGGCTTTCCGCCTCATACGGATATCGGAAAAGATAACTTTCCATCAAATGATTCCTGATTTCTTCATCATAGATTTGCTCCGGATCAATGGCTTCGATGTCCTCCCTGAGGATCTGTTTTCTTTCTTCCTCCATCACGGATTCCATCAGCACATCTTCTTCCGTCAGCATTTCTACACGAATCGGCACTTTCTCTGCCCATTCCGGACCATCTATACGAACCAGTGCCGGAATCAGAAAGTCCAGATAACTTCCTGCCTTTTGCAGAAGCCCGAAAGAAAGTTGCCACTCTTTCTGTTTTCTAACTCTCTCATACTGCTTTTGCCTTTCTTCGGCATGTTTCATGGTTCCGGTAATAATGAGCTTTTCTTTTGCTCTTGTAAGTGCCACGTATAATACCCTGAGTTCCTCCCCCAGATTTTCCAGCCGCGTTTCATTCTGGATCATCTTTTTCAAAAAGGACGGTGCCTGCATCCGCTCCTTTAAGTAAACTGCATCCACACCGATCCCCAGCTCCTGATGGATGACCACTTTTCTCTGAATATCCTGGGTGTTAAATTTCTTTCCCATTCCGGAGACAATCACGATCGGGAATTCCAGACCTTTACTTTTATGAATGCTCATGAGGCGCACCGTGTCTGCCGTCTCATCGCTTGTATTAGCTTCCCCGTAATCAACCTGATATTTCTGAAGCTGCTCCACGTACCTCAGAAAATGAAAGAGTCCTTTATAGCTCGTGCTTTCATACGCTTTTGCCTTCTCAATCAACATATCCAGATTCGCTCTTCTTTGTATTCCACCCGGCATGGCAAGGACATAATCCCGATACCCGGTTTCGGATACAATCCGCTCCAACAGTTCGTGAATCGCCGTGTACGGGACCTGTTCCCGAAACTTATGCACCTGTTCATAAAACGCGCTAAGTTTCTCATCTTTTGTATCTCTCGCAAAGTCTGCCGCTGCCTGATAAAACGGCTCTTCCGGATACGCGCATCGGATTCTTGCAAGTTCTTCATTTGTCAGCCCGCCAAAACAGGATGAAAGCACTGCAGCAAGCGGAAGGTCCTGCTTTTCATTATCCAGGATTTTCAGATAGTCCAAAAGGAGGCTGATCTCTCTTGTCTGGAAGTATCCTTCCTTTGTCCCACAAAATGTCGGAATCCCTTCCTCATTCAGCACTTTGGAAAAGACATCCGTCCACCCTTTAAGGCTTCGAAGCAGAATCACAATGTCTCTGTAGGATGCCTTCCGGTATGTACCTGTCTCCTTATCCAGTACCTCCGTGCTTTTCAGAAGTTCCTTGATCCTGGCCGCCACAGCCCTTGCTTCAAGCTCTTTTGCTTCCAGCGAGCCCCCCTCTTCAATCATCAGGATCTCCGTGTCAAATCCTGCCTTTTCTTCAAACTGTGCCCCCACGTACAGGGCCGCCTGTTCATCATACTCCACTTTTCCAAGGGCCGCTGTCATGATCTGATAAAACAGAAAATTGACTGCATCCAGTACTTCCCCGCGACTGCGGAAATTTTTGTGCAAATCAATTCTGCGTTGATTCCCCCCTCCGTCCGTCTCGTAGGATGCATATTTCGCCATAAAAAGCTCCGGTCTGGAAAGCCGGAATCGGTAAATACTCTGTTTTACATCTCCTACCATAAAGACATTGTACTGTCCGTGACTGATCCTTGAAATCTGCATCAGAAGCGTCTCCTGAATCAGGTTACTGTCCTGATACTCATCAATCATGATCTCTTCGTATTTCTTCCGGTATTCCTCGGCGATCTCCTCTTTTTTCAAGATCCGGAGCGCATACTGCTCCATATCCCCAAAGTCAATCACACCGGCATTTCTCTTCTTTTCTTCAAAAGCCCGGCCAAACGCGATAGTCAACCGCACCAGCTCCCCGGCAAACGGGGCCGACTGTCTCATATCCTCTTTTAAATCTGCCTCGGTCTCATAGAAAAACTGCTCTTTCAGGGCTGACAGTTCCTTTTTAACCTGCTCCCGTAAGGCCTTGACAAATGCAGTCTTCTCCTCAGAAACGGATTTGTCTCTATTCACCGCAAGCCTTGCAAAGGATGCTCCTGTAATCTTCTCCTGAAGCATCCCAAACGTCTCCTCCGACCGCAGAGAGCGGATCAGCCCGATATCCGAGGAGATGGTATCTGCATAGGCTGCCGGTCCGTCCGGCTCCTCACAAAGTTCTGCCGCATACAACAGTTCACACTCCATATCCTCCAGAGTCTGTTTTGTATGCTTCATAGCCGTCTGGACAAACGGAATGGTATCCCACGGTTCGCTTTCAACGGATTCATATCCTTTGATACTGTCCAGAAGCCATTCTTCCGGATCCGGATTGCTTCTCGAGAACTCGTAGAGCTCCAGAATCAACTCCTCTACCTTTTTATCGTCTCTTCCCGTAGATGCCATCTCCACAAAATCGGTAAAAGACCTCTCCCCTTTTACGTACTCTTCTTCCAGGAGGTCTTCCATCACTTCCTGCATTAGCAGTTCTCGTTCTCCTTCTTCCAGTGTCCGAAATCCCGGTTCCAAATCAATCGTATGGAAATAATCCCGAATCACAGACAGACAGAAGCTGTGGATTGTCGTGATCTTTGCATGGTGGATCAGCGTTGCCTGCCTCTGCAGATGCACATTGTCGGGATCTGTCTCCAACTTCTTTTCAATGGCACCGCAGATCCTCTCCTTCATCTCAGCTGCCGCAGCTTCTGTAAAGGTCACAACCAGGAGCTGATCCACATCGAGAGGATCTTCCCCTTCCGTCAGTCTGGTAATAATCCGCTCCACTAGGACGGCCGTCTTACCTGAACCTGCCGCTGCTGAAACGAGAAGATTACATCCTCTGGCTGCTATGACCTGCTCCTGTTCTTTTGTCCATCCCATGATTCTCACTCTCCTTCCTGTTCCGAGAGTTTCTGCGCGATCAGCCGGAAAATCTCCTCCCGTTTCTTTGATACAAGGCTTCGATATCCGCACCCCTCGATTCTCTCGTCAAACCCGCAGATACTATGGTATGGGCAGTAATCGCACCCGGTATTCATCCCCAGTTCGTAAGGTTCCTTTTTTACATTTCCTTCCAGAATTTCTTCTTTGAGCTGCTTTGTCTTCCTCTTTGTATAAGAAGACAAAAGTTCGAATTCCTCCTTTGACGCAGCCCGTGAAGATTTGGAGACACTTCCGTCTTTATTTCTTCCAAACGGTGCCGCAAGAGAACTTTTGGCACTCGTATGATCCAGATGTCCGAGAACATCCGGATCGGAATTCACAAGACCGTCTGGACGGAGTTCTTTTAAAAGTTCCTCCTCGGCCTGCTCTTCGGCGGATTTCGGAACCATCGGATCCTTCATCTGATAATAAAAGATTCCCGCTGGAATCACTTCCTTACTCGGATGCTTCTTCCTCTCCAGCTCCAAAGCCGCATTCATGTAAACTGCAAGCTGAAGCTGAAGTCCATAATAAAAGGACGTCATGTCAAAGGACTTGGATCCGGTCTTATAGTCTGTCACTTTGACATAAACTTGATTCTCATCTTCACACGTATCGATCCGGTCGATGACGCCCCCCGCAAACCGGACTTCTGTCCCAGTCTGCCGGAAATCCCCCATTTTCTGCTGACGAAGCAGCGCCCATACCGTCCGGTCCACAAGTCGCTTCATTCTTGTAATCAGATATTCCCGGCGCTTCGTACTGTAAAGGACAGTGTTTTCATAATCAATAATACTTTCCTCCACACAGGCATCCACCATTTCCCTGCGCATCTCGTCGGTAATATCTGTGACCGGAATATCCAGCTTTTCCGCCTTCCCCGCAAAGTGTTCCATCGCCTTGTGGAAGAGATTTCCCCAGTCCAGAGGCTTGAATTCATACTCCTGCCGCTCGCTTAACCGCAATCCGTAGGCCATAAAATGTGCAAAGGCACAGGATGCATATTTCTCCAGCCGGGTTACACCTTTATCAATTCCTTCCCGATAAAGGATCTCTGCTGCCTTCTTGGAGAGACAGTCATCCGGCATCCGGTAAAAATGTGCCTCCATCACCTGTTCCAGACTTTGGCTACGTTTCGTCTCCTTTTTATACCAAGCATAAAGCTCCTGCCACTGCGGATCCTCCGTCTCCCCATTCTGAAGTCCCCGAATCAGAAGTTCCAGACCGTTTTTCCCGGTCAATTCCGTCTCTTTCAGAGTCCGTTGCTCCTCCCGCATCACAGTCATACGTGGAAACAGCTTCTGGATATCCCTGATCAGGTAAGACGGACGGAGAGATGTCCCGTCCGCCGACACTGAAGCATAAGACAGATACAACAGTTCCTGCGGTTTAGTAAGCATCGTATACAGATAAAATTTCTGAATATAGGCCTGTTCTTTCCCGCCGGCAGAAAGTTCCGTCCCACCGGACCGGATTTTCTCCCGGTCGTACTCAGAGAGCAGCCCTCCCGAACCAAGCTGCCCTGGAAGAAAGCAGTCGTTTGCACCAAGGAAAAACAGCGCCTTGACAGCGGTAAGCCTCGTCCGTTTCATATCCCCAGCCATGACTTCATCAATTCCCGGCGGAATAACGCCGACTTTCGCTTCCTCGAGTCCGGCATCCAGAAGCTCCCCGTATTCTTCCAGAGAAACCGTCTCCTCACCGAGAAGCGCCACAAATTTATCAAACAGATCAATAACAATCCGGTACACCTGAGAGTACTCCTTAGCAAGGGCAGCCTCACCACTCTTCTCAAAAAACCGTTCCTGCTCCCGAACCTTTCCATACATACCTTCCTGCACAAGGAAATCATAGAGCGCTTCCGTAATGTCCCTCACAGTCTTTTTCTGCTGCCGCAACACGAAAACAAGGCTGTCCATCTTTTCGATAAACCGGACACGGAGATGATTGACTTTTGCAAGCTCTTCCTCGCTCATCCCTTTGCTTTTCCGGATCCAGGCGCCCTGCCACTTTTTATAGCCCCGGATTCCAAGAGCAAGCACATAGTTTTCCAGTGTATCAACTTCCTCCATTGTAAATCCGCTAAGCCCGGTCCTTAAAAACCGAAATACGCTTTCGTATGTAAAGCCCTTCTGTATCATGGCCGTCACACTGCGTACGTATTCTACAAATGGATTTAACAGCACGCTTCGTTTCTGGTCTGCAAATACAGGAATCCCATATTCGGAAAAAATCGTTCGAATATCATCAGAATAAGCGGACAGATCCGGTACGATCACCGCAAAATCCCGGTATCTCCATCCCTTCGTCCTAACAAGAAAACGGATCTTTCTTGCTGCCGCTTCTACTTCCTGCCCCGGCGTTGCCGCATGGCAGATCCGAATCCGCTCCTGTTCCTCTTCGTAATGCGCCTTGCTGTAGCGGAAAAGATGACGTTCCAGAAAGGCCATCGGCGCATTTTCGCGAAACCGGTACGGAACTGCGCCCTCCATCCATACTGAATCGTTCACCGTAACCCTCTTCTCCCGGCAGATGGCAAGGAGCTTTGTCGTCATCTCTTTACTGAGAGAAAACAGCTGATACGGTCCCTGATAAAGATATGGATTTTCATTCTTCGGAATTGTCACTGTCACGCGGACCTCCTGACACACTTTGAGAAGCTGCTCTAACAGTCGGTTCTGAACCGGTGTAAAGCCGGTAAAGCCGTCCAGCGCAATGATACTATCCCGCAGAATAGCAGACTGCGGCACCCTCTCGCAAAGCAGATCCAGGATCTCCTCCCTTGTGATATATTTTTCCTTCAGGTAGGCATAGAATCCTTCGTACACCTTCTTCAAATCAGAAAGTTTATAATAAAGCGAGGTTCCTTCCCCAGCCTGCTCCATCATCCGGTCAAGCTCCTCTTTGCCAATATCGTACTGGGTAAACTCGGAAATGACCGATTTCACTTCGCTGATATATCCCTGCCGCTTCAGATTTCCACGAAGGACAGTCAGATCGTCCTCATAGTCCCCAGCAATCTTCCGGAGAATCAGATTTTTTCCCTCGTCATCCAGAACAATCCGGTCATTCCCTCCGGTCTCTTCCATGACACGATATGCAAGTCTTTCAAAACTTAACACATCAATATTCATGATCACATGGTTCGGGCTTGCCTCCACAAGATCTTTCTGCGTCTGCATGGAAAACTGCTCCGGCACGAGAACAATGTAAGTCTTCTCCGGGTTTGCAGCCGCCTCTTCTACTGTCTTCTGATATAGAGAATGGGACTTCCCTGAACCGGAACTCCCAAAAATAAACTGTAATGCCATGACATTCTCCTAATTCACTTTTCCGTACAGTTCTCTCGGAACGAATCCTTCAATATAGATTCCTTCCGCCTGATACTCTTCTTTCGTCACTTCTCCGTAGGCACGGATCATCTGGATCTTTCCTGCCTCCGCATACGGATAAAGACGCTTAATCTCCATTCTCTGTTCTCTGATCCAGTCTTCCAGAATTTCCTTCAGTGTATCCAATCCCTGCCCTGTCTTTGCAGAAACTACAACTCTGACATCTGACTTGAAATCCCGGATCAAAAGGTTATCTCCTGCCTTGTCGCATTTATTAAACACCGTGATCACAGTCTTGTTCAGCACTCCGAGTTCTTCCAGCGTCTCATAGGTCACATACATCTGCTCATCCATCTGTGGATTGGAAAGATCCGCCACATGCAGAATCACATCCGCATACTTTGCCTCTTCCAGAGTACTGCGGAATGCCTCAATCAAATTATGCGGAAGCTTACTGATAAACCCAACCGTATCGGTAAGGAGAATCTTCTGTCCTCCCGGAAGATTCAGCACTCTGGTCGTCGGATCAAGTGTTGCAAACAACTTGTCCTCCTCCAGCACTGACGCACCTGTCAGTGTATTTAGCAACGTAGACTTGCCGGCATTGGTGTATCCTACAAGCGCACAGACCGGCATATGATTTCTGTTCCGTTGCTCTCTTGTCACCTCCCGGTGTCTGCGGACATCCGCAAGCTCCCGGTTCAATTGGGCGATCCGGCTTTTGATCAGTCTCCGGTCCATCTCCAGCTTCTTCTCTCCGGGTCCTCTCGTCCCGATTCCTCCACCGAGCCTGGAAAGACTCTTTCCAAGTCCGGTCAGTCTCGACTGCCGGTATTTTAACTGCGCCAGCTCTACCTGTATCTTTCCTTCTTTGGTCGATGCCCTGGCCGCAAAAATATCGAGAATCACAAGCGTCCGGTCCATAATCTTGCAGTCCAGCACTTCCTCCAGATTATTGATCTGTGACGGGCTGAGTTCATCATCGCAGACAATGCCGTCCGCTTCTTTCTCCCATACGAGCCATTTTAACTCGTCAAGCTTCCCGCTTCCAATATAAGTCCCCGGATGAACCGCATCTCTTAACTGGATCATCTGTCCGGCCACTTCCGCTCCCGCTGTCTTTACCAGCTCGCCAAGCTCATCAAGCGACTGCTCTGCCTTTTCCATATCATCCAGAGCTGCCGCCACAAGAATTACCTTTTCCTTTTTCCTTCCTGTCTCAATCATTCATTTCCCGCCTGTGTTTCTAAAAACTCTGCCTCTTTTTTCACATCTTCATCATCTGGCCAGATCTGAAGATATGCATCCGCCTTTGCCTTGGCTTCTGTATACTTACCTGCCTTTTCCAGAGAGAAGATCTGGTTGTAGGCCATTTCCTTTTTCAGATCATCCCCGGCGCCTTCCATCTGGCTTCCAGTCTCAAAAGAGTCTGCCGCTTTTTCATACTCCCCGGTCTGCATATACGAAATTCCAAGCAGATTGTAAATCTCCGGCGTTGCTTCGGCTCCTTTCTCAAGCGCCGACTCAAATGCGGAAGCTGCCTTATCATACTGCTCTAGTTCGTAATAGCTGATGCCAAGTCCCCGATATGCTTCCTTTTCCATATCGGAATCTTTTGTAGCCTTTTCAAAAGCCTCTGAAGCCTCCTCATAGTTTCCCTCTTCAAGAAGGGATTTCCCTTTATCAATCTGTGTGGCACATCCTGTCATCGTAAAAGACAACAGACATGCAGCCATCAGCACTCCAATTCGCTTTTTCATTTCCCTGATCACCCTTATCTTTCTTTATGATTCCCTGTTATTATTCCAGTATGTGTTCCATTCCCTGATTCATAATTGTCTGTATATGATCATCCGCCAGAGAATAAAACACTGTCTTCCCCTCACGTCTGTTCTTGACCAGTTTCATCTGCTTTAAAATCCGAAGCTGATGCGAAATCGCAGACTGTGTCATATGCAGTACCTCCGCCAGATCACAAACACAAAGCTCTGACTGAAAGAGCACATAGAGAATCTTCACTCTCGTCGGATCTCCGAACACCTTAAACAGGGCCGCCAGATCATTCAGTGTTTCTTCCGCAGGCATCCGTTCCATGACTTTCTTAATACAGTCCCCATGGATCTCCATACAATCACAGCACTCTGTCTCCATACAATCAATTTTTCTGCTCATACATCATACTCCCTTTTCTTACATAGGCTCAATCTGCCAGTCCACATGCTCGACTCCCTGTGCCTCCAGAAAACGGTTGGCCTGACTGAATGGCCTGCTTCCAAAAAATCCCCGGTATGCGGAAAGTGGACTCGGATGCGGTGCCTCCAAAATCAGATGCCTCGGATTGTGAAGCATTGATTTCTTCGCCTGGGCCGGTCTGCCCCACAACATAAAAACAATCGGCCGATCCTGCTCATTTAGTTTCCTGATCGCCGCGTCCGTAAACTCTTCCCAGCCTATCCCTTTATGGGAATTGGCCTGATGCGCCCGTACCGTCAGCACCGTATTCAAAAGCAGCACTCCCTGCTTTGCCCATTTAGTGAGACATCCGTGATTCGGAATCGTACATCCCAGATCATCGTGAAGCTCCTGATAAATATTGACAAGAGAAGGCGGAATATCCACTCCCGGCCTTACAGAAAAGCAAAGCCCGTGTGCCTGTCCTGCTCCGTGATACGGATCCTGCCCCAGTATCACTACCTTTACCTCATGAAGCGGTGTCAGGTGGAACGCATTGAAAATGTCGTCCGCCGGCGGGAAAATCTGTCTCGTCCGGTACTCCTCATTGACCGTCTGAAATAATTTTTTATAGTAAGGCTGTCTGAACTCCTCTTTCAGAGCATCCAGCCAATCATTCTGAATTGCTGCCATGTTTCCTCCTCACATCAGAGTCTGACCGGGATCCCTTTGTCCCGGAGATACTCTTTAACCTCCCGGATCGTAAGCTCTTTATAGTGGAACAACGATGCCGCCAGAGCCGCATCCGCATGTCCCTCGCTGAACGCATCATAGAAATGGGACAGCTCTCCTGCTCCTCCAGAAGCAATCACCGGAATCGATACCGCATCCGCAATCTGCCTTGTCACGTTCAGGTCATATCCTGCTTTCGTCCCATCTCCGTCCATGCTCGTCAGAAGAATTTCCCCTGCGCCGCGCCGCTCGGCCTCTATCGCCCACTCCACAGCATCCCGTCCTGTGCCGACCCTTCCTCCGTTTTTATATACATTCCAGCCGCTTCCGTCCGGTCGTTTCTTCGCGTCGATAGCGACCACCACACATTGGCTCCCGAACTTGTACGCTGCGTCCGAGATCAAATCCGGCGTGTTCAGTGCCGAGGAATTGATGGAGATCTTGTCAGCTCCGGCTCTTAAAATTGTACGGAAATCATCCACCGTACGAATTCCGCCGCCAACCGTAAACGGAATAAAGACATTCTCCGCCACCTGTTCTACCATGTCAACGACTGTATTTCTTGCGTCAGAGGAAGCGGTAATATCCAGAAATACCAGCTCATCCGCCCCTTCTTTATCATAAACCTTTGCGACTTCCACCGGATCTCCGGCGTCTCTTAAATCTACAAAGTTGACTCCTTTTACAACCCGTCCATTGTTCACGTCCAGACATGGAATAATTCTCTTTGTAAACATCTTCTACTCCCCCTGTCTTTCTATGAAATTTTTCAAAATATGAAGTCCGGTCTCACCACTCTTTTCCGGGTGGAACTGACATCCGAAAACGCTGCCCTTTTCCACCGAAGCATGAATCGTTACTCCATATTCAGCAGTTGCCTTTACAATCTCCGGATCTTTCGCTTTCAGATAGTATGAGTGGACAAAATATACATAAGGATTCTCCTCAAGCCCCTCAAACAGCCTGCCATCCTGCGAACAGGAAAGAGAATTCCAGCCCATATGCGGAATTTTAAGACCTTCCGCCTTCGGGAACCTGACAATCTCACCTTCTAAAATTCCAAGTCCTTTCACACCCGGACTCTCCTCACTCTTTTCAAAGAGAACCTGCATTCCGAGGCAAATTCCAAGCAGCGGAATCTTTCTTTCTACCGCCTCCTTGATCACCTCTGTCAGTCCAAATGTTTCCAGATTGTGCATCGCGTCTCCAAAGGAACCGACTCCCGGAAGGATAATCCGGTCTGCTCCCAGTATCTCCTCGCGGTTTCGTGTGACAATCGGCTTCTCTCCAAGAAAATCGAGCGCCTTTTCCACACTTCTCATATTTCCTGCGTCATAATCAATCAATGCAATCATTGTTATCCACTCCTTATCTTTCTAAGTTTAACACACACCTTTCAAAAAGAAAATGTAAAAATGCGGGACACGCCCGCATTTTTATTTTTTGTCAAGTTCAAACCAGAACTGTACTCCGTTTTCATAATTTCTTACACCATAATTCTGATGGAAGGATTCCATAATGGCCTTTACAATCGAAAGGCCGATTCCGTTTCCTCCATATTCTCTGGTTCTTGCCTTGTCCACTTTATAAAATTTCTCCCAGATATGTCCGATATCCTCCTCCGGTATCGGTTCTCCTGTATTAAAGACACTGACCCGGATCTTGCCTTCCCGCTCTTCAATCCGGATATCCACGATTCTGTTTTCATCCACATGGTTCAGGGCATTGCTTACATAGTTTCGTACAACCTGCTCTACTTTGAATTCATCTGCCCATACAAAAACCGGATCCTGGGTATTTATTCGGATATCTGCTTCTTTCTGCTTTGCCATGATTTCGAGGCTCTGCACTACTCCCCAGATCAGGCTTGTAATATCAATCCGTTCAAACTGAGTGTCATCCTTTCCAAGTTCCAGCTGGTTCAACGTCAGAAGATTTTTCACCATCCGGTTCATCTTGTTGGCCTCATCAATAATGACATCACAATAAAACTCCATGCTTTCCGGATCGTCCGTGATCCCATCTTTTAAGCCTTCTGCATATCCCTGTATCAGCGCAATCGGTGTTTTCAGCTCATGCGATACATTCCCGATAAACTCTGTACGCATGGTCTCTACCTGTTCTTTCTTTTTGATATCTTTCTGAAGCTCGTAGTTGGCTGTCTTTAATTCGGAAATCTTGTCTTTTAATTCATCCGACATAGTGTTGAAGCTTTCTCCAAGAATTCCGATCTCGTCTGCTCCGCCTCTTGTGTATTTCGCATCAAAGTCCAGTTTCGCCATCTTTTTGGACAGCTCCGCCAGCTCCAAAATCGGTTCCGAGATCCGCCTTGAGAAAAACCATACAAGAATGATTCCAACCGCCAGAATCAGAATACCGATATAGAAAATAAACTGATTGGAAATCGACACATTGGAACGGATACTGTCAAGGGAGCACCGCATCAGAAGATAGTTGGAATTTTCAAACTGTGCCCACATTTCCAGATACTCCGCTCCGTTCATTACATCTCTGGACCTTGTGATCAGGTATTCACCGCTGTCAAGCAGCGGCGGTTTGTTTCCGAGCACATAGTCCTGGACCTGATCCTTCAGGATACTCACATCATAGACGTTCGCATACTTCACTCTCATAGAGCTGTCAATCAAAAGGACGGAAACATTATTCCTCTCAGTCATCCGGTTCAGTTTCAGCACTTCCGCATCATTTCCCAGAAGGTCTTTTTCCTGTACCTTACTGATTTCTTTATAAATACTCACTAAATCCGACCGCTTATTTGCCACATAATACCATTCTGCAAATGTACCGTTTACAAACACAAGAAGAATCAGCAAAAAAAGAATCAGTCCGACAAAAATGAACATCATCTTTTTTCGGATAGAGAACTTTGCTCCGAATTTTTTCATCATTTTGCAACCTCAAATTTGTAACCCATGCCCCAAATTGTACGGATATACTCGCCCTTATCTCCCAGCTTGTTCCGAAGCTTCTTCACATGGGTATCAATTGTTCTGGCATCCCCAAAATAATCATAATTCCAGACGTTATTCAAAATCTTCTCTCTAGACAGGGCAATTCCCTGATTTTCCATGAAATAAGTCAGAAGCTCAAACTCTTTGAAACTTAGATCGACCGGATTGCCATCAATTTTTACAATATGGGCTGCCTTATCGATCTCAATGCCACCGGCAGAGACCATCTGATCCATAGCAAGTCCGCTTGTCCTTCTTAACAGCGCATTGACACGGGCTACGAGAATCTTCGGGCTGAACGGCTTGGAAATGTATTCATCTACTCCAAGTTCAAACCCATTTAATTCATCCCGCTCTTCTCCCCTTGCCGTCAGCATAATGATCGGAACTTTGGACTCCTTGCGGATCTCCCTGCACACTTCCCATCCGTCCATCTTTGGCATCATCACATCCAGAATAATAAGTCCGATATCCTGATTATCGTAAAAAGCATCCAACGCTTCCATTCCGTCCCCTGCTTCCAGCACCTGAAACCCTGCTCTTTCAAGAAAATCTCTGACAAGTTTGCGCATTCTGCTTTCGTCATCCACCACCAGTATCTTAATCTGCTCCATAACGCTTCATCCCTTCTTCTCGCTAATCTACTCTCTGTATTTTACCAGATAATTATGTCCTTTTTGTGTACAATCTCATTTTCCGTTTCCTTCCTCCGGTCCGATACTGCATGTCAAGCTTTTTCCGTCACTTTCAAATACGATAGTTCCCTGAAGATCGGTCCGGAATACTCCTGCCCCCAGCTTTTCCACCCGTTTCATAACCTTCTCATGGGGATGTCCGAATTCATTTCTGGTTCCGCAGGTTATTACAACGAAGGAAGGAGACGCCGCCTTTAAAAACTTCCATGAGTTAGCATCCTGGCTGCCGTGATGGTTCAGCTTCATGACATCAGACTGAATCGAGATCCCGGAATCCAGAATCTCTGTTTCGATTCTCCTGCTGATATCCCCGCACAAAAGAAAACTGTGTGTTCCGTTTGTCAGACGGATGCCAAGGGACGAATCATTGATATCTTCATATTGTCTCGTAGAATCCGGTGTGATAAATACAAATCTGCCATTTCCAATTTCATAATTTTCCATAAACTCAGGATGTCTGACCTTTACATCCTCCTTGTTCAGCGCAGTAAGGACCTCTTGAAAGCTTTCTGTATCATACATTTCTTCCGGCAGAAAACAGATCCCTACCGGAAATGTTTCAATCACAGCATCCATCCCGCCGATGTGGTCAATATGAGGATGTGTAGCAACGACATAGTCAAGCTTTTCTACCCCCTGTTCCTTTAAATAGGAAACAACCATTTCCTCATCCTCATTTGTCCCTGCGTCAATCAATAAGTTTACTCCCTCTGACTGTACGAGAATACTGTCCCCCTGCCCGGCATCCAAAAAATGAACCTCCATGTTTCCAGAAACCGTTTCTGTATTCTCCTGGTTGAAGTCCTCTGCTTTAGCGCCCAGGATCCAGATAGCTGCCATGCCGGCAAAAGCCGCCAAAACGAACAGATATATGACAATTTTTCTCTTCTTTTTCACCGCATCATCCTCCGGAAAACCTGTTTTCCTTTATTGTATCTGCAAGTTTCCCAAATCATTCAGATGATGTTTATATTTTCTTAAGTTCTTTTATAAATTCTTCATCACGGAGACATAAATTACTCACAATTGTGCGCTATACTATAAATATCTTCAATGAAGGAGACAACAGTTGGAAAGAGTTCCTAATTCTTAATGATTGTTGTCCTTCACCTAGACATTTAGTTTTTTTTAGATAGATTTTTCTCTCTTCCTTCAGGAGCCGCCAGGACGGCTCCTCCTTTTTTGTGCAGAAATTTCCTGGCTACAAAAAAATCCTGACCGAGGAAATACATCCCGGCAGAATTTTTTTACTCCATTTCTTGGATCTCTGATTCTCTGATTATTCATCTTCCACTATAATAATATGTTTATCCGCATGCATGCTCTCATCCGGACATCTGTCAGTGATAATCTTCGCGTCCCCAAACTCGCCGAAGCTGACCGGACTGGACACGAAAAACTTGCTACTGTCGCAGAGCACATATGGCTTCTGGGTATGTTTCATCGCACATCTCTTAATCATCGCCTCATTGATATCCGGTGTGGTAAAACCAGACGTCCGGCTCACCCCGTTTGTTCCAAAAAAGCCTTTGGTAAAATTATATTTCTGAAGATTGACATAAGCTTCATTTCCGACAATCGCCTCGGTCGCCGCTTTGAGTTCTCCACCAATCAGAATGACCCGAAATCCGTTCTCAGTAAGCTGCAGGGCATGGGAAACCGCATTAGTCACAAATACGGCTGACTTCTCTGTCAAAAATGGAATCATGTATTCCGTCGTCGTTCCAGCATCCAGATAGACAAAATCATCCTGCTCCACGAGCGATGCCGCATACCTGGCAATCCGGATCTTTTCCTCCTTTTTCAGTTCTTTCCTGAGTGCTACCTTTTCTTCCCGGATATTAATCCTGGATTCTGTTTGCACAGCCCCTCCGAACACTTTGACCAGTTCTCCTTTCTGGTGGAGAAGTGTCAGATCTCTCCGAATGGTGGACTCCGATGCATTCAGCCTTTCTGTCAGCTCCTGAACGGTCACACTTCCCTTCTCTCTCAAAAGCTTCAGAATCTCTTTTTGTCGTTTTTCTGTCAGCATAACCTTTCCTCCGACTAAACCTTTTTCTATCATATAACTATAGTGGAATTCTCCTTTCCCGTCAATCTCCCACCGATATCAAAATACGCCGCGGATGTGCTAACCTGCTCCGCGGCGTAATACTGTTTCATTCTCTTACTTTATTCTTCTACTTTTTTCTTGAGTATTCCAAGGAGTACAGCTCCGACAACGGTACCGACCACAAGGGATACAAGGTACATCGGTGCGTGTTCCACAACCGGGAATACGAAAATTCCACCGTGCGGTGCCATCAGAGTACACCCAAATGCCATAGAAAGTGCACCTGATACTGCGGCACCGATAATACAGGATGGAAGGACATGGAGTGGATCAGAAGCCGCAAACGGAATTGCTCCTTCTGTGATAAACGCAAGTCCCATGATAAAGTTTACTGGTCCGGATTCCCGTTCTTCTTTTGTAAATTTCTTCTTAAAGAGCAGTGTCGCCAGAGCGATGGCACATGGCGGTACCATGCCGCCGATCATAACAGCTGCCATAATATCATAGTTACCGGCTGCAATGGATGCAGTTCCGAAGACATATGCTGCCTTGTTGAACGGTCCTCCCATATCGATGGACATCATACCTGCAACGATAATTCCAAGGAGGATCTTGCTGCTTCCGCTCATATTGGTCAGTGCTGTATTGAGCGCGGTATTTAATGCTCCCACCGGAGGCTCAATCACATAATTCATCAGAAGTCCCATAATCAGAATTCCAAACAACGGATACAGAAGCACCGGCGCAATCTTTTCAATGGACTGCGGCAGTTTCGCAAATACTTTTCTCAGAAGGAGAATCAGATATCCTGCTACAAATCCTGCAAGAAGTGCTCCGAGAAATCCGGATTTTCCCTGAGATGCAAGCATTCCACCGACAAATCCGACTGCCAGTGCTGGACGGTCTCCGATGCTCATGGCGATGAAACCTGCAAGTACCGGGAGCATAAAGCCAAATGCCGTATCTCCAATTCCTTTCAATGCCGCTGCCACCGGGGTGATCGTACCAAAGCTTGCGCGCATCTCATCGGAAAGGGAATTGATATCAACGCTCAGTCCATCAATCAGAAACGCAAGAGCAATGAGGATACCGCCTCCGACCACGAACGGAAGCATATGGGAAACTCCATTCATCAGCTGTGTATATACCTTGTGAGCTCCGCCGCCGGATGATTTCTGTGACTTACCAGCATTAGGATTTCCGCTTTTATAAACCGGCACATCACCATGCATCGCCTGCTCCACAAGCTGGTCTGCCTTACCGATTCCGTCAGATACCGGACACTCAATCAGACGCTTTCCATGGAAACGGTCCATTGGTACCTCTGCATCCGCCGCAACGATGATACAGTCTGCCTCTGCAATTTCCTCTTCTGTCAGTACGTTCTTTGCTCCGCCGGATCCTCTTGTCTCTACCTTTACAAAGCATCCTGCCTTTTTCGCTGCTTTTTCGATTCCTTCCGCAGCCATATATGTATGCGCAATACCGGTCGGACACGAGGTCACTGCCAGAATTCTGCATGCTTTCTCCTGCTGTTTGGACTCTGTCTGTGCCGCCAGCTGTTCATCTACATCTGGTTTCTCTTCATCTGCCTCATCAATGATCTGAAGGAATTCTTCCGGTGTGGATGCTTTTTTCAGGTTCTCTGAAAACTGCTCATCCATCAGAAGAATGGACAGTTTGCTCAGTACGTCCAGGTGAATATTATCCTTTGTATTCGGCGCAGCAATCAGGAAAATCAAATTTACCGGTTCCCCGTCCAGGGAATCAAAGTCCACTCCGTCTTTGATCACCATCGCTGCAAGGCCAGGCTTTGCCACAGCATCACATTTCCCGTGAGGAATCGCAATGCCGCCTCCGACTCCTGTCGTACTTTCTTCTTCTCGTAAATACACTTCTTTCCGGTACGCTTCTTTATCCCGGATCTTTCCACTTGCCGCCATCAGATCCACTGCCATATCAAGCGCTTCACTTTTAGAAGCCGGCGCAGCAGTAAGAGAAATACTTCTTTTATCCAGTAATTCTGTGATTCTCATCCTCTATTTCCTCCCATCCTCTATTGATCGATACAATGTTTCCACCTCTGCTCTTGTTGCCAAACGTTCCGAGAAGGCACTGGCACTTCCTGCGGACACTCCCATCCGGAAAGCATGTTCATAATCTTTCTTTTCCAGCCATCCTGCCAGAAATCCTGCCACCATAGAGTCTCCTGCGCCTACCGCATTGACAAGTGTTCCTTCCGGTGACGGAAGCATATGCACCTCTCCGTCTGCATCCAGAAGCACTGCTCCCTTTCCGCCCATGGATACAAGCACATTCATAGCACCCTTTTCCTGCATCTTCCGGGCATACGGCACAACAGATTCCTGCGTGTCAAGTTCCACTTTGAATATCGCTCCCAGCTCATGCTGATTCGGTTTAATCAGGAATGGATGATATGGAAGCACTTCCATCAGCAGGTCATTGGTTGCATCTACTACTGTGAGCACCCCTTTTCCATCCAACCGCTTCAGAATCTCCGCATAAATCGTTTCCGGAATACTTGCCGGAATGCTTCCTGCCAACACCAGAATGTCTCCTTTTTTCAGTCCATCCAGCTTTTCCAGAAGTGCTTTCACAGCCGCTTCGCTGATCGCCGGTCCCTGTCCATTGATCTCGGTTCCGTCAAAATCCTTCATTTTGATATTGATTCTTGACCATCCCTCGTCAAGCTCAATAAATTCACTTTGGAATCCCAGCTCCTGCACTTTGCTTACAATCTCTTTTCCGGTAAATCCTGCCACAAATCCAAGGGCTGTATTATCAAATCCGAGGTTTTCCAGTACCGTAGACACGTTGATTCCCTTGCCTCCCGGAAGCATCTGCTCTGATGCCGTCCGATTCGTCTCTCCAAGCCGGAAATCATTGACTGTCACAATGTAATCCAGAGACGGATTAAATGTTACTGTGTAAATCATCCTTTTCTACCTCCGTTCTTTCTATGCTTATCATAGCACCATTTTCAGTCATAATCAATCATTTTATTTCACAATATTTTTACTTATTTTTTGTAAATCTTTCACAATCAGTCAAATTCATTCAACAAAGTGCGGTAAAAAACTCCTACGATCTTATTCCCAATATCGTAGGAGTTCTTTTCAATTACTTATTCAGATTTCCAGTTATACTGTTTGGACTTACAGTTCCTCCATCTTTCCGATGATTTCCTGATAAAATTCTTCCTGGCTTTTTTCTCCCCGCTCCAGTGTTTCCAGAATCACGCCGTCTTTCAGAAGGATAATCTTCCGGCAGTTGCTTGCCATCTGCGGATCGTGAGTAACCATGACAATCGTTTTCTTCATTTCCTGATTGATGGTGCGAAGTGCTTCAATTACAATTTTACCGGATTTGGAGTCCAGATTTCCTGTAGGCTCATCAGCCAGAATCAGATCCGGATTGTTAATCAGGGCCCGGCAAATTGCCACTCTCTGCTTTTCCCCGCCGGAAAGCTCATACGGATTCTTGTTTAACAGATGATCGATCTGAAACTTTTCGGCATATTCTTTTGCCGCATCCATCATCTTCTGTGCATTCTCCTGCCCAAGAATCATAGGAAGCATGATATTTTCCTCAACCGTCAGACTGTCCATCAGGTAATAGTCCTGAAAGATAAATCCCAGTTTCGTTCTTCGGATATCTGCCAGCGTATCCCCGGAAAGCCCTTTTGTGTCCTGTCCCATGAAGCGGACCGTCCCATCTGTCTGTTTGTCAATCAACCCTAAAACTTTCAGAAGGGTCGTCTTTCCACATCCGGATTTCCCCATAATCCCAGTGAAATCTCCCTCTTCCACCTGAAAGTTCAGTCCTTTTAAAACTTTTATATCTTCTGTTCCCTTTTTCCCTACAGCCTTCTGATAATTACGAATTAATTTTTCCACTTCAAGTACATACATCTTCTTTCCCCCGCTTTCTATTTCCAGTCGTATTTTTGCGACTGATGATTCCAGTAATTGATCCTGAGTGAAAATGCCAGCAGAGATGCCAGAGACAGACATCCCCCTATGACAAAGAGATTTCCTTTGATTGCCAAATCTGTCCGGACGTTCGTATATACAATGATCATAATTATGCCGATCCAGATCAAAGGTTTGATCACCTTCACTTTTTTATTCCATACCATACGCCCTCCCGGATTCCAGACATCTGTAAGCGCTATCATGAAAGAAAATACAGCGTATGCCGCATAAATTTTATCCGGCTCTCCAAACAGAACAAGCTCCAGCACCCAGAAGAAAGTCAGATTCCAGATAAAATGTACCGCTACTTCCATGATACACTCGATCATCTTACTTTTCCTCATACTTTCTTTCACCAGGCTGTCGCAAAATTCTTTTCGTGGCATCCCCAGTTTTTCTTCCAGAGAGATTTTTTCGATCTCAGCCTCCTTTGCCATACCGATCAGATCTTTTTTGATCACTTCCTCTTCAAACATCGGGATCGAAAAAGAGGAAATATATTCTACCATCGGAGAAAGCTGGTCCCACATTGCTCCGCTCATTTCTCTTATCAGGTCCGCATTCTCATTTCTTATTTCTGTCAATTCATTTTTCCATAACATTTTTCTCGCCTCCTGTCAGAAGATCCGGTCAACAGACTCTTTCACTTCCTGCCATGCCTGATAAAACTGATCGACATAGTCCTTTCCCTCCTGAGTCAGTGCGTAATACTTTCGTTTCGGCCCCAGGGGACTTTCCTTAAAGGTTCCCTTGATCAGCTTCTTTTTTTCCAGACGGAGTAAAAGTGGATAAAGCGTACCTTCTTTTGCATCAGAAAATCCATAATCCTGAAGCCTTGTTACGATCTCATATCCGTATGTCTCTTCCTGATCAATGATCTTCAGAATACATCCTTCCAGAATTCCTTTCATAAGCTGCGCTTTGTCCATATTTCTCACCGCCTATCTCTTGTTGCGTCACCTAAAGTTGCTCCATTTCTCCGAGAATCTCACGATAATAGCGTTCCCGCTCTTTTTCATCGTCTCCTTTTCGGTCCAGTGTCTTTAAAATCACACCGTCTTTTAACAAAATCACATGCTTACAGTTGCTCGCCATCTGAGGATCATGGGTCACCATGATGATGGTCTTTCCCCATCCATTGATCTCTTTGAGTGCATCCAGAACAATTTTTCCAGATTTGGAATCCAGATTTCCCGTCGGTTCATCTGCCAAAATCAGTTCCGGATCATTAATCAGTGCCCGGCAGATCGCGGCTCTTTGCTTCTCTCCTCCGGAAAGCTCTGTCGGCTTCTTATCAAGAAGATGCGAAATTTCAAACTGTTCTGCATATTTTTCCGCCCGTTTTTTCATTTCCGCGGATTCCGCCTTATCTAAAATCATCGGCAAAATCATGTTTTCCCTCACCGTCAGACTGTCCATCAGGTAGTAGTCCTGAAAAATAAATCCGATCTTCCTTCTACGGATGTCTGCCAGCTCATCTTTCCACAACTCTTCCGTATCAAAATCTTCAAAATAAATTTTCCCTTCCGTCGGCCGGTCCAAAAGTCCGAGCACCCGGAGCAGAGTCGACTTTCCGCATCCGGACTTTCCCATGATTCCGAGGAAATCTCCTTTCTCGACTTTCATGCTGATCCCGCGGATGACCTTGATATCATCCTCTGCCGGACGGGCTCCATCGCCTTTTTGGGAATAATTCCTGATAATGTCCTTTGCCTCTAACACTGTTCCCATGATTTCCCTCCAGTCTACCTTGTATGATAAGGTTCATCTCTTAGCTATATTATATAGCAAGGTAGATATTTGTCAATAGATTCTGCCTAAAAGATACTGCTTTCACTATCTTTTTTACGCATAAGAAAAAGGATGATTCCTGATTATGGAAACATCCTTCTTCTTAACTTATTAATCTAAAATTGTCCTTAAGTCCTCTTCCGGTGTTGTGACCGGAGCAATTCCATATTCTTTTATCAGATAATCAGCAACACCTTTTGAAAGAAATGCCGGAAGTGTCGGACCCAGTCGGATATTTTTGATGCCGAGGTGAAGAAGCGTCAGCAGAATGCAGACCGCCTTCTGTTCATACCAGGACAGAATCATGGACAACGGCAATTCATTAACGCTGCATCCGAATACATCTGACAGTGCCTGAGCAACCTTGATGGCACTGTAGGCGTCGTTGCACTGTCCCATGTCGAGTATCCGCGGGATTCCTCCGATTGTCCCCAGATCCAGATCATTAAAACGGTATTTTCCACAGGCCAGTGTCAAAATGACCGTATCCTTCGGAGCCTGTTTTACAAACTCCGTATAATAACTCCGTCCCGGACGGGCTCCATCGCACCCTCCTACCAGGAAGAAATGCCGGATTGCTCCGCTCTTTACACCTGCGATGATCTGATCCGCCACCCCAAGAACCGCCTGATGACCGAATCCTGTCATTGTGGTGCTACCACCGTTGCTTCCCGTAAATTCCATATCTTTTTCATATCCACCAAGTTCCAATGCTTTTTTGATCACCGGAGCGAAATCCTTGTCCTCTCCTATGTGGGTCATGCCAGGATATCCTACTACTTCCGTCGTGAATACACGGTCTGCATAACTGTCCTTTACCGGCATCAGACAGTTTGTTGTATAAAGCACCGGTGCCGGAATATCTGCAAACTCCTTCTGCTGATTTTGCCATGCAGTCCCGAAGTTTCCTTTCAGATGCGGATATTTCCGAATCATCGGATACGCATGGGCCGGCAGCATCTCACCGTGAGTGTAAACCTGGATTCCCAGATCTTTCGTCTGTTCCAGAAGTAGTTTCAGATCATAGAGATCATGACCAGTCACAACGATAAACGGTCCTTTTTCCACTTTCCAGGATACTTTTGAAGGCTCCGGATTTCCAAATGTCTCTGTGTTGGCACGGTCGAGCAGTTCCATGCATTTCAGATTCATTGCTCCGGTCTCCATCACTACCGAAAGAAGTTCATCCATTTCCCAGTCCTCTGCCAGTACAGCTAACGCCTTATAGAAAAAGGTATTGACTTCCTCATCCACATAGCCCAGCGCCATGGCATGATAGGCATATGCCGCCATTCCCCGGATCCCGAACAAGATCAGAGATTTCAGTGACCGGATATCCTCCTGCGCTTCCCAGATCTGTTTCATATCATATTCATCGGTGTTTCCGCACTTTGCTTCACATACTGCGCAGCCTGGCTGAATCTGCTCTTTTTCTGCTCTTACTTTATCAATCAGACTTTTAATGGCTTCATCATCAAAATTGACATTTGTGACAGTGGCAAACAAACCCTCCAGAATCAACCTGTCCGTATTTTCTGTCTTTGAATTGGATGCACACGTCCTTGCAAGTGCAATCAATACCCCTGTGAGTTCATCCTGAAGTCCTGCTGTCCTTGCTGTCTTCCCGCAGACTCCCGCTTTTCCGGTACATCCGCTGCATCCCGCCGTCTGCTCACACTGATAACAAAACATCTGTTTTTCCATTTCCTGTCCTCCTTACTGTTTCGTTCCATGGCCCAGTATACAGGAGACAGAATACTAAATATGTTGTAAGTACAACAGATTTCTTATTATTTTAATGCCGTCCGTACAATTCTTGTGACACAGTCCCGAAGTTCCTTCTCTGACACCGTTCCATCAGACAGTGCCTGCCGGATATTTTCCTGATCCTCCGGTTCTCCTGGCATCACCAGATCATTTCCTGCACGGATACATCCGGCTGCCGTACAGTCTTCACTCAGCTGTGTCGTTGTCCAGTCCGTCATGATCAACCCCTGAAAACCGTATTCACAGCGGGCTGCTTTCGTGCAGAGGTCATAATTATTGGCTGCATGGATACCATTGATCAGATTGTAGCTTGTCATCATGGCAAACGGCTGCGCCTCCCTGATTACAATTTCAAAGCCGCGCAGATAGATTTCCCTGAGGGTACGTTCCGAAAGAATGCTGTCAGATCCGCTCCGGTTATCCTCCTGATTATTGCAGGCAAAATGCTTCACAGTCGTTCCGCATCCAGAGTGCTTTTGCACACCTTTTGTCATGGCCGCTGCAATTTTTCCGCTGAGGAACGGATCTTCCGAATAATACTCAAAGTTCCGGCCGCACAGAGGATTCCGGTGAATATTCATTCCCGGTGCAAGCCATAACGTTACTTTGAACCTCTCCATCTCCTCGCCCACTGCATTACCGACTTCCTGGATTAATTCCTCATTCCACGTCTGCGCCAGAAGAGTTCCGACAGGAAAGGCCGTACAATATTGATAATAAATATCTCCTTCCAGTTCCGGACCATCGTAGAGAAATCCCCTTTCAATCGCCGCTTCAAACGGAAGCATCTGCACTTTTCCATCGGATACTGCATAATCCTGACTCAAACGCAGTCCTGCCGGTCCGTCGGCCAGAGCAATCGCTTTTACCCCCTGTCCGGCAGCACAGGAACTTGTTTCGCCGGCAGATCCAGGTACCGAAATCCCGGCAGCGCCAAGATTACTTCCTTGTCCCTTTCCCGGATCTCCCACAGCAAGCGAGATCAGTTGATCCTCAGACAATTCCCTGGTGATTCTCGATGCTTCATCCTCTGTTTCTTTATCATCATAGCAATATCGCACGGTATGATTTCCGACCAGATCATAGGAAAAGCACGGAACATTCTCCGAATTGTTTACCAGCGCTTCATACCGCTTACGAACTTTATCAGTCGGAGCAGACAGTTCCTCCAACGTTTCTCTTAACGGACAGATATGTTCTGTTTCTGCCAGCACTTTTTCCTGCTTTACCTTGAGGATTCCTTCCAGTGTACTTTCCCCAAGGGAACTTCCTACATAGATTCCATAGCATCCTGGTTCCAAAATCCATGCTGCCCGGCTTTCGTCAAAGGAAGCCAGCGTCTGGGCATCAAAAGTCAGCTCTATTGTCTCCTCTTCTTTCGGAGCAAGTATCCTGGTTTTGGAAAATGCACATAATCTTCGGAACTCTTTTTCAAGTTTTCCGACCGGAAGAGATACATAAAGCTGAACCACTTCTTTCCCTGAAAACTCCTGGCTGCTATTTCTCACTTTAACTTTAACTCTTACCTCTCCATTTTCTGACGTTTCAATCCAAGCCGTATTAATGGTAAAAGATGCATAGGACAGCCCGTATCCAAATCCGTAACGCACCGGAATCTCAAAGGTGTCAAAATAACGGTATCCTACATAGATGCCTTCCTCATATTTCTCCTTCTCAATATTTCCATTATTATGTGAAAACGTTCCGGCATTTGGATAGTCATTATAGGAAACTGCCCAGGTATCAGTCAGTTTGCCACCTGGAGAAACAAGCCCGCTGATAACATCTGCCACAGCAGTGCCACCCTCCTGTCCCGGCTGTGATACCGTCAGCACTGCCTGAATCTTAGGCAACTTTTCAAGGAATGACAAGTCCACAACTCCTCCAGAATTTAGAAGCAGAATAACCTTTTCATACTTGTCACAGATATCAGAAAGCAGCATATACTCTTCATCACTCAGAAAATAGTCCCCTTTTTCGGCCCGCCTGTCTGCGCCTTCTCCTGCATTACGGGCAAGGACGAAGACTGCCACATCCGCATCGGTAGTATAAATTTCCGGTCCTGCCGGAACCTGAAACGGTGAAGTGGAATATGCGGTGAAAAAATCTGTCCCGCTTCTTGTTTTTTCAAGAATCTCTTCTTTCCATTCCAGACGTTTTCTTTTATACTCTTCTTCATATTCACGAAGCCACTTCTCCGTCGTAATTACAAATCCGGCATCTTTCAATCCTTCAAAGATGCTGATACTCTTTCTCTCGTTTACATCTCCAGAACCGGTACCTCCTTTGACTGTTCTGGACGCGCCAGAGCCAAAAAGCGCAAGTTTACTTCCCTTTTTGAGAGGAAGCAGATGCTCCTCGTTTTTCAGAAGGACAATCCCCTCTTCCGCTGCCCGGCGCGCAATTTCTCCATGAATCTTCTCGTATGCTTCCGGTTCCTGGCTTGTTGTTCCTGTAAATATGGTTTCTTTTCTTTTAAAGTGCATATTCGCCACCTCGTTTCAGATTTGTAACTTCTTCTTTGCTTGATTTATAAATAAATTTTCACATCGTTATACTATATTGTCAACATGAAAGATCCCTCTGCTCATAATTGAACAGATATATTTGATATGCTATGATATAAGAAAAAACGGAGGACAGACTATGATCGATTTTCAGAACAAAAAAGTATTCAAACTTAGTAAAGCAAAAGAAAAGCATCTTCCGAAAGAAATTCCGGATCTTCTGATTGACGGTGAAGAAATAGTCGGATACTATAGCGCTTTGCGGGACTATGTTGTCTTCACAAACAAAAGGCTGATCGCCTGCAACGTACAGGGCATTACCGGATCAAAGAAAGACTTCACTTCCCTTCCGTACTCCAGAGTTCAGGCATTTTCCATTGAGACAGCAGGAACCTTTGATATGGATTCCGAATTAACCCTCTGCTTCAGCGGCCTTGGTAATGTTATATTTGAGTTTTCTGCCGGAGGAGATATAAGAGAAATCGGAAGACTGATCTCTTCCTGTATTTTATAAGAAAAAGCGCATCTATTCAGCACGCATAAAAAAAGGCTGTAAAATCCCGCCGACCGATTACCGGTTGGCGGGAGAAAATCTTTTATATATATAATTAGAATTAAGTTAGATTTATTTTTAATAAATACTCCTTCTCTTTTTCACTAAATGATTTGCCACATTCTCGCACATTAGACCACTTAAACAAAATACTTGTATCATTCATAGTAAAGGTAAATTTTTGAACAAAGGCTGATTTCCCCTCTACATCCTGTCGAACAGACAATTCCTTCTTATTATAATTTATTAAATCAATGGTCTCCTTTTCTTCAATACTCCATAAATTAATTGGAAGATATTGAGGAAGAATTACTTCGATACGATCCCCCTTTTTAACATCAGGAAGGTCAATTATATAATCAAGATCATCTTCTACATAGGATTCCGATAAAGCTTTTAAAGAAAATTCTTTTCCATTGATAATTACAATATTGCATTTAGGATAGCCTTGCTCATCTCGTGGGAATTTTGTTAAAGCAAAAGATTCTCTGGATTTGTCCATATTATTCCCACATCCCAAAATCGTT
>CAUWJP010000023.1:0-52921 GCA_963559135.1 uncultured Sellimonas sp.
TATCGGCATTTACCAACTTATGAAAAGATAATCAGAAATTTAGTAAGTTTTTTTGAAAAAAATAAAAAAGAAAAAGGAAATCAACATCTTTTGTCGAATATATATATTGTAGGAGAATGTACACAGGCAAGAAGGAAGGGAAAGACGTGTATTATTCAGAAGACGTGATAGAAGAAGTAAGAATGAAAAACGACATCATAGACGTAATTTCTTCTTACGTAAGACTGCAGAAAAAAGGAAATTCTTATTTTGGACTTTGTCCGTTTCATAATGAAAAATCCCCATCCTTTTCCGTCAGCCGGGACAAACAGATGTATTATTGCTTTGGCTGCGGGGCAGGAGGAAATGTGTTTACATTCTTGATGGAGTATGAGCACTATTCGTTTACGGAGGCACTCCGCTATCTTGCGGACAGAGCGGGAGTGGAGCTGCCGAAAGAGCAGTACTCCAAAGAGGCAAAAGAAAGAGCAGATTTAAGAGAGACGCTTCTTGCGATCAACAAGCTGGCAGCGAAATATTATTTTGCCCAGCTGAAGTCGGAGAAGGGCAGACAGGCCTATCAGTATTTGACTGACAGAGAACTGACAGAGGATACAATTGTACACTTCGGGCTCGGATATGCGACCAAATACAGTGATGATCTGAGTAAATACCTGAAGATGAAGGGGTATTCGGACGAGCTGATTGTGCAGTCCGGGCTTGCAAGTGTTGATGAGAAGTATGGGATTCATGATAAGTTCTGGAACAGGGTTATGTTTCCGATCATGGATGCCAATAGCCGTGTCATCGGATTCGGAGGCCGTGTCATGGGTGATGGCAAACCGAAATACCTGAATTCTCCGGAGACGCCGATTTTTGACAAAAGCAGAAATCTTTATGGGCTGAACCGTGCAAGAAGTTCCAGAAAGCCGTACTTTCTGCTTTGCGAAGGATATATGGATGTGATTGCGCTCCATCAGGCAGGCTTTACTAATGCGGTAGCATCCCTTGGAACCGCATTTACACCTGGACATGCATCGTTGATCAAACGATATGTTCAGGAAGTATATCTGACTTATGACAGCGATGAAGCAGGAACGAAGGCGGCCCTCAGGGCAATGCCGATTCTGAAAGATGCCGGTATTACGGCAAAGGTTATACGCATGGACCCTTATAAGGATCCTGATGAGTTTATCAAAAATCTGGGCGCGGAGGCCTTTGAGGAGCGGATCAGCAAGGCCCGGAACGGATTTATGTACAGTCTGGAAGTGCTGGAACGCCAGTACGATATGAATTCTCCGGAAGGAAAGACCGGCTTCATGAAAGAGGTGGCGGCACGGCTTGGAGAATTTGAAGAGCAGATCGAGAGGGATAATTACACCGAGGCGGTAGCCCGGGTATATAGAGTTTCCTTCGAGGATCTAAAAAAGCTGGTGGCAAAGACTGCCATAGAAAAGGGACTGGCCGCACCTGCCAAAAGACCGAAGCAGACCGCGGCGGCCAAGGAGAAGGAAGACGGGAATCTGAAGTCACAGAAGATCCTGCTGACCTGGATGATTGAAGATATGACGGTATTTTCCCAGGTGAAGACATACATCACACCAGATGATTTTACCGGAAGCCTTTATAAGGAAGTGGCCTCGCTGCTTTATGAGCAGTATGAAGAGGGAGATCTCAATCCTGCCCGGATTCTGAATCACTTTACGGATGAGGAGGAGCACAGGGAGGCAGCGTCACTGTTTCACACAAAGATTCGCGAGCTCTCCACGAAAGAGGAGCAGGAGAAGGCTCTCAAAGAGACGGTAATCAAGGTGAAAAATCATAGTATCGAAGAAGCGGGAAGAGCTCTGGATCCGACGGATATCAAAGGGCTTCAGAAGCTCATGGAAGCCAAAAAGGATCTGCAGAAACTGTATCAGATGCAGATATCCATAAAATAAAAAGATAGAACAAGCGATGAGAGGATGGACAAAAGCATGGAAGAAAACGTAGCAAAATTTGAGGAAAAGCTGAAAGAGCTGGTCGAACTTGGAAAAAAGAAAAAGAAAGTTCTGGAAATTCAGGAGATCAGTGATTTTCTGGCGGATCTGGAATTATCTTCAGAGCAGCTGGAAAAGGTATATGAGTATCTGGAGGCAATGAATATCGATGTGCTGCGTATTGGAAGTGATGATGACCTGGACGCAGATATAGACGATCTGATTCTTGCAGAAGAAGAGGAAGAAGTCGATATGGAAAAGATCGATCTGTCTGTGCCGGACGGGATCAGCATTGAGGATCCGGTGCGTATGTACTTGAAAGAGATCGGCAAGGTGCCGCTTTTGAGTGCAGAAGAAGAGATTGATCTTGCCAAAAGAATGGCGGAAGGAGACGAGAGCGCAAAAAAAAGACTGGCAGAGGCAAATCTCCGTCTTGTAGTCAGTATTGCAAAGCGTTATGTCGGACGGGGAATGCTTTTTCTGGATCTGATCCAGGAGGGAAATCTGGGGCTGATCAAGGCGGTCGAAAAGTTCGATTATCAGAAAGGATTTAAGTTCAGTACCTATGCGACATGGTGGATCCGCCAGGCGATTACGAGAGCGATTGCAGACCAGGCCAGAACGATCCGTATTCCTGTTCATATGGTGGAGACGATTAACAAGCTGATTCGGGTATCCAGACAGCTTCTTCAGGAACTGGGAAGAGAGCCGCTTCCGGAAGAAATCGCAAAAGAGCTGGATATGCCTGTGGATCGTGTCAGAGAGATTCTGAAGATTTCACAGGAACCGGTTTCTCTCGAGACGCCGATCGGAGAAGAGGAAGATAGTCATCTTGGCGACTTTATTCAGGATGATAATGTGCCGGTTCCGGCGGAAGCAGCCGCAGCAACGCTGTTAAAAGAACAGCTAAATGAAGTGCTGGATACATTGACAGACAGAGAACAGAAGGTCTTAAGACTGCGTTTTGGAATGAACGACGGACGGGCAAGGACGCTGGAAGAAGTTGGTAAAGAGTTTGATGTCACAAGAGAACGTATCCGTCAGATCGAGGCCAAGGCATTGAGAAAACTGCGCCATCCAAGTCGCAGCCGTAAGTTAAGAGACTATCTGGATTAGGAGCAGGACATGGAATTATCAAAGAGACTCCGGGCAGTTGCAGAACTGGTAACGTCCGGACGTAGAGTAGCAGATATCGGGACAGACCACGCATATGTCCCGATCTGGCTGGTGCTGAATGGACGGATTCCATCTGCAATTGCGATGGATGTTAACGAAGGTCCTCTTCAGCGTGCCAGAGAACATATCAGAGAATATGGGCTTGAAGAGAAAATCGGGACAAGAAGATCAGATGGACTCAAAGAACTGAATGTCCAAGAAGCAGATAGTATGATCGCCGCCGGAATGGGTGGCACTCTTATTATGCAGATTCTGTCGGACTGTCCGGAGACGGTTGCTTCGCTGAAGGAATGTGTTTTGCAGCCGCAGTCGGAGATTGGGAAAGTCCGCCGGTTTCTGATTGAGAATGGATTTTCCATTGAGTGCGAGGATATGGTATATGAGGATGGAAAGTATTATCCTATGATGCGGGCTGTCCCGGGGAAGAAGGAGCATGTCCCGTATACGGAAGAGGAATATGAATATGGAAGATTTCTTCTGAAAGAGAAGAATCCGGTTCTCAATGCTTTCCTGAAACGTGAGATCCGGATACGGAAGAATATCCTGGAGAGCCTGAAAAAGAGTCAGGAGCCATCAGAAAGTTCCAGAATCCGAATTGTGGAGATCGAAAAAGAGATAGAACAGCTGCATGCAGCAGAAAACAGATACCGGTAAAAGGAGAGGCAAGATGAAGGTAAAAGAAATCCGAAATATTTTGAGGGAGTCTGCCCCGGAGGATTATGCGCTTGACTGGGATAATAGCGGCCTCATACTCGGGAGAGAAGAAAAGGAAGTCAGAAAAATCCTGATTACGGTGGATGTGGATGATGTTGCCGTGGAAAAAGCACTGGAAATCAAGGCAGATATGATCCTTTCCCATCATCCGCTTTTGTTTCAGGCGGTGAAGCGGATTACGGATGAAGAGTTTATTGGGAAACGGCTTTTAAAGATGATACAGGCAGATGTGGCATATTATGCCATGCACACAAACTATGATGTCTGCAGGATGGGGATGCTTGCGGCGGAAAAGATCGGACTGAAAGAAGTCAGTCCGCTTGAGGAGACCGGAGAGTGGCAGGGTACTCCGTGTGGAATCGGTGTGGCCGGGACCTTAGAGGAGCCAGAAAGCCTTTTTGAATTTGCGGCGGGGATCAAAAAATGTTTCGGTCTGGAAGAGCTACGGTGTTTTGGTGCAGACAGACCGGTTAAAACAGTGGCAGTTTGTCCGGGATCAGGCGGAAGCGTGGTGCAGGAGGCACTTCTGAAGGGGGCGGATGTATTCCTGAGTGGAGATATCGGCCATCATACCGGAATTGATGCCGATGCCCAGGGAATGGCAGTGCTTGATGCGGGACATTATGGCCTGGAATATCTGTTTATGGACGATATGAAAAAGTATCTGGATGAAAAGACAGAAGGCAGGATCGAACTGGTTACCATGCCGAAGCGTCTACCATATTTCGTGATTTTATAAAGACTGGAAAGAAGGTGTTAGTTTGCACGATGTACAGTATACGGTTACATTTGAGAATGGAGAAACGAAGCTGTATCCGAAAGGAATTACCTTTCTTGAGATCGCAAAAGACAGGCAGGAAGACTTCAAAAATGATATTGTCCTTGTGATTCAGGACGGAAAGCTGAAAGAACTGTACAAAACGCTTCAGAAAGACTGCACGATCAGACTGATTACAACGGGGGAGGACATTGGGTATAAGACTTACAAAAGAAGTATGAGCTTGATGCTTGTGAAGGCAGTCTATGATACGGCTGGACATGACAAGATCCGGAAAGTACGTATTCATTACTCGGTGGATCAGGGATATTACTGCACGATTGACGGGGATATCTGCTTGGATGAGGCATTTTTAATCCGTGTCAAAGATACGATGCAAAAGATCGTAGAGGCCGATCTCCCGATTGAAAAGCGGAACATCCATACGGATGAAGCGACAGAACTGTTTCATAAATATGGCATGTATGATAAGGAGGAGCTGTTCAAATACCGGAGAAGTTCCAGGGTCAACCTGTACCGGATGGGAGCTTTCGAGGACTATAACTACGGTTATATGGTGCCGTCCACAGGATACCTGAAGTATTTTAAGCTTTATCTGTACGACCAAGGATTTGTGATCCAGATGCCGAAGATGTCAGATCCGAAAACAGTTCCGCCTCTGAAAGTAAGAGAAAAGCTATTTCAGGTGCAGAAAGAATCCATGAAATGGGGAGATCTTTTGGATATTGAGACCGTTGGCGACCTGAACCGCGAAATTGTACGGGAAGGGGCTCAGAACATGGTGCTGGTACAGGAAGCTCAGCAGGAAAAGAAAATCGCTGAGATTGCGGAACAGATCGCAAAAAGAGGCGATGTGAAGTTTGTACTTGTGGCAGGACCGTCTTCTTCAGGAAAGACGACTTTTTCGCACAGACTGTCCGTACAGCTCAGGGTAAACGGCCTGCGGCCACATCCTCTTACAGTTGACAACTATTTTGTCAACCGGGAGCATACTCCAAAGGACGAGAAGGGAAACTATGACTTTGAGTGCCTGGAAGCGATTGATGTGGAACAGTTTAACGAAGATCTGAAGCGCCTGCTTCATGGCGAAGAGGTGGAAATCCCGACCTTTGATTTTATCACAGGACAGCGGAAGTACGAAGGGAAAAAGCTGAAAATGGAGAGTAAAGATATTCTTGTGATCGAGGGAATCCATTGTCTGAATCCAGAGCTTACAAAATCTCTTCCGAATGAGCGGAAATTTAAAATTTATATCAGTGCGCTGACACAGCTCAATGTAGATGAACATAACCGGATTCCAACCACAGATGGAAGGCTGATTCGACGGATTGTACGCGATGCGAGGACACGCGGTACTTCCGCGGCAAAGACGATTGCTATGTGGTATTCGGTTAGACGAGGGGAAGAGCGGAACATCTTTCCGTTCCAGGAGGAGGCGGATATCATGTTTAACTCGGCCCTGATTTACGAACTGGCGGTACTAAAACAGTATGTAGAGCCGCTGTTATTCCAGATTACACCAGAGATGGAAGAATTCCATGAAGCCAAGCGGCTTTTGAAGTTTCTGGATTATTTTCTTGGGATCGGTACGGAGCGGATTCCGGCAAACTCCCTTTTGAGGGAGTTTATCGGCGGAGGGTGCTATGATCTTTAGAGGGCATCTATTGCAACAGATGGGAAGAAAGAACGCATATCATCTGGCAGCGGGGCAGTAAAGGAAAGAGGCTGTCCTGTGACAGGATGAAGAAAAGAGAGACGGCAGGAGTGAAGCGCCTGCCGTTTTATTTTTGTATAATCCGGACAGTAAAGAAAGTCACCTGGTAGGGGATGACCCAGATACTTCATGTGGACGCGGATCTGATGGGTACGCCCTGTGTCGAGGTGGAGCCGGACAAGGGAATAGCCATCTTCGGAGTAGAGACGTTCATAATGGGTTCGGGCCGGTTCCCCATGTGTAAAGTCCACCTGGCGCTCGATAGTGGAGCCTTCTTTGCGTCCAATCGGAGCATCGATGATCCCGGAAACATCTGGAATGCCTGTTACAACTGCAAGATACTCCCGTTTAATCTGGCGGGAGGAGACCATCCGGGAAAGGAGAGCGGCACTGTAGGCATGTTTGGCCAGAATGAGAAGTCCGGTTGTATCCCGGTCCAGACGGTTAATGCAGTGGTACACAAAAGGCTCCCCCTTTTCTTTAAAATACCATGCAGCCGCATTGGCAAGGGTATTTTCGTAATTTCCCTGAGAGGGGTGAATCGGCATGTCTGCCGGCTTGTTCACGATGAGAAGATCCTCGTCCTCGTATACGACCGGAAATGGGAGCGGGTGCGGGACAATATGATCGGAGGAACTGTCTTCAACAATCCGTACCTGGAGGCAGTCACCCGGCAGGAGTGGATCATGTACTCTTGCCCAGACGCCGTTTTTCAAAATTCCCTCAGGTGTTTTTTTGAGAGAGACGATAACGGCATGAGAATATCCCCGGCTTTTCAGAAAGTTTTGGACGGTAAGAGGTGAGGCAGTACCGTTCGTTTCTTGTATGATATAGGTCAGTTCTCTTTTCATAAAGGAATTCCTTTCTCTCGTTTGATCGTAAAATTACCGGTAAATACGGAGAAGATGATCCATGGAGGCGCTCATATTCCGGAGCAGCAGATCCACGGTTGTAAGAGCTGCCATGGACTCCACAACGACAACAGCCCGTGGAACGATGATAGGGTCATGTCTTCCTTTAACAGAAATGTTAACCTCTTGCATAGAGGAGTTAACCGTCTGCTGGAGAGAAGAAATGGATGGAGTCGGCTTGATGGCCGCACGGAAAATGACAGTGCTTCCGTCACTCATTCCTCCAAGCGTTCCTCCGGAGTGGTTTGTTTTCTTGTCAATCTGCCCGTTTTTCAGGTAGAACGAATCGTTGTTTATGGAACCGGTTGAACGGGCGGCTTCAAATCCATCACCGATTTCAAATCCTTTGACTGCCCCGATGGAAAGAACTGCATGGGCAAGGAGAGCGTCAAACTTGTCGAAGACCGGTTCGCCGATGCCGGCAGGAAGTCCCGAAATCTGACATTCGATAATACCCCCTGCGGAATCCTGTTTTTCCATACAGGTTTTCAGATATTCTTCAGCCTTTTTAGAGTAGCCCAGATGAGGCATACACAGCGGACTGTTTTTGAGAACAGAAAAATCGTATTCATCGGCAGGAATGGTGTATGGACCAATTGCTTTTGTATAGGCCTGCACGTGAATACCGAGATGTTTTAAAAGGAGAGAAGCGATGGCGCCTGCTGCGACCCGTCCGATTGTTTCCCTTCCGGAGGAGCGACCGCCGCCCCGGTAATCCCGGAAACCATACTTTGCATCGAAGGTATAATCGGCATGGCCAGGCCGGTAGCAGTCTTTGATCTGGGAATAATCGTGAGAACGCTGATCCTGATTCCGTACGAGAAGCGAGATCGGAGTACCGGTGGTCTTTCCCTCGAATACACCGGAGAGAATTTCCACTTCATCAGTCTCTTTACGCATGGTGGAATAAGCATTCTGTCCCGGTTTTCTTCGGTTTAAGAAGGCTTGAATATCGGCAGAGGAGAGCGCAAGACCGGCCGGACAGCCGTCTATCACGACACCGATACCGGCTCCGTGGGATTCTCCCCATGTTGTAATCTGAAAAAGAGTTCCAAAAGATGATCCTGCCATAGTGATACCTCCAAATATACAAAATAATCTGAATAAACTTCTATCTATTATATAGAAGCAACGAAAAAACTGCAATCGAAATTTGCGGAAAAACGCCGAAAAGTAAGTAGGATATCCGACAAGATTCAACAAATTTTCACTGTACTTTTCTACATAGACATATTATAATAGCGATGTATAAGGTAAAATAGTAAGGGGTAGATATGGAATGAAGAAAAACGAAAAAATGCCGGAAGAGGAACTTCGGTTTTCGGATCAGGATCATACAACGGACAGTAAAAGTGAAATGACAAGAAAGACAAGAATTAAACATAGACGGGGACCAAGAAAGAAGAAAGAAAAACGCCGGATGTCTAAGGCGGCAAAGAAACGGATCGCGATTGTCTGCGGCAGTATTGTCGGAACTATAGCGGTCGTTTATTTTGGCGGAGTGATCTTTTTCCAGAGCCATTTTTATCTGGGAACGACGATCAATGGTAACAGTTTTTCGCTCAGAAGCGTTCATGATGCGGAAAATTACATGGCAGAGCAGGTTGCTGGTTACACATTGACATTACAAGAAAAAGAAGGAGAGACGGAAACGATCTCTGGTAAAGATATTGGCATTTCCTATCAGGAGAGCGGTGCACTTGAGAAGGTTAAAGAGGAGCAGAATCCATTCCTTTGGCCGACAGCACTGTGGACGAAATCCGATGTTACTGCGGAGATTGGAATTGAATATGACGAAGCAAAGCTGGAAAGTCTTGTTTCTATGCTGAAGTGTGTGACTTCTGAAGGCCAGACTGCCTCAGAGAATGCCCAGCCGGTATATGATGGAAACCAGTTCGTCATCCAAGAGGAAGTGGTCGGGAACCAGGTGGATCAGGAGACACTTCTGCAGAAGGTAAAAGTGGCGGTAAGCGGATTTAATCAGGAGATGAATCTGGAGACAGAAGGGTGCTACATTACACCGACGTACACGAAAGATTCTCCGGAAGTGCAGACCGCTGTCGATACCATGAACAAATATCTCCAGAGCAAAATTACATACGACCTGTCGCCAAAGACAGAGGTGGTAGATAAAACACTCATTTCTCAGTGGCTGACAGTTGATGAAAACATGCAGGTGACATTTAATACCGATCAGGTGAATGCCTATATTGCACAGCTTGCTACAAAGTATAATACGGTCGGAACGACAAGAACATTTGTATCAGGCCGTGGAGATACGGTTCAGGTATCCGGAGGAGATTTTGGCTGGTATTTAAATCAGAAAGATGAATATGCGGCCTTGGTTGCCAATATTGAGAGCGGTGAGGAAGTCTCAAGGGAGCCGAAGTGGTCCAGAAGAGGAGCGGATCATGGAGACGACAATGATTATGGTAACACCTATGCAGAAGTGGATCTGACGACACAGAAATTCTGGTTCTTCCAGGATGGAAAGGTGATCATGAACTGTGACATTGTCAGCGGAAAACCAAATGGGGAAGATGATACACCTCAGGGAAGCTACGACTTGACTTACAAGACAAAAAATGCGGTACTCCGGGGAGAACTGCTTGCAAACGGAAAGTATTCCTATGAGTCTCCGGTAGCATTTTGGATGCCTTTTAATGGAGATATCGGATTCCACGATGCATCCTGGCAGACGAACTTCGGAGGAGACTGGTACCTGACACACGGTTCCCACGGATGTATCAATATGAAATACGATGATGCGGCAAAGCTTTATGATCTGATCAATGAGACGACACCGATCATCTGTCATTTCTAAACCAGATTTTAGAACGGAGCAAAAAACATGTATGAATTATTAAAAAGAGACGGCCTCGCAAAAAGAGGCCGTTTTACAACGGTACACGGTGTTGTTGAAACGCCGGTGTTTATGAATGTGGGGACAGCTGCGGCCATCAAGGGAGCAGTGTCTACTGATGATTTAAGAGAAATCAAAACGCAGGTAGAACTTTCGAATACCTATCATCTCCACGTAAGACCGGGCGATGAAGTGGTAAAAAAGCTTGGAGGCTTACATAAGTTTATGGTATGGGACAAGCCGATTCTGACAGATTCTGGCGGATTTCAGGTTTTTTCTCTTGCAGGTCTTCGGAAGATTAAGGAGGAGGGAGTGCATTTCCACTCCCATATTGATGGAAAGAAGATTTTCATGGGGCCGGAGGAGAGCATGCAGATACAGTCAAATCTGGCATCTACCATCGCAATGGCGTTTGACGAGTGCCCGGCAAGCACAAAAGACAGGGATTATATTGAGCGCTCTGTCGCAAGAACAGCACGGTGGCTTCGGAGATGTAAGGCGGAGATGGAACGCCTGAACAGTCTTCCGGATACGATCAATCCACATCAGATGTTGTTTGGAATCAATCAGGGTGGAATTCTGGAGGATGTGCGGATTGCCCACGCGCAGGAAATTGCGGAGCTGGATCTTCCGGGTTATGCTATCGGAGGACTTGCAGTAGGAGAATCCCATGAGGAAATGTACAGGATTCTGGATGCTGTTGTTCCGCATCTGCCGCTTGAGAAACCGACTTACCTGATGGGAGTCGGAACTCCGGCAAATATTCTGGAGGCAGTGGATCGGGGCGTAGACTTCTTCGACTGTGTTTACCCGACACGAAACGGCCGGCACGGCCATGTGTACACAAACCATGGGAAACTGAATCTTTTTAATGCCAAATATGAACTGGACGACCGCCCGATCGAGGAAGGATGCGGATGTCCGGTATGCCAGAAATATTCCAGAGCCTATATCCGCCATCTTCTGAAAGCAAAAGAGATGCTCGGTATGCGGTTCTGCGTACTTCACAATCTGTATTTTTATAATACCATGATGGAAGAAATCCGTGCTGCCATCGAAGAAGGTCGCTACAAAGAATATAAAAAGCAGAAACTGGCTGGAATGGCACAGGGCCAGAAAGGATAAAACCTGATAAAATTCCCAAAAGTACTTGATGAAATGGGAAAAATTGTGTATGATAGCAATAGTGTTTAGCTAGAAATTAGGAGGAAAGAATGATGGAATACACATTACTTGCAGAGTCAAGCGGTAGCCTTTTCGCAAACCCGCTGTTTTTGATTCTTTTCTATGTAGTTGTTCTTGGCGGACTCTGGTATATCCTGATGAGACCACAGAAAAAAGAGCAGAAAAGAGTAGCAGCGATGATTGCTGACATGGAAGTTGGAGATACCGTTCTGACGACAAGCGGATTTTACGGTGTAGTCATCGACATCACAGAAGAAGATGTGATCGTAGAGTTCGGAAACAATAAAAACTGTCGTATCCCGATGCAGAAAGCTGCTATTATGCAGGTAGAAAAGCCGGGTGCAGGAGAGACAAAATAGTATAACATAGTGACAGGAAAAGCAGATTCCTTTTAGAGGGGTCTGTTTTTTTGTGCGCAAAAAAAGGACCGGGATATACTTACATGAAAAGGAAAACGATCGGAAAAATCACTTTTACGCGGTAAAGGGTTGAAACAAAAACAAAAATATTATATGATATTCTGTAACAGATTTTCTGGGAGGGATAGCAATGAATTTAAACATCGGAATTATAAAGGGAGAAGGAATCGGCCCGGAAATTGTAACGGAGGCCATGAAGGTTCTGGATAAAGTAGGAGAGATATACGGACATACATGCGATTATACGGAGCTTCTTTTAGGAGGTGCGTCCATTGATGTGTACGGTGTACCGCTCACAGATGAGACGGTGGAAAAGGCAAAAGCATGTGACGCTGTGCTGATGGGGTCCATCGGAGGCGATGCAAAGACTTCCCCATGGTATCAGCTGGAGCCTTCCAAAAGACCGGAGGCGGGGCTGCTTCGAATCCGTAAGGAGCTTGGTCTGTTTGCTAATTTGAGACCGGCTGTGCTCTATGAGGAGCTGGAGGGGGCATGTCCTCTGAAATCGGAACTCACCAAAGGAGGATTTGATTTTATGATCATGAGAGAGCTGACAGGCGGCCTGTATTTTGGTGAGAGAAAGACAGAAGAAAAGGACGGAGTCATGACCGCGATGGACACACTTTCCTATAATGAGAATGAAATCCGCAGGATTGCAAAGCGTGCATTTGATATTGCCGAGAAACGTTCCCGAAAGGTAACAAGTGTCGATAAAGCAAATGTACTGGATTCCTCCAGACTGTGGAGAAAGGTGACAGAAGAGGTGGCAGTAGAGTATCCGGATGTGACACTGGAACATATGCTCGTTGATAACTGTGCGATGCAGATCGTAAAAAATCCGAAGCAGTTCGATGTGATTCTGACAGAGAATATGTTTGGAGATATTTTATCCGATGAAGCTAGCATGGTGACAGGATCCATCGGAATGCTTGCAAGTGCAAGCCTTAATGACAGCAAATTCGGCTTATATGAACCAAGCGGAGGATCTGCGCCGGACATTGCAGGAAAAGGAATCGCAAATCCGATTGCCACGATTCTTTCCGCGGCAATGATGCTTCGTTTCTCTTTTGATCTTGACAAGGAAGCAGACGCGGTAGAACAGGCAGTGGATCAGGTATTGAAAGATGGATATCGGACAGGAGATATCATGTCGGAAGGATGTACACAAGTAGGAACCAGGGAAATGGGAGACCTGATCTGTGCAAGAATTCAGGCATAATAACTATAGAACATAGAGGAAGGACAGGAGGAAGAAACATGAGAAGTGATACTGTAACAAAAGGAAGCCAGCAGGCGCCGCACCGTTCCCTGATGAATGCACTGGGACTGACAAGGAAAGAGATGGAGAGACCGCTTGTAGGAATCGTAAGCTCATACAATGAGATTGTGCCGGGACATATGAATCTGGACAAGATTGTGGAGGCAGTCAAAATGGGCGTTGCAATGGCAGGAGGAACCCCGATTGTATTTCCTGCAATTGCAGTCTGTGACGGAATTGCTATGGGACATATAGGAATGAAATATTCTCTTGTAACGAGAGATCTGATTGCGGATTCTACGGAGGCAATGGCTCTTGCCCATCAGTTTGATGCCCTTGTCATGGTACCGAACTGTGATAAAAATGTGCCGGGGCTTCTGATGGCAGCGGCACGGATTAATATTCCGACCATTTTCATCAGCGGTGGCCCAATGCTTGCTGGACATGTCAAAGGAGAGAAGAGAAGTCTTTCCAGTATGTTTGAGGCGGTTGGAGCTTATGCAGCCGGATCAATTACGGAAGAAGAGCTGGATGAGTTTGAATGTAAGGTCTGCCCGACATGTGGTTCCTGTTCTGGAATGTATACGGCCAATAGTATGAACTGTCTGACCGAGGTGCTTGGAATGGGCTTAAAGGGCAATGGTACAATCCCGGCAGTTTACTCTGAGAGAATCCGTCTCGCAAAACATGCGGGCATGCAGGTGATGGAGCTTTGGAGAAAAAATATCTGTCCTCGCGACATTATGACAAAGGAAGCTATTTTAAATGCCCTGACAGTGGATATGGCCCTTGGATGCTCAACAAACAGTATGCTTCATCTTCCGGCAATTGCCCATGAGATCGGAATGGACTTTGAGATTGAGTTTGCAAACGGAATCAGTGAGAAAACACCAAACCTGTGTCATCTGGCACCGGCAGGTCCGACTTATATTGAAGACCTCAACGAAGCAGGCGGCGTTTACGCAGTTATGAATGAGCTGGACAAAAAAGGCCTGCTTTATACAGACTGCATGACTGTATCCGGAAAAACGGTGAAAGAAAATATAGCAGGATGTATCAATAAAAATCCGGAAGTCATAAGACCGGTAGATCACCCATATAGTGAGACGGGAGGCCTTGCCGTTCTGAAAGGAAACCTGGCACCGGATGGAAGCGTGGTAAAACGTTCGGCGGTAGTAGAGGAAATGATGGTTCATGAAGGACCAGCCAGAGTCTTTGACTGTGAAGATGATGCAATTAAGGCTATTAAAGGTGGAGAGATTCATCCGGGCGATGTAGTAGTCATCCGTTATGTAGGGCCAAAAGGCGGCCCTGGAATGCCGGAGATGCTTAATCCGACATCAGCAATCGCAGGAATGGGACTTGGATCCAGCGTTGCACTGATTACAGATGGACGATTCTCAGGGGCATCCAGAGGAGCATCCATTGGGCATGTATCACCAGAGGCAGCAGTAGGCGGACCGATTGCACTCGTTGAAGAAGGAGATATCATTAAAATTGATATTCCAGGACTGAAACTGGAACTGGATGTTCCGGAAGAGGAAATGGAAAGAAGACGCAAGGCATGGCAGCCGAAAGAGCCGGAGATCAAGACCGGCTATCTGGCACGGTATGCGTCAATGGTAACAAGCGGAAACAGAGGCGCGATCCTGGAAATTCCGAAAAACTAAACGAAAGGAAGAAGAGCAATGAAGCTTACGGGAGCAGAAATTGTAATAGAATGTTTAAAAGAACAGGGTGTGGATACCGTATTCGGATATCCGGGCGGCGCAATTTTGAATGTATACGATGCGCTGTATAAGCACCAGAACGAGATCCGGCACATCCTGACTTCCCATGAGCAGGGGGCGGCCCATGCAGCGGACGGCTATGCTAGAGCAACGGGAAAAGTCGGTGTATGTCTGGCTACAAGCGGACCGGGAGCAACGAATCTTGTGACCGGTATTGCAACAGCTTATATGGATTCTATTCCGGTGGTGGCAATCACATGCAACGTCGGAGTTTCTCTTCTTGGAAAAGATAGTTTCCAGGAAATCGATATTGCGGGAGTCACCATGCCGATTACTAAGCATAACTATATTGTAAAAGATGTCAATAAACTGGCTGAAACCATCCGGAAAGCATTCCGGATTGCCCGCCGGGGACGTCCGGGCCCGGTGCTGATTGACATTCCAAAGGATGTAACATCCAATCTTGCAGAGTATGAGCCGAAAAAAATCGCACCTCCAAAGAGAAATGAAGAGGTCAATGAGGAAGAGCTTCAGACTGCGGTAGAGGTGATACAGAACTCCAAAAAGCCATATATTTTCGTAGGAGGAGGTGCAGTGCTTTCCGATGCAGACGAGGAACTTTTTGAATTTGTCAAAAAGGTGGATGCTCCGGTTGCAGACACACTGATGGGAAAGGGCGCGTTTCCGGGAACCGATCCATACTACACCGGAATGCTTGGCATGCACGGAACAAAAACGTCGAATCACGGAGTAAGTGAGTGCGACCTTCTGATTGTAGTTGGAGCGAGATTCAGTGACCGTGTTACCGGAAATGCAGAGAAATTTGCGTCAAAGGCGAAAATATTGCAGATTGATATCGATCCGGCAGAAATGAACAAAAATGTAGTTATCACGCATGGAATTACCGGGGACGTCAAGGTCGTGCTTTCAAGGCTGAATCAGATGCTGGAGCAACAGAATCATAGTGAGTGGATTCAGACAATCGAAGCATACAAGGCAAAATATCCGATGACCTACCATCCGGACGTGTTAAGCGGACCGTTTGTCGTAGAGGAAATTTACCGACAGACGAAAGGAGACGCTATCATTGTGACAGAAGTCGGACAGAATCAGATGTGGGCGGCGCAGTATTATAAATATCCAAAGCCGAGGACACTTCTGACATCCGGAGGACTTGGAACGATGGGGTATGGCCTTGGAGCTTCTATTGGAGCAAAATGTGCAAGGCCGGACAAATGTGTGGTCAACATCGCGGGTGATGGTTGCTTCCGGATGAATATGAATGAGATTGCAACGGCAGCACGTTATCAGATTCCGATTATCGAAGTCATTCTGAATAATCATGTGCTGGGAATGGTCAGACAGTGGCAGGATCTGTTCTATGGAAAACGGTATTCCGCTACCGTCCTCAACGACAATGTGGACTTTGTCAAACTTGCCGAGGCTATGGGAGCCCAAGCATACCGTGCCACGACAAGAGAGGAATTTGTCCGGATCTTTGAGGAGGCCAGAAACGCAGAGGGTCCGGTTCTGATTGACTGTCAGATTGACTGTGATGAGAAGGTATGGCCGATGGTTGCTCCTGGAGAAGCGATCGATCAGGTATTTGATGAGGGAGATCTAAAAGAAAAATTGAATTAAAAATCGGACCTGCCGGGCGAAGGGGAATGTTTGGCCGGGAAACAGGGAGGAATTATATGAGCAGAGTATATAATTTTTCGGCAGGACCAGCTGTCCTGCCGGAGGAAGTGTTACAGGAAGCCGCACAGGAGATGTTGGATTACAGAGGAACAGGAATGTCCGTCATGGAGATGAGCCACCGTTCTGCGGCGTTTGAAACGATTATACGGGATGCCGAAAGGGACATCCGGACACTTTTAAACATACCGGAAGAGTATGAGGTTCTGTTTCTTCAGGGAGGAGCATCGTTACAGTTTGCGATGATTCCGATGAATCTCATGAAACACAAAAAGGCAGACTATATTCTTACCGGGCAGTGGGCAAAGAAAGCCTGGAAGGAGGCGCAGAAGTACGGAGAGGTAACGGTAGCAGCTTCCTCAGAGGAGAAGAATTTTTCCTGTATACCGGATCTGAGTGATCTGGCTGTTTCCGAGGATGCAGATTATGTTTACATCTGTGAGAACAATACTATTTATGGGACGAAATTTCACACCCTTCCGGATACGAAGGGTATCCCCCTTGTGGCAGATGTTTCCTCCTGTTTTCTATCCGAGCCTGTAGACATTACGAAGTACGGTATCATGTACGGCGGTGCACAGAAGAATATTGGACCGGCGGGTGTGACGATTGTGATCGTACGGAAGGATCTGATCCGGGAAGAGGTGCTTCCGGGAACCCCGACTATGATGCAGTACCAAATTCACGCTAAGGCAGGGTCTCTTTATAATACTCCGCCCGCATACGGAATATATATCTGCGGGAAGGTCTTTCGTTGGCTGCTGGATCAGGGAGGACTTTCAGGAATTCAAAAGAAGAACCAGAAAAAGGCAGCACTTTTGTACGAATATCTGGATGACAGCCGCCTGTTCTCCGGTACAGCAGCGAAGAAAGATCGTTCTTTGATGAATGTTCCATTTGTGACTGGAGATCAGGAACTGGATACCAGATTTACAGTTGAGGCTGCAGAATATGGTCTTGTCAATCTGAAAGGACACCGGAGTGTCGGCGGCATGAGAGCAAGCATTTATAATGCCATGCCATATGAAGGTGTGGAGGCACTTGTAACATTTATGGAAAAATTTGAAAAGGAGAATCGGTAATGTATCAATATCAATGTTTAAACGCCATTTCGGAAGCAGGGCTCTCTCTTTTTTCGGAAGATTATCAGAGAACAGAAGAGATGGCCGGAGCGGATGCGGTTCTCCTGAGAAGTGCATCTCTGCATGAAACAGCCTTCCCCGAGAAGCTAAAAGCAATTGCAAGGGCGGGAGCCGGAGTGAATAATATTCCGCTTCAAGACTGCGCGGAAAAAGGGATTGTCGTTTTTAATACACCGGGAGCGAACGCAAACGGCGTGAAAGAACTGGTTATTGCGGGAATGCTTCTGGCGTCCCGCGATATCATCGGAGGCATCGAGTGGGTGAAAAACCATGCCGGAGAAGAAAGTATCGCAAAGGCAGCGGAAAAGCAGAAAAAGATGTTTGCCGGACAGGAGATTGAAGGCAAGAAACTGGGCGTGATCGGTCTTGGAGCCATCGGCGTGTTGGTGGCGAATGCCGCGCTGCACCTGGGGATGGAGGTATATGGATACGATCCGTATATGTCAGTAGATTCCGCATGGAATCTGTCGCGGCACATTCATCATGTGAAAAATCTGGATACGATTTACCGGGAATGTGATTACATTACGCTGCATGTCCCGGCGCTGGATGATACGAAGGGGATGATTGACCGGGAGGCGGCAGAGAAGATGAAGGAAGGAGTGATTCTTCTGAATTTTGCAAGGGACCTTCTTGTAAAGGAAGAAGACCTGATTGAGGTACTGGAAACCGGGCACATCCGGAAATATGTCACAGACTTTCCTACAGTGGGGCTGGCAGGACGCGACCATGTCATTGTTATTCCTCATCTGGGTGCCTCCACGGAAGAGTCCGAGGATAACTGCGCCCGAATGGCTGTCCGGGAGATCCGGGAGTATCTCGAAAACGGGAATATCACGAATTCCGTAAATTACCCGAACTGCGATATGGGAAAGAAAGGGAAGAATCCAAGAATTACCGTGTTGCATCACAACGTGCCGAATATGATCGGCCAGTTTACGGCTCTCCTTGCAAAGAGAGGGATCAATATCGCGGATCTGACGAACAAAAGCCGCGGACGCTTTGCGTACACGATGATTGACATTGAAGAGACCGATTCCTCTGGAATCGTGGAAGAACTTTCCGGGATCGAGGATGTCCTGAAAGTGCGTATGATTTCGTAAAAGAAAATATAAAGGAAAATTCATTCTTATTTAAGAACTCTATCGTTGAATATGGAAAAGAAGTGCGCTATAATCGTAACGGATAATATAGGAATAGAGGTCAAATACGAATGAAAAGAAACATTCTTTCTGTTGGGAAAGGAACGAAAAAGAATCTGTTTCATACAAAAAGAATACGAAATAAATGGAACGTACTGGCCGCCTTTGCAGCCGGTGTCGTTTTTTGTCTGCTTCTCTTTCTTCTGTCGAAGGTGATGCCGCAGTTTAATCAGGACGAAGAAACTGTAATTGTGTTGACTGCCCAGTCCGAGACAATTCAACAGGGGGGAAATCTGCCGGAATTGAAAGCCAGGGCATCGTTTGCAGATGGGACAGAAAGCGAAGGAAAGAAAGCATGGCTGAGCAAAGAGGCAGGATACCGTGTCCAGGATCTGTTGGATGATCTGAATGAAGGTGGAGATTATGAGGTAGAGTGTAATGCGGATGGCAGCGAGGTCGGAGAATTCCCGATTCGGGTCAGACTTTCTGGAGAATTGGAAAGTTCCCTTGAGAGTGAATGGAAGGGGAAAGTCCGGATTCAGGTAAAGACCGGTACCCTGACGGTGGAGAAAGCATCTTCGGATAACAGAAAATAAGTATTGACAAACCCGGCGATGTGAAGTAATATGAAAGCAACTTTATAGATCTGCTTTGAAAATACGAAGAAAAGAAGTAGTAAGTATCATGGAATGTTACAGAGAGTCCCCGCTTGGTGGAATGGGACACAGAAAGTGTTACTGAATTCCTCTTGGAGTAGAGTGCTGAATGTAGAGACTAGTAGGCATTTCCGGCAGCAGCCGTTATCTGCAAGGGTATATCTGGAGACAGCGTACCTGGTGAGGCAGTCATTGTGAGATGACTGTAAAGTGAGGTGGAACCACGATGATAGTATCGTCCTCTGAGTGAGTCAGAGGGCGTTTTTTGTTACACAGGAACTTTTTCCTGTGCAAATAAAAACACCTCCTTTGCTAATGTGATTTTCAAAGTCAGGAACAGTGTAAAAAAGCAGGAGGAGAAGCATATGATTATAGTATTGAAACCGAGAACAACAGAAGAAAATCTGAACCGTGTAATAAAAATGGTAGAGACTAAAGGTCTGGAAGCTCATGTCGTCAGAGGAGAAGAAATGACGATTATCGGATGTATCGGAGATACCGTTAGAATCGATCCACGCCTGTTTGAAGTGGACAAAAGCGTGGATAAGGTCATGCATGTGCAGGAGCCGTATAAACTTGCAAACCGCGCATTCCATCCGGAGGATACAGTAGTGGATGTATCCGGCGTCCCGGTGGGAGGCGGCAACATGGCAATGATTGCCGGGCCATGCTCAGTAGAAAGTGAAGAACAGGTGATTGAAGTAGCAGAGGCGGTAAAGGCCGCAGGCGCCAATATGTTAAGAGGCGGCGCTTTCAAGCCGCGTACCAGCCCGTATTCTTTCCAGGGACTTGGGTTGGAAGGACTGGACATTCTCTGCAAGGCAAAAGAAGTGACAGGGCTTCCGATTGTGACGGAGCTGATGTCTCCGGAATACATTGATATTTTCGATGAAAAGGTAGATCTTATTCAGATCGGAGCAAGAAACATGCAGAATTTCGACCTTTTGAAACAGCTTGGAAAGACAAGACGACCGATTCTTTTGAAACGCGGATTAAATGCTACCTATGAGGAGTGGATCATGTCTGCAGAGTATATCATGGCATCCGGAAATGAAAATGTTATTCTTTGCGAACGGGGAGTCCGGACTTTCGAGACTTATACGAGAAATACACTGGATCTTCAGGCAATTCCGGTACTGAAGAAGATGACACATCTTCCGGTTGTTGTGGATCCGAGCCACGCCGGAGGCAAATGGTGGCTTGTAGATACGATGGCGAAGGCAGCGGTAGCGGCAGGTACAGACGGATTGATGATTGAAGTACACAACAATCCGGACTGTGCACTGTGTGACGGAGGCCAGTCTTTAAAGCCGGAGAAATATGCAGAACTTTTAAAACAGCTTCGAAAGATTGCACCGATTGTAGAGAAAACATGGTAGAAAAAGGCAGGCGGCAAAAATGGAATTGAATGTAAATCTGGGAAAAGACAGTTACCGGATTCTGATTGAAAGAGGACTTTTAAAAAGAGCAGCCGAAGAAATCCGGGAGATTTATCAAGGAAAGAAAATTGCGGTGATCTCTGATGACAGCGTTTACGCACTTTACGGGGAAAGCCTTCTGGAACAGCTGAAAAAATACTGGGAATGCAGTACGGTCATTCTTCCTCATGGAGAGGCATCGAAAAGTATCGATGTTCTTCCGAGAGTATACGCACAGTTGTTAGAAGCGGGGATTTCCAGAAGCGACCTGATTGTCGCTCTTGGAGGAGGTGTTGTAGGAGACCTGGCCGGGTTTGCAGCGGCGACGTATCTGCGAGGAATTCCATTCGTGCAGATTCCCACATCCCTGTTGTCTCAGGTGGATTCATCTGTCGGAGGAAAAGTGGCAGTGGATCTGAAAGAAGGGAAAAATCTTGTAGGAGCATTTTACCAGCCGAAGAAAGTTCTGATTGATCCGGATGTGCTGAAAACGCTTCCGAACCGTTATATCCATGACGGGATGGGGGAAGTCATCAAATATGGATGCATCAAAGATGCAAGACTGTTTGAAATGCTCAGACAGGCTGGAAACTTTGATGGACTTTTAGAAAATCTGACGGAAGTGATCACTAGATGTGTGGATATTAAACGTCAGGTGGTTGAGGAAGACCAGTTTGATACCGGAGAGAGGATGCTGTTGAATTTCGGCCATACACTGGCCCATGCAGTGGAGCAGAAGTTTGCTTATGAAAGAGAAAGTCATGGGGAGGCGGTTGCGATTGGCATGTACCAGATCACACGGATTTCAGAAGAAATGGGCCTGACTCGGGAAGGAACGGCCGAGGAGATCCGAAAGATTCTGGAAAGCTATGGACTTCCGGTATTCTGCGGCGTGCGACTTTCAGGACTGAAAGAGGCCATGAAGCGTGACAAGAAAAATTTAAAAAACAGTTTGTGCCTCATCATTTTGAAAGAAATCGGAGAGAGCGTAATTTATCCGTCAGATCTGTCATTTTTTGAAGATGACCGGATGGTATAAAAATACAGCAGGGAAGAAGTTTCTTCCCTGCTGTATTTTATATAACCGCATTTGTTTTTCAGTTCGGAAAACTTAAGCATTCCGGTTTGCGATCAGTGCATGAATCTTGTCTGTCGGGTTGAGAACAGAGCTAATGGAGATATCATGGTTCATAGAATCAATGATGATTGCCAGGAACTTGCTCATGTCCGCTTCGATAAAATATGGACGATCATAGATTTCCGGCGGTAGATATGTCAGATTCGTTGTGATCAGACGGTCAATGTATCCGGTCCGGTAATAGTCGTCAAATTTCTCAAGGCCATCAGTAAAGAGTCCGAATGTAGTGCAGACAAATACACGGGAAGCGCCGCGGTCTTTGATCTGTTTTGCAACATCCAACATACTTTCTCCGGAGGAGATCATATCATCTACGATGATGGCAGTTTTGCCTTTCACGTCATCACCAAGGAATTCGTGGGCAACGATCGGATTCTTTCCATTTACAATGGTAGAGTAATCTCTTCTCTTATAAAACATACCCATATCCACGCCAAGGACATTGGAAAAATAGACTGCACGGTGCATTGCACCTTCATCCGGGCTGATGATCATCAGATGATCTTTGTCAAGCTTCAGATCCGGTTCTGATTTCAGAAGCGCCTTGATAAACTGATAAGGCGGATTGAAGTTGTCAAATCCTTTCAGCGGAATTGCATTCTGTACACGCGGGTCATGGGCATCAAAAGTAATGATGTTGGAAACACCCATGTCAACCAGTTCCTCCAGTGCCTGTGCACAGTCCAGAGACTCACGTTTCGTACGCTTGTGCTGGCGGCTCTCATAGAGGAATGGCATGATAACATTCACTCTGTGGGCCTTTCCATTTGCCGCCGAGATGATACGCTTCAGATCCTGATAATGATCATCCGGAGACATATGGTTCAGATGTCCGTTCACGGTATAAGTCAGGCTGTAGTTGCAGACATCGACCATCACAAAAAGATCCTTTCCACGGACCGATTCGCCCAGAACGCCTTTTGCTTCGCCGGAACCGAAACGCGGGCAGCTGTGTTCTATCAGATAATTTTCGCATTTATAGGATGCGAAAAGTGCGGAATCTACATATTTTTTCAAGGATTCCTTACGAAATCCGACAATGTGGTCATTGACCTTTTTCCCAAGAGTCTCGCAACTCTTGAGCGCGGCGATTTTAAGCGGGGCTGCCGGAAGCACCTGCTCTAACATTTTTATATTTGTCATAAACCCTCCTATGTAAGAAAACATGGAATTAAGACGCGGTAAATACCGCATTTTTAATCCATTTATACCATTTTTTTATATGTATGGCAAGAAAGGAATAGAAAAAATTGCATTTTCGGGAGGAATTTAGTATTATGAAAAAGGTAGGAAAATGAAGAGGAAAAGGAGACGAAATATGGAAAAGCAGCGGAAAAGACATGAACATCTGGTTTCAGCTGTAGAAGAAGGAAGCATTGCATGGGAGATGGGAATTGAACCGGGCGATAGACTTCTTTCCATAAACGGACAGGAAATCGAGGATGTATTTGATTATCACTACTATGTCAATGATGAGAATCTTCTCGTACTGATTGAAAAGCCGGACGGCGAGCAGTGGGAGCTTGAGATAGAAAAAGAATATGAGGAGGATCTGGGACTGACCTTTGAGCAGGGTCTGATGGATGAGTACCGGTCCTGCAGAAACAAGTGCGTCTTCTGCTTTATCGACCAGATGCCGAAGGGGATGCGCGAGACACTGTATTTCAAAGATGATGATTCAAGACTGTCTTTTCTGCAGGGAAATTATGTGACGCTGACGAATATGAGCGACCATGATATTGACCGGATCACCCGTTACCATCTGGAGCCGATCAATATTTCCTTCCATACGACAAATCCTGAACTTCGATGCAAAATGCTTCATAACCGGTTTGCGGGGGAGGCATTAAAGAAGGTGGACCGGCTTTATGAGGCGGGAATCACGATGAATGGACAGATTGTACTCTGCAAGGGCTTAAATGACGGCCGGGAACTTGAGCGAACGATTCAGGATCTGACAGCTTACCTTCCGAAGCTACAAAGTGTATCAGTTGTGCCGGTGGGACTGAGCAAGTACCGTGACGGACTTTACCCGCTGGAGCCGTTTACGAAGGAAGATGCAAGAAAAGTGCTGGATACAATCCACCGATGGCAGGAAAAAGTATATCAGGAATATGGTTATCATTTTATCCATGCAGGAGATGAATGGTACATTCTGGCAGGGTACGAAATGCCGGAGGAGAGCAGGTACGATGGATACCTGCAGCTAGAAAACGGGGTCGGTATGATCCGTCTCCTCCAGAATGAATTTGAAGAAGGATTTCAGAAGATCTGTCCGACAGAGCGGAAGATGTCCTTATCGATTGCAACCGGAGTTCTTGCCTATGATTATCTGAATGAATTTCTGAGACGTATGAAAGAAAAATGTCCGAATTTGGATGTCCATCTATATAAGATACGTAATGAGTTTTTCGGAGAAAGAATTACCGTGTCCGGACTGATTACGGGGCAGGATCTGATCAAACAGCTGAAAGGGCAGGAACTTGGGGACAGGCTTCTGCTTCCGTGCAATATGTTAAGAAGCGGAGAGGATGTTTTCCTGGACGATGTGACGGTTTCGGATTTAGAAGAAACTTTACAAGTGAAGGTAGATATTGTAAAATCAAGCGGACAGGATTTTATCGATGCAGTTTTAAAGGAGAGGTACGATGAGTAAACCAGTAGTTGCGATCGTAGGACGCCCTAATGTCGGGAAGTCTACGTTATTTAATGTTCTGGCCGGGGAGATGATCTCGATTGTCAAAGACACACCGGGAGTAACAAGGGACCGTATTTATGCGGATGTATCCTGGCTGGACAGAGATTTTACATTGATTGATACAGGAGGAATCGAGCCGGACAGTTCGGATATCATCCTTTCACAGATGAGAGAACAGGCTCAGATTGCCATTGATACGGCAGATGTCATTATTTTTATCACCGATGTGAGACAGGGGCTTGTAGATGCGGACTCCAAGGTGGCTGATATGCTGCGCCGTGCGAAGAAACCGGTGATTCTTGCGGTGAATAAAGTGGATAATTTTGACAAGTTCATGCCGGATGTCTATGAATTTTATAACCTTGGGATTGGAGACCCGAACCCGGTGTCTGCAGCTTCCAGACTTGGAATCGGAGACCTTCTGGATGCAGTGGTCTCTTACTTCCCGGAGAAAGATGGGGAAGAGGCGGAGGACGAAAGACCGCGGGTTGCCATTGTCGGAAAACCCAATGTTGGAAAATCCTCCATTATCAATAAACTTCTCGGAGAAAACCGTGTCATTGTATCGGACATTGCCGGGACAACGCGGGATGCCATTGATACAGAGATTGTTCATAATGGAAAAGAGTACGTTTTTATTGATACGGCAGGACTTCGAAGAAAGAGTAAGATTAAGGAAGAACTGGAGCGTTACAGCATTATCCGGACCGTAACTGCGGTAGAACGGGCAGATGTAGTGCTGATGGTAATTGATGCGGTGGAAGGTGTCACCGAGCAGGATGCCAAAATCGCCGGAATCGCACATGAGAGAGGGAAAGGGATCATTATTGTTGTTAACAAGTGGGACGCAATCGAGAAAAATGACCGGACCATGCGCGAATACGAAGGCAAGATCAGAAATGTACTTTCCTATATGCCATATGCGGAGATTATGTATATTTCCGCAAAGACAGGACAGAGAATTAATAAGCTTTTTGAAATGATTGATATGGTGATTGAAAACCAGTCCCTGCGGATTGCGACAGGTGTGCTCAATGAGATCATGACTGAGGCAGTTGCCATGCAGCAGCCGCCTTCCGATAAAGGAAAGCGTCTGAAACTTTACTATATTACACAGGTATCCGTCAAGCCGCCTACCTTTGTGATCTTTGTTAATGATAAGGAACTGATGCATTTCTCTTATACAAGATATCTGGAGAATAAGATCCGGGAGGCATTCGGCTTCCGTGGAACATCGCTGAAATTCTTTATCAGAGAAAGAAAGGAAAAGGAGAAATAAGGGCATGGAACGGATCGTGTGCATTTTGATCGGGTATGTTTTTGGGCTTTTCCAGACAGGTTATATTTACGGGAGATTGCATCATGTAGATATCCGGAAAATGGGAAGCGGTAATGCAGGCTCCACAAACGCGCTGAGAACACTTGGAGTGAAGGCAGGAGCGTGTACATTTTTGGGGGATTCCTTTAAGTGTATTTTTGCTGTGCTGGCAGTACGGCTGATTTTTGGAGAAACACACGGAGATATTCTGCCCCTTCTTTCTATTTACGCAGGAATGGGAGCGGTACTTGGACACAATTTCCCATTCTATCTGAAATTCAAGGGAGGAAAAGGTATTGCGGCCATGGCAGGACTTTTGGCCGCCCTTACGAATGTCTGGATCTGCTTGATTGCGATCGTGGTATTTGTTACAATAGTGGCAGTAACAAAATATGTTTCCGTTGGTTCGATTGCGGTCGTTTTGATTTTCTTTGCAGGTGTCGTATTCCGCGGGCAGACAGGAAGCTATGGGATGGCTGCTCCGTATTTATATGAAATGTATGTAGTGGCAGGCTTTCTGGCGGTTCTTGCAATCTGGAAGCACAGAGCGAATATCCAGAGACTGTTAAACGGCACGGAAAATAAAATCAGCTTCGGAAAGAAAAAATAGGAGGCACAGTATGGCAAAAGTTGGAATTATGGGAGCCGGCAGCTGGGGAACGGCGATTTCATGGCTTCTGACAAATAATGGACATGAGGTGACTGTCTGGTCCATCGACGCGAAAGAGGTGGAGATGCTGGACAGAGAGCGGGAACATAAGTCCAAACTTCCGGGAGTGAAGCTTCAGAACAGTATCCACTTTACAAACGAGATCCGGGAAGGGATTGAGGGAAAGGACTTTGTAGTGCTTGCCGTTCCATCGCCATTTACGAGATCGACGGCTCAGAAGATGAGGCCTTATGTTAAAGATGGCCAGATCCTTGTCAATGTGGCAAAAGGGATCGAGGAAAAGACGTTGATGACGCTGAGTGAACAGATTGAGGAAGAAGTGCCGCAGGCAGATGTAGCAGTTCTGTCGGGGCCAAGCCATGCGGAAGAAGTGGGAAAGGGACTGCCGACTACTTGTGTAGTTGGTGCCAGAACGAAAGAGACGGCAGAGTACCTTCAGAAGGCATTTATGAGTGAAGTATTTCGTGTCTATACAAGTCCGGATGTCAAGGGAATTGAGCTCGGAGGATCTCTGAAAAATGTTATTGCCCTGGCGGCCGGTATTGCAGACGGACTCGGATACGGTGACAATACAAAAGCAGCCCTGATTACAAGAGGGATTGCAGAGATTGCCCGACTTGGGGTAAAGATGGGCGGAAAGATCGAGACATTTACCGGCTTGACAGGAATCGGAGATTTGATTGTAACCTGTGCAAGTGTTCACAGCCGGAACCGGAAGGCCGGATATCTGATTGGACAGGGAATGTCCATGCAGGAAGCTATGGACGAGGTTAAGATGGTTGTTGAAGGCGTTTACTCCGCAAAAGCTGCAAAACAGCTTGCCGAGCAGTATCAGGTTTCCATGCCGATTGTGGAGCAGGTCAATCAAGTGCTCTTTGAAGGAAAAAGCCCGGCTGAGGCGGTCAAAGAGCTGATGCTTCGTGACCGGAAAGAAGAACACAACGCACTTCCTTGGGGAGAGGAAGATACAGATACGAAATAAAACAGGTCTAAATACCTCCTTGCAGGCATACATTGGTATCAGCATTGCAAGGGGGTATTTTCATGGAGAATTTTCAGCTTTATCATGATATGCAAGTCAGAACAAACGGGGAGATTTATCTTGGGATTGTAGGTCCGGTACGGACGGGGAAGTCCACGTTTATCAAGCGGTTTATGGATCTTCTTGTTCTCCCGCATATGAGTGATGAAAATCAGCGGGCGAGGACGATGGATGAACTACCGCAGTCCTCTTCTGGAAAAACGATCATGACGACAGAGCCCAAATTTATTCCAAAAGAGGCGGCGGAGATTACACTTTCAGATGACGTCCGTGTCCGTGTCCGACTGATTGACTGTGTCGGATATATGACAGAAGGGGCAAAAGGACATATTGAAGACGGAGAGGAACGAAAAGTCAAGACACCTTGGTTTGATTATGAGATTCCATTTACTAAAGCGGCCGGAATCGGAACGAGGAAGGTGATTCACGACCATGCGACCATTGGGATTGTAGTGACTACGGACGGGACAATCGGGGAGATCCCAAGGGAGGCGTACCGTGATCCGGAAGGAAAGACGATCCGGGAGTTAAAGGATATCGGCAAACCATTTCTCGTTCTGGTGAATTCTGCAAGACCTTACGGAAAGGAAGCGTCAGAGACGGTAAAAGAGATTCAGGAGGCTTATCAGGTAGCGGCGATACCTGTCAACTGTGAGCAGCTGAAAGAAGAGGATATTCACCGAATGATGGAAGAGATTTTATTTGAATTTCCGGTTTCCGAAATGGAATTTTATATACCGAAATGGGTGGAGATGCTGCCAAGAGACCACAGGATCAAGGCGGAAATGGTGTCATATATCAGAGGGTTGATGGATGAAAAGACTGAGATTCGGGATTTCATCGGAGGAATTGAACAGCCGGATGATACATATATCGAGAATGTTCGCGTGGATCATATTGCGATGGATACCGGATGTATCCGGATGGAAATTCGTGTCTATGAGAAGTACTATTACGAGATGCTCAGTGAGATAACAAACACAAAGATACAAAATGAGTACGAACTCCTTGAGGCTATGAAGGAAATGTCCGTTCTTCAGGCGGAATATGCTAATGTCAAAGATGCCATGGACAGTGTCAGGGCAAAGGGCTACGGTGTGGTGAGTCCGAAAAAAGAGGAGATATCCCTCACTGATCCGGAAATCATCAAGCAGGGAAGCAAGTACGGAGTGAAGATCCACTCAGAGGCACCGTCGATCCATATGATCCGGGCCAATATAGAGACGGAGATTGCACCAATTGTAGGCAACGAGCAGCAGGCACAGGATATCCTGCGGTATATCAAGGAGGCAAAAGAACAGGAAGGAGGAGTTTGGAAAACCAACATTTTTGGAAAAACGATCGAGGAACTAGTGATGGATGGAATGAGGCATAAGATTACGATGATCAATGACGAATGTCAGGGAAAGCTTCAGGATGCAATGCAGAAAATTGTAAACGACAGCAATGGAGGGATTGTCTGTATCATTATCTAAACTGGATAAAAGGGCCTGTACGCAAAAAGTTGAAAAACTTGATTAACGTACAGGCTTCTTTGTGGTATACTTGATCTGTTAGAGAAAGAAGGAGAGCGGATATGATTATGATTACGGGCGGAAGCTTTCAAGGAAAGACAGAGTTTGCAAGGACACAGTACCCGGACCAGGAGATCGTTGCACATTTTGAAGAGCAGATTTTACAGTGTATCCGGGAGAATCAGGATCCCGCAGCGTACACCGGACAGTTTATTGAGAACCATCCGGATGCAGTTGTTCTGATGGATGAAATTGGAAACGGAATTGTTCCGGTAGACCGGGAAGAGCGGGCATGGAGAGAGGCTGCAGGACGGGCCGGCTGTCGGCTGGCCGAAGAGGCCAAGGAAGTCTACCGTGTCATGGCAGGGATCGGGATCAGAATCAAATGAGCAAGGAAAGATATCCGCGGTTTCCGCTCTTTTTGAGTCTGTGTGGCAGAGAAATTTTGATTGTCGGCGCCGGAAATATTGCGGTCCGCAGAGCCGGCATTCTTCTTCCCTTTGGCTGCAGAATCTGGATGTGCGCTCCGGAAAGAGAAGACGAGCTGAAAGAGCCTCTTAGAGGATGGATCTTGGACGGAAAAGTCCGATATGAGAGCAGACGGTTTGAAAAGGGCGTGCTGACCGGACGGGAATTTCTTGTTTTTGCGGCTACGGACGAAAGTGAAACAAATGCAGAGATTGTTCAGATATGCAGAGAAAAAGGAATTCTGGTGAATAATGCATCGGACGCTTCCATGTGTGATTTTTTCTTTCCATCTGTATTGCGAGACGAGGAGATCGTGATCGGAATTGCGGGAGACGGAAGCGACCACAGAAAGGTAAAACAGATACGAAAAAAGATACAGGACATGCTGAAAGGAGAGAACAGACCCAAATGAAAGTCACTTATCTGTATCACAGTGGATTTACAGTAGAAGATGAACATGCAATGTATGTTTTTGATTATTATAAGGGGGAACTGCCAAAGACCAAGGCCGAAAAGCAGCTGTACGTTTTTGTGAGTCACCGTCACAGCGACCACTATAACCCGGAAATTTTTGAATGGGAGAAAGAGCATCCGAAGATTCAGTATATTTTATCGGACGATGTGGAGGCGGACGCGGCTCCGAACAGGATCTTTCTTCCGCCGGATAAAAAAGTAAAAATTGGAACGCTGAAAGTAGAGACACTTCGCTCTACAGATGAAGGAGTGGCTTTTCTCATTGCTTTTCGTGACAAGAGAATTTACCATGCAGGAGATCTGAACTGGTGGCACTGGGAAGGCGAGAGTATTGATTATAACCGCGGCATGCGCAAAAATTACCAGAAGGAAATCAAAAAGCTTGCACGAAAGAAGATTGATCTGGCGTTTGTTGTCCTGGATCCAAGACAGGGAGGAGCAGCATTTTCCGGTATCGATTATTTTATGCGAAATGTAAGAGCGGAGCATGTCTTTCCGATGCATATGTGGAAAGATTATGGTCTGACGGACCGGCTACTGACTTCAGAGATTTCCGCAGGCTACCGGAACAGGATTCACCGTGTATGGGAGGAAGGTCAGACTGTGGAGATCAAGGAATGAAAAGGAGAATAAACATGCTTGTAAAAATCTATACGGACGGTGCGGCAAGAGGAAATCCGGACGGACCGGGAGGATATGGAACCATTCTATCCTATACGGATTCGAAAGGGCAGACCCACATACGAGAGCTTTCCCAGGGATACGAAAAGACGACCAACAACCGGATGGAGCTGATGGCAGTGATCGCCGGATTGGAGGCGCTGAACAGACCATGTGAAGTGGAGATCTATTCAGACTCCAAATATGTAGTAGATGCGTTCAACCAGCACTGGATTGACAACTGGATACGAAAAGGCTGGAAACGCGGGAAAAACGAACCGGTCAAAAATATTGATCTCTGGAAACGGCTTTTGGAGGCTGTAAAGCCGCATAAGATGACATTTATCTGGGTAAAAGGTCATGACGGGCACCCTCAGAATGAACGGTGTGATGAGCTTGCGACAACGGCAGCGGACGGAGAGAACAAGATCATTGATGAAGGGCTTGCAAGTGAAGGACAATTGTGATATTGTATTACAGGTGCAGGTAAGATAAACAGTCGCGGCTGCGAATCCCGAAAGGGTGCAGACGAGGAAAGTCCGGGCTTCATAGGGCAGGATGCCGGATAACGTCCGGTGGAGGCGACTCCAAGGATAGTGCAACAGAAATAAACCGCCGCTTATGCGGTAAGGGTGGAAAGGCAGCGTAAGAGACTACCGCTTTTCTGGTAACAGAAGAGGCATATGTAAACCCCATCCGAAGAAAGACCGAATGAAAACGATACGGCGGCCCGTCGTGTTTTAGGTGGGTTGATGGACTCCTGCGGCAACGCAGGAGCTAGATAGATGACTGTTCAAGACATAACCCGGCTTATCGTCTTGCCTGCCGTTTATACAGAAAGTAAAAAAGGGTGCGGTGCAGACCGAACCCTTTTTATAAGCTTTCCGGCAGAATGATATATTCGATTGACAGAATGGTAGTTTTTAGTGATAGCGCAGATAATCGGCAGCCATTTCAATCAGCTCTTTCGGATAAAGAGTGCCGTGAGAATGAAATCCGGGAAAGAAGATCCGGAGCTGCGCTTCATTGGCGGCCGCTATCTGGCAGACAGTGCGGATCGCCCTTGCGATACTTGGAACAGAGACATGATACATATCGGAAATCGGCCGGTAGATTTCCTTTTGGATATTACATAGACAATGCTCGTCTTCCAGTACAAGAAAGACGGCATCTTTCAGATAGTAAAAGCCTTTGTATCTTCCTGAAATTCCGATGCTTTTCAGGAAGATACTTAATTTTTCTTGCATATTTGATGTTGTCATCTTTGTTTCCTCCTTGATTGGCCGGAAGCTTACATAACTTTTATATAAGAAGAGAGGAAAAAAGAAAGTCAAGATATGCAACAAAACGTGACATTTCGCCATTCAAATGCAAAGTGTAGCAAAAAAGCACTGGGAGGGCATTTGCCCTCCCAGTTGTTTATTTTCTATGATACTTTTCTTCGCAGTATTTACAACGGTATTCTTCACGTTCCGGATCCGTCAGAATAAATACATGATCCAGCTCCTGCTCAATGGAAGTGATGCAGCGCGGGTTCTTGCAGCGGATCACATTGGTAATTTTCTTCGGAAGCTTTAGAGACATTTTATCTACAATCTTCTCATTCTCAATGATGTTTACCGTAATATTGTGATCGATAAAACCAAGTATATCCAGATCAATCATTTCCAGCGGACATTCAATTTTGATGATGTCCTTTTTCCCCATCTTGTTGCTCTTTGCGTTTTTGATGATCGCAACGCAGCAGTCCAGTTTGTCAAGACGGAGATATTTGTAAATATCCATGCTTTTCCCTGCCTGGATATGATCCAGTACAAAGCCTTCGGAGATTCTTCCGATATTCAATGTATTTTTAACCATAATTTGCTCCTTTCCAGATTTGCAGATCAGTCGACGTGGATGTCGAGAAGAGTCAGGATCAGTGCCATCCGTACATAAACACCATATTTAGCCTGTTTAAAATAAACGGCGCGCGGATCGTCATCCACTTCCACAGAGATCTCATTGACCCTCGGAAGCGGATGGAGCACAAGCATATCCTTGCTGGCAAGTTCCATTTTTTTCTTATCCAGAATGTAAAAGTCTTTCATGCGGACGTAATCTTCCTCGTTGAAGAAACGTTCTTTCTGAACACGGGTCATGTAAAGAATGTCCAGATCCGGAAGAGCTTCTTCCATGCGGACAACCTCTTTATACGGAACGTTATTGCGTCTCAGTACATCGTGGCGGATGTAGGTCGGAAGGCGCAACTCTTCAGGGGAGATCAGTACAAAGTTAAGATTGTCATAACGGACAAGGGCCTGAATCAGTGAGTGGACGGTACGTCCGAATTTCAGATCCCCGCAAAGCCCGATTGTAAGATTGCCAAGACGCCCTTTCAGAGAACGGATCGTCAGAAGGTCGGTCAGTGTCTGGGTAGGGTGCTGGTGTCCTCCGTCGCCGGCATTGATGATCGGAATGGAAGAATGGGCAGCAGCTACCATCGGAGCGCCTTCTTTTGGATGACGCATCGCAACGATGTCGGCATAGCATGCCACAGTTCGAATTGTGTCCGATACACTTTCCCCCTTTGCAGCGGAACTCGAATCGGCAGAAGAAAAGCCAAGAACACTTCCGCCCAGGTTTAACATGGCAGCTTCATGACTTAAACGGGTACGGGTACTTGGCTCATAAAACAATGTTGCTAATTTTTTTCCTGCACAGGCATGTGCATATTTCGCTGGATTCTTTTCAATATCATTGGCAAGATCTAAAAGCTTGTCCAGTTCTTCTACAGAAAAGTCCAGCGGACTCATTAAATGTCTCATATAACATCCTCCTATTGCTACCTAACTCTCCTAATAATATATAATAAATTGATCTTGTTTTCAACAGCCAATTCAAATATGAACGTAGATTTTGCAGAAGAAATGTATTATAATATGGAAGAGTTTAAGCGAAGGAGGAAGCAGATGACATCGTTAGAGGAACTGCGCGGTGAACTGGATTGTCTCGATGAGCAGATCATCGCTTTATTTGAAAAACGGATGGAAGTCTGTTCGCAGGTGGCAGACTATAAGATTGAAAATGGAAGAAAAGTCTATGACCGGGCAAGGGAGCAGGAGAAACTTCTGAAAGCGGCATCCCAGGTGGAGCATGACTACAACAAAAAAGGTGTCCAGGAACTGTTTACCCTTCTGATGTCGGTCAGCAGGAAGCTTCAATATCAGAAGCTTTCCGCCTGCGGGACAACGGGAAGGCTTCCATTTATAGAGGTAAAAGAACTGGATGTAAAGAATTCACGGATTGTATTTCAGGGAGTGGAAGGTGCCTACAGCGAGGCGGCGCTGAAACAGTATTTTGGAGATCAGGTCAACAGTTATCATGTCCGTACCTGGAAAGATGCGATGGACGCAATCGAGGACGGGGCAGCAGACTTTGCTGTACTTCCGATTGAGAATTCTTCTGCGGGCGCAGTTAACAAGGTATACGATCTGCTTGTAGAATATGAAAATTATATTGTGGGAGAGACTGTGCTTCCGGTCAGCCATGTGCTTGCAGGAATGAAGGGGAGCAAAGAGGAGGAAATCACAAGGGTCTATTCCCACCCACAGGGACTGATGCAGTGCGAGAAGTATCTGTATGACCACCCTGGGATTGAGAAGATCAGCGTACCAAACACTGCGGTTGCGGCACGAAAGATCGTGGAGGAGCAAGATATGCACCACGCGGCGATCTGCAGCGCCTATGCGGCTTCTCTGTACGGACTGGAAGTTCTGCGAAAGCAGGTCAATGACAGCCGGCACAATTCCACACGCTTTATTATCGTTACTAACCAGAAGATTTTTCTGGAACATGCGGATAAGATCAGTATATGTTTCGAACTCCCGCACGAGAGCGGCTCTCTGTATCAGATACTGTCTCATTTTATCTATAATGATCTGAATATGACGAAGATCGAATCCCGTCCGATCGAGGACAGGCCTTGGGAATACCGCTTTTTTGTGGATTTTGAGGGGAATCTTGCAGACGGAGGCGTAAAAAACGCGATCCGGGGACTGCGCGAAGAGACGAAGAGCATGAAAATACTGGGGAACTACTAGAAAACAGAAAAGAAGGAAGAGAAGATGCACACAAACGAACTGATGATTTACAGAAATATGGAATATGGTCAGATTCTTCAGGATATGACCTTTCTGATGGAGCATGCAGAGAGCGACTATTATAACCGGGATGATCTGAAGAATCTGTTCTTTGAATGTATCAATAATATTCTGGAGCTGTCGGAACAACATGGCCTGGAAGGAAATCTATGGCATACCTACCTGACATTTCTGCTCGTCAACGATGAGAATGCCTACAGCACATCCTGTGAGATCCGTGGGGCGGTTGAGGGAAGCATCAATGAAGCGGCTCTGCATGATTTCACAATTATGAAGGAGTTGTTTGACTATGATGTAAAGGGCCTTGAGGAGAAGCTTGGCACGTCGGCCCATGGAATTTTATTTGATTATCAGGGAACGAAGCAGGAAGGACATGTCTATAACCGTAGAATAAGAGATCGGATCTGTACGTTGTCTGTCCATCTTGCCGACACATCCTCGCCGGAAGAGTTTAAAACAGTTATGACTCAGTTTTATAAGGAGTTCGGGGTAGGAAAATTCGGACTTCACAAGGCTTTCCGCGTCGAACATACCGAGGAAGGTGCAATGATTGTGCCGATTACCAAGATTGCCCATGTCAGACTGGATGATCTGGTCGGGTATGAGATTCCGAAGAAGAAACTGATTGAAAATACCGAGGCTTTTGTACGAGGAAGAAAAGCGAATAACTGCCTGCTGTTTGGGGACGCGGGAACAGGAAAGTCCACTTCCATCAAGGCTATTCTGAACCAGTATTATGAAGAAGGTCTGCGTATGATTGAGGTGTACAAGCACCAGTTTCAGGATCTCAATGACGTCATCGCTCAGATCAAAAACCGGAATTATAAATTTATTATTTATATGGATGATCTTTCTTTTGAAGAGTTTGAGATTGAATACAAGTATTTGAAAGCAGTGATCGAAGGAGGTCTGGAACGAAAACCGGACAATGTCCTGATCTATGCGACATCCAACAGAAGACATCTCGTACGGGAACAGTGGAGTGATAAAAATGATAGAAGAGATGATGATCTGCACACATCGGACACGGTACAGGAGAAACTGTCCCTTGTGGCGAGATTTGGGGTATCGATCTTTTTTGTCGGTCCGGATAAGAAGGAGTTCCAGAATATTGTTCTTGAACTTGCGAAACGAAACGGCATTCAGATGGAGATAAATGAACTTCTGCTGCAGGCAAATCAATGGGAGATGACTCATGGCGGCAGATCTGGAAGAACAGCACAGCAGTTTATTGATTACCTGTTGGGGAAAGCATAAAACATAAGAAAAGAGAGGATGAGACGATGAAAAAAGACGATGTAAAGTATGGAGCGTATGTGCAAATTTTAAAGGAAGAGCTGGTACCGGCTATGGGCTGTACAGAGCCGATCGCACTGGCTTATGCGGCAGCGAAGGCAAGAGAAGTCCTTGGGGTAAAGCCGGATACAGTGAAGATCGGCGCAAGTGGAAGTATTATTAAAAATGTAAAATCGGTAATTGTACCGAATACAGATCATCTCAAAGGAATCCCGGCGGCAGCGGCGGCCGGAATCATTGCAGGAAAACCGGAAAAAGAACTGGAAGTCATCGCAGAAGTATCAAAAGAACAGATTGAAGAGATGAAAGACTTCCTTCAGAATACGGATATTTCTGTAGAATACGTGGACAACGGCATCACTTTCGACATCATTGTAACAGAGACAAAAGGGGAATCCAGCGCGACAGTACGGATCGCGAACTATCATACAAACATCGTCCTGATCGAAAAAGACGGACAGGTACTTTATGAAGAAAAGGTAGAAGGGGAAAAAGAAGAGGGCCTGACAGACCGTTCCCTTCTGAATATGAAAGATATTCTGGATTTTTCAGAAACAGTGGATATTGATGACGTCAGAGAAGTGATCGGACGCCAGATTCGGTATAATACGGCGATTGCAGAGGAAGGATTAAAAGGAGACTATGGCGCAAACATCGGAAGCGTTCTTCTGAAAATGGAAGGAGACAATATTCGTGTCCGGGCAAAAGCGATGGCAGCAGCAGGATCTGATGCGAGAATGAACGGATGCGAACTTCCGGTAATCATCAATTCGGGAAGCGGAAATCAGGGAATGACCTGTTCCCTTCCGGTGATTGAGTATGCAAAAGAATTGAATTCTGGGGAGGAGAAGCTGTACCGGGCTCTGACCTTGTCAAACCTTGTGGCAATCCATCAGAAGACCGGAATCGGAAGACTGTCCGCATATTGTGGAGCAGTCTGTGCAGGTGCGGCGGCCGGAGCAGGAATCGCCTATCTGCAAGGAGGCGGATATGAAGAGATTGCACATACGGTAGTTAACGCACTTGCGATCGTATCCGGAATTGTCTGCGATGGAGCAAAGGCATCCTGCGCAGCCAAGATCGCATCCTCTGTGGAGGCCGGAATTCTTGGCTATAACATGTATAAATGCGGACAGCAATTCTATGCAGGCGATGGTATCGTGACGAAAGGCGTCGATGAGACGATCAAAAATATCGGTCGACTTGGAAAAGAAGGTATGAGGGAGACCAATGTTGAGATCATCGATATCATGGTAGGAGAAGGATGTAAATAAACGAAAGTAGGTGAAAAGATGCCGGCTTTTTTCGACGACATCGAAGCATTTCGCGGGGATGGAAGCAGGAATGAAAAGGGAGAATCCCTGGAAACATTTCTGGAGAAGTACGACCCTTACAGATACAAAAATCCATGCTGTACGGTGGACATGGTGGTTTTCGGATATTCCGGATTAGAGCCGGAACGGGCAGAGAATTTGAAAGTCCTTCTGATCCGGAGAAAGAATCACCCGAGTATCGGAGACTGGGCTCTACCGGGCGGATTTATCGATCTTTATGAAGATCTGGAAGAATCCGCGAAACGGGAACTTTATGAAGAGACTCATATTGAAGGAGTAAAGACAGAGCAGATCGGGGCCTTTGGGGATGTCAGAAGAGATCCGAGAGCGAGAGTGATCACAACGGCATTTATGGCGATGGTTCGACTGGAAGATGTGAAGGCACAGGCAGGTGATGACGCAAAAGATGCTGCCTGGTTTACAATAGGTGTCGGTGAAAAAGAGACAGAAGAAGGAATCCTCTATGAAATGAGGCTTTCCAATCAGGAACGGAATCTTCTTTTAAGCCCTCGGGTCTACTTCCGGGAGGCCGGGACATTGATCCGAAAGGAAGAGACCATAGTCCGGGACCGTGGTCATGTGGCATCTGATCATGCGGCGATCCTGCTTCTTGCATGGTTGAAATTAAGTCGCAGGATGGAGAACGCAAGAGCAAAGAAGGAGACAGAATAAAATGAAATGGAATAAATTCAGATTACAGACGACAACCCAGGCGGAGGATATTGTCAGCAGCATTCTTACGGATCTTGGTATCGAAGGCGTGGAGATCGAAGATAAGGTCCCGCTTACACAGAAAGAAAAGGAGCAGATGTTTGTCGACATTCTGCCGGAGACCGCACTGGACGACGGCGTGGCGTATTTAAGCTTTTATCTGGAAGAAAGCGAGGACAAAGAAACAGTTCTGGAGAAAGTCAGAAAAGAACTGGATGAAATGAGGGAATTCCTGGATCTGGGATCTTGCACGATTGAGGAGTCCCAGACCGAGGATGTGGACTGGGTCAATAACTGGAAACAGTATTTTCATCAATTTTACGTGGATGATATCCTGATTATCCCGTCATGGGAAGACGTAAAACCGGAAGATGAAGGCAAGATGATCATCCATATCGATCCGGGAACCGCGTTTGGAACCGGCATGCATGAGACGACACAGCTGTGCATACGACAGATTAAGAAATATGTAACGGATACTACACGAATTCTGGATGTAGGATGTGGAAGCGGAATTCTTGGCATGCTGGCACTGAAATTCGGAGCGGCCTACTCGGTGGGAACCGATCTGGATCCGTGCGCGATTGATGCAACGCACGAAAATATGAAGGAAAACGGTGTGTCCAAAGATCGCTATGAGGTTATGATCGGAAATATTATTGATGATAAGGAAATTCAGGATTGTGTCGGATATGAAAAGTATGATATTGTTGCGGCAAATATTCTTGCAGATGTCCTTGTCGCACTCACTCCGGTGATTGTAAATCAACTGAAACCGGGAGGAATTTATATTACAAGCGGCATTATTGATGACAAGGAAGAAGTTGTAAAGCAGGCGGTGAGTGATGCGGGGCTGGAACTTCTTGATGTAACCTATCAGGGAGAATGGGTCTGTGTTACAGCGAGAAAGCCGATGGAAAAGGCGGGAGAGTAATCAGCATGCAGCATTTTTTTGTGACACCGGAACAGGTGGAGAAAGAAGAGATTACGATTACCGGAAGCGACGTGAACCATATCTGCAATGTGCTACGCATGAAGAAAGGCGAACAGCTCGAAATCAGCGACGGTAATAATAATAAATATTTGTGCGAGATCCGAGAAATGGCTGTGGATACAGTCCGGGCGGGCATTCTGGAGGTTTTTCAGACGGACACGGAGCCGGCCTGCCGGACCATCCTGTTTCAGGGACTTCCGAAAAGCGACAAGATGGACTGGATTGTGCAGAAAGCCGTGGAGCTTGGTGTATCCGAGATTGTTCCCATGGCTACCCGCAGGGCAGTCGTAAAGCTTGACGCGAAGAAAGCAAAAAAGAAGACGGACCGCTGGCAGGCAATTGCCGAGAGTGCCGCGAAACAGGCGGGGCGCGGAGTGATACCGGAGGTTCACGATGTGATGAGTTTTTCGGAAGCACTTGCCTTTGGCAGGACACTGGATCATGTGCTCATACCGTATGAGCTTGCTGAAGGAATGGAAGAAACGAGAAAACAGCTTCAGTCATTGAAAAAGGGAGAAAGTGTAGGAATTTTAATCGGGCCGGAAGGTGGATTTGAAGTGGAAGAAGTGGAAAAAGCTGCAGTAAAGGCCGGGGCAGCACCGATTACACTCGGAAAACGGATCCTGCGCACTGAGACGGCGGGGCTTTTTGTACTTTCTGTTCTCTCGTATCTGATGGAAGAATAAATCCGGGTGTCAAGATCCGGCAGAAATCATATGGTAATAGAAAAGGCGGAAAGGTAAGATCTGATGGAAGTATATTTGGACAATTCAGCAACAACAAAAGCATTTGACGAGGTCGGTGATCTGGTTCGGAAGGTGATGTGTGAGGATTATGGGAACCCCTCCTCCCTGCACCGGAAAGGAATGGAAGCAGAGCGGTATGTCCGCAGTGCGAGGGAGACCTTCGCGAAAATCCTGAAAGTCCAGGAAAAGGAGATTTTCTTTACCTCGGGCGGGACAGAAAGCGATAACCTTGCGTTGATTGGGACGGCGCGTGCTTACAAGAGGCGCGGCAACCATCTGATTACAACGGCGATTGAGCATCCGGCTATTTTAAATACGATGCGGTATTTGGAAGAAGAGGAAGGATTCCGAGTCACCTACCTACCGGTGGATCAGTACGGCAGAGTGAAGCTCTCCGCACTCCGGGAAGCACTCTGCAAAGAGACGATTCTTGTTTCCATCATGTATGTAAACAATGAGGTTGGATCTGTTCAGCCAGTCAAAGAGGCTGCCAGCGTTGTGAAGGCATACAACAGAGAGATTGTTTTTCACTCGGATGCCGTACAGGGATTTGGAAAATACAGAATTTTTCCAAAGAGGGAAGGAATCGATCTTCTGACAATCAGCAGCCATAAGATTCATGGACCGAAAGGGATGGGTGCCCTTTATATTAGCGATAAAGTGAAGATCCGTCCGATCGTATTCGGCGGGGAACAGCAGAAAAACATCCGGTCTGGAACGGAAAATGTGCCGGGAATTGCGGGATTTGCACTGGCTGCCAAAATGGTCTATATGGATCTGGAGGAAAAGACAGCACGTATGCGTAAGCTGAAAGAGCAGTTCATAGAAGGGATCAGACAGGTGGACCATGTGTCTGTACACGGATTACCGGATGAGACCAGCGCACCGCATATTGTCAGTGTCGGAATTGCAGGAATCCGAAGTGAAGTATTGCTTCATACTCTGGAAGAAAAAGGAATCTATGTATCGTCAGGTTCGGCCTGCTCTTCCAACCATCCGGGGATCAGCGGGGTTTTAAAAGGGATCGGCGTAGAGCGTGAATATCTGGATGCAACACTGCGGTTTAGCCTTTCGGAGTTCACGACAGAAGAAGAAATTGACTATACGCTGAAAACATTATATAATTGTATACCGATGCTCAGAAGATACAGACGAAGATAAAGGAGAAAGAAATGACATTTCAGACATTTTTGATAAAATACGGAGAGATTGCGATCAAAGGGAAAAACCGTTATATGTTTGAAGATGCACTGGTGCGTCAGATCCGCTTTGCTCTTCGCAACACAGAAGGAACATTCCGTGTGCATAAATGTCAGGGACGCATTTATGTGGACTGTGATGGATATTATGATTATGACGAGACCGTGGAGAGCCTGAAAAAGGTATTCGGAATTGTTGGTATCTGCCCGGTTGTACGGACAGAGGTCAAAGAATTTGAAGAATTGAAAAAAGACGTAGTGGCATATATGGATGAAGCATATCCGGACAAAAACCTGACATTTAAAGTAGAGTCCAGGCGTGCAAAGAAGACCTATCCGGTCAACTCCATGGAGATGAACTGTGATCTAGGAGAGGCGATCCTGGACGCATTTCCGGAGACTCGGGTGGACGTCCACAATCCGGATGTACTCCTAAACGTGGAAGTACGGGAAGAAGTTTATATTTATTCCCACATCATACCTGGACCTGGCGGAATGCCGATCGGAACAAACGGCAGTGCAATGCTGCTCCTCTCAGGAGGAATTGACAGCCCGGTTGCAGGATATATGGTAGCGAAAAGAGGCGTCGGCCTTGAGGCGGTTTATTTTCATGCGCCTCCGTACACAAGTGAGCGGGCAAAACAGAAGGTAGTGGATCTTGCAAAGAAGGTGGCAGCGTACACTGGGCCGATCCGGCTTCATGTTGTCAACTTTACGGATATTCAGCTTTATATCTATGATAAATGTCCTCATGATGAGCTGACGATTATTATGAGAAGGTATATGATGCGGATCGCAGAGACGATCGCAAAGGAAAATGACTGTCTTGGGCTGATTACAGGGGAAAGCATCGGACAGGTTGCAAGTCAGACAATGCAGAGTCTTCTTGTGACAAACGAGGTATGCACGCTTCCGGTATACCGTCCGCTGATAGGATTTGATAAGCAGGAAATCGTAGAGATCTCAGAAAAAATTGATACTTATGAGACTTCGATTCTTCCGTATGAAGACTGCTGTACTATCTTTGTCGCAAAGCATCCGGTAACCAGACCGAAACTCGATATCATTAAACGGTCTGAGACGAGGATGTCGGAAGATATTGACAGACTTGTACAGGAAGCACTTGACACAACAGAAGTCATCAATGTCGAAGCATAAGAGATTGGGAACAGTGAATGCTCCTATGGGAATAAAAAAATCCCCCGCGCTTAACGTGGGGGATTCGATTTCATCTAAACAAGATAAGGTTTTAAAACTTCTAAAACTTCATCAGCGCCAGCATCAGCGTGAATGTTTAAATCAATCGGTTTAGATAAATCCAGACTGAAGATACCCATAATGGACTTTGCATCAATTACGTATCTGCCGGATACTAAATCGAAATCGTAATCAAATTTAGTAATGTCGTTTACAAATGATTTTACTTTGTCAATCGAGTTTAATGAAATCTTTACTGTTTTCATTGGAAACACACTCCTCTCTCTTTGTTTATATCAATATCTTATGATAGTACAATTAAAAAGTCAAGAAACAACTTGCCAAAGAAATGGAAGAAATTTCGTCATATTTTATAAAATTTTAGAAAAGGACTGAGAAAAAAATGAAAAAAGCAGCACTGCATAATCTCGGGTGCAAAGTAAATGAATATGAGACAGAGGCCATGCAGAAACTTCTCGAAGAAGATGGATATGAGATTGTCCCTTTTCATGAGAAGGCAGATGTATATGTAATCAATACTTGTACGGTGACCAATATAGCTGACAGGAAATCGAGACAGATGCTTCATCGTGCAAGAAAATTGAATCCGGAAGCAGTGATTGTGGCAGCCGGATGCTATGTCCAGGCTCAGGAGGAAGCAGGACAGGAGATTGAAGGCATTGACATTCTGATTGGGAACAATCAGAAAAAGAATCTGATCGACCTGCTTCATGCCTATGAGCAGCATGAGGATGCAAAAGCAGTAATCGATATCAATCATACCGGCGAGTTTGAAGAACTTTATGTAGATTCGGCGGGAGAGCATACAAGAGCGTATATTAAGATTCAGGACGGCTGCAATCAGTTCTGTACATACTGCATTATCCCGTATGTGCGGGGAAGAATCCGCAGCAGACAGCCGGAAGAAATCGTAAAAGAAGTAGAGCGACTGGCAGATGCAGGGTATCAGGAAGTGGTTCTGACCGGAATCCATGCAAGCTCCTACGGAATGGATTTCGTAAATCCTAAGATGGATCTGGGTTCTTGGGTGAATATGGAAGGAGAAAAGAAAGATCTTCTCTATTTGATTCGACAGATTCACAAGGTAGAAGGAATCCGCAGAATACGGCTGAGCTCAATCGAACCGAGAATCATTACGGAGAACTTCGCAAAAGAACTCTCGGAGCTTCCGAAGGTCTGCCCGCATTTCCACCTGTCCATGCAGAGCGGCTGTGATGCGACACTGAAAAGAATGAACAGACATTATACGAGCGGAGAATACTATGAGAAGTGTGGAATTTTAAGAATGTATTTTGATCATCCGGCGATCACCACAGATGTCATTGTAGGATTTCCGGGTGAGACGCTGGAGGAGTTCGAGATGACAAAAGCGTTCATTGAAAAAGTAGGATTCTACGAAACACACGTATTTAAGTATTCCAGAAGAAACGGTACAAAGGCAGCTGCAATGCCGGATCAGGTGCCGGAACAGGAAAAGGCAAGAAGAAGCCAGATTCTTCTTGACCTCTGTAAAAAGAAAAAGAAAGAGTTTGAAGATCAGATGATCGGAAAGCAGGTGGAAGTCCTTCTGGAGGAAACCTTCGAAAAAGAAGGAATTCTTTACCGGACAGGGCTCACAAAAGAATATGTAAAAGTTGCGGTAAAGGCCGATGGTACGAGGGAAAACCAGATCATTGAAATGACCATTGAGAATCATTCACAAATTATGGATTGAATTTTAGATGGGATTATATTAGAATAGAGTAGTAGTATTGGAGGTCGCAACGATGAAAGATTTATCAAACACACAGTTTTTCCAGGTGGGCCAGGGCCCGCAGATTCAGGCAAAGGATATTCTTGAGATCGTTTATAAGGCATTGCGTGAGAAGGGTTATAATCCGGTCAACCAGATGGTTGGTTATATCATGTCAGGAGACCCGACTTATATCACAAGCCACAACGGTGCAAGAAGCCTTGTGATGAAGATGGAACGAGATGAGCTGGTCGAAGAGATGCTCAAAGCATATATTGAGCACAACGGCTGGGAGTAACAATGAGGGTAATGGGATTAGACTTTGGTGCAAAGACCGTAGGAGTCGCTGTAAGCGATCCCTTAGGTCTGACAGCACAGGGAGTCGAGACGATTACAAGGACGCAGGAGAATAAGCTGAGAAAGACACTGGCGAGAATCGAAACACTTGCCGGAGAATTTGAGGTAGAAAAAATTGTGCTTGGATTCCCGAAGCATATGAACAATGACATTGGAGAGCGTGCCGAGAAGACACTTGTATTCAAAGAGATGCTTGAGAGACGGACCAGGCTTGAGGTGGAATTATGGGATGAGAGGCTAACAACAGTCTCCGCTGAGAAAGTACTGATGGAAAGCGGCGTGCGCCGGGAAAACAGGAAACTCTATATAGATAAAATTGCAGCAGTTTTCATATTGCAGGGATATCTGGATTCCGTTGGTATGAGAGGAGTTTAGAATGGAGAAAATTATGTTTATGCCGGAAGGTTCGGATCAGCCGGCAGCATTCTACGTGTTGGAACAGACAAAAATCAGGGGAATTTCCTATATTCTTGTGACAGACAAGGAAGAAGGAGATGCGGAATGTCTGATTTTAAAAGATAAAAGCAATAGTGAAGGGGAAGACTCCCTGTACGAGATCGTAGAAGATGAAGTGGAGCTTCAGGCAGTATCGAAAGTGTTTGAAGAACTTCTGGAAGATGTAGGGATCGAACTGTAGCTTTTTGCGGATCTTATTACCAGTCAGAGAATGAATGGACGGAAAATAAAATCATGGAGGTGTAGATTTGAAAAGAACGAACAATTCAAAATTGCGTATCATTCCGATAGGCGGACTGGAGCAGATCGGAATGAACATTACTGCCTTCGAATACGAAGACAGTATTATTGTGGTGGACTGCGGTCTCGCGTTCCCGGAGGACGACATGCTGGGAATCGATCTTGTGATACCGGATGTCACCTACTTACGAGATAATATTTCAAAAGTGAAAGGGTTTGTGATTACCCACGGACATGAAGACCATATCGGAGCGCTGCCGTATGTATTGAAAGAACTCAATCTTCCAATTTACACGACAAAACTTACGATGGGCATTATCGAAAACAAGTTAAAAGAACACAATCTGATGAGGAGTACGAAGCGGAAAGTCGTACGCCATGGCCAGTCTATTAATCTCGGAAAATTCCGAATTGAATTTATCAAAACCAATCATAGTATTCAGGATGCGTCCGCGCTTGCAATCTACTCACCAGCTGGAATCGTTGTCCATACGGGAGACTTTAAGGTGGATTACACGCCGGTATTTGGTGACGCGATTGATCTGCAGCGCTTTGCCGAGATTGGAAAGAAGGGTGTGTTGGCGCTGATGTCAGACAGTACTAATGCGGAACGTCCAGGATTTACTCAGTCTGAGCGTACTGTTGGACGGACATTTGACCACATATTTTCGGAACACACAAATACAAGAATCATTATTGCAACGTTTGCATCGAACGTGGACCGAGTGCAGCAGATTATCAACTCTGCTTACAAGTACGGCAGAAAAGTTGTCGTGGAAGGACGGAGCATGGTCAATATCATTTCTACTGCCGCGGAGCTTGGATATCTGGATATTCCAAAGAATACGCTGATTGAGATTGATAAGCTGAAAAATTATCCACCGGAGAAGACGGTTCTAATTACAACAGGAAGCCAGGGTGAGTCTATGGCGGCTCTTTCACGTATGGCGGCGGATATTCATAAAAAAGTGACCATTATGCCGGGAGATACAGTCATTTTCAGTTCCAACCCGATTCCGGGGAATGAGAAGTCTGTATCGAGAGTGATTAATGAACTCTCCGCAAAAGGAGCAAATGTGATTTTCCAGGATGCCCATGTATCTGGACATGCTTGTCAGGAAGAACTGAAACTGATCTATTCTCTTGTGAAGCCGAAATATGCGATTCCGGTACATGGAGAGTACCGTCATATGAAGGCAAATGCAGGGATTGCGGAGCAGCTTGGAATTCCAAAGGAGAACATTTTTATTCTCCATGCCGGAGATGTGCTGGAGTTGGATGACAAGGGAGCCAAGATCGCAGATCATGTGCAGACGGGAGCGATCCTTGTTGATGGACTCGGTGTCGGCGATGTTGGAAATATTGTGTTAAGAGACCGCCAGCATCTGGCAGAAGACGGAATTCTGATCGTTGTTCTGACCCTTGCAAAAGGAACAAACCAGTTGCTTGCCGGACCGGATATTGTGTCTCGAGGATTTGTCTATGTACGGGAATCTGAGGGCCTGATGGAAGAGGCGAAAGAGGTGCTTGGAGTTGCCCTGGAGGGATGCTTAAGCAGCCGGAACGCAGACTGGAGTAAAATTAAACTAGTGATCCGTGATACCATGAATGAATTTATCTGGAAGAGAACAAAGAGAAGACCGATGATTCTTCCGATCATTATGGACGTCAATGTATAGTCTATAGACCAGAAGGGGACGAAACGGATGATAGTGGATGAGAGGATCGTAGATTACATCCGTTCACTGGAAACGCGAAACAGCGAAATACTGGAAATGATTGAGCAGGAAGCACTTAAAGAGCGGGTTCCGATTATCAGAAAGGAAATGCAGAGCTTTTTAAAAGTGCTTCTGCTTTTGAAAAGACCAAAGCGGATTTTGGAGATCGGGGCTGCTGTCGGCTTTTCGGCGCTGTTGATGAGCGAGTATGCTGGAAGCGGGTGCAGGATTGATACGATCGAAAATTATGAAAAACGGATTCAGAAAGCCGAAGAGAATATCAAAAGGGCCGGGAAAGAAGGACAGATCCATCTTCTGAAAGGAGATGCGATGGAGATTTTAAAGATGCTGGAAGAGCCATATGACATGATTTTTGTCGATGCAGCAAAGGCACAGTATATTGCATATTTCCCGGAAGCGATGCGGCTATTAAATAATGGCGGGATACTAATCTCGGACAACGTTCTTCAGGACGGTGGGATCATGGAATCCCGGTTTGCCGTGGAGCGGCGTGATCGGACGATCCACAGCAGAATGAGAGAGTATCTCTATCTTTTAAAACATGACGAAAGACTGGAGACGGCTGTTGTACCAATCGGGGACGGGGCCTCTGTCAGTATCAAGAAGGAGTGAACAAAAATGCGCCATCCGGAATTGTTAGTGCCGGCGAGCAGCCTGGAAGTGCTGAAAACTGCAGTGATTTTCGGGGCAGATGCCGTCTACATCGGTGGAGAGGCTTTTGGTCTTCGGGCGAAAGCGAAAAATTTTTCCATGGAAGACATGAAAGAAGGAATTGCCTTTGCGCATGAACATCAGGTGAAAGTATATGTGACAGCCAATATTCTTGCGCATAACGCAGATCTTGAGGGAGTGCGGGCATATTTTCAGGAATTAAAGGAAATCGGGCCGGATGCCCTGATCATTGCAGATCCGGGAGTGTTTGAAATTGCAAAGGAGGTTTGTCCTGAAATTCCACGCCATATCAGTACACAGGCGAATAATACAAATTATGGAACCTATCTGTTCTGGCACCGGCAGGGAGCAGAGAGGGTTGTTACAGCAAGAGAACTGTCGCTGGAGGAAATCCGGGAAATTCGTGAGCACATCCCGGATGACCTCGAGATTGAAACGTTTATTCACGGGGCAATGTGTATTTCCTATTCCGGTCGTTGTCTTCTGAGTAATTATTTTACCGGCCGGGATGCGAACCAGGGTGCATGCACCCATCCGTGCAGATGGAAGTATTCCATTATGGAAGAGACAAGACCGGGTGAATATATGCCGGTTTATGAAAATGAACGGGGAACCTACATTTTCAATTCCAAGGATCTGTGCATGATCGAGCACATTCCGGAATTGATGGAATCCGGGATTGACAGCTTCAAAATTGAAGGAAGAATGAAGACGGCGCTCTATGTGGCTACAGTAGCACGGACCTACCGGAAAGCCATCGATGACTATCAGGAGAGCCCGGAACTTTACGAGGAACATATGGACTGGTACAAAGAACAGATCGCAAACTGTACCTACCGCAAGTTTACAACAGGCTTTTTCTTCGGAAAGCCGAATGAAGAGGCGCAGATTTATGATAACAATACCTATCTGAAAAATTATACTTACCTGGGTATCGTGGACGAGATAAAGGACGGCCTCATCCGGCTGGAACAGAAAAATAAATTCTCTGTAGGTGAGGAAATTGAAATCATGAAGCCGGATGGAAGTGATGTGACGACAAAAGTCCTTGCGATTTATGACAGCGAGATGCAAAGTCAGGAGTCTGCCCCGCACGCCAGACAGCTTTTGTGGGTGAAGGTTGATAAGGAAGCATCCAGGTACGATCTTCTGAGAAAAAAAGAAGAATAGAGCAGACAGCTTATGTAAAACACGGCAAAAAACGCCGTGTTTTTCTTTTAATCATCGAAGAAGATACGTAGCTTTTCAATGGCCCCCTTTTCGATCCGGGATACGTAGGATCTGGAGATACCAAGCCTCCTTGCGATTTCGCGCTGTGTCAGAACTTCCTCGTTATAGAGACCATATCGAAGTTTCAACACCAGGCGTTCCCGCTGAGAAAGTTCGGACTCTACTTTCTGATAGAGTTTTCCGATATCATCCTGGAGAGTGATCTGCTCATCCACTTCCCGTGCCTCGGATTCCATAATGTCAAAAAGGCGGATTTCGTTTCCTTCTTTGCCAGTGCCGATGGGTTCGTAGAGGGAAACCTCCCCGGACACTTTTTTTCGGGAACGCATTAACATGAGAAGTTCATTCGCTATACTCACCCCAAGGCGTTTTAGAATCCCCATCGGCAGCTTCCTCGTCATCTGCAGCAGAAAAATCCTGCAAATCGTGGTCTTTTAACTCGGAATCCGTTCCTGATATCAGGTGTGAGAGGGATGGATATTCCACCTCATCATCCTGTACACCAAAAAGGATCAAATGAGCATTCGTGCCGTCCCATATGATTTTACGTACCAGAGTACGGATAGCAGCACGTTTCTGTTCCACGCTCATTTCATCGATACTATTTTTAAATACGGATAAGAGCTGGCGCATGATACCAAATTCCATATCACTTAATGATTTTTGCTCAATCAATCCTTCCAGTTCCTGAATACGTGCATCAATTTCGATCCCCTCCTGATTCAGTTGTTCAATTCTTTTTGTTACATGGGTCCGAGCGGTACTTTGTCCCAGATCAGCAAGAGAATCGATTAGCCCTTCTATTTTCCTTTCGTTTGCCTGTTTTTCCTTCTGCAAAGATGAGAGCTGCTTTTCATATAAATCTTTATTTCCGGTATAGAATTTCCGGCTTGCCTCCAATTGCCGGATAAAGGATCCCTGATCGTCTTCCAACAATTTCAACTGTTCGAGGATTGCAATGTCCAGCTGGTTCCCGTTGACATTTTTGTTGTCACAGAGCGCTTTTTGGCTTACCTTTTTTGCATGACAGATATAGGTATACACCGGTTTTCCATTTACCGTTCTCCGACTGTCAAGTTTCGGATACATCCGACTCCCGCATTTGCAGTATAAAAGCCCTGTAAGAAGCGCTTCATTGATACGAGGTTTTCGGTATCCTTTCTGTTTGTTCCGGTTTAGAGATTCTTGAGTGGCGATCCAGTCTTTTCCAGAAATTAGTCCGGGATGCTCACCAACCGATACAATCCAGGAACTCGGTGGCAGATAAACCGTTGCCTTTCCCCTTTGCTGACTGGTGCGGTTATAAGCCATGATTCCGTGGACTCCATCAAAGGCCTCCTTTTCAGAAAACAGGTCTACATCTTCTTCAATCAAATAACGGTAGGCGTCATCGTCTGCAATCATATAAACTGGATTTTGAAGGATACTTCTGATTGTAAAGCGAGAAAAATGACGACTGTTTTTGGATTTGACTCCACGTCTGATCAGTTCGCATTCTGTTTTTGTCAGGGAATCATATTCTGCATATAAACGGAAGATCAATTTTATGTGTTCAGCTTCTTCTGGAAGCAGTTTCAATTTGCAGGATTTTTTTGCTTTCCCATCGATGGTGATTTTTTCTACGGATTCTGACGCATAACCAGTTGGAGTGGTTCCACCAAGCCAGCGACCCGTTTTTGCCAGTTCGTGCATATTGTCGCGGATTCGTTCTGCAATAGTTTCCCGTTCCAGCTGAGAGAAAACAGATGCAATATACATCATGGCCCGCCCCATAGGGGTTTCGGTGTCGAATTGCTCTCGAAGGGATACAAAAGCAATTTCCAATCTGGAAAGTTCTTCAATTAGGCTGGAAAAATCACTGATATTACGGCTGATTCGGTCAAGACGATATACAATAATTGCTCTCAGCTTTTTCTCCCGAGCGGTATCCATCATTTTTTTAAAATCCGGCCGGTTTAGGTTCCCACCGGAAAAACCTTCGTCCTCGAAGACCAAGATATTTTCTTCTGGAACGTTCGGATAATTTGAATGAATATAGGCCCTGCATAGCTCCACCTGATTTTCAATACTTTCCCCCTTTTTTGTGAATTTTGACTTTCGTGAGTATATAGCAATACAATTTGCATTGTCTTTCATGGGAAACCCTCCTTACTACGCGGTTTGTATTATATGCTATTCTAGCATAAAGTCCAAAGAGGGTAAATCGGAAATTTGTGATGCTACTGTTGGATAAGGAGTGTTCAATCTGACATTAACGGTAGCAGAATCGTAGCTTTGGATGACAAATTAACCTTATAGATTAAACGAATAAAAAGCAAGTAAAGAAGATTTTTCCAGTCTTTCATATTTTTGTTTGAAAATGGAAATACAGGAGGAAATCAGAATGAAAGCATTTGAAATTTGGAGTAGCGATATCAACATTGAAGATTGGAGAGAGTTTCTGGTAGAGGACCGGGAACTGAATCCGTGCTTCTATCAGGATAAGGATCAAAACGAAGCAGAATGGCTTAGAGTTAATGAAATGAACCTGGAGTATTTGGAGAATGAAAGAATCAATCTCAATATCAAGCTTAACAATCCAATCCTTATCTTGGCAGACTTAGGGTTATGGAATGGAAGAAGACCGGCATATAAGATTATTTCTTCCGGAAATGTAAAAGATATTTTACAGTCTTGTATGGATGGTGATACATCATGTCGATGGTACTGTGATGGTAAGAATATTCTTTGCAGAGAAGCACACCACGATGGAGTGAATCATTATGTATACCGTGAAATCCGGAAACCGGAAACGCTTGAACGCTTCTTACAAAACTTCGTAGCTGGAAGGCCGATTTCTGCTGGAAGCGTGAATTATTACACGCGATCCATTGCTACAGATGTCGGACGTGTATACGGATTCTGCAAATAATGGAAATGCAGCAAGCAATCAGCTTGCTGCATTGACATTTGCCCCAAAAAAAGGTACAGTAATATCCATGGAGGTTTCTTATGTACGAAAAGAAATATAATATGACAAAAGAAGAAAATATCTTTTGGGCGAAACGGAATTTGGTTGATTATATATGGAAAAGCGCGAATTTGGAAGGAATTGCCATCACATTTCCGGAAACACAAACCATTTTTGAGGGAATCAGTGTTCAGGGAAAAAGCATAGACGATATAAATAGTATTGTTCAGATGAAACATGGATGGCAGTATGTTTTGTCCACATTGGATGATGAACTGTCCCTTACGTATATTAAAAAGTTGCATCTGGAGCTTGGCAAAATGACGATTATTAATGCTGGTTCATTCCGAATGGATGAGGTAAGAATTGCAGGCAGTTCTTATATTCCTCCAATGCCAGTTGAATTCGAGGTGAAACAGCACTTGGATGCCATAGTAAACAGTTCTGTTGATTGGACAGAAAAGGCGTTGGATCTGATGCTTTATCTTGTCAAAGCTCAATTATTTTACGATGGAAATAAACGCATCGCCATGATGGTTGCCAATAAAGTGCTGATTTCACATGGTTGCGGAATTCTTTCTGTCTCGCAGGATGATCTGGAGCAGTTTTTTACCCTTTTGGTAGCATATTATGAAGATGAGAATAGAAAAGAAAAGTTGAAGCTGTTTTTATACGACAAATGTCTGGATGGATTTAAGAAAAGCATCGCATAGCGGTGCTTTTTTTCCGGTACCGGGTTCCAAATTAGACTTGGATATGTATTTCATATTAGTTTTAACAATGAAATATTAATAGGAGGATTTTTATGGATCGGGCAATATTAGAAAACATCATCGAAATGTCTGCACTTTATGGCTGTATGGCTGTCAACGGAGAATTAGATCTGTCTGGAGAAGATTGTTCCGTATCTCGTTTGTATGATAATCTTGAGAATTGGGCAAAAGAATTTGAGGCAGAATATCAGGAAACCGGAGATTACTATGAAAAAATCGAAGCATTTACAAAGCAAAAATTTGCAGAGCTAGGCTGGATGGAACAGAAAACTATGGGGGCGACAGAGCCACTGATGGAAATTCCGAGAGTGTAGAAAGAAAAAGACATCGCATGAAGCGGTGTCCTTTTTTATACTGATTATCCTGTGAAATGATATGAAACAAATAG
>CAUWJP010000024.1:0-51262 GCA_963559135.1 uncultured Sellimonas sp.
CGCACGGTCTGCCTCCAAAGCTGCGTACGCTCCTGGAATGGAGATTACCGCCAGGTTTGCGTCCGGAAGCTTATCAAGCGCCTTGTCCCAGGACTTCACGCTCTCGGCCTCTTTCTTTCCGCCGCTCTTTGCAGACTGCTGGCGGAAGAACTCCTCTGTCTCGTCCATGATCGTATCCAGAAGGCTTTCATCATCCACGTCGGCAACAACTACCATGTCGTTTGCCGTCGCTTCCATCAGCTCTTCTGTATCCAGGCCGCTCTGTTTGAAAATATCTTTATTGGCAGGAGTCGCCATCATGATGGAGACCTTCTTTACTCCGTCCAGTGCTGAAATCTTGTTCGTCAGAAGCATCAGCACAACAGAGTCATGATAACTGCCCTTTTTCACTACTGTTTTTAACATGTTTCGTATCTCTCCTATTCTGCAAATCTGTTTTTATGATCATATCTGTTATAGTGAATATCGTCGCTCTTGAGATATTCATAGATCGAATCCACAATCTCGATTCCGCCGGTCTCGTACGCTTTTTTCTTTCTGATCTGAGCACGCTCGCCCGGATAGTAGACCTTGTCGTATCCTTCAGCTACTGGCATTGCGTTCAGCTCATCACATGTCGCGGACATATTCTTTTTGAACTCTTCTAGTCCGACAAACCGTGCCGGATCCATAACAATATGCATCTGTCCAAGCTCTCTTCCCTTGGAGCAGTCATGGTACATGGAGCTGACATGTTTTCCGAACGGAACACCTGTCATAATACCGGAGAATACGTCCACCATCATCATCAGTCCGTAGCCTTTTGCTCCGGCAATCGGAAGCAGGGCGTTTACCTTGTTCGGATCCGTCACCGGATTTCCCTTCTCATCTACTGCCCAGTTATCCGGGATGGATTCTCCTCTGGATCTCTTATCCAGAATCTTGCCCCACGCCTGCACAGTGGTTGCCATGTCAAATACAACGATCCTGTCGTCCGCTGTCGGTGCTGCGAAGGAAATCGGGTTTGTTCCATAGTAAGGCTCCGTTCCTCCCGGAGGTACTGCCATCGGGTCTGATTGACAGAAAGAAATCGCCGCCAGATCCTGTTTCGCTGCCATCTCGGTGTAGTAACCAATGGATCCGCTGTGGGAAATATTGCTGATTCCAATCACTGCGATTCCGTTTTTCTTTGCCATCTCGATGGCCTTGTCCATCGCCTCCTTGGCAGCCGCATAACCGCATCCGTTGTCCCCGTCAAACATTCCGGAGCACGGTCCTGTCTCCTTGAATGTGAAATGCGGATTGGCTGTAATTCCTCCTTTTGCGATTCTCTCACTGTAGTACTCCACACGTACCGCTCCGTGTGAATGGTACCCCCTCTCATCTGACCATGTCAGAATTTCTGCTGCAATCTCTGCATGCGCTTCGTTCAGGCCCGCCTTCATTAATTTGTTTTTCATCAGGCCTTTCAGTTCTTCCCTAGATAGTTTCATAGATTCATCCTCTCCTTAATCTTTATTCCCTTCTAAGATATGTTAGTTTTATTATCCCAATTTGCGGCTCTCTTTTCAAGCAGATAACTAGATAAACTGAAATTTCATTTTTATCTATTTTTGTGCATTTTGTCTCTTTTTTGTCAATTTCATTCATCTCTCTGTGCAAAACAACAAAAAGCCCGCCTTCCGGCGTATTCAGAGGCTTTTTCCCGGCTCGGAATAATGAAACCGGCATTATCCAGTTTGGATAATGCCGGTCTCTGCGCAAACAAATCTATTTAAACTATTAGGGAATCGTCTGTTCCGGTACTGCCTAGAGCTGTACGTCTCTGTTGCAGTCTTTGGAGTAGATGTAGATCAGATCTTCATCCTTTCCTACTCCGTAGCATGCCTGCGGGCAGTAGCAATCCATGAATACATAATCGCCCTTCTTTAACGGAATCCAGTCATCTCCAATCCGGTACATTGCCTTGCCCTGAAGGAAGTACATACCGTGCTGCTGGATATGTGTCTCGATGTATCCGTGGGAGCCGCCCAGTTTAAATTTCAGAAGATGCATGTTCATATCAAAACCGAAATCTCCTGCTGCCGGAAGGAAATCTTTGCTGTGGCAGTTTTCCATTCCTTCGTATGGCATCCACGGTGTGTCATTGATATTTGCAACGACTGTATGTGCGCTGTATCCTTCTACAGCTTCATATCTACGTTTGTAAGCAAACAATGTTGCGTCTTCTTTCGCTGTATTCTTGATTGCGATTGTATTTCCAGCTGGAGAATAGATGTATCCACCTTCTGTAAGAACCGCTTCTTCATCTGCATTTTTAACAGTGATGCTTCCTTCTACTACATAAATGAAAGATTCCAGTCCTTCTCCCCCAAATGCCGGGTTGCCTCCATTTTCATGTACCGTAATCAGGTAATCTGCAAAAGATGCACCCATAGCTGGTGATCCAAGGATCGTCACATCACAGTTCTCGTATCCCGGAATTGCATTTTTTACGATTCCGTCCGGCTCGATCACAGCGTAGCTTCCCATCTTCACAACAGATCTCGTACTCAGAAGATCTTCACGATATCCTGTCTGACCATTTAAATAGCTCATAACATATCCTCTCTTTCATTTTAAACGATAGACCGTTCCAGTCTCTATGTATTTATTATTACAGCTATTTCCTTTTTTTTCAATCAAAATATGAGATAAAATCCCACCTTTTTTTTATCCATATTTTCCGTTTTGACATTTTTTTAACAACTAATTTCATGTTATAATATCTTTCAGCAGATTGTTCAAAAGAAAGGATCTTTTATTATGATATCACAGAAAGAATTTTTTACTTCCGGGAGCTCAATCCCGGTCCGTGCAATTCTGTATGAGAATACAGAGATCGCACCAAAAGCCTGTATTCTCTATTTTCATGGCGGTGGACTTCTCTACGGCAACGCAAACGATCTTCCATCCCTCCATCTTCAGCAACTGACCGACGCAGGCTATCCTGTTATTTCCTTTGAATACCCGTTGGCACCGGCTGCAAAACTGGACATCATCGCTGAAAGTGTAGCAGATTCCATCAATTATTATGTAAAAAACCGGGAAAGTTATATGAATAGTAATGTTCCCTATATTCTCTTCGGACGTTCTGCCGGAGCATATCTTTGCCTGATCGCAGCAGCACACGGAAATCTGGAAGAAAAGCCTGCCGGAATTCTTTCCTATTATGGTTACGGTTTCCTTTGTGATCACTGGTTTGAAGAACCAAGCCACCATTACTGCAGCCTTCCTTCCGTGTCTGCCTCCTGTCTGGATGCTGTCCCTCAGGAAATTCATACCTCCGGAGACCTGGATACGCATTATAGCGTCTACGTCTACGCAAGGCAGACCGGAAACTGGAAATCACTCATATACGAAGGAAGAGAGAAGTTTTTCTATCTGGACTATTCTCTTCGGACGTGTGATACTCTCCCATGTCCACTGTTTGCAGCACACAGTACAAATGATCCGGATGTTCCTTATGCTGAATTCCTGGCACTTTGTGAAAAGTATAAGCCGACACGTTTTATTTCAGCCGGCAATGTTCACGACTTTGACCGGGACGAAAACGCACCCGATACTGAAAAACTTCTTTCCGAGACCCTCTCTTTTCTTAATGATGTAACAAAATAGCAATAAAGCGCGGCGGCAGCCAAAAGGCTGCCGCCGCATATTGTTATCAATATTCTTATTCAACTTCTTATTTTTCAAAAATAGTTCCTTTACGGAATGGTTCAGAACTCTTCATAACTTTCATTAAGAAGTAATATGCCACACCAGTAGGAATCAGACTGACATACCAGGAAAGTTCCATAATCAGAAGTGAGCAAAGTGAGCCGAAAATAATTGCAATCACAGCTGCCCAGTTCACACCTTTGAACGGTCCCTGTTTATCATACATCATATTGATATCCAGTTTCTGTCTTCTTAGGATAAAATAATCCACCGCCATAACCGCGAAGATCGGTCCAAGGAATGCTGAATAGAACTGTGTAAACAGATTCAACCCTGCTGCAGATTCTGCTGTAACAAGTTTCCAAGGCATACAGCAGATGGAAAGTACACCAACGATAACAGTTGAAAGTTTCCATTTCACATGGAAAGCTTCCATCAGCACATATGCCGGAGGTACTATATTATTCAATACGTTTGTTGTCACCTGTGCAAATGCGATAAAGAGCAGGGTAACAATCGTAAGCACCTTGCTTCCCATTGTTGTAGAAAATACAGTAACCGGGTCACTGTTTCCTGTTGCAGCTGTAACAAGAAGACCAATGAGTCCCATGAACAGTGTAACCGGAAGAATCGCGATTGTATAGATGCTTCCTGTTTTGATTGGCCCTACATTTTCCTTCACATTTCTTGAATAGTCGGATGCATTGATAATCATAGTGGAATAAATACCAAGGAAAGATGTGGTTGCTGCCCAGAACGGCATTCCCCATGTCCCTTTGATTCCTGAAAATACATCGTCAATCTCTGTAGAAAACTGCGTACGTACCACGTACAGCATGTAAATCAAAATTGCAATGATGAAGATACAGGAAATGTTCTCCATCCATTTGATTCCCTCAAATCCTTTGATAGCAAGAGCTACCTGAAGAATTGTAAACAATACATAGACAACTGGAAGGTTGCTGACTCCAAAGAGGATATCAAGACAGCTGTTGATTGCTCCCGCACCAACCCAGCTCTGGAAACCAAACCAGATAATCGCCGGAACACCTCTCAAAAGTCCAGGAACTTTAATTCCTGCTGTACCGAAGCTGCTTCGAAGTTGAACTGTGAACGGAATACCATATTTATGTCCGCACTGTCCGATAATTACAAGGGCAATGGCAATGACCAGACATCCGATCACCATCGCAAGAATTGCCTGTGTAACTGTCAGTGCACCGATCAGACCTGCCCCCATAGAGAAAGTACCGATAGATACACATCCTCCCATGAAGCTCGCTGCATAGGACAACGGATCCATGATCCTCTTTTTTGTAGGCTGAAGATCCGGATCAACCTTTTCTACAAGTTCCGGGTTCAGATTCATGTTTTCAACAATATTACTCATAGACTCTTTTCTCCTTCCCGCAGACTAATCAGGACAATCTTCTGACTAACATGCCTGCTCCTTTTTCTCCTGTTACTTTTCCGTCTTCCGCAGCAACTTTTCCACGAAGGATCGTACATACCGGGAGTCCTTTTCCTTTCATTCCAACAAATGCGGAAATCTTATTCACATAAAGCAGAGAATCTGCTGTAATTTCCCATTCTTTGTCTGGGTCTACAATCAGGAGATCCGCATCAAATCCAATTTTGATGTCTCCCTTTTTCCCGTAAATACCAAATGCTTTTGCAGGCTGTACGGACATCGCATTTGCAAGCACACACGGGCAGATGTTTCTCTTTACACATCCTTCATAGAAAGCTGCCTGAAATCCGCTCTGAATTCCGCTGATTCCGCCCCATACATCAAATACATTTTCTATCTTCTTCCCGAGAATTTCATTGAATTTCTCATCGTAAGAACACGGGGAATGATCACTTGCGATACCGCTGAATGTACCATCTTCCACATAAGACCAGAGTCTGTCTACTTCCTCCTGAGAACGAAGTGGAGGTGCACATTTAAAAAGCGGTCCGTTCTCGACGACATCTTTATCTGTCATACTAAGATAATGAGAACATGTTTCTGCGGTAATATCATAACCTTCCTGCTGTGCCTCTTTGATCTTCTGTGCTACGTCCGGACTGCTGACATGACAGATATGCGCCTTACATCCTGTTGCTTTGGCAATCTCGATAATATCCACAGTAGCAAGCATCTCCGCAATCACCGGTCTAGAATCCAGGAAGCCCTGCCAGTCAAGTCGTCCCTCTTTGATCATACGCTGTTCCTGCCATTTGATTGTAGAAAAATCTTCACAGTGAAATCCGGCACGTCCTCCGAATTTCTGGATTCTCTGCATTGCTTCATATGCCTGTCCATAGCTCAAAGAACTATAATCCGGAGATACCGGTCCGATAAATGACTTGAATGCAACACATCCTTTTTCATGCAATCCCTCCAGATCATCAAAATTGTCTGAGATCAAGCCGCCCCAGAAACAGTAATCCACATAGGCATTTGGATCAACCGCTTCCACTTTCTTGTCAAACAATTCTGCGTTTGTCATTGCAGGCTCGTTCTGAAGAGGCATGTCGATGATTGTTGTATATCCACCGACTGCAGCCGCCGCAGTTCCATGTGCATAATCCTCTCTCCATTCATATCCCGGATCATTTAAGTGCGCATGAGTGTCAATTGCTCCCGGAAAAACGTACTTGCCGCCTGCATCGATTACTTTTTCTGCTTCCGGCTCCTCTCCCAATGCCAGAATCGCAGCAATCTTTCCATCTTTCACGGCAATATTTCCTTCCTCCACAGAGTCTGCCGCTACGATTTTCCCGTTTTTCACCAGTAACTCGTACATCTTTCTTCTCCTTTTCTTTCTTTATTATTTTATTTGGGACTGTTCTGCCAAAGGGCTACACAGTTCACGCTCTTTACTCAAAGTCCAATACTGCTTTAATGTTTTTATTTTATCTGATAATTCAGTTCGTTACAATACTGAAAAGGAGCGAAATCTAGGCTCTTTTTTTATCCATTTTGTATAATTTTTTCTTTTTATTTGCTATTTTCTCGTCTTTTTGCTAAATTTTACTTATATCAAAACAGCGATTTATAATTAAAGAGGTGTTATATATGAATCAAATCATCACGGAAACAGCATCTTTTGCTGCACACATTTTAAATCATCATCCTGTCGGCTCGGTTCATTCTGTTTACCGGAAAACAATCAATCTGAATTTTGGAACACATCTCATTTCTTTGCAGTCGGCTTCTTCACCATTATCCCCGATCAGTCTGATCACTTCTCTGGATGAAACGAAGATGAATACACTCAGCGTACATCCCGGTGATCCTGTTACCGTTCACGGGCAGACACTGACTATATTCTCCGCTGAGGGCCTGACTGTATTTACGCTGACCAACGCCACCGTTTTTCAATCTTTTGTTCCTAATTGCTTTTCCGATATTTCCATGAGCACCATCGAAGAAGCTATTCGCCTTTCAGAATCGGGAGGTATCTCCGAATTGTTTTCCGAAAAAAAACAAAAAGCCTCTTCTGATTTTGGCAAAGAGGCTTTTCTTTCCATTGCCCGGACAAGGATGACTGATACAGAGACTTTTCTCCAGGATGACCTCTATGAAGAAGCCTGCCGGACTCTGGTTCAGATGCTTGGTCTCGGTATCGGACTGACTCCTTCAGGAGACGATTTTCTTTGCGGCGTTCTGGCCGGACTTCTGTTTTCCGGGAAATGGAATCATTCATTTTCCCGATTACTTCGTCAGGAATTATCTTTCCATCTTGGCGACACGAATGACATCAGCCGTGCTTTTCTTTCCTGCGCCCTCAGTCAACATTTCAGCCGACCGGTAAAAGAACTTCCGGCCTGCAAAGACACTTGTTCCGTTCTTTCCTCTTTCGGACAGATCGGACATTCTTCCGGGATGGATTCACTATGTGGTATTTATTTTATTTTGCGGCACTTTCATAGACATCCATAGCTGCGTTCACGGCCTTACCTTCCGAAACTTTGACACCGTTTCTCTTCATGACTGCTTCCAGCGCTCCAAGAAGGATCAGGATATTTCTCTTCTGGCTTGAGTAGCCCATGTTTCCGATCCGCAGGATCTTTCCATCCAGCGGTCCGAAAGAAGTGGCAATCTCGATTCCGAATTCATTTAACATCATGCCGCGGATCACTTTTCCGTCAGCTCCTTCCGGGATATTGATCGCTGTCACAACCGGCATCTTGTGTTCTAGATCTCCGAAGATAGTAAGTCCCATCGCCTGTAACCCTGCTGTCAGTGCCTGATCATTTAATTTATGTCTTGCAAAACGCGCTTCCAGCGTTTCCTCCACAATACAGCGGAGCGCCTCATGAACGGCATACTGCATGCTTGTCGCCTCAGTATGGTGATTAAGACGACGCGGGCTCCAGTAATCTTCCAGCTGTCCCAGATCCAGATAGTTGCTCGGGATTGCGGCAAGGCTTCCTGCCACATCGTCCATTGTACGGATTCCTTTTTCTACACGCTTTCTCGCTTTGACAATCTGCTCAATCTGTTCATTATAAGTAATCAGCGCAGAACCTGATGGCGCGGAAATACATTTCTGTGTTCCGGAGATGCAGGCAGATAATTTCCAGTCGTCAACCTTCACTTCTGCTCCTCCCAGAGTTGCCACCGCATCTACAATCAGAAGGATACCATAGCGTTCACAGATTTCCCCTATTTCTTTCAGCGGCTGCATCATGGAAGTAGATGTTTCCCCGTGAATGCAAGCTACTGCCTTGTAGCTGTCCTTTTTCAGTGCATCCTCTACTTCCTGCGGATCAAATACGGTTCCCCATTCTTTTTCGAGAAGTGTGATGTCCGCTCCGCAACGCTCCAGAATCTCCGCAAGCAGATATCCGAAACGACCAAATGCCGGGATCAGCACTTTATCTCCCGGACAAATGGCTCCCGTAAGAACTGTCTCAAGTCCGCCTCTGGATGTGGTGTCCACAAGATATGTCTGACGGTTTTTCGTCTGGAACACGTAGCGTTCCATTTCCATCGTCTCATTCATCAGTTCGGTAAACTCCGGGTCAAACTGTCCCAGAATATGTGCACTCATCGCGCGCAGCACACGCGGATCCGCTTCTACCGGTCCCGGTGTCATCAGTGTGCGTGGTGATGGGTTGATTTCTTTAAATTTTCTCATGTTTCTTAGCTCCTTTTCCTACTTAACTTACCCTTTTTTGAATTCCTGCTTTTTATGCAGTCCGGAAATTCTCGGACTGATAGGAAAGCACTGCCGCATGGACGGCTTTTTTCATAATATCAATCGCCTGATCCACATGCTCTTTCTTTAAAATCAGCGGCGGAATCATCCGATTGGTGCTCTCGCCAATCGCCGTAATCAAAAGACGTCTCTTCATACACTCCGCCTTGACTTCATGTGCAATCGGGATATCGAATTCACATCCTGTCAGAAGCCCCTTTCCGCGGACTTCCTTGACATGCGGAAGTTCCTTCATTCGTTTCATAAAATAGTCTCCCATAATTTTTGCATTCTCGCTTAAATTCTGGTCCAGAATTTCTGAAATTGACGCAAGCGCCGCTGCACAGGCTACCGGATGTCCTCCGTAAGTGGAACCGTGGGATCCGGATGTCATAACCTTTGCAAGCTCTTTTGACATACAGCATGCGCCGATCGGCATTCCGCCTCCCATCGCTTTTGCCATAGTAACTGCATCCGGCTTTACGCCATATCCCATAAACGCCATAATGTCTCCGGTTCTGCCCCATCCGGTCTGCACCTCGTCAAAAAGCAGAAGCATGCCTCTCTCGTCACAGAGACTTCTCAGGCCTTCGATAAATTCCTGACTGGCCGGATGCACTCCGCCTTCGCCCTGTACCGGTTCAATCATAATCGCGATCGTATTTTCGGTACATTTACTCTTAAAGTCTTCCAGGTTATTAAATTCTGCATAGGAAAATCCCGGGAGTACCGGTTTATATCCAAGCTGGCATCCGTTGTCCGGCTGCCCCGTCGCGGAAAGCGCGCCGTAAGTCCGGCCATGGAAACCATTTTTTGCCGTTACGATATGATAATGTTCCGGTCCGAATTTCTCTGTTCCGTATTTTCTAGCCATTTTGATCATGCATTCATTTGCTTCCGTTCCGGAATTCTGATAGAAGATTTTGTCCATGCCGATGGTATCACAGATTTTCTTTGCAAGCAAGGCCTGTGGAACCGTATATGGATAATTAAACGTATGGATGATATCATCTGTCTGTTCATGGATTGCCTCCACGACCTTCGGGTTACGGTTGCCTGCGCTGTTTACTGCCACACCACCATAAAAATCCAGATAGGCGTTTCCTTTTTCGTCATACAGATACATGCCTTCCGCCCGCTCTGCGATAAATGGATACCGTTCATATGTTTCCACCATATATTTGTTTACGATTTTTTTCAGTTTTTCTGCTGTCAGCCCCGCATCTTTCAATCTCATACTAATCTTCTTCCTTTCTGCTTCCTTTTCATTTTACCGCGCTGTCCGAAGGAATTTTTATTCTATTAAAGAAATCCGGAAAATTTTCCCGCAAAATAAAAAAATGGTGCCAGATCGTCTTTCGATCTGACACCATTGTCACGCGATATGGATAGTTTACCCCGTTTTCTTCGGTATGTCAAATATTTTTTTCGGAAATTTGTTGTGTTCTGAGAAATTTCATATCAGCCAAGAAACCGCACGTAAAATGTAAATGTCCGCGCCTCTTCACCTTTGACAATGTACGGTTCATGAGCCCATGCCCCCCAGCTGTTATCTCCGCCCACTCCGGTCTGCATGTCCAGAACACGAAGCACTGAAGCGTATGCTGCCGGAAGTTCATATGCATGTTGTGCCGACTCAATTTCATGGCAGGTATATGGAAGAACCGAAAATTCAAACATTCCATCCGATTCGATCCGGATGCCGCTTCCTTCCTGATCTGTCAGTTCCATCCATCTGGTTCCCATATGGTTGCCGCATTCCTGCGGTCTGACATATGGCGTCATACCATCAGCTGCCGTCGCCCGGAAGACACCCGTCTTCCCTCCACATTTCCGGTCACAGTAAGTCTCTTCCGGTCCGATTCCGTACCAGGTGATCTGATCGAATTCCTTCGGAAGTTTCCAGGACATCCCAAAGCACGGCATTACCGGCGTATCCGGGAATCCGTCATAAGTCTCGCATACCTTCATGGTGCCCTGACTGTCCACCTGAATGGATACCTTGCAGGTCACATCGGAGAACAAAAGATATTCCGTCTCAATCACCGCAAAACCTGGTTCTTTTCTGATATCAACCTGCTTCACCTGCGGATAGAGGGATGCAAGTTTCCACGGCGCGCATTTTTCTGTCATATGGTATCCTGCATCATTGTCTGTCGGCGCACGCCAGAACTCCGGTTTCAAAGTATTGATGCCATCATACACAAGCTCTTTTTTCCCGATTTTGCAGGCCACAAGTTTTCCGGTCGTCTTATCAAATGTCAGGCGGAAACCTGTTCCCACAATTGAAAGGGAAAAATCTCCTTCAACCACTTCCGGCTCTGTCCCGCAGCCAAATTCCGGCTTTGCCTTTTCCACTGCCTCCACCGACTGTCCAAAACAAAATTCCTCGCCGACCTCTGCATATGGAGTCGCTTCTTTGTACACAAGTTTTGCTGTCCGGACATACTCTCCTGCCTCTTCCAGGAGACCAAGATCACACGGCACCTTCACCTCTTCCCCTGGATTTACGAGAACGTCACTCGTTCCTTTGCGCAGAATCCGACCTTCTTTTTCCAGTGTCCAGCAAAGCTTCCAGGATTCCGACGTCTCAAACATCTGTCTGCTCCTGATGAGAATTCCGTCTGCTTCCGGGAGCAGCTCATATGGCTGATACAGGTATCTTACTTCCTGCATTTTCGGGGATGGTGTACGGTCTGCAAAAATCACGCCGTCCGCGCAGAACGCATAATTGGACGGCCGGTCGCCGAAGTCTCCACCGTACGCAAGGAACTGCTTTCCGTCCGGCCCCGTCTTATACAGTGCCTGATCAATATAATCCCAGATAAATCCACCACAGTACTGCGGATATTTGTCCAGAAGCTTTGTATATTCATCCAGATTTCCGGTGGAATTTCCCATGGAATGTGCATACTCACACAGCACATACGGCTTCTTCGGATTATTTTTCAAATATGCCTCTGCTTTTTCCGGTGAAGCGTACATATGGCTTTCCAGATCTGTCGTGTCCGCCCACTCCGGCGTATGACATACATTTTCATAATGCACCGGACGGCTCTTGTCACGATTTCGGAAATACATACTCATATCGTACAGATTCTTTCCTGCCCAGGATTCGTTTCCTATACTCCAGCAGAAAATACAGGCATGATTTTTATCCCTCTCAAGCATCGCCTTAGCACGGCTTAATACCGCCTCGCGCCACTGAGGGAAATCTCCCGGTAAAGTATGCTCAAACTTCATGGTATGCCAGGTTCCGTGCGTTTCCAGATTCACCTCATCCATCACATAAATACCGAACCGTTCACAAAGATCGTACCAGGCACTCTGGTTCGGATAATGGCTCGTCCGGACCGCATTGAAATGATTTTTCTTAAAAAACCGAATATCCCATTCCATCTCTTCCATGCCGACCGCTCTACCCTTGGATGGCGAAAACTCATGCCGGTTGACACCATTTAACCGCAGGCGCTTTCCATTAAAAAGAAGGACGGCGTCCCGGATTTCCACCTTTCGGAAACCAATAAGATACGGAACCACTTCACGGATATCTTCATCCTTATCCCTGACCGTCAGAATCAACCGATACAGATACGGAAGTTCAGCACTCCAAAGCTTTGCATTTGGTACCTCAAAGGAAATCTCCGCCTTTCCATTCCGGATCTTTTCGCAGCCCGACAGAATTTCCCGTTCATCCATTTCATGCAGCTTTTCCATCCGGAAAGCCCCGTCCATCAGACACCAGCACACTCCCCCCTTTTCAGAAAGGCTGCCATCCAGTGTCAGCCTGATATTGGCACTTGCATTAGTATACGTTTCATCAAGGTCTGTCTCTATATCCAGATCCCGAATATGCAGATCCGGCACAGCTGTCAACGCCACCTCCCGGATGATTCCTCCCATGCGCCAGAAATCCTGATCCTCAAGCCAGCAGCCGGAAGAAAACCGGTATACCTCCATGGCAAGCTTATTCTGCCCTTCTTTGAGCAGATCCGTAATCTCAAACACAGCCGGGGTATAGCTGTCCTCGCTGTAACCTGCGTACGTTCCGTTGATCCAGAAATGAAATGCCGTTTCCACTCCTTCAAAGTGAATCTGAATTCGTTTCCCCTTCATCTGCTCCGGCAACGTAAATGTTGTTACATAACAGCCGGTCGGATTTTCCCTTTCCGGAACTTCATGAGGCTTTACTGCCTCGATCCCATTCCACGGGTAATCCGTATCCCGGTAAAGCGGCGCTCCATATCCACAAAGTTCCATCTGCCCCGGCACTGGAATCGTATTCCATCCTTCGCAGGAAAAAGATTCCTTTTCAAATCCCTCTGGTACACTGTCAGGATTCGGTGCATAAAAAAATCTCCACCGCCCGTTCAGGCTGTGGCGCCAGGTCATTTTCTCTCCCCGAAGTGCCTCTTTCTCCGTCTCATACCATTTATGGTCTGATACCGGATCCATCCGGTTTTCCTGAAAAAACTCCGGGTCAGATAAGTGTCTTTTGATCTCTTCTCGATTCATAGCTCCTCCATGTTCACTTTCATTTTCCGCAGTCTTCTTATTTTTATCTTACCGCCTGTAAACAGTATAAAATCGGGATTTTCTTTTTGCAATATGACTTCCGAAAAACCTATGTTTTCTTCCGGCATTTCGTTGCACAGGGTGGAGAAAAGGGAGCCTTGCTTACACATTTTCGTGTAAAGTAAGGCTCCCTTTTTCTGCTTTATTTGGTTATCCGTTCTGCTATCCAGTTCTCAATCTCTTCAAAGACCTGCATTCGGTCTTCCTCATGCAAAATTTCATGCCGGTCATCCGAATACAGCCGGATCATCGTATCTGAAATCCCTGCTTTTCGGAATTGTTCGTATACTTTCCACACTCCGGCGCCAAAATCACCTACCGGATCTTTTGCTCCGGAAACAAAGAGCACCGGAAGATCTTGGGGAATCATTTTTACGCCTTTTTTCGTCAATGTCCTCATACCACGGAACATCTGGCGATAGCCACTTACCGTAAACAGAAAGCCGCAGAGCGGATCTGCTTCGTACCGAGCCACATTTTCCTCTTCTGCAGAAAGCCATTCCCGTCCGGTCTTTCCCGGCTCAAAGTCCTTGTTATAGCTTCCAAACGCCATGCTGTCCACAAGTTGGCTCCGGTAATGACCTCCACGGACTCTGCCGATCAAGCTACACAAGAACTCTCCCGCCAGAAGCAGCGGATATGGCTGATACCCGGTTCCCATGATAACAGCTCCGTCGAGTTCACTACCATATCGCTGGATATACTGCCGTAGGAGAAATGAACCCATACTGTGCCCGATCATAAAATACGGACAGTCCGGGTACCTCTTCCTTGTCGCCAGATACAGCCTGCGAATATCTCCAATCATACATTCTTTTCCCTGCTTCTCCGGGAAATAGCCATAGTCATCCTCCGAAAGGATCGATTTTCCATGTCCCAGATGGTCGTGCCCGGTAACATAGTATCCCTTCCCGGCAAGCCAGAGCGCAAATTCTTCGTATCGGTCAATATATTCTGCCATGCCGTGGCAGATCTGGATCACCGCTTTCACCTTCCGGCTCTCCGATTTCCACGCCACGGCATGTATCTTGGTCTTTTTGTCACAGGATAAGTAAAAAGTTTCCTTTTTCATTCATAACCTACCTGTCTTCCAGTTTCACATATTCCTTATGTCCCGCCAGCGCTTTGTAAGCTGGACGGATGATCTTGTCTACATTTTTCAATTCTTCAAGACGATGTGCACTCCATCCGACAATACGTGCTGCTGCAAAAATTGGTGTGTAAAGTGCCGACGGAAGATCCAGCATACTATAAACAAGGCCACTGTAGAAGTCCACATTTGCATTGACTCCTTTGTAGATCTTTCTCTTCTCTCCAATGATCTGCGGGCCAAGACGCTCCACAAGTTCATAAAGCGCATACTCTTTTTCGTATCCTTTTTCTTTGGCCAGTTTCTCCACAAATACTTTGAAGATCTCTGCTCTCGGATCGGAAATCGAGTAAACTGCATGTCCCATTCCGTAGATCAGTCCCTTTTTGTCGAAGGCCTGTTTATCCAGAAGCCGCGACAGATAGTCTTTTACTTCTTCCTCGTCTGTCCAGTCTTTCAACTGGCTCTTCATATCCTCAAACATCTGAACAACTTTAATATTGGCTCCGCCGTGCTTCGGTCCTTTCAGGGACGCCATCGCCGCTGCCATCGTAGAATAGGTGTCTGTTCCTGATGAGGTAACGACATGCGTTGTAAAGGTGGAGTTGTTACCGCCGCCATGATCCATATGAAGCACAAGTGCCATATCCAGGATTCTTGCCTCCAGCTCCGTATATTTCCGGTCTTCCCGAAGCATCATCAGGATGTTCTCTGCGGTAGAAAGCTCCGGCTTCGGCGCATAGATAAAAAGATCTTCTCCCCTTTTATAATTATACGCATGATATCCGTAAACCATCAGCATCGGGAACTGACTGATCAAGTTGAGGCACTGTCTCAAGACATTCGGAATACTTGTATCATCTGCCTTTTCATCGTAAGAATACAGTTGGAGAATACTTCTGGAAATACTGTTCATCATGTCAGGACTTGATGCCTTCATGATTACGTCCCTCACAAAATTCGGCGGCAACGTCCTTCTCTCCACCAAAAGCTCATGAAACTCATCCATCTGTTTCTGCGTCGGCAGTTCTCCAAACAAAAGCAGATACGCTGTTTCTTCAAATCCATAATGATGCGACTCCAGAAATCCATTTACAAGATCTTTAATATTATATCCCCTGTAATAGAGACTTCCAGGACATGGTACTTCTTTTCCGTCTACAATATCTTTCGCATGAACATCTGAAACATTTGTAAGTCCGGCAAGAACGCCTTTTCCGTTTAAATCACGCAGACCTCTTTTTACCTCGTATTTTGTAAAAAGCTCTTTGTCGATTGCATTGTTCTTCTCACTTAAATCGGCAAGCTCCTGAATTCTCGGGGTGATCTCAAATAACGCTTCATCTACTGTTTTGGCCATAAGCTTTTCCTCCTTTACGTCTTGATTTTATGTCAAAGTCCTATTTGGACTGCGGAAAATACGGTCTCAATACACTGGCCACATTGCTCAGCGGCATTGTCTGAAGCCAGACATGTCCGTCAAACTCGGCAAATACGATTCCCTGTCCTGACACTCTCTGCATGATAAATCCCTCACCTCCGAAAAGTCCGGAAGCCACTTTTTTCTGGAAATGGATGCTCAGTTCCACTCCTGACTCAGAGGCAAGAAATGCGCTTTTCTGTAGAATATACTCCTGTCCCGGCCCAACTTCAAATGCCTTGATTGACCCTGGAAAGCTTGACGCAAACGCAATCATGCCGTTTCCATGCTCTGCCGTGTAAACATTCTGGAAAATCGAATCTCCGGAAAACATTCTTCCAAATGCCTTTCCAATACCTCCGCGGGCTCCTGATTCCATTCGCATATTCGGTGACATCCAGCTCATTGCACCCCGCTCTGTCACCATCTGCTCACCATCTTCCAGATAGCAGACTACTACCGGCAATGTCTCTCCCTTAATCTCATAACGCATCGCATTACCTCCTTTTCTGTTCTTTTATACAAGCATCTTATTGATTTTATTGGCAAGTCCGGAAAACTCCTCCAATGTCAGAGCCTCTCCTCTGACACCAGCACCTTTACCGAGACTTTCCACTGCCTCTGTGATCTGCTCTTTTGTAAGAGTGATCTCAGGCGAATTGTTCAGACCATTAACCAGCGTCTTTCTCCTCTGGTTAAAAGACGCCCGGATAATCTGAAACATCAGCTTTTCATTGTCCACCTGTACCGGCGGCACCTCATGCCTCGTCAGGCGGATCACCGCCGACCCCACATTTGGTCTTGGCATAAAACAGTTCGGCGGCACATTCGCCGCAATATATGGCTCGGCATAATACTGAACTGCAAGCGAAAGTGCTCCATAATCCTTACTTCCCGGTCCGGCCTGCATCCGCTCCGCCACTTCCTTCTGCACCATGACGGTCACCGAAGCCAGCGGCACCTGACTCTCAAACAGGCCCATAATAATTGGAGTCGTAATATAATAAGGCAGATTTGCAACTACCTTGATCGGCCTGCCGCCGTTTCTTTCTTCTGCAAGGCCCGCAATATCTACTTTAAGGATGTCATCATGTATCACTTCTGCATTTGGGAATCCGGAAAGAGTATCCTGTAGAATGGGAATCAAAGCCTTATCGATCTCTACAGCGACCACTTCTCTCGCTGCCTGCGCCAGATACTGAGTCATCGTTCCGATGCCCGGTCCGATTTCAAGGACAAAGTCATCTTTCGTAATCTCAGCTGCGCGTATAATCTTGTCCAGAACGTGGGTATCGATCAAAAAGTTCTGTCCGAACTTTTTCTGAAAATTGAAATGATATTTCTGCAGTACCGCAATAGTATTCTGCGGATTTCCTAAAAAAGGATCTGTCATAAACTTTCCTCACTTTACTACTTTATTTAGTATAACATACTTTACTTTTTTAAATAGTTAAAATATTATGAAAAATATATTAATTTTGCATTGTTTTCAGTCTGTTTTATTACCGTTTCTTTATCAATTCCTTTGATTTCTGCAATCTGCTGTGCCACATAGTGAATATTCCTGGAATCATTTCTCTTGCCCCGGTTCGGCTCCGGTGCCAGATACGGGCAGTCCGTCTCCAGTACAATCCGCTCCAGCGGGATCTCCTTTACAATCTCTTTGATTTTTCTTCCGTTTTTAAACGTAACTACTCCGCCGACTCCAATAGAAAATCCCATCTTGACATATTCTTTTGCCATTTCTCTGGAATAGGAAAAACAGTGAATGATACCGCCTAGCCCCTGTGCATGCTCCTTCATAATTGCCATCGTATCTTCCGCCGCATCCCGGCTATGAATATTAACCGGAAGCCCCATCTCTCTGGCCAGATTAAGTTGCCTGATAAACCAGTGCTTCTGCACCGCTCTGGGCTCTGTATCCCAGTGGTAATCAAGCCCGATCTCTCCGACTGCCACGACCTTTTCATTCCGGCACATCTGCCGCAGCTCTTCCATAGTATCCTCATTCAGCTCTCCTACATGGTCCGGATGCACGCCCGCTGTCGCATAAACAAACGGGTACTTCTCCGCCAGCCGTACCGCATCCCGGCTGGACTGCATGGAAGCTCCGATCTCTACGATCGTTCCCACACCGGCGTCAGCCATTCCGATTAAAAGCTCATCCCGATCCCCGTCAAACTGGTCATCGCCATAATGCGCATGTGTATCAAAAATCATAGTTTCCACTCCTTAAAATCCAACAAGATGGTTGTATTATAATTTAAAACATACTATAATTCAAATAGAATATCAATAGGAGGGACTTCACAATGCAGGTATATGATAAGGTAAATCAGACTGAACTGACAGCCGACACAGACGAGCTGATCAAACTGATGGCTCCGGGCGGACGCCAGGTTGACTTATATCTGAAAGAGAAAAAATCTGACGAGGACGGATACATGACATGGGACGTAGAGCACTGGTCCAGCGTAGACGGAAGACGTTTCATCCGCTGCTATTCCTTAGAGGGCCGCGTATTAAGCGAATCCACAGGCCACAACATCTACGATCTGAAAAACGACTTTAAGCCGGAAGAGGCTGCAAAAGTAGAACTCAGCTAAAGAGTTACTCAGCAAAACACATCGGCGCACCGCAGAAGGATCATTCCTCCCGGTGCGCCGTATTCATTTCTTTTATAGTCCGGTTTCTTTATGAAATCTCATCAATCGCCGTAAAAAGCTCGTCATCTGCAAAGTAGAAGTAATCTACTTTTCCATCTTCAAAGGCCGCATCGATTTCCTGATGAACCGTATTTCCATTTACACGGATTTCCACACTATATGTTTCCGTATTTTCCTGTTCTCCCCCACCATCTATTTTCTCAATCTTTTCAAAAGACAGCTCACAGTCTTTCTCCTGTGCTGCATAATACAGCTTCAGAGGGAAACCGCTCCGGTAAAAATTCTGAAGTCCGGATTCCGTAAAATAGTCTCCGTAAACGTCTTCAATCGTCTGGCTCAGATCGCCTGACTGTTCTTCCGTGTCTGTATCCGTATCCGTTCCCGAAGAATCATCCTGTGCCGCAGCCAGTACCTGATCGGCGCTGCCGCCCGGAAAAGAAAACAATTCCTCACATAGTGCACGAAGCTGCTTTGTCTCCGGGCTCTGTCCTGAACATCCCGCCAGCAAAACAGCAGACAGCATCAGACTTCCAAGGAGAAGAAAACCTCTCTTCTTTATCAATTTCATATGTATCAACTCCTTATCTCTTTCATAAAATCGTGTCCGGATATCTTTATGATATCATGGTCGAAAAAGGGGGGCAAGCTAAAATGACAAACGACTTCTCTTCAAAAAAAGATATGTACCTCCGTATTCCCGAAAATACATATCTTTTTCATTTTCTTTTCTAATTCATAACCGCTTCAATGTCTTCCACTGTTCTTGGAATATCCTTTGACAGGTTCCGGCATCCGTCTTCTGTGATCAGACAGTTATCTTCCAGACGGAATCCGATTCCCCACTCTTCGTGATAAATTCCGATATCTACACAGAATACCATATTCGGCTGGATAATAGCATCTTTCGCGGAAACCACGTCATGCGTATCAAATCCTACATGATGTGCTCCACCGTGCCACATATATGTTCCGATATCATCAAAACTCTTGCATACACCAGCTTCCTTAAGCTGCTCGAAACAATAACGACGAATCTCCGCATCTACTTCTTTCATCGGAATACCTGGCTTTAATGTTGAAAACATATGCTCAGATGTCTTGTACTGACATTCAAAAAGCAGTTTCTGTCTGGAGGAGTATTTTCCATTACAAGGCCATCCCCTGGATACATCTGTCAGCTCGTTGTCCCAGCGTACTCCGACGTCATTGAGCACAATATCTCCATCCATAGCCTGTCCGCGATATCCATAATAATGAATACAAAAGTTATTTTTTCCGGCACTGATAATAGACGGGAATCCTGCTTCCAATACGCCATGTTGAGCCAGTGCATAATCGTACTCTGCTTTATACTGATACTCATACATTCCTGGTTTTGAGTGTGTCATCATTGCAAGAATACCTGCTTTTGTCACTTCCTGTGCCTTCTCCATCGCACGGATCTCACAAGGCTTTTTGATAAGACGAAGCATTTTCATAATCGGCAGGGAATTTTCGATCGGCATGGACGGGTATTCCTGTTTCATGAAAGCTTCCATCCTGTCTGCTCCACTGACTACAACCTGTCCGTCCATCCGGTCAATATCCAGATATACCTTCTGAATTCTTCCGGAGGTCAGTACCTTTTTCAACTCTTCTTCAAAAGTCTCTCTATAGGCAAAGTCAGAAATCATAGAAACCGCTTCGATCTCTTCCGGTTTCATTCTTGTCCCTGTCCATCTCTCTTCGAACGCGTTCGGCGGAAGTATAAAGAGTGTCTCTCTGTATCCGGATGCATCCTTTTCCAACATCAGAATAGTATCTTTCTGCTCCATACCAGTCAGATAAACAAAGTTTCTGTTTGCGAAATAACCATAGTCCTCATCTGCTGTTTTACGGACCGGATTACCGCTGAAAAATAATGCAAGGCAACCTGGTTCCAGCTTTTCCATAAATGCATCTCTGTTTCCCTTGTAAAATTGTGGTTCCATTGATCGTTTCCCTCCAGTTCTTTTTGTACTTTAGTCTATTCTTATTCTAGCACAAACAACCGACAGAATCACTGTTTTTTAGCAGATTTCTGCTCCTGCCGGTACATCTTTTTCCGGCTGCATCAGCACGATATTTCCCTTTTCATCTTCTGCGCAGAGAATCATTCCTTCGGAAAGCACGCCTGCCAGCTTCGCTGGTTTCAGGTTGACAAGAACCATGACTTTCTTTCCGACCATCTCTTCCGGTGAGTACCATTTCTTGATTCCGGACACGATCTGTTTTACCTGGCTTCCGATCTTTACCTGAGAGCAGAGAAGCTTTTTAGACTTCGGAACTTCTTCGCATTTGATGATCTCACCTACCTGGAACTGCATTTTCATAAAATCATCGTAGGAGATTTCCGGTTTTGCCTCGATATCTATCACCGGACCTTCCTCTTCCTGCGGTGTTTCTTCCGGCTGTGCAGGATGCAGTTTCTCTACTTCTTCCATCACTTCTTTGATATCTCTTCTTGCAAAAAGAATCTCCGGCTTGTCAGTCACATGGCCGTCTCCAAGCTGTGCAAGGATCTTTTCAGATGTCTCCGGCATATATGGAGCAAGCAGTTTTGCTCCTTCAGAGATGCTTGTAATCAGATTGTAGAGCACTGTCTCCAGACGATCTTTCTTGTCCTCTTCCTTTGCAAGTGCCCATGGCATCGTTTCATCGATATATTTGTTGCAACGTTTGAAAAGATTGAAAATCTCTGTGATGGCATCTGCCACTCTCAGATCTTCCATCTTGGCGTCCACTTTTCCGGATGTTTCTTCTGTCACATGTTTCAGATCCGCATCCACTTCTTCTGCCACACCTTTATCTGTCACTGTTCCGCCAAAATATTTATTTGTCATGGAAACTGTTCTATTTACAAGATTTCCTAATGTATTGGCAAGGTCAGAGTTCATTCTCTCCACCATCAGCTCCCATGTAATGACACCATCATTGTCAAACGGCATTTCATGAAGTACAAAATAACGCACTGCATCCACACCGAACAGGTTGACAAGCTCATCCGCATAGATCACATTTCCCTTGGATTTGCTCATCTTGCCGTCTCCCTGAAGAAGCCACGGATGACCAAATACCTGCTTCGGAAGCGGAAGATCCAGCGCCATCAGGAAAATCGGCCAGTAAATAGTATGGAAACGGATAATATCCTTTCCGATCAGGTGCAGGTCTGCAGGCCAGTTCTTGTTGAAAAGTTCAGAGCTGTTACCGTCTGCATCGTATCCGATTCCGGTGATGTAGTTGGTCAGCGCATCCAGCCATACATAAACGACATGTTTCGGGTCAAAGTCTACCGGAATGCCCCATTTGAAGGACGTTCTGGATACACAAAGATCCTGAAGTCCCGGAAGAAGGAAGTTGTTCATCATCTCATTTTTCCGCGCAACCGGCTGAATAAATTCCGGATGCTCATTGATATACTGAATCAAACGATCTGCATACTTGCTCATTTTAAAGAAATATGCTTCTTCCTTTGCCGGTGTACACGGACGTCCACAGTCCGGACATTTTCCATCTACAAGCTGGGACTCGGTAAAGAAAGATTCACACGGAGTACAGTACATTCCTTCGTAATATCCTTTATAGATATCTCCCTTTTCATACAGCTTCTTAAAGATCTTCTTTACCTGTTCTTCATGATAATCATCTGTAGTACGGATGAAATGATCGTAAGATGTATTCATCATATCCGCGATCTCTTTTACCTCTGCTGCCACCTTATCTACGTACTCTTTTGGAGTTACACCAGCCTCTTCAGCCTTCAGTTCGATTTTCTGGCCATGCTCATCTGTTCCTGTCTGAAAATAAACATCATATCCTTTACTTCTTTTATATCTTGCGATTGCGTCCGCAAGAACAAACTCATACGTATTTCCGATATGCGGTTTGCCGGATGTATAGGCAATCGCAGTCGTGATATAATACTTTTCTTTCTCATTACAATTACTGCACATACATTCTCTCTCCTTTTTAATTAATAAAAAACCTTCCGGGGATATTTCCCCGGAAGGCGAATCCGCGTTACCACTTCCGTTTATCTGACCCTCGCAGGGCAGACCTCTGTGAGTGCCGTACGACACCCTCCGCTGTAACGGGCGGAACCCATCATGAATTATCACTGTCATCCGTGTTCATTCATGCCGCTCCAAAGCCATCTTCCATCTTCCTTTCTCCATCCCTCTCAGCATCCGGCCCACGGGCCATCCGGGAATTCTCTGTAAGATTCCAGAACATGTACTCTCTTCTTCTACGCGTTTGCTTTATGTAGTAAAAATGGTAGCATAGAAATTTTTGAAAGTCAAGACTCCTATTCCGTCACTTTTTCTCCGTAATACACCAGTCCTACAACTCCCGGGCCTGCGTATGTACCGATGCTTGGGCTGACGTCATTGATCACAACATTTTCAAATCCAAGATCGTTTACCAGCTTTTTCACTGTAAGTGCATCGTCCATGCAATCTCCATGAAGGATGCCTACCATGCGGTCTTTCCCATAATGTTCCAGATCCACTGCCTTTTCCATATTGGTGACAAGTGTTTTGAGTGCTTTTTTCCGTCCTCTGACAGTACCGTCCGATTTGAGCTCTCCGGAAGCTGTCACACGAAGCAACGGCTTAATATTAATCATACTGCCGACAATCGCCGTCGTTTTGGATACGCGGCCACCTCTCTGAAGATGGTGCAGGTCGTCCACCGTAAACCAGACATTGACATGATCCCGCTCTTCCATCAGCACATCATAGACTTCTTCCATACTTTTTCCCTGTTCTCTTAATTCGGCTGCCCGGTATACAGAAACACCTTCCCCCAGAGATGCGTTCAGAGAATCAAAGATCTGGATCTTCCGATCCGGATATTCTTCCAGAAGTTCTCTTGCTGTCATGCGGACATTGTTGCAGCTTCCGCTCAATGCACTAGAAAATGCAATATGAAGAATATCTTTTCCTTCTTTTAAAACCGCCTCGAATTTCTCACGGATGACCGCCGGATTGTTTGCCATGGATTTCGGAAGTTCTCCCTTTCTCATGGTCTCGTAAAATTCATGCGGGGACATATTTTTCTCATCTCCGTAAACTTCATCCCCAAATGCATAATACTGCGGGATCACCGGGATTTCATATTTTTTGAGGACCTCTGCCGGTACATCTGCATTGGAATCTGCTGTAATCATGTAGTCCATCGTTATTTCTTCCTCCTCATTTCATCTCTTTTCTCTAACTTTGTTTTCTCCTCTTAATCACTTTCAGTCTTGTAAATTCCTCTCTGTCCTTTTCCTCCAGCGCGTTGCTGATACTGGACACAAGCTGTGTGTACATCGGAATGGTGATATTCTGCAGCGCATTGGCTCTCTTCTGCGTCTTTTTAATATTGGAAGCAAGCCGGTAAGCCGCATTTTCCACCATGGAAAGCTTCACCGTCAGGTCTTTCACCTTCCGGAAAGCATCCGCTGCCCGGTCCGCCGACTCTTTTGTCGTGCTGAACGCATAAGTCGGAACCGGTGTCTTCGGGGTATATTTGACATGCGGGATCTCCGTCCCCATAATACTTCTTGTCTGAATCACGATCGAATCTTCGATTGGAACCGTATACGCGATCTGGGAGATCGTATTGATCCCGTTTTCAATATTTGCCTTCTGAAGGCATTGATACGCATAGGTAAATGTGCTGTCAATTTCCTCCTGAATGGTGCGGGCCTGATCGATCAGATCCATCAGTTCCCGGATCAGAATGTTTCTCTTTTTATCCATCAGTTCATATCCCTGTTTTGCAAGCTCAAGAGAGTTCTTCGCAAGCATCAGGTTACCTTTTGTCGGAAATGTCCGTGGATCCAACAGCCTCACCCCTTTACATTTCTTTATTTGCTACAGAGCCTGGACTCGCACTCGTGGTGACACCTTCATCCCGTTTCGTCGGATGGTAGTATTTGTCCAGAATCTTCGTATTAACACGGTCCAGTTCCTCTCTTGGAAGCCGTCCAAGAAGCTCCCATCCAAGATCCAGCGTCTCCTCAATGGTACGGTTTTCCTCCGGTCCCTGACCGATATATTTCTCTTCAAATTCTTTTCCGAACGCAAGATATTCTTTGTCGATCGGGGAAAGTTCGTCCTCTCCAATAACCGATGCCAGATTTCTTGCGTCCCCCACTTTTGCATAGGCGGAAAACAGCTGGTTGGCCAGATCCTGATGATCCTCCCTTGTGTATCCTTCTCCAATTCCGTCCTTCATCAGACGGGACAGCGACGGTAGGACACTGATCGGCGGATAGATGGACTGGCCATTTAAGTTCCGATCCAGTACGATCTGCCCTTCCGTAATATATCCGGTCAGGTCCGGGATGGGGTGGGTAATGTCATCGTTCGGCATCGTCAAAATAGGAATCTGCGTTACCGAACCGCCTGCGTCCTCCACAATGCCCGCTCTCTCATAGATCGCGGCAAGTTCACTGTACAGATAACCTGGGAACCCTTTTCGACTTGGGATCTCTCCTTTAGAGGAGGACACCTCACGCATGGCCTCCGCAAAGGACGTCATATCCGTCAGGATGACAAGGATATGCATGTTCTGTTCGAATGCCAGATACTCTGCCACCGTCAGTGCTACTTTCGGGGTAATCAGACGCTCCACCACCGGATCATTTGCCAGATTCAAAAACATGGCCACATGGTCTGCCACACCGCTCTCCTCAAAAGTTCTGCGGAAGAAGTCCGCTACGTCGTGTTTGACTCCCATGGCTGCAAAGACAATAGCAAATTCTTCTCCGGAATCTTCTCCCAGAGACGCCTGCTTGACAATCTGTGCTGCAAGCTGGTCGTGAGGCAGTCCGTTTCCGGAGAAAATCGGCAGCTTCTGTCCTCGAATCAGTGTTGTCAGGCCATCGATTGCCGAAATTCCGGTACGGATATAGTTTCTCGGATATTCCCGCTTTACCGGATTAAGCGGCAGACCGTTGACATCCCGTTTCGTCCGCGCGGCAATCGTCCCCAGATCATCGATCGGCTGTCCGATTCCATTAAAGGTTCTTCCAAGCATCTCACGGGACAGCCCAATCTCCATCGGGTGCCCGGTGAGTCTGGTGTGGGTATTGACAAGGGACATCCCCTCAGATCCTTCAAAGACCTGAATGACCGCCCTGTCCTCATAAAGCTCAATGATTCTTCCGATCCGCTTCTCGTTTCCTCCCACAATAAATTCTACAATTTCATCATAAAACGCATCCTGTACCCCTTCCAGTACAATGAGGGGACCGTTAATGCTGCTAAGCCCAAGATATTCGATTGGCATAACTGTTTCGTTCCCTCCTTTTATGCATTTTTCTCCAGCACGCGCTGGTAGAAGGTGTCAATATCCCGCCGGTACTGCGCAAACAACTCCAGCCGGTCATTCGGCACATCGTACTTGATGGCAATGACACGTTCAAAAATATTTTCCGACTTCAAAACCGACATCGGATGCCCCATTGTCACAAGGGCCCTCGCCTGTTTGTACAAATATAAAATCGTATCCATCATCAGGAACTGCTTTTCCAAAGATACGCAAGTATCATCTTTGTGGAATGCATTCTGCTGCAGGAAGCCCAGACGGATGACTCTTGCAATTTCCAGAATCAGCTTCTGGTCATCCGGCAGGACATCACTTCCTATCAGCTTGACGATTTCCAGAAGGCTGCTCTCCTGATTCAGAAGGGCCATCAGTCGGTTCCGGTAATCTACAAACTTTGGAGAGACATTGTCCTGATACCAGTGTGAAAGATCCTGCAGATATTCACTGTAACTGGAAAGCCAGTGGATCGCCGGGAAATGTCTGGAGTAGGCAAGACTTTTGTCCAGTCCCCAGAAGCATCTCACAAACCGCTTCGTATTCTGTGTGACCGGTTCCGAGAAGTCCCCCCCCTGAGGCGATACCGCCCCGATAATGCTGACCGATCCTCTCGTGCCGTTTAAGTTCTGCATCATGCCCGCTCTCTCATAGAAAGCCGACAATCTGGAGGCAAGGTAAGCCGGAAATCCTTCTTCCGCCGGCATTTCCTCCAGACGTCCCGAAAGCTCACGAAGAGCCTCGGCCCATCTCGATGTGGAGTCCGCCATGATTGCAACGTCATACCCCATGTCCCGGTAGTATTCCGCCAGAGTAAGCCCTGTATAGATACTTGCCTCACGGGCTGCTACAGGCATGTTTGACGTATTGGCAATCAGCGTCGTCCGGTCCATCAGAGGGTTTCCTGTCCGCGGGTCTGTCAGTTCCCCAAATTCCTCCAGAACCTGGGTCATCTCATTCCCACGCTCTCCGCATCCGATATAGATAATAATGTCCGCGTCAGACCACTTGGCAATCTGATGCTGAGTCATTGTCTTTCCGGTTCCGAATCCTCCCGGAATCGCCGCCGTTCCGCCCTTTGCAATCGGGAACATTGTATCGATGATCCGCTGTCCCGTCACAAGCGGTACCGATGCCGCAAACCGCTGGCTCACCGGACGCGGTGTCCGGATTGGCCACTTCTGAGCCATCGGAATTTCTACCGTCTCTCCGCTTCCCATATCCAGCGTCAGAAGCGGCTCTTCAATTGTGTACTGTCCGTCCTCCCGCACAGATACAACAGTACCATGCAGATGCGGTGGAATCATGCATTTATGGACAATTGCTCTTGTCTCCGGCACCTCCGCAAAAATATCTCCGCCGTTGACATAATCGCCTTTCTTCACAGTAAAATGGGTATCCCATTTTTTTTCACGGTCAAGGGAGTCAACCGAAATCCCCTTTGTAATAAATGCTCCGCCCGTCTCTGATATTTTTTCGAGCGGACGCTCAATTCCATCAAATATATTGTTCAGAATCCCGGGCGCAAGAGTCACCGACACTGCATTCCCGGAAGCTGTCACTTCTTCTCCCGGACGAAGTCCAGATGTCTCTTCGTACACCTGAATGGTTGTCCTCTCCTTATCAAGAGCAATGACTTCTCCGACCAGATGATCCCCTCCTACATAGACCATCTCAGACATTCCAAATCCGGTATTACCTTTCAGGTAAATGACAGGCCCGTTAATTCCATAGATTTTTCCAGTCTTAAGCAACTCCATCACCTCCCAGGAATACAAATTCATCATACTCTGATCTCAGAGCGGTCCTGAAAGAATGGTCAATCAGAATATTTCTTCCGCGGATAACTGCCCGGACTCCTCCGATGAAATCCTCATTACTGATCGTCAGCATAGTGCCGGACTTTAATTCCAGCTCCTCTTTCATCTCCTGATCCGAAGGATTAATATAAATCGTCAATCCCTCATCGCCTGCAAATTCTACGGATTTTTGGATACAGCGCAGAAGAAAATCCCGATACTCCTCTGTTTTCATATAGGATGACACCAGTTCCATAACCTCTTGGAACACCTTGTCCTTTAGTTCTTTCTGCACCCTTCCTTCCTGTCTCTTTAAATCCAGCTGTGCCTTTGCCAGCGCCTGGTTTTTCTGCTGTCTTGCATTGACTGTCTCCGCCTTGATCCGGGTCTCCATCTGACGCATGGCCTCCTGCTTATGGTCCTCAAACACCTTGTCGAGGGCCGCGCGGTAACTCGTTATAATCTCATTTCCTTCTGCTCTGGCCGCCTCCATTGAGGAGGTCTGAATCTTCGCAATTTTGTCATCTAATGTCAAAAGGAATCCCTCCTTTTATAATTTCAGTCCGATTGCTTCGGTAATATAAGATGTGATAAAGTCTTTTCTCCGTCCGGTTCCGTGTCTGTCAGGAATCTCCACAAGCAGAGGCATCTTCCTCTCCAGACGGAATTCATCGATGAGATCCGGAAATTCTTTCCCGAATTTCTCTGTCAGAAGGACAATCCCCACGGTCTTGTCCTTGAGAACATTCTGGAGTGCCTCATAGAGCTCCTCCCGCTCGTGTACGACGACTCCGTCCACGCCTGCAAGGCGCATTCCTGTATATGTATCGACATTATCACTGATCAGAAACATCTTCATATTATAACTGTCCCAGGATCATGAAGGAGATGATCAGCCCGTACAGGCAAACACCTTCTGCAAGTCCTACGAAAATCAGCGATTTACCAAGAACGCTGGAGTCCTCGCTGATCGCACCAAGTGCCGCACTCGCTGCACTTGCTACGGCAATACCACCGCCGATACAGGATAAACCGGTAACCAGAGCGGCTGCGATATAGCCCATTCCCGTTGCTGTGGAAGCAGAAGCTGCCGCATCTGCCGCCTGAACATTCGGTCCCGCAAACATCATAATCGATGCCACAACGAATGCTCCAAAGAAGAAAAATACATTCACTCCAATGGCACGTTTGTAACGCCCTTTGTTTTTCTCTCCAATCAGATAATATCCAAACGGAATGATAATACTTAAGATCAGTGCTACAATTAACGCTATTCTCGCTGCAAGAGTCATAATAAGGTCCTCCTTTATTTTTCCATTTTTCTGTTTTTGTTATATGGCTCAAACTTTCTTCCGCTTCCTTTATAGAACCGGCTGAACATCTCATAATATTCCAGACGAAGTACCTGGATTCCGACTACAAGTCCTTCCATCAGGCAGACAAACAGATTTCCAAGTACGATAACTACCCAGTTCGTATGCCCGCTCTCTACTCCGGCAAGCATCAGTACGACCTCCATCATAGCCGCATGGCTGACGGCAAAGGCTCCGATACGCACGAAAGAAAGGGTGTTCGAAAAATAGCTCAGGAGCATCTCGAACAGTTCAAAAAATCCTTCCACCAGGAACATTACTGCTCCTTCTTTCATCTTCTCTTTCTTCTTCAGAAACATGTTTGTCAACGGCTCCTTAAAAAGAATCAGAAGAAGCGGCACTCCAAACATCACAAGAAGCACGATTCCTGCCGGTGTCTTATGCCCGGTCATGAACAGAACCACAACCGCCACAATCGATCCGTAAAAGACAAGTCCTGCCACTCCGTTCGAATCAAACCATGCACCCTGTACATCGTGTCCCCGGAACGCATTAATAATATGAAGCACCATCGCCACCAGAATCAGCAGCATTCCAAAGGCAATCGACACGATAAATACTGTATTGAGTTTCCCGACAAACGGAAGCGTTGTCATATGGTCGATGGGCCTAAGCCACAAAGGCTCTATGATATCTTCAAACCCAAACACACTTCCAAACATGAAACCAAAAATTGTAGAGAATACTCCTGCCGTAGCAATGATTCCCGCAAGCGGGAGTTTCTTAAAGTGGTAAATCAGTGCTCCCACAAGAACCAGCAGAAGTCCCTGCCCTACATCACCGAACATCACTCCAAAAATGAAAGAATAGGTAATTCCCACAAAAAGTGTCGGGTCGATCTCATCGTGAGACGGCAGCCCATACATGCCGACGAACATCTCGAACGGCTTGAAAAGCTTCGGATTTTCCAGTTTCGTCGGCGGTTCTCCAAAATAGCTGTCATGGTCATCCTCCACGACAACAAAGACCTTATCGTCCTGCTCTGCTTCCGCCATAAACTTTTTGACATCCTCTTCAGCCATCCAGCCGCAGAGAATATAGTAGTCTTCTTTTTTATCCTCCACTCTGGCCGCAATCTTGCGGACGTCGAAGTTGTGAGCAAGCTCTTCCAGCCTCTGCTTCGCCCATACAAGCTGCGGTGCTTTTTGTTCCAGCATCTTCGCCGCTTCTTTATCCAGATCATCGATCTTCTTCTGAATCTCATACATTTCTTTCAGAAGCTTCTGGCTTGCTTCCTCCGGCGATCCCTCATACTGTGCCGGGATCTCAATCCGTTCAAAATGAAGGGAACGGAATACCGCATCCGTTTTCTGAAGATCCGCAGGTGCGGCAAAGTAAGCACCGTAGACAGACGTCCCGTCCTGCGCTCCTTTTACAAAGACCGCATCCAGATCGTTCAGGAGATATTTCTCCAGCTTCTGGTACTGCTCCACCGGCATCTTGCCGAAGCGGTAGGCAATATATTTATAATTCAGGATCTTTCCAAGATCACCGCCCATCGGCCGGAACGGCTCGATAATTTTCTGTCTGGCCGCAATCTCTTCTTTCTTCTTTTTCCACTGGTCCTGCTGTGACTGCAGCTTCAAATATTCCTCATTTGTTGTACGGATCAGTTCAAAAATATCATTGAGTCCCATTTTCGTATCCGGACAGGTCTTATCCGGATCTTCCAGAAATCCCACAAACTGCACCGCTTTAAGAAGTGCATCCCTGTATGGATTCATTTCCACAAAGGGCCTTAAATTGTCCACTGTCTTCAGCTCCGAAAGCGCTGATTCCAGCTGGATTTCATATCGTGACAGATACAGATCCATCACACGGTCAATATCACTGCGCGGCCCTGAGATATTGACAAACTTCATCTTTACAATCATTTTTTCTGCCCTCCTGTATACTCCATGATCTCATCCGAGGATACACCATAGCGCACACATTCTATCACTGTCGTCAGCTTTTTGATTTCCTCCTCTTTCATAAAGAGGTAGGTATTGATCGACGCAATAGAGTATGGATTTCTCCTCCGGTCTGTCGTGTACAAATAATACAGATAATCTGCGTACATCTTTTCCACCGTCAAATTCTGTCCAAAATCATAGTGTCTTGCGTACGAGGTTTTCTGTACGGCATTCTCAAATTCCTCCAAAGTCGGTGCTTCCACCATCTCTTTGACCAGCCCGGTACTGATCTTATACTGGATTGGAATCAGCAGTGCATAAATATCCGGCGGTGACAGGCTGAAATATTTCTTGGCCCGGTAAATCCACTGAATATTCAGCATATTGATCTGGGTCCCATAATCTCTCGCAAAAAGCTCCAGTTCCTTGTTCTTTAAGATCTTCTTGTGATCCTTCCACATTGAAACAAAGTAATACAGATTCAGCGCCAGATCATAATCAAACAGTGTCGCCTTCCCTGAGTCCCTCAGCTTTTTTAGCGTCTCATAATATTCCGTTCCTTTCAGATTTTCAATCAACTCATCCGTCGTTCTTGCATGAACAAGCTTTTCGATGGAAATCTGCGAATACCGGTCAAAAAATGCTTTCTTATGGTTCAGGTCAAAAGGCTCCTGATAATGGTTTATGACGATCCTCAGGCAATAGTTGATCAGTTCCACTTCGTACCGCTTCAGATAAAGCTTTAAAAACTTTCTCTGCTCCAGTGTGCAGAAACGGTAGATCTTCGTATAATCATGGTACAAAGACAATTCCAGAAGTTTCTCAATGTTTCCCCTATGTACAAGGGACGGCTCCAGATTCTCCAGTATTTCCCTGTATACCGTATTCTGAATCAGATAAGAAACCACTTCCGGCACGCTGCTCATGACCATGATCTCATCGAACTGCTCTTTCGTAAGAAGTTTGGCCTCCATTGCCCTTAGCTTCGTGACAATCCCACTGTAGGCAAGTAAATTTCCCATAAGCTACACCTCTGTGATCCGCTTTAAAATATCTTCCGCATACAATGTATGCTTCTCCTCATACTCCTTCTGAAGGGATGCGATGAGCTCCCGGCTTGTATTTTCCTGACCGGTGAGAAGATTCTTCTTATCATGCTCAAGCCCCTCCTGAATCTTTTCAATCAGGGCTTTTGTCTCCTCCTCCATCTGGCGGTCAAATTTCTTTCTCTTCTCTTCGTATTCCTTGTCGAGTTTCTCTTTCTCAGCCTCTGCATGCGCTACGATAGCCGATGCAGTCTGCTCAATTTCCGTCAATTTGTTGATTATAGAGTCCATAGAAATCCCCCTTTTTGTATAATTTGCAATTATCTTTTATCATACAACTTTTAAAATAAAATGCAATGGTTATTTCAAAAGTTTAACATTTGACCGAACTATTCCTCATATAATATGACAAATTCTATCTGGAGTCTGAATTTATGAAATTTTCACTACCATTTTTCTCCTGTTTTCACAGAAAAAAAGTCCGGATTGTCCTTCTTACGGTAGCCTGTCTGGCCGCCGTCTCCCTCCTCATTTACTCCTTTCTTCCACCTTCCTCGGACCCGGATTCTTTCTTTTCCAGAACGATCAGCTCAAACAGCATGGATGAACAGTTTGAAGCATTTACAAAAACACTCTTCTGCCAGGAAGTGTCCGGCGATTCCATCAGCTTGCACTTTAATTTAAAAGATCCGGAAAGTTACGGGATTTTGGACGCGCCCGTCACCTTCGGTACCTTTTCATCTTCTCCCGCAAGTTCCGGCGCATCACTCGAAAATACCTTGGCGGCGCTTGACCGCTTTTCCCCAAAAAAGCTCTCCGAAGAGAACCAGTTCACCTGGCGGATTCTGGATTCTTATCTTAAGACCGCTCTTTCCTGTTCTGAATATCTTCTATATGAAGAGCCATTAAGCCCGCTTACCGGAACTCAGTCCCAGCTTCCGGTTCTGCTTTCTGAGTTTACTTTTGAAACGACAGAGGATATCGATACATATCTATCGCTTCTTTCTACTATGTCAGATTACTTTCAGTCTCTGATTGACTTTGAACAGGCCAAGTCGGAGGCAGGGCTTTTCATGTCTGATGCCAGGGTTGATGCCGTCATTCAGGAATGTCAGGACTTTGTCTCCATGGGAGACGATCACTATCTTCTCTCCTCCTTTGAAGAACGCATCGAAGAAATGGGCACACTCTCGGAAAGCGAACACACCCTATATACGGCCAAAAATAAAGATCTCCTGACTACTCAGGTCTTTCCCGCCTACCAGATTCTGATTGATGGCCTCACCTCGTTGAAAGGTTCGGGTACTTCTGACACGGGACTTTGCAGTCTCCCGGACGGCAAAAACTGCTATGAAGCATTCCTGAAACAGGAAATCGGGACGAATCGTTCCGTCGAAGAGCTCGAACGGCTCGCCACCTCCCAGATCATCTCCGATATGAAAGAGATGAAAACGGCACTTCCCGCTTCCGGAATCATGGCGGACGTCGTCCTTCAGGAATCCTCCCCCGAATCCATCCTTCTGGAACTGAAGCAAAAAATGGAACCGTCCTTTCCTGACATCCCTGAAGTCTCCTTTACTGTCAAGCAAGTGCCAACATCCACGCAGGAATATTTAAGCCCAGCCTTTTATCTCATTCCGCCAATCGACGACACTACTCAGAATACGATCTACATCAATCCAAGGCACGAAATGGAGGGCTTAAACCTTTTCACCACACTGGCCCACGAGGGTTATCCGGGCCATCTTTACCAGACGACCTATTTCCTTTCACAGGATCCGGATCCGATCCGCACTGTCTTGAACTTCGGTGGATATGTGGAAGGATGGGCAACCTATACTGAAATGATGTCCTACTATCTGGCTCCGATTTCCAAAGAGGAAGCCATTATCCAACAGAAAAACGCATCTATCATCCTCGGCCTCTATGCTCTGGCCGACATAGGAATACACGAAAAAGGCTGGTCGGAAGAAGACACGCTTGCTTTCTTCTCCCAGTACGGCATCGGCGACAAAGACAGCATTTCGCAAATCTATCAGCTGATTCTGGGAGATCCGGCTAATTACGCCAAATATTACTTCGGTTATCTGGAATTTTTGGAATTGAAAAAAGAGGCCATGACCCGCTGGGGAGAAAACTTTTCCCAGAAACGATTCCACAAGTTCGTTCTGGATATCGGGCCTGCCCCGTTTGATCTGATCAGAGAAGAACTGGAAAAAACGGACGCATAACAAAAAGAGAAGACAGCGGTCACGCAGGGCATATACCCCGGATCGGTCTGTCTTCTCTTTCATTTCTATTATTCTGCTACGAATACTTCTTTTCCCATACCGCAGATTGGACATACCCAGTCTTCCGGAATGTCTTCAAAAGCTGTTCCCGGTGCAATTCCGTTATCCGGATCGCCTACCTCCGGGTCATATACATATCCGCATGGTTCGCAAACATATTTCTGCATTTTATATTCTCCTTTCTTCCTATACAAATAGTAAGAATTACTATCTTTTATTTATGACCAGTATAATCCATACAGTTAAAAAAATCTATCCCTAAATCTGTTTTTTAATAAATTATTTACATTTTTCCGGCAAGCCATACACTTGCCGCAAGCCCGCCCATCGTCGCAAGCATTGCTCCGGCCAACGTGTACCTCGTCTTTTTTACCTTTGCGGTCATAAAATACACAGACATTGTATAAAAAATCGTCTCCGTGCAGGCCATGGAAATGGAGGCGATCCGCCCTATGTAAGAGTCTGTCCCGAATTCCTTGTAAATATCTGTCAAAAGTCCGGTAGCGGCCGACGAGGAAAACATTTTGACGACGGAAAGCGGTACCAGCTCTCCAGGAAATCCGATCTTCTCTGTCCACTGTCCCAGAATACCGGACAGAAACTCCAGAAAACCAGAGGCCCGGAGCACTCCTACTGCCACCATCAGCCCTACGAGTGTCGGCATGATCCTCAGCACTGTATAAAACCCTTCCTTCGCCCCTTTGATAAACGCCTCGTAAACCTGCACCCGTTCCAGAATTCCGGAGACAACGATCGTAAAAATCAGAAAAGGGACGATGTACTGAGACAGAAATAAAACAAACTGCATTTTCTGTGCTCCTTCGCATATCGTCCCTTAATTATACGCACCTTGGCTTTTTTTATGATTCCGCCGCCTGGTTTTGCTCCAATCCTCTCATGATTTTAAAGTACATAACCAAAAGCAGACTTCCCGCGAGCACCCACGCCATCGGGCTTGCAAGACAGGCACCCACATAACTTCTATGGCGGGAAGCAATGATTGCCACCACACCTCTCCCAATCAATTCAGCAATCCCTGCTGTCATCGGAAGGAAGCCATATCCCATCCCCTGGATACCGTTACGGTACAGGTTCACCACAGTCAGTGGAATGAAGAAGACAGACGCACAAATCAAATATGTCCGGACTCCTCCGATCACCTGCGGTACATCCGCAGCCTCCACAAAGAGATAGGTCAGATAATGTCCCCCAAAAATCATCAACACTGCAACCACAACCGAATAGACAGAACCGAGGATAGTTGCTGAGCGGAATCCTCTCCGGATTCTTTTGATGTCACCCGCTCCCATATTCTGGGCACAGTAGGTCGCCATCGCCGTTCCAAGAGCCACATAGGCCTGAGTTACAATCTGCTCAATCTTGCTGGCTGCCGTAAAAGCTGCAACGGAGATCGAGCCAAGCAGATTCAGCGCGGACTGCACCATCATTGTCCCGATAGCAGTAATTGAATACTGAAGCGCCATTGGAAATCCGATCCTCATCTGTGTCTTTAAAAGAGATACTTCCACTTTCCAGTCCTCTTTATGAAGGTGCAGATGTGGAACCGCCTTCCATATGTAAATCAGACATGCTACTCCTGACACGCCCTGGGAAATCACTGTTGCATATGCCGCACCTGCAGGACCCATGTCAAAAAGGATAATAAACACCAGATCCAGCACAATATTCAGAAGCGCCGCCAAAATCAGAAAATAAAGAGGCGTCCGGCTGTTGCCGAGTGCTCTTAAAATACTGGAAAGCAGATTATAAAGTACCTGGGCAAAAATCCCGGCACAAATAATGACAATATATTCATAAGCATAATCAAAAATGTCTTCCGGCGTATTCAGAAGTCTTAGCAGGTTTTTCATAAAAATCACACTGACCGCTGTCATCACCACGGAGACACTCAGAGACAGAATTGCCGCAGACGCAACCGTTTTCCGCATCGCGTTCATATCGCCCGCTCCGAACTTCTGCGCCGTCAGCACAGTAAATCCGGCAGTCAGTCCGACCAGAAACCCGATAATCAGAAAGTTGATCGTCCCTGTTGCCCCGACACCTGCAAGCGCCTTTGTACCGACAAATTTTCCAACGATCACAGCGTCCACCATATTATAAAACTGCTGAAATACATTTCCTATAAAAACCGGCATCGTAAACTGGACAATCAGCTTCCCCGGGCTGCCTTTTGTCATATTGTTTTCCATATCTGTTCTCCCTTCTCACATTTCTTTTTTCACTCATATTTTTTCATTCTACCGCTCTATATGTAATCGCGCAATCCCTTTTTTATTTACAATCTCTTTTTCTCATGCTACACTCAAAAAAAACAGCACAGGGGTAACAAAATGGATCAGATACAGACTTTTTCAGAATTTAACAATAATCTTTTTCAGAAAATTTATATGCTTTTCTGCGGAATGCAGGATTGCCCGCCCCTTTATTCCTATGGGCCTGCTATCCGGGACTCTTACATATTTCACATATGCACAAAAGGAAAGGGAACTGTTTATTCCGGAGAAAGCAGTTATCCCATCGAAACGGGGCAAGGCTTTTTGATTCGGCCTGACAGACTCACCTTCTATCAGGCCGATGAGATGGATCCGTGGAATTATGTCTGGGTTTCCGTTGCCGGCACAGATATCGGTCACTACTTTGATCTGATCGGAATCACACCGGACCACCCGGTCTTTACCTGCCCGGATCCGGAGAAGGCAAAGAGTTATGTACTGGATATGATCGCCCACCACAAGATGAGCGTCCAGAATGAAATTTATACTCAAGGGGTTCTGCTGCAGTTTCTGGCCCTCCTGATCGAAGGATCCGGCTACAAAAGCAAAAGCAGTAAAAAAGTTGCGGATGTCTATGTCAGCCAGGCCATTTCCTATATATATAAGAACTACCAGAACCCGATATCCGTTCAGGAAATTGCAGACTTTCTTTCCCTCAACCGGAGTTATCTGACGGAACTTTTCTTAAAGACAGTACACCTGTCTCCACAGCAGTTTCTCGTCAAATACCGCATGACCAAGGCTTGTGAACTCCTGGAAAATACCAGTCTCCCCATTGAACACATTGCCTATTCCTGCGGATACTCCAGCACCTTTTCTTTCTCCAAGGCATTCCGGAAAGTTAATGGAACAAGTCCTTCCCGGTACCGCCAGGAGAAAAAAGGAAATCCTTATCCGATGGAGCTTAAGAGGTACAACCGGGACTGATAATCCCCGTTCTTTCCATTGTACTTCTGCTTATTCTCCCCAGAAGAAGCATCGGATACATTCAGACCGTACCAGAGAAGTTCATCTCCGTACAAGTCTTCCTCATAACATTCTTCCCCATAGGCGCCTTCTCCCCTATCGGCGACATGGTACTTTCGGTCCGGATCCAACCCCTGGAGCCGGACTTTTTTGTACGGTCCGTTTACAGACTGCAAAATTTTGTAATATCCGACAAGCGCCTGGCTTTTATCTTCCGATACCACCATCCAGGCCATCTCATTTCCCTCAAATGGGCTTAACAACCGGTAAAAGGTGCCGTACTGAATCAGGTGTCGGTACTGTTTCATGAATGCAATCTGCTCTTTCACTTCTTCTTTTTCTTCTTCTGTCATCCGGTTCGGATCCAGCTCATATCCAAAGGTTCCAAAATATGCCACATTCGCACGCATTTCCAGAGACGTATTCCGAAGCAGCTGATGATTCGGCACCGCAGACACATGAGCGCCCATGCTGCTGATCGGATAAACAAGAGATGTTCCGTACTGTATCTTGCATCTCTCTACCGCATCTGTATCATCGGATGTCCAGCACTGCGGTGCGTAGTAAAGAAGTCCCGGATCAAATCTCGCCCCGCCGCTTGCGCAGGACTCAAACAAAATTTCCGGAAATTCTTTTGTGAGCATATCATAAAGCCGATACACACCCAATATGTACTTATGCATGACTTTTCCCTGATCCTTCGCTCCTGCACCCGCTGAATACACTTCCGACATACTCCTGTTCATATCCCATTTAATATAGGAAATCGGAGCCTCCGTCAGGACCTTTTTCATCTGTTCAAAGATCGCATCCACGACTTCCTCTCTGGAAAAGTCAAGGACATACTGATTTCGTCCCACTGACACTTTTCTTCCCGGCACTGATAAAATCCAGTCCGGATGTTCCCGGTAAAGCTGACTTTCTTTGTTCGTCATCTCCGGCTCAAACCAGAGTCCGAATTTCAGTCCCATTTCCTCTACTTTCTTTGCAACTCCCGTAATACCGTCCGGAAGTTTTTCCAGATTCGGATACCAGTCGCCCAGAGAAGAGGTATCGTCATTACGCTGTCCAAACCATCCGTCATCCAGTACAAAAAGTTCCACGCCAAGTTCTTTTGCTGTTTTTACAATACCAAGAATCTTGTCCTCGTCAAAATCAAAATATGTCGCTTCCCAGTTATTGATGAGAATCGGTCTTTCCCGGTCTCTCCAGTACCCTCTTGCGAGACGGCTCCGATAAAGTGTATGGTATGCCTGACTCATACCATTCAGTCCGTGATCCGAATATACCATCACAGCCTCCGGTGTCTGGAAACTCTCTCCCTGTTTCAGATTCCATGAAAAGGTATCCGGGTGAATTCCCATCGTCACTCTCGTCGTGTCATACGTGTCCACATCCGCCTGCGCAAGGAAATTACCGCTGTAGACAAGGCTGAATCCATAAACTTCCCCATCACCCTCAGTCGTCTCCTCCCGCTTCAACGCCAGAAACGGATTATAATTATGGCTGCTGCATCCGCGCAGACTGTATACCGCCTGCACTCCATGCTCCAGCTTTCTCTCCTTGATCGAGCGTTCTCTTGCCCATGCTCCGGTCAGCTCGATCATCTCAAAATCCATATCCGGGAGATCAACACTCATACTCATTGCCCGACCCAGAACAATTTCCTGCTCTCCCTTCTGCGTAATCTTTGCACTCCGAGCGACCGCTGGAACATTCGCAAAAATCGTATAATATAAGGTAATCTCCGTACCTGACACCTGATCTTCCAGATACAGTTCCAACGTATCCGCTTCCTCTTCTTTCTCTACATAGGTCGCCGGCAGCCCGGAAAGCTCCGGTTTTCCCTGATAAATTCTGTGTCCTTTATAAAGGAACTCGGAAACCCGGCTTCCATTTTCCTGAAGAATCTCAAGGGCCGGATATCTCATATCCCCTGATCCGTATACCGGATATTCCTGCTTAATGTGCTCCATAGAAAATTCCAGGTTTCCTTCAAACGGACACACAGACATCGGTCTTGCACGGAAATTCAGCATATGCGCAAAACTCTCCCTGTCCCGTAACTTCTTTCCAAAATAGATATGTCCGATCTGTCCGTTCTCCAGCACATTCAAAATATAGCTGATGTCTTGATTGTATAAATGAAATTCCATCGTTGATTCATGAAAACAAATAGCCATCTGTGCTCCTCCTTTTTCCCAGATCTCACGATCCATAATCTTCTCGTTTTTACTACAACTAATTATAATCATTTCCCATTTTTATGCCAGTTCAAGATGTCAGGTAAATATATCCAAATGTCAGGTAAATGATTATGTACTATGAGATAAAAAAAGGAATGCGGCACCAAACCTGATGTCGCCCTCTGCCTTGGAAGTATCCTTCCTTTTTGTTATCCTGGCCATAATTTTTTTATTCTATCAGGCATTGGATGTATTTTTTTATACTGTCTTCCTGCCGGAAGGAATGGGTCACTTCATAGTGTCCATTCTGAGCCAGCATCCGGAGTTTTTCCGGCTCTTTCATCAGCTCAATGATCTGTCCGGCCAGTGTTTTTGCATCCCCGAACGGATGAAGCCGCCCTGTGACACCATCATAAACAAGTTCCCTTGTCCCATCTACATCCGATGCCAGTACTACGCAGGACTCATTCATCGCCTCCAGTATCGTAAAAGAACAGCTCTCCGTCTTGGATGGAGAAATGACAATCTCATGTTCCTGATAGGCCTTCTCCATGCAATCGCAGAATCCTTTCAAAATGCACCGTTCTTCCAGATGATGTTCCCTGATATAGTTCTGGACTTCCTGTTCCTGTCTGCCTGTCCCGTAAATATCCACCGTTACCTCTGGGATCTGCTGCCGCACCAGATCCATCGCCTTCAAAAGTGCAAAAATCCCTTTCGTCTCCGTCAGGCGTCCGGCATACATGAGGCGGATTTCCTTATAAGTTCTTTCCCGATAGGGTTTCGCTTTCACTCCGTTATAAACTGTGGCAAGCTTCTGGTAATCCACACCCGCTGCCTGGAAAGCTCTACGTCCCGCCAGTGATACAGTAATCACCTTGTCTGCCTGATTCGCCAGTGAAAAATATTCTTTTCTTGGCTCAATATATTCCGGATCATCAAAAATCGCCAGATGTTCGGTGAGGCATAACTGATATGTTCTCTTTTTCTGCCTGAAAAGCCGGATCTGAATCCCACTGTCCGCATGAGAATTGACGATTTCTGCACCACGGTCATTCAGGCTCTCGATCATTCTCTCTACCGCTTTCTCATCCGTAAAATCACATTCCTCAATTTTCACCGAGGTATCCACCCGAGGTTCATAAACGCTTTTTTTCGCAACAATCAGCGTAATTTCATATCCATTCTTACAAAGCTCATTTGCCAGACAGATCACACACGTCGATACTCCTCCATATCCCGGTTTATCATCAATAAAAATCAGTCTGCATCCCATTTTATACCTCCTTATTCCGCACTTCCAGAACCAGTCCTTTCTTTGCCAGCCGATCTATATATTCAGAAATTTCTTTCTGATTTTTCTCATCCAGGTTGGCATTCCACTCATCAAAAAGGAACAGCCTCACAGACGTATCTTCCATCCGGTCGAGCACTTCCTCCACATTCGCCCGCAGGCGCTGGCCTGTAGAATATTCCTTCTCATTACTGTCCACAAAAAACAGTCTCGTATGGTTCGGGAACAGATAAGCCCTATCCCCAAAATACTCTTTGATCCGCATCAAAATTGTTGTTTTTCCGCTTCCGTTTGTTCCGGTAATCAGAATTCGCCCATACTTTCCCTCTTCTGCACAATCAAGCAAAAATTCCAGGAAGTTTTCCACATTCTTGAAACGAAGTTCACCATCACCAGAGGAAAACCGGAGATTCTCCCAACGGTCCGTGCCCAAACATCTCTTTCCACCTATTCCAGTTATAGCGGTTTCCGATCAGGAGCGTATCCCAGCCGTCAAACAATCTATTCTGCACCGCACTCTGCGCTTCCTGTGCCCCGGCACTCTTACGGGCGATTTTCCCCTTGGCCGCCAGAATTCCCGCTACAATCACCACGGTTGCGCAAAGATATGCTGCAAAAAACCATGGGCTCAAAGACCACCCAATAACAAGAACATTGAAAACCACATTTAAAACCGTCGCCATCAGATCTCCAAAAAATTCATATGTTTTCTCAATGGTCTGCCACGTCTGATTCTGGAAATACGACTGCCGCTCTCCTCCAAATGCATGACTTGTTTTCAACGACGGCCGATTATATAAATTGCTCTCATAAAGAGCAAGATATCTCTGAAACGTTGCATATTCCGCTTTTACCATATAGTTCTGACTGAAAATCCGGGGTACAAACACCAGAACAAGAGAAAGCACAAAAACCCAAAACCAGATCATGCCCTCCCCTTTCAAGATCTCCGAACTCAGAGCGATCATCGCATAGGTGGATGTTGCGACAATCAGCTGTTCCAAAATAATAAAAATCAGGAATAAACCACTGAATTTATTAACAAAATGTCTCATATACATCACCTTCTTTTGACTTGCAGGCCCTTCATTCCAATAACAAAGGGGCTATGATTCCACAACATAGCTGCTCAGATTTTTATTATATCATAGCTTTTGTCATAAAAACAGCGAATGCCTTGTTTCCTGGCTTTCCCAGCATTTCATACTCATACCACGAAAGGATGTGTTGCTATGCCATTACCACATAAGAACAGCGAATATACCCTTGATGATATTTACGCTCTTCCGGATGACCAGCGTGCGTGAATACTGGAGACTACACTTTCTCCCATACCATTAAAGTCGGTATCTATGACGATTTACGGATCGATTTTTCTTCTCTTAATATCTGAATCATTTTACAGACAAAAATGGGGAAAGGGTCGTAATCACCCTTTCCCCATCCTGCTATTATCCACTCTTTTATTCTGCCATCTGTGTCCGATAATCTTGCCACGCTTTCTCTGCTGCCGCTTCTGCTTCCTGCTGCAACTGATTTTCATCTGTCTCTTCGCCACCTATAATCTGTCTTTGCAAATTTCCCACAGCCGAATACAAACTGTGTTCTACCTGGGTCACAAAATAAGATCCCTCAATTTCAGAAAACGTACTGCATATGCCATTGATCAGTTCCGGTGAAGCTGAATTTTCCAATTTTGTCCGAATTGCACTTTCCTGTACCGGGAGTCCATCTGGATCTACATATCCCCGTACCATAGTGCCAAGTTCGATCTTTTCCCGCTCTACTTCCAGCGTATCATTCAAAAACAGCATCAGAAACTGATAGGCTTCTTTTTTGTATGAGCTTGACATGCCCACAGCGCCATACCCCTTCACAGCTGCCAGCTTTTTCCCATCTTGATCCGGAATAAATTGCATCTGTCTATTCTCCTCACCAAGAACAGCATTAATATTACTTACTTCGTATGGATTATTTTCTATCCATTGCTCCTCCTTTGTCTGCTCTAACATATTGAGATACGCCTCTGTCAGCTCTGTCCACCTGTCTTTTGAAAACAATACCTCCTGTGCCTCATAATCTACTGCCGGAACGAACCAACGCCCGGCTGTGGCACTTATAGTTTGCATTGCTTGCCGCAGTTCCTGATTCTGGCTGCTTTCTACCTGTTGGATCCACTCCCCGACTGTGGTGCCTGTCATCTGTTCACCGCCTGTAGGTTCGCAAAATACAAAGTAATCGCAGGAAAGTGGAATAATATACTGCCGTTTTTCATATTGGCCTGCTCCCAGAAGCTCTTTTTTGTAAGCACTGTCCTCCCAGTAGGAGTCTTCTTTCATATATTCATCCAGTGGTGCCAGCGCCCCGCTCTGCATGGTTTTATATGGATTTGCAAACAGTGCTGCATCGGATGAGGACTCATTTTCTATCACCGTATCCAGAATATATACATCCGGTCCTTTTCCTGCCATAATTTCCGTCTGAAGTTTCTGGATTTCCCTTTCCCGCTTTTCTGCATTTGTTGAAAATACCGTCACAGTGATATCCAGGTCATCCTCTAATCCCATGATCTGATCTGCGGCCATGTCCACAAACTTCTGAAAAGCCGGCTCCGTGACGACCTCAATCTCTTTCTTTTCCCCGGATTTGCCTTTTTCCTCACATCCAACCAAGCCAAATGCCAGAATACCCACACATAAAATTGCAACAACCCTCTTCTTTTTCATCTCACTTCCTCCTCTCCGATTTTATCTTTCTGCCCCTTCGAATCCTGCTATTTCTCCATCCCTTTCCAGATACTCCATTTCATCACTCGATAAGCCACGTACCATATCAGCAGCCAGACAACATAGATTACAGCCAGACATCCTGCAAACTGCATCGTCTCCACGGCGGTATACAGTCTTGCTTTTGCTGTCAGACCTGCAAAAACGACTCCCCTGGCCATACCGATTGCGGCAGGTACGAAAAGGAAGAACCGCAAATGCCAGCAGATCTTTCCCTTTCTCTCTTTTTCATACATCCCAATCCGCTTCAAGAATGTATTCTCCCACTTCCACGTATCCTCTTCTGTCTTCATCTTGACAAAATACTGAAAAATTCCAAGAACAAGAAGAATCAGTAAAATAAAACCATGGATCAGCCGTGTAAAAAAGATTTCTGATTCTGTATTGATTATCATCTGAGACTTCACATAAAACGGCTGAATCATCCGATCCCACATCATATCAAATTCGTGTTTCTTGTTCAGATATTCCAGATCCGCAGCTGCTTTTGGCACATTCTCCGTGTCAAGCTTCATACAGAAAAGCATTGTCGGACCTTCTGTCATATTTTCTGTATGTGAAATAGTATATGTTTTCCATTCATACCATCCGGCCTGCTGCCGTTCTTCCCAGTGTTCCCGGTTATATTCACTGATCTGATCATGTACTTTCTGAAAATATGCATCTGACAGTACTATCAGATTATCCTGCATCCCCTGATGGAAACTTCCGATCAGGCTGTTCCTTTCTTCGCTCTTAATCGTTCGTGTCGGATAGATCTTGCGGAAATCTGCCGTGTTATAATACTGCAACGGCTGCCCGAATCGAAGGTGTTTTTCCATACGATATGTATCCCAGTCAATGATATGTGCTTTTACGGAAAGATCCTGCTGATAAACAACATGCATTTCTTCCCCTGTTAAGTGAAGCTCTTTCTCTTCTTTCCCAATTTGTCTGCACATCTGTCTATAGGAAGATTCCGAAATGGCGATCTGCTGCCCCTGCGGTCACTGAATCGGGCGCCTCGTTGTCCATCTGGCCAGCTTATCGCTTCCATAAATTGACGTCATTCTTACCATCGGATACTGGATAACATCTGCATGATGCTCTTCTGCAATTTTCTCCAGCTCTGGAAGATCTGCCTCATAGGCAGTCACAACAATATCATACGGATACATTTTTTCTATGTTCTGCGGAATCCATGTCCCTGCCTCAGACACCGCAAAAACAGAAAGTGCCAGAAACTGTATGATTGCTAAGAAAAATATCCTCTCTATATTACTCCAGAACCGATGATAAAAAAGATTCGTCTTCATCATTTTCCGATAGTATACAGCTCTTTTCTCTCTCCTGCAAAGCCACATACCTGTCACCGTAATCAGCAGCACAAGAATGCCAAGGCTCGAAAGGATATGAATATAAAGACTCTCCGCCCATTCCCTTAAAGAAAACCACGCAACCGCAAGAACCAGCAGGACGATTCCCAGGATAAAAAGCGGAATCAGTCCTTTCTTCGCTCTCTTTTCCCGCTGAATATCTTCATTTCTGTCTACTGACGTTCCAAGTGACAGGAAGTTCTCCTGATTCAGCATCAGCGCCAGAAACATAAGCAGAATGTACGCACCAAATCCGATCAGTATATATTTCGCCGTTACAATCTCCGGGAATCCCATTCCCTCCGGTGCCGCTTTCTGCAGTTCTCCTCTAAGAATCGATGCGGCAACCGCTCCGACTCCGGTTCCAAGAATCCCTGACAGCACCGCCACAGATCCAAATTCTGTCAAAAAGAGGAGATACGCCGTCTTTCTCCGCATCCCCATTACAATCATCGGCCGGATATCCTGTCTCTTTTCCCTAACATACCAGGAAATCATCATAACCATCATCAGAATACCGAGAATGGCAAGAATCATTCCAAAATTCATGAAAAGTCTGTCCAGCCCGCCTCCGGCCAAAATATTTTTCACACTATATGCTTCCCGCATAATTCCGTACATAGACAGAACAATGTAAGTACATGCCGCTGTAAAAATTTCAGAACACATCATCAGAATCTGGCTTTTTCTCCGTGAAACAAAAAGCTCCCTCATAATCTGATACAACTCCGGAGGGTATTTCCCAGGAAAATATGTTGCTCGTTTTCGGTGTTCCTTCTCCTCCTTTTCCTTAGCTTGCGCCTCTCTTCGTGCGATTTCCATCTCATCCCTGTTTTCCTGATACCGGACAAAAAGGAATTCCACAGATCCGATTATAATATAAGAGATCGGAATCCACAGGTAGGAAATCCCGTTTTTTATAGCAATTGCCATGAAAGGGACGCTAATCCAATACATCATTGCCGGAAGATAATAAAGGATACCGATACTCCTTTTTTTCCAGATCAAAAGAAGACGGAGCAAGCCCACATATTCCCACAAAAAGAAGAAACAGGCTGAAAACCAATTTGCTGCTGCCTCTGCCAGCTTGTATTTCCTGATATACCATCGTCCACACATGTATCACTTTTCCATTCTCATGAAAAGTCACCAAAAGACATACTGCAACAAAAAATATACTCGTTAATATACGTACTATTCGAATCTTTTTCATACTGCTTCCCTCCTCGCTTCACAGGAATTACCCTTTTGTTAAGACAAATTATATCACCAAATTTTCAAAATATAATCTGTTTTGCCGTCGAATTAACAGAATTTTTTCACATATTTTTGTTTCCATTTTTGTGCAGTTTTCAAAAAAAATCAGGCATAGTAATTTCTATGCCTGATTTCTATTTCATCTTTACCAGATAATAATATGATGGGTAGCTTCCCGGAACAATGCCGGAGATCTGATTTCCATTTTTCGGTGATGTCAATGAATGCCAGAATCGGTTTTCATTTGATGTTCTGCCCCAGAAAAAACCAATGTGACAATCTGCTCCCGGCTGATTCCAGTTTACAGGCTCACAGTAAATGATGTCTCCCTGTTCTGCTTTTCCTGATTTCAGAAGGGCTGATACGGAACTGTACATATAAGACTCTATATTGGCATTTTTAAAGTATCGAAACCAGTTAGATGCATTACATACTCCTCCCCCTAGTCCCATCTTTCCAATTGGCGTAAGATTGCCTCCACACTTCTGAGTAACATAAGCCACAAAACCTGTGCAGTTCATTCCACTATATCCATCGGATCTTCTGTCTCCATTTGGATAAAGAAGCTCGTGCAAGTTCACCGGTTTACGCAGTGGTTGATAAGGAGTTCCCAGATAATAAGAATCATTTTGGTGTGCGCTCAGTTCTTTTACGATCTTTGTTCTATCAAACCCAAGTGCTTCTGAGAAAGTCTTTGTCTTCTTCACCGGTACTGTCTGCTTTTTCTTGAAAGCATTACTCGTACTTCCCGGTGCTCCTTTTGTTTTTGGAACCAGCATAATTTGAAGCGCTTCCATACGGTAAGAATATCCTTCACTTCCAGACGCCTGCCCGTTTTTCGTCCATCCAAGCCAGCCGAAATTCTGGACGTGTGCCCGGTAGTAAATATCGTAACACTTCGCAGCTTCCCCGGTCAGACGAATCTTAACTGCCTCCATCCTCAGGCTTTTGCCCTGTGTTCCTGCCTGCTGCCCATTCTTCTTAAATCCTTGCCAGCCTATATTCTGGACATGTGCTGAGTATTCAATTCCACCGGAAAGGTTCTGTGGATCTGCTGTATCAAGCCACATAGTAACAGCCTCCAGCCTCAGACTCTTTCCAACCATTCCCATAATCTGCCCGTTAACTGATGCTTTCGTATTTCCGATCTTTTGAACGTGCCCGCGATAAGTCAGATTCGCATTCGTATATGCTTTGATAAATCCCCTTGTTCCCGTTGCCGGTGATGGATCTCCCTTTTCCACCAGCCGGATCATGCAGCTTTCCATCCGTGAACTCAGTGCAGCACTTCCTGCCGGAGCACCGTTTTTCACCCAGTCCAACCATCCATAATTCTGAATATGTACCCGGTAATAAATATCATACTGCTCAGCAAGCTCTCCGGTCAGGCGAATCTCAATCGCTTCCATCCGTTTTGATTGCCCCTGCGTTCCTGCCAGTTCTCCATCTTTCTTCCAGGCCATCCAGCCGTAATCCTGCACGTGTGCTCGGTATTCCACGCTTCCCTGAACAGACTCTTCTCCGCCCTGCAGTTTGATTCGGAGTGCCTCCATCCGCCTGTATTTTCCCTCGGTTCCGGCCATTTCACTCTCTTGTCTCCAGCTCTGCCAGCCCTCATTCTGAACGTGTGCCTGATAGGTAAGTAGCGGTTTTGCTGTTCCTGCTTTTTCTTCCGGAACATCCTGTGTCTCCGTTACTGCCTGTTCTGCAGGCTCTTCACTCTCAGGTACCTTCTCTACATCCGGGTTTTCTGTCATGTTACCGTCCTCACTTGACGGTTCCTCTTCCAAATCTTCTCCCGGGACTTCATCTAGGATCATTCCTTCTTCCAGCTGTTCATCCTTTTCTGAATCTTCCCCGGTCGCTTCCTCTTTTCCGGATTCTTCATCTTCCTCCGGCTGACTCATATCCGCTTCATTTTCCACACTCTCGGAATCTGTCACTCCATTCTCCACAGATTCTACTGCAATATCATTTTCTTCCTGTGCATTAACAGAAAACGGCACACTGGATACCGCCAGTGCCGCCGTCAAAAACAGTACTGCTGCTCTTCTCATTCCTTACCCCCGCTGAATTTTCCCATTCTCTCAAAAATAATCGGAATTCCCCGTTCTGATTCGCAATATATAGTTTCGCCCTGCGACATCCATACTCTTTTACGAGCATACCACTTTCCCTTTGGAAGGTAAAGAGTTCTTCCTGTTTTTCCTTTCTCATAAACCGGTGCAACCAGATATTTTCCACCTAACATGAACTGATCCGTCACGTTTTCCACATTTTCCTCCGGAAATTCATATGCCAAATAACGAATCAACGGTTCGCCTGTTACGCTGGCCTTTTTGAGTTCTTCCATAATATAAGGCAGAAATTTTTTCCGTACCTCAATACTTTTCAAAATGCATGCAAAGTTTTCCCCAGTCAAAATCCGATACGGTGCTGCTGAGAACTGCATGGCAGGCATCAAGCATGCTATCTCGCAATGTCTGACAAACAGCTCTTCATCCAGCCCGGATTTCTCCATGTTCTGAAAATTCAAGTATTCGCCGCCTCCAATCATATCCGGACATCCAAAAGTATGTCCGGTAATACCCTGAAGCAGGGTATCTGGAATCAATGATGCAATCCCGTTTTCTCCCCAAGAGTGGTCTTTATCACAAAGCCTTTGAAGCAACGCGTATCCTCCTGCCCGAAATGCTGCTCTGTACTCGTTGTATGGATACTGTTCTCCAAACTCCGCCCACATTCTAGACTGTTCATTCGGCGTCACATTTCCGAACGTCACATTGTCATTCCTGTAATACATACTGTCGCCTGCGTCAAACTTAAATCCATTCACACCCATGTCCAAAAGTGCGTCCAGCTGTCGTTTCAGCCACTGTACTGCCTTTGGATTGGAAAAGTCCAGAACTGCCGAATACCCATTCCACCATTTTGCAAGATACGTTTCTCCCTCCGATGTCAGGACAAGAATTCCCTCTTCTTTCGCCTCTCTGTATTTCAAAGAATCCGGAGAAATAAACGGGCAGATCCAGACCATCACCTCGTATCCTATCTCATGAAGTGTTTTGAGCAGCTGCTCCGGATGCGGAAACTTCCCGCTGTGAAACCTCCAATCTCCATAATTTTCCGCCCATCCATCGTCGATCATCAGAACGCCTGACGGCATCCCACTTTCGAGAATCCGGCGGGCATATGCAAGAATATCTTCCTCGTTCTGATTATAAGTAAGCTCGATCCATGTATTGTAAATAATCTTCCCAAAAAGATTTTCCGCTGGCATTCCCCGGAACGGAAAATGTTCTTTCATCACACCCAGATAAGCTTCCCGAAGACTACCTCCCGTCTCCTCCAGAAGACATGAATCCGGAACTTCAATAGCACCGTCACCCACCCTGACAGGAAATCCTTGATCAGACCAGATACTTCTCCCTTTCGTCGAAATAAGAAGCGGCATCGCCTGATTCGGCGTAGGATTACTTGTAAGATCCAGTTCTATCTCCGTATCCGAACCAATCGGCATCTTCATCCCATATTTCACACAGGTACCATACCAGAATTCATTTTCTTGAAACTTAATCTTCATTTAAACTCTCCCTGTTTTTTCTTTGGCATAATACACCAGATCCATGCCATCTTTGATCTTTTCCGTTTTTCCTGTTTTTTGATATCCCATTTTCTCATACAGATAGCAAAGCTTTTTTTCCTGCAAAATAGTATCCAGTTCCCATCTTTTTGCTTTTGGATAAAAAGATTCGACCATCTTAATAGCTTCCTGGGCATATCCATACCCCTGATATTCTGGAAGAATAAAGATCTGTTTCAAAATACAGCTGTTTTCAAAATCACAGATTCTGACTGCTCCAATATGTTTTTCTCCAAGAGTAATAAAATAAAAGTCTGTAAATGGCTGTTCCAGCCGCTCAATCGTTCGTTCCAGTTTTTCTCCTCCAGGATTTGTATCGTAATCCTGATACTTATCCAGCAGACTTTTGAATGATGCCTTCTGCAAGTCATATATTTCCTTTGCATGTTTCACATTCGCTTTTTCTAAAATCAACCCCATAATCTTTTCCTTTCCTGTATATCTTCGCATTCCTCATGTGTTAAGTATATATGCCAAATTTGAAAATTCCAATCCCATACCTTGCTTTTTTCCTGCTCGCAATATTCCTCTTGCCAGACATTTTCCGCAATCCTATAATTAATTTATATCGTGGAATGAGATTTGAAAAGGTAATAAAATATGAACTGTATAAGGAAAGAGAAAAAAAGCTGTATTACAGAATTAAATAAAATGGCATTGCCGCTGATAGCAAGTTCCATCACAAGTATCTTGATGGGGATCATTGATCAGGCTTTTATCGGACATATTTCCTTAGAGGCATATGCCGGTGTCGGACTCGTCTATTCCTGCATCAACAGTCTCGTAGGTGTTCTTGGTGCATTCTCGATCGTCTTTAATATTTGCGGTTCTAATCTAAAAGGGAGAAACGATTTGAAAGGTATCAGCGAAGAATTTTCCCTTCTCCTGATTCTGTGCGGAGGCATCGGTTTGGGACTTTTCATTCTTTTTAACATGTTCTGCGATCCTATTCTGCATATAGGCTTCGGATTAACTGGTAAAACTCTGCAGGAAGCGGCAGAATATCTTAGAATCTTCAGTTTTTCCATTCCACTGAATTTAGTCATCTTTCTCTATTCAAGCGTATTCAAAATATTTAAAAAAACAAAGCATATCTTTGCCACAACCTTATTTATAAATATACT
>CAUWJP010000025.1:0-49150 GCA_963559135.1 uncultured Sellimonas sp.
AGTCATCTCCCATGTTACCGAATGCCATCATCTGTACGTTGACAGCTGTTCCCCAAGAATACGGGATATCGTTGTCACGACGGTATACATTGGCACGCGGGTTGTCCCATGAACGGAATACAGCTTTTACAGCTCCGATGAGCTGTTCTTTAGCGTCAGACGGGAAGTCTGTTCCGATCTTTTCTTTGTATTCAGCTTTGAACTGAGATGCAAGAGTCTTGAGGTCTTCAGCTGTAAGCTCAACATCAAGTTTTACACCTTTTTCTTCTTTCATCTTATCGATGAGTTCTTCAAAATATTTCTTGCCGACTTCCATAACAACGTCGGAATACATCTGGATAAATCTTCTGTAGCAGTCCCATGCCCAACGAGGGTTTCCGGAAGCTTCTGCCAGAGTTTCAACAACTTCTTCATTCAGACCAAGGTTCAGGATTGTATCCATCATACCTGGCATAGAAGCTCTTGCACCGGAACGAACGGAAACGAGAAGCGGGTTCTCTTTATCTCCGAATTTCTTTTCTGTAATCTCTTCCAGTTTTGTCATAGCTTCCATGATCTGACTCATGATTTCGTCGTTGATCTGTCTGCCATCCTCATAATACTGGGTACAAGCCTCTGTTGTTACAGTGAATCCCTGAGGTACCGGGAGTCCAAGGCCTGTCATTTCAGCAAGGTTCGCACCTTTACCACCCAGAAGGTTTCTCATTGTAGCGTTACCTTCTGTAAACATATACACCCATTTCGTAGCCATGTTTCAATGTCCTCCTAATAATATATTTGTAATATTTGACACGAAAAACACGACTTTGCGTTTTTCTTATGTAAAGTCGTACCTATGTGCCCGGAATATTACGTTCTTTTGCAGTTTCCCGCTGGTAATATTGTAATTGTTTTAACATAGTTCGTCAAGAAATTTATCGTTTTTTCTAAAACAATTCAGCCATAGCATGCCATGACTGAATTGTAAAATTCCGGGAATTAACATCCGATCTTTTCGATAAACGCCTTATAACCTTTTACAGCCTCATAGACATCTGCTTTGCTGGAGATTTCATACAAAGCATGCATACAGAGAACCGCCACGCCACTGTCAATTACATCCATACCATACTGGGCCATAATATAAGCAATTGTTCCGCCGCCGCCGACATCAACTTTTCCAAGCTCAGCGTACTGATAACCTACTTCAGACTCATCCATGACTTTTCGGATTTCTGCAAGGTATTCTGCATTTGCATCGTTGGAGCCGTTCTTTCCGCGGCTTCCTGTAAACTTGTTGAATACAAGACCTTTTCCAAAAAATGCGGAACTTCTCTTTTCAAATGCGGACGCGAACATCGGATCGTAAGCAGCACTTACGTCGGAAGAAAGCATCTTAGAATTCTGAAGAGCACGTCTTACTTTTAATTCGGACTCTTCTCCTGTCAGGGCAATAAGTTCTGCCACAGTATTTTCAAAGAATCTTGAATGCATACCGGTTGCTCCGACACTTCCGATTTCTTCTTTATCTACCAGAATACAACATGCAGTACGGCTGATCTGCGGGTTGTCCAGCATTGCAAACAGGGATGTGAATGCGCAGACTCTGTCGTCCTGTCCATAGGATAAAATCATACTTCTGTCGATACCACAGTCTCTTGCTTTTCCTGCCGGTACAATCTCAAGCTCTGCGGACGCAAAATCTTCTTCTCCGATTCCGTATGTTTCTTCCAGAAGACGAAGAACTCCAGCTTTTACCGCTTCTTTTTCATCTTCTTTTAATCCTTCTGTTTCTGTTAATGGGCGACTTCCAATCAGGAGATCCAGATTATCTCCTTCGATGACTTCAGATGCTTTCTGTGACATCTGCTTTCCTGCCAGATGAACCAAAAGGTCTGTAATCACAAATACCGGATCATGTTCATTTTCTCCAATATTGACACGTACCTTTGTTCCGTCTTTTTTCACAATGACTCCGTGAAGAGAAAGCGGAGTAGCAAGCCACTGATACTTCTTGATTCCTCCATAGTAATGTGTATCAAGATAGGACATCTCGTCCGTCTCATAAAGCGGATTCTGCTTGATATCAATTCGCGGGGAATCGATATGCGCTCCGAGAATATTCATTCCGTTTTCCAGAGGCTCTTTTCCGATCTGGAAGAGTAAAATCATCTTTCCCATAAAAGTTGCGTAGATCTTATCGCCTTCTTTTAAAGGACTGCCTGCTTCCACATAGGAGCTAAGCGGACGGTATCCTGCCTCTTCTGCCAGACGCTCTGTCACTTCTACGCATTCTCTTTCTGTCTTTCCTTCATCCAGGCAGCGTTTGTAGCGTACACTGATGTCCTCCATCTCTTTTAACTCTGCCTGTGTGTATGTTTTCCATACATTTCTTCTGTCCACTGTTTTGTTCCTCCTTCTGACATGAGATATGTTTAAGCCTTACAGCTTACCAGTACCCCCATTATACCTCACTTTTTACAAAAGTCACAGTCAATCTTTTATTTTATTTATATATTTTTTTACATTTTCATAAAGTATTACAAAACTTCAATACCCTTTTCGATTTTTTCCATCTCGGTCAAAATTTCTTTCTGTCGTTCATCGAACAAAAGGCCTTTATTATACTTGTAGAAATGCGGACAATCATTTTCCCGCAAGAACCTGATACTGTCCCCGTTGGTGTTGAGTTCTGCCAGAAAGGCCGCCATCTCCTGACTTTCGCCAAAGGCATCCTCCAGAAACCGGAATGTATTTTCCAGCGCGTTCATCGTCTTGTTCGTCACTTCCTGACGCTTCTCCACCTGTCTGGAGAAGGCTTCTTTGATAAAAGAAAACTCCTCGTCCCATCCGGCTCCTTTTGCCGCCGTCTCGGTCAATTTCCACTGCTGCTCGTAGGATTCCAGCTCTGCAATCACTGAATTCTCCAGCTTTTCCTGGAAAACGTTCAGAATTCCCGCCTTCTTTTGGGATGCCAGCTTCTCCCGGAGACGTTCGATCACTACCTGTAGGCTGTGCTCCTCTTTGTACGCTTTCAATTCCGCAAACAGACGTTCCGTTCTGGCATCTTCCTCTTTATACGCCCGGAAATACTCGGCAAGCTTTCCATTTAACATGCCCACAATGCTGAATCTCTCATCAAAGGAGGCGAATTTCAACTTTTCAAGAACATCCTCTCCATAAATGCCCTGTACAATCTTTTCCAATCCGTAGTCTTTCTTGTATTTCTCATACAGTTCCAGATAATTGGCAAATTCCTTCGCAATTTCCCAGTTCTGAAGATACTGGTGTGCCACTTCCCGATCTACTTTCTTACCAAGCATCCGATATACACGGAGAAGTTCCGAGAGATCCTCCCATCCTCTGGCTGTCACAAACTGTTTTCCGTCCACTGTGTTTTCTACACGATAAAAATGATCTTTCCGGATTTCCAGATAAGCAAGAATCGCCGGGTCGATCTGTGCCTCATAAGCATACTCCCGCCACACATCATAATTTTCCTCAATGTCAATCCGTTTTAGCCGGTCCAGTGTCACAATGTCGAATTCCCGAACGGACTTATTGTATTCCGGCGGATTACCCGCCGCCACAATAATCCATCCTTCCGGTACTTTTTGGTTTCCAAACATCTTACACTGCAGGAACTGCAGCATGGTCGGCGCCAGCGTCTCCGAGACACAATTTATCTCGTCCAGAAAGAGGATTCCTTCTTTTAGCCCGGTCTCCTCCATCTTCTCATAGACTGATGTGATGATCTCGCTCATTGTATACTCCGTGACGGAATAGACTTTCCCGCCATAGCTGCGCTCCCGGATAAACGGAAGTCCTATCGCACTCTGCCGGGTATGGTGTGTAATCGTATAGGAAACCAGCCCGATTCCGCATTCTCTTGCAACCTGTTCCATGATCTGGGTCTTTCCAATCCCCGGAGGCCCCATAAGAAGAATCGGCCGTTGCCGGATAGACGGGATCAAATAACGTCCGTCCGCGTCTTTTTGAAGATAAGCCTCGATGGAATCCCGGATTTCCTGCTTTGCTCGTTTAATATGCATCCTCTATTCTTCCTCGCTTTCCATAAATATCGCTTCATCCAGCACAAGTCGGATCGCCCATGCCGGCGTCCGGATGTCCCTCGATCCGTCGTCTATAAAAACGAACGCCGTTTCGTAGGATGGCATCCGGGACGGATAAGTGCCGTACCCGTCCGTAAAATAAATCACGCCTCTCAGGTTTTGAAACGCACCCTGTTCGATCAAACTGTCAATGTAGACAAAGGCCGGACGAAAATCGGTTCCGCCGCCGCCATAGAGTTTCATCTCCTGCATATAGCGTTCCCACTCTTCCTGCCTTTCGATCCTCACATCTTCCTGCACCTGTTCATCGCACTGGAGAATCCGGATGTGAACTTTTCGGAAAAAGCTCTCATTTTCGCTTAGGACATCATACGTTTCCTCCAGAAATTTCCGTACCAGCTCTCCAGAGCAGGACATGGACGTATCCACCACAATGACAAATTCTTCGATCTTTTTGACCTCCTTTGTCTCCTGCGGCTCGATCAACGGCATATTGCCGTACATAGACAGTCCATAATGATAAAAAGCGTAGTCAAAGCTGTCGTCATCCACGCCGATCTCCTCCCGCCATACGGAAAATTTCCTCAGAAATTCCCGATAGTCGTAGCGCTTTTTATTGGCGACCCGAAGCTCTTCCAGGAGATCGCCGGAGGCACTTGCCTCTTCCTGTGCGAAAGTGTCCAGATTGAGCTCCATCTGCTCGCTGATCTGTTTCCAGTTATTCTCTGTCTCATTTGGCGGCCTCTTTTTGTTTTCCTCCGGGTCCGGCCAGTAAAGATGGTTATCCGCCCCGAACTCAGCCTCCAGTTCCATCCTCTTCTCCTCACTCATCCCCCATGCTGTCAGACTTTTATAGATCTTCTGAGCTGTCAACACCTTTGTGCTGCTTTTCAGTCTGCGGTATACATCCTTCCTCAGCCAAGATGGTGCCCGTCTGACGCAAGGGTAAGAAAGACTGTCGATAATGGACTCCACCGCAATGTTGCAGGCCAGATCCCAAAATACCGGATCCCGTTTTCCTCTCAGGTACAGATGCCCGAACAGGCAGTGCAGTACGATATGGAGATAGGCCCGGTTGACATTCTTCCGATCCTCCCGGTAAGCACCGCCCAGCCATCCCGGATGAAAGTAAAGCCCTTGTCCGTCTGTTCCCATGGAACCGATCTCCCCGTCCATCTGAAATCTCAGACTGGAAAGAGCCACATCCAGATACCGCATTTTCAAATATAATTCATTCCTCGCTGTCCGCAGAATTTCCTTTCCCAGCGCATCCATGCGTGCTGACTGCTCTTCGCTGATCATCTGTTCCATCTCTTCCTCCTTATCCAGTATCCCGCATTCTTCTAATTACAGATCGAATGTTTTCTTTCCGCTTTGTCTCCTTCCGGCCTGCAGTAAAAGGGCTGACGCTTCAGCATGTTCTTTCTTCTCCGCCACAGTAAGCGCGGTCTCCAGTGCCTCACCCTCCCAGATCTTCTGATCCAGAAGAAATCGTACTGTCTCCATGTCATCCGACTCAAGAAGAAATCCGGCGGTTTCCCCGGCACAGCTCTTCAGGAAATCGGCATATTCTTCTTCTGCCTGTCTGGTAAGACGGTATGGCTCCTGAAGCCTGGACAACGCAATCCGGATCAAAGTACTGACATCTTCCCTTGCTTTTGCCTTTACAAAAAGGGCGTCATATTCCTCGTAATCGATCTCCTTATGATAGACACACTGGCGGTAGTCTCCACCGGATCCATGGTAGTGCGTCTCCACGATTCGGGCCGGCGTATTCTCCACTGCCTCTTCATAGTGCTCCGGAAAAATCAGACTGGCTGTCTCGATCTTCCCCTGCTCCTCATAAGAAATATGGACAGCCAGTTCAAACCGCTGTTCCTCCAGAATCTGCCTCAGACAGGTCTGCCGTGACTTTCTACACCGGATCTCCACATTGCTTAATTGACATCCTGTAAAGGCACCTCCGCCGATGCTGATCAGACTGTCCGTAAAGGACAGTCGTTTTAACCGAAAGCATCGATAAAAGGCGTAGCGCCCCACTTCACAAAGTTCTTCCGGCAGATGGATCTCCTCCACACGACCGCTGCAGAGCCGCTCCCGCACTCCTTTATCCTGATCTTTGTCCGGTAAAAAGACAGACATATCTTCCTCTTCATCTGCCTGTGCAAATCCATAGTCCGCAATTCTGGTTACCGAAAGACCGTCAATAGTATCCGGAAGGAAGACCTCCGGACTGTCCCCGTAACACCCGAAAATAGTGACGGTCCTTGGTTCTTTCGATTCTGTTTTATAGTGTATTTCCGGATACATGATTCCCCTCCTGGCAAAATAACGGCCGGAAGACAACTGCTCCCGGCCTTGTTTTTAATATTCAAACTTCTTTTCAAAATAAGCTTTCAGATCTTCGATCTTTACACGCTCCTGCTCCATCGTGTCGCGGTCACGTACAGTTACTGCCCCATCTTCTTCGGATTCGAAATCATAGGTCACGCAGAATGGTGTACCAATCTCATCCTGACGGCGGTAACGTTTCCCGATATTTCCACGGTCGTCGTATTCACAGTTGTAATATTTGCTAAGCTCAGCATAAATTTTCTCCGCACCCTCGTTTAACTTTTTAGAGAGCGGAAGCACACCGATCTTCACTGGTGCAAGAGCCGGATGGAAGTGAAGGACTGTTCTTGTATCTCCACCTTCCAGTTCTTCCTCATCGTATGCTGCACAGAGGAACGCAAGTACAACACGGTCTGCGCCAAGTGACGGCTCAATGACGTATGGCAGGTATTTTTCCTTCTTCTCATCATCAAAGTATGTCATATCCTGTTTGGACACATCCTGATGCTGTGTCAGGTCGTAATCGGTACGGTCTGCAATACCCCACAGCTCGCCCCATCCGAACGGGAACAAGAACTCAAGGTCTGTTGTCGCACGGCTGTAGTGGGAAAGTTCTTCCGGATCATGGTCACGTGCGCGCAGCTCGTCTTCCGTCATGCCAAGATCTCTCAGCCAGTTGTAGCAGAAATCTTTCCAGTACTTAAACCACTCCAGGTCTGTTCCCGGTTCACAGAAGAATTCCAGCTCCATCTGCTCGAACTCTCTTGTACGGAATGTAAAGTTACCCGGTGTAATTTCGTTACGGAAGGATTTTCCGATCTGTCCGATTCCAAACGGAATCTTCTTTCTTGAAGTACGCTGTACATTCTTGAAGTTAACGAAAATACCCTGAGCAGTCTCCGGACGGAGGTAAACAACGTTTTTCGCATCCTCTGTAACTCCCTGGAATGTCTTGAACATCAGGTTGAATTCCCGGATGTCCGTGAAATTGTGCTTTCCACAGCTCGGACACGGAACCTGGTGCTCATTGATGAAATCCATCATCTTCTCATGAGACCATGCGTCTACACTTTCTTTCAGCTCAATCCCATGTTCTGCTGCATAATCTTCAATCAGTTTATCTGCACGGAAACGCTCCTTACACTCTTTACAGTCCATCAGCGGATCGCTGAAATTTCCGAGATGTCCGGAAGCAACCCATGTCTGCGGATTCATCAGAATCGCACAGTCTACACCGACATTGTAAGGATTTTCCTGAATAAATTTCTTCCACCATGCTTTCTTTACATTGTTTTTCAGTTCTACGCCGAGATTTCCGTAATCCCATGTATTGGCAAGTCCACCGTAGATTTCGGATCCCGGATATACAAACCCCCTGGTTTTGGCAAGAGCTACGATTTTGTCCATTGTTTTTTCTACCATCGTCTTTTACCTCACATTCTTCTAAAATTGTTACCATTATACGGTAATTTGCCCGCTTTTGCAAGCACATTCCCTGTTTTTGCGTCCTGTTTTCCTGACAATTCAGCCATTTCTCCGGTCCGGCCCCCTGCTTAAATCATCTCCAGCATCTCCAACGACCGGAATGTATGTCCTATGTACACATCCACGCACCGTTTCGCTACCTTTTTCAACTGCGCCAGTACATCATCGTTCACAGTAAAAGTATAAAGCTTCTCCACCGGGGTTCCTTCGATAAACTGCAGAGCGTAAAGTGCAGACTGTCCAAGTGAAAGCACATCCGCCGCCTGTCCGGCGCAGTCCTGGCAGAGCATCCCGCCCCTTGAAGCGCTGAACCAGGAAAGTCCCTCCTTCTTGCCACATCCGGTGCAGGCAAAGGACTGCGGCGCTTCCCCTTCCAGACAGATCATCTTCAATTCAAAGATGCACCGGATCAGGGGAAGAGAAATGCTTCTCTTTACAACGATCCGCATCGTCTGATAGAGAAGCTTTAGAATTTCCGTCTCATCATTATTCTCTCTTGTACAGTATGCGGCAAATTCCAGGAAATAAAACCCGTATGTCACGGCTTCGATATCAGTCCTAAGCTCCCCGAAATAATTCTGAATTTCCGCCTGCTGCAGCGTATACGAAGACCTTCCTTCGTAAAGCGTAAAGGTGCCGAACAGAAACGGGCCCGTCGTCCCGACAAGCATGCTGTTTGGCCGCCTTGCACCTCTGGCAAAAGCGGAGATCTTCCCCCGCTCGCGGGAGAGGATCTCCACTCTTTTATCGTATTCTCCAATCGGAAGCGCTGACAGAATCATTCCTGTCACGGTAATCGTCTGGCTCACTTTCTTCATCCTTCCAGCTTTCGTTCTGATCCCGGTCTTTTCCGGCCTTTGGCGCCGTTATCCCTTTGTAGGTCAGATAGTCTTCTACTTTTCCGGTCATTTCAAACCGTGCCCAGTAGTCTTCATTCATCGGATCACCTCTTCATCTTTTGGAATAAAATTAGGTTTTCCGATTTTTCTTTTGTTATTCTTCTTCCTGGTATCCAAAATTTCTCATCAGAAATTCGCTGTCTCTCCAGTCCTTTTTCACCTTCACCCACAGCTTTAAATTGACCTTGCAGTCCAGCATCCGCTCAATCTCGAATCTGGCGGTACTACCGATTTTTTTGAGCATGCTGCCTTGCTTTCCGATGATGATTCCTTTGTGAGAATCCCGTTCACAGATAATCGTCGCATCGATATCCGCAATGGTTCCTTTCTGCCCCTTGCGGAATTTCATCCGGTCAATCACCACCGCAATTCCGTGTGGGATCTCCTCGTTTAAGCTGTGCAGTGCCTTCTCCCGGATCAACTCCGCCACAATCTGGCGTTCCGGCTGATCCGTCACCGTATCCTCATCGTAAAACTGAGGTCCGTACGGCAGATACTGCAAAATTACCTTCACCAGTTCATCTGTGTTCTCTCCGTTTCTTGCACAGACTGGAACAATCTCCGCAAAATCGTAAATGTCTTTGTATTTTGCAATGCACGGGAGAAGTTCTTCCCGCTTCACTTTATCCACCTTGTTGATAACAAGAATCACCGGCGTGTGTACTTTCTTCAGCTGCTCTGCAATGTGCTGCTCTCCTGCACCGATGAAGGTGGACGGCTCTACAAGCCAAAGTACAACGTCCACCTCATTGAGTGTCCGCTCCGCCACATTTACCATGTAAGTACCAAGCTTGTTTTTTGCCTTGTGTATTCCCGGTGTATCTACAAAGACAATCTGTCCTTCATCCGTTGTGAGTACAGTCTGAATCCGGTTTCTGGTTGTCTGTGGTTTATTGGATGTGATGGCGATCTTCTGTCCGATCAGCTGATTCATCAGCGTGGATTTCCCCACATTCGGTCGTCCGATCAATGTCACAAATCCTGATTTATACTGTTTATTCTCTGTCAAAATCCCGTTCCTCTTTCCTTTGTAAACTCTCCAAACCAGAGGGTCCGGCGCCTAAAACAGCGCCTTAACCTCGGTAAAGATCTCTTTTTCCTGCTCAATCTTGTCTTCATTTCCGATGACACAAATCTGGTCTGCCTGCAATACCTTCTCCACAATATCCGCCAGATTTCGAATATCCTGCTGCGTTGCATGGAGAACTTCCAGTCTCTCTTTTCTGATCATCTCTTCCGTCACATGATTCATGTAAAGATTCATAGACCGGTCACCCTTGATAGCCGGAGTCATCGGCTGATCCATGTTACTGATCGTACCAATGATAAATTTCGTCATATCCCGGTCGCTGACATCAAAATTTCTCAGATATTCAGTCACGCCCTTATAAATTTCCAGCGTATTTTTCAGGTGCGGATCTCTGTAGGAAACAAAATATCCTTCTCCCAGTTTGTTAAAGCTGCTCATACATCCATAGGCGCCACCTTTGACACGAATATTCTGCCAGAGATATTCGTATCCCATGATGACTTTCAGAATCTGAAGTGCCCCATGGTACTGTGCTCCTGCATCGATAAAGTTCCCCGCCATCGCCACATACTGTACCTTGGAGGATGTCTGGAATCCTTCGTTTTTCTTCACGCATGTGAGCTGGAAGCTGGACTCTTCCACTTCTTCCGTGTGCAGACATTCTGAGAACTTCTTGATCTCCTGAAGTACCGCTTCTTGGCTTTGGGCTTCTCCCGTATAGCTTACGATCATCCGATCTTTCCGGAATACCTTACGGCTGATCCTCTGGAGCATCTCCATGAGGCGTTCCTTCTCTTCCTCAAAATGCTCTGTGATCCGGCTGACGGTCTCGTAGTACTCAATTCCGTTTGTCATGTCTTTAAAGCGCGCAAGCGGTGAGCTGTAGGACATGGCCCGCAGCACGGCAGAGCTGTGTCCCGCAGAGAGAAACTTCATCTGAAATCTGGATTTCAGCATGTCCAGAATCTCTTTGATCCGCTTCTCATCTGTGAGCACCGAGCGCATCAGAATCTCCTCCATCATAGAAAGGGCAAACGGAAGCTGATCGTACATTGCTTTCGTTTTGATCTCAAACGTCGGACGGAATTCTTTCTCCTTCACTTTTGTGACATCGGTATACATCTCAAGGGATGTCTCGATGCCTCCTGTGCGCCGGTTGATCTCATTGAACAGCTTACCATACTCGTAATGTTCTGTATCGATAATGCCGAGCACAGCCTGCAGAAGTCCCGCATACGGGATCTCTTCCTCGCTTAATGTCCTGAGATCAAAGATCAGTGTCAGATAACCGATTCCGTTTGTATTGATCGGATGACAGATACATGGAATATCCCCGGCTTTTTGCTCTTCGTTATAAATCGGAGCAATGTCCTCGGAAATATCGCTGACTTTCAGCACCGGAATTTTCTCCAGAATTTCCGGAGGTGTCGGCTCTTCCTGGTACGCTCTCAGATCTTTCGTATCCTGTACAAGCTTCTCCACTTCTTCTTTAGAGAGACCTGCCTTATAGTCCTGAAGCTTCTGATGGAGCTTCTGGTCTGCTTCTGCTGTCAGCCCTTTTTTCGGACAGATCATGACGATGGAAGCATGGGTATTATCAAGAAGGTACTTCTGAATCAGCTCCTCATAGTAGGAAGTACCTACCTGCTCTTTCAAAAATGCAAAGGTATCCAGTGCCTCGATATGGATAAACGGGCTTTCTTCATCATACAGCCAGCTGTCAAACATCTGCAGTCCGTACATCAGTCCCTTCGGATAGTTGCCAAAGTCCGCTTCCCGATAGCGGAACTCATGATAATTGATGCCCGCCGTCAAAGCGTCCGGATCGATTCCCTCTTTGACAATCTTTTCCAAAGTGGTCTCAATCACACGGACAAACTCTTCCTTCTGTGACTCTTCGGCATTCTTTGCAATCACAGAAAACGTCGGCTGGTAAATTCCGTTATCGTAGGACCCAACAATATCATGTCCGATTCCCGCATCTGTCAGAGCTTTCTTTAACGGCGCACCCGGCGCAGATAACAATGCATAGTCCAGAATGGAAAATGCAAGGTAAAGCTTCTCATCCAGACTGGTGCCGATCACCTTATTGTAGGACAGATAGGTATTCATCTCCTCAGACTCGGTTCCTGAGATGGAATAATACCTCTTCCATTCTACCGGCTCATCAAACGGTTTCTGCAGACGGATCTCTGAGTCGATCTCGGCTTTTTCAAATTTGCTCAGATATTTCTCGTCCAACCACTGAAGCTTTTCTTCCATATCCATGTCACCGTACAGATAAATATAACTGTTAGCCGGATGGTAATATTTCCGGTGGAAATTCAGGAAGTCTTCGTATGTCAACGACGGGATGGCATCCGGATCTCCACCTGACTCGTTAGAGTAAGAAGTGTCTGGAAAAAGGGAATTTAAAATCATCCGATCCAGTACACCGTCCGGGGAGGAAAACGCTCCCTTCATCTCATTGTAGACAACGCCGTTGTATTTCAGTTCTCCGTCCGGATCTTCCAACTCGTAGCTCCATCCTTCCTGTCGAAACGTCTTGTCACTCTCATAAATATTCGGATAGAATACCGCATCCATGTAAACATGCATCAGGTTCTGGAAATCCTGATCATTGCAGCTTGCAATCGGGTACACGGTCTTGTCCGGATAAGTCATCGCATTTAAAAACGTATTTAATGATCCTTTTACCAGCTCCACAAACGGATCCTTTGCAGGGAATTCCCTTGATCCGCAGAGCACTGAATGTTCCAGAATATGCGGCAGTCCCGTACTATCCTCAGGAGGCGTGCGGAATGCGATAGAAAACACCTTGTTATCATCGTCATTTTCAATCAGGACGATCCTTGCCCCGCTTTTTTTATGCCGGAGAAGAGTTCCTTTTGCCTTGATCCCATTCAGTTCCTTCTCCTGTATCAGCTCATATGCCTGTAATTTCTTACTGTCCATTCCAATCTCCTCATTTTGATTCAAATTTTCCTGCTCTATAGTATACCATGTTTTACGGGTTCGTAAAACATTCCGGCCGCAAATCAGGTATATCTTAATCTTTGTTATTATCCATTACTCTTTTCAATCATATTCCGAATATCCTGCATCTCCTGATCCAGCTGGGAAATCACCGTGGCACACCGCTTCAGCTTCTTCTGGATTTCGCACTCATCATCGATCTCCTTTTTGTAACGGAGACGATGATCCACGCTCGCCCAGAAATCCATGGCAATTGTACGGAACTGCACCTCTACTTTCATATATTCCTTGCCATCCGCCAGAAAGATCGGAATCTCCAAAATCAGATGCAGACTCCGGTATCCATTTTCCTTTGGATGCTGTATGTAATCTTTCGTCCGTAGAAGCCGGATGTCATCCTGTCCTGTAAGAAGCTCTGCCAGTCGGTAAATATCCTCCTGAAACGCGCAGACAACACGGACACCTGCCACGTCAAAGAGATTCTTCTCGATATTTTCCAGCGTCGGCTCAAACCCTCTTCTTTTCAGCTTCTCCAGAATACTGGCCGGAGATTTCAGTCTCGTCTCGATGGATTCAAAAGGATTTCTATCATAATTCAACGAGAACTCGGCATCCAGTACATTCAGTTTCGTCTCAACTTCCATGATCGCACATTTATACTTATTCATCAGTGCTGTAAATTCCACGCTGTTTGCCATATCACAGCTGTCTGTACGCTGAGTATAGACTTCTTTCAAGTTTTCTTTCATTGATCGCACCTCTTTTTGTATCAATATGGAATATTGATTCCTCACTATAGTATAGCAAAGCACCCATGGAAACTCCAATGAAAAATCTATAAACAATTTTTGTAACTATTCAGCCATGCGGCCTGAAACAATGAAAACCTGGCGCAAGCTTGCTTGCAGAAGGTTTGCGTTGTTTCAGGACATATGGCGCTTAGCCATAAGCGAAGATTTAGCTGCGTAAGCAGCGAAAAAGCAGCGCAAGCTGCGAATCTGAGCTGTATGGCTGAATAGTTACGAATTTTTTTCTGCTCCTTTGCCGGATTTGTGCTATCATAAAAGAAAGAAATGTTTTTTGTCGAGGAGGAGTGTATCATGACAGAAAATAAACATTCATGGATAAAAAGAGGACTGACCGCAGGGCTTTTTTACCTGTTTGCTATCACACCAAGATTGATCGGACGTCCAAAGCGGATGCCGGGAAAATTTTACGCCCACCGTGGGCTTCATGATCTGAATCTTGGAATTCCGGAAAATACCATGGCTGCTTTCCGGCGCGCTGTAGAGCACGGATACGGTATTGAACTGGATATCCAGCTGACAAAGGACGGACAGGTTGTGGCAGCGCACGATTTTGACCTGAAGCGTATCTGCGGAATTGAAAAAGATGTGGATGAACTGACTTATGAAGAACTGAAGGAACTGCCTGTTCTTGGGACCTCGGAACACATCCCGTTGTTTCAGGATGTGCTGGATCTTGTAGACGGCAAAGTACCGCTCATTGTAGAAATCAAATATAAAAATGTCGGGAATCCAATCTGCCGGAAAGCTGCGGAGATTCTGGATCACTACAGCGGTCCGTACTGTATTGAATCCTTCCATCCGGTTGCCCTGATGTGGTTCCGCAAATACCGGCCGTACATCCGCAGGGGTCAGCTTGGAATGAATTTCCACAAAGATGACGGACGGATCCATCCGGTCTACTATTTCCCGAGGCATCTGCTCACCAATTGTTTTACCCATCCGGATTTCATCGCGTACGACCATCATGCAAGAAGCGCCCTTTCCCTGACACTCTGCCGGGTACTCTTTGGCATACCGTGCTTTGCGTGGACTGTAAAATCCCCGCAGGAACTTTACGCTTGCGAGCATGTTTTTGACTACTTCATTTTTGAAGGATTTCTTCCGGAAGATTCTGATACCCGGAATTACTCATAATGTACATTTCTGCACACCAAGGGGCAGCGTCTTCTTTCAGACGCTGCCCCTGCTTTCTGAGGTTTCTATGGCATGATTTCTCTATTTATCATAAATAGTCTTAATTTCAAGGAATTCTTCATATCCTTCTACACCGCCTTCTCTTCCCAGTCCGGACTGCTTGTATCCTCCGAACGGGGATGTCGGATCCCACTGTCCTTCGTTGACATAGACGGTTCCTGTCTTCATCTGGCGTGCAACTTTGTTTGCCTTTTCTTCCGGTCCGTACACCGCGCCTGCCAATCCGTAAATGCTGTCGTTAGCGATCTTTACTGCTTCCTCTTCTGTCTCATACGGAAGGACGACGAGTACCGGACCGAAGATTTCTTCCTGGGCAATCCGCATATCTGGTGTAACATCGCTGAAGATCACCGGTTTTACATAATAGCTTCCGTTATCCTCCGGCACTTCTCCGGCCACCATTCTGGCTCCTTCCTGTAATCCAAGTTCAATGTAACCCTTTACGCGATCAAACTGTTTCTTGGATGATAGCGGTCCCTGTGTTACAGTCGGATCTTCTGCCGGTCCGTATTTATATTCCTTAAGCTGTTCTTTGATGATTTCCTCTGCACGTGCAAGTCCATCTTTCGGCACCAGAAGTCTTGTCAACGCATTACAGGTCTGACCTGCGTTCGGCACTACAGTTTCCAGTACGGCATGGATTCCATTTTCCCAGTCTCCGCCATCCAGAAGGATAGCTGCTGATTTTCCTCCAAGTTCCAATGCGATTTTCTTGATGTTGCCAAGTGCCATTCTTGCTACTTCCCGTCCTGCTCCTGTAGAGCCTGTAAAGGAAATCATATCCACATCTTCATGTTTGGAAAGTTCGTTTCCGACTTCTCCGCCCCGACCCGTCACGAGATTGAAGACTCCTGCCGGATATCCTGCCTTATCAATTTCTTCGGCAAGGATGTACGCAGTCAGTGGAGTATACTGGCTCGGCTTTAATACAACACAGTTGCCAGCCAGAAGTGCCGGCACGACTTTCTTTTCGATCTGTTCCAGCGGGAAGTTCCACGGCGTCAGTCCGCCCACAACGCCTACCGGCTCTCTTCTTACGACCGAAGTCAGCCGTCTTTGCTCATACTGGAATTCAGAAGCGGTCTGAATATAATGCTTTGCCTCCAGAATAAACGGATCCGTATGAACTTCCGCAGAAACCTTGTACGGAGAGCCGAGCTCTTTTGTAATTGTCTCGATCAGTTCCTGACGTCTGCTTTCCAGGCCTGCTACCACTTTTTTCATCAGCTCTACTCGTTCTTCAAGCGGAGTGTACTGCCAGGTTTCAAAGGCTTCTCTTGCCGCTTTCACCGCCCGGTCTACATCTTCTTTGTTCCCTCTCGGCACCTTGGCAATGATTTCATGTGTGGCCGGATTTTCAATTTCAATCCATTCTTCCTGCGCGGAATCGGTCCATTCTCCATTGATATACAGTTTACGGATTTCCATACTGTTCTTACCTCTCTTTCTGAACTGTCCTGTCTGTTCTGTGACTATCTGAGTGTTTCAAATTTCATTGCTTCTGCCAGGTATGCTTTTTCCTCTTCATTTAACTCCATTCTCGGCCTTCTGACATACCCGCCATTTAAACCTTTTTGACTCAATCCGTATTTCAGAGCCTGCACCGGTTTCGGAAAGGACTCCAGCACGTTTAATGCTGGAAGAATTTCCTTATAAATTTCTTTTCCTTTTTTCAGGTTTTCTTCCACATAGACTGCCTCATAGAGTTCAACACACTGCTTTGGTGCAACATTGGCCAGCATGCAGATCCATCCACACGCGCCGTCCGCAAAACTTTCGTAGGCGAGATTGTCGCATCCACAGAATACAGATACTTTCTCCGGCGCATCGTTAAGCACTTCTGTCAGCTTCTGCATGCTTCCGCTGGATTCTTTAACAATCGCAGTGTACGGCAGTGCCATGATCTCACGGAATGCCTCCTGTCCGATTTCAATACCCGCAGAGCCCGGATTGTTGTAAGCTACAATCGGGAACTTCGTCTGTTCTTCAATATACCGATAATGCTCTACGATTTCGTCTTGGGATGGATGACAGTAGAAGGACGGAAGTACCATCGCCGCATGGGCGCCGCATTCTTTGATATTGTTGACCAGTTTGACCACGTCCTCCGGACGCTCTCTGGATGCTCCCACGATTACGCTGACACGGTCTTTGACATACGGTACAATCTCACGCACATATTCCATATGTTCCTCATCGGAAATACTCTGATACTCTCCTGTCGCCCCCAGGATGCAGACGCCCTGCACGCCCTGTCCGATCAGCCAGTCCAGATTCTTCTTTGCTGACTCGAAGTCAAAAGACCCGTCCTCGTGAAATGGTGTAACTACTACGGCATAAATGCCCTGAAACTGTGTGTTCATCTTTTACCTCCTTGAATGCTTTTCTACGCCTGTGTGGCTGCAAACCGCTCAAATTTCAGCGGGCTTAAATCCATAAACGGTTCTTCACTGGCAATCATATCCGCCATGACTTTTCCTGTAATCGGGGAAAGGCCGATTCCGTCTCCTTCGTGTCCGGCTGCAATATAGAATCCTTCTACCGGCGTACCAGATACGATCGGCATGTGATCCGGTGTGTAAGGCCTAAGACCGCTGTAAGACCGGATGACTTTGATATCCGCAATCACCGGGAAGAAACGAATTGCCCGTTCTGCAAGCGCCTTCATGACCTCAATGCTGCTTCTAACATCTTCCCCTGCAAAGGCTCTGGACGAACCGATGAGGAAGTTGTTGGATGCTGTCGGTTCAAAAACAAAGGCCACTCCATGTTTCTCCACCCGTTCCGATACCGGACGTTTGTATCCGTCATTCTGGAATTTAGTGGACATATATCCAAATTCGTGTACTTTTCTTCTTGCCACCTGGAAGGTCTGCTCGGATACAAGGATTTGTCCCTGGCGTGCCTGAATCGGAACATTCAGGCCGACCATTTTTCCGATTACCGGAGCCCATACTCCGCAAGCATCCACGATATTTTTTGCCGCAATTTCCCCATTTTCTGTTTCGAGGATAAATGCATTGCCGTCCCGGCGGATTCCGGTTACTCTATTATGTAGGGAAAGGACCGCTCCTTTCTTTTCTGCTCCCAGCGCCATACCATAAGTAAGACCGATCGGATAGACCGAGCCGTCAGAAATCGTTTCCAGTCCTCCATAAACGTCTTTCGCAAGGAACGGTTCATCATCCTGTACTTCTTTCTGATCCATCATTCTCATCTGAATTCCACACTTTTTCATAGATTCACAAAACTCAGATGCCATCTGGAATTCCTCTTCCGTCTCTGTCAGAAAGAGACTTCCCCTCTGTCTCCACTCAAAATCGTAATCCAACTCTTTACTTAATCCCTCAAACATATCCTGACTTGCTTTTGCAAAAAGCGCATCAAATCCCGGCTGTTTGTCACAGACAAGCACATTACCGTCACTTCTGCTGCTTGTGGATTCTGCAAGGTCCCCGGCATCGATCAGGACAACAGAGGCACCCTTCTTTGCGTTAAAGTATGCCACGGATGTTCCGATGGCTCCGGCCCCAATCACCGCTACATCATATGCTTTGCCCATCTTTTATCCCTCCTGATCTTCTCCGTCTTCGGCAAGTTCTCCAAATGTCACCGGACGGACCGGCGGACGATCTGTGCTTCCCTTAATTTCGCTCATCTGTTTTCCGGTTTCTTCCGCAATGATCCGGCTTACCAGCTTGCCGCAGGTTCTTCCCTGGCAGAGCCCCATTCCGGCGCGGACTCTTCTTTTTACTTCTGTCACTGTCGTTGCATGATACTCGCGTATGGCTTTCCGGATCTCTCCTGCCGTGATCTCCTCACACCGGCATACAATCACATCATCATCCAGCGATCCCTCCGGCTCTACCGGATGGAATCCCTCTCCCGGCTTTGGAAGGCGCAGACGCCGCATGGTCCGCACCGTATCCGCATACTCCTTCGGAATTGCCAGCGTCACCACCGGTGTATGGTCATTTTTCTTCGGATTCATCACTTTTACCACATGCCCCTTGCACACATATTCTCCTGCACGGGAAAGGGCGTCTACTTCCTGTCCTTTCTCCGGAAGCGGATCGTACTCAAACGGAAAGCTGACCGTTGCTTCTGTTTCGGAATACGTCTTATCTACAAGGAAGATGGCAAGTCCCGGACAGGCCGCTACACACATACCGCACCCGATACATTTGCCTCGGTCTACCTGCGGAGTGTTGGTGATCGGCTGTCCTATCTGAATTGCATGGAACGGACAGGCGGATTCACATGGATTACACGGGATCTGCTGTACACATTCCACCACTGCAACTGGTCCTTTTGCAAAACGCTCTTCATCCGGCCATCCGTTTGCCTGTTTAATTTCTTCCATAGACGGATATCCGTCATAAATAATTCCTGTTTCCATCTTGATTAAGCCCCCTTCCTGACAACACGTTCTTTTGCCGCCATTCTCCGGTCTCCGAACGGTCCCTGTCTCAGAGAGTCCAGCCGCTCTCTGATCTCGGCTTTTTTCTCTTCTGCCTGTTCTTTAGTCAGATGTCCCAACGCCTCTGCTGCCGCTGCTGCTGCAAGTCTTCCTTCGTCCATCGCGGTGCTCGCCTCCTCTACACCCGCGGTATCGCCCGCCACATAGATTCCCGGCACGCTTGTTTCCATATCTGCATTGTGAAGTGGCATCCAGCCCCCAAGTTCCGGGATGAAATCATGCTGCACCCCAGCCATCTGTGCCAGCTCTGACAAAGGTCTGAGTCCGACTGCCACGCAGATCACATCTACATCCGTTTCCATTTCGGTACCCTTTACAATCTGCCCGTTCTGGAATTTGGCAATGACCGCCTTTTCTACATGATCCGTTCCTTTTGCCTCCGCAATTGTGCTGCCAAGGTAAAATGGAATTCCGGCTCTTCTTATCTTAGCCGCATGAACCCCGTAAGCTCCGATCTTCGGCATCCCTTCTACAATTCCGACAACATCTGCACCTGCCTGCAAAAGCTGATAGGCAACAATCACACCCACATTTCCGGAACCAATCATCAAAATACGTTTGCCCGGAAGGACTCTCTGAACATTTGCCATCGTCTGGGCTGCTCCCGCTCCCATGACTCCCGGAAGTGTCCATCCCGGAAAACGAAGAGGATTTTCCGCCCCACCGGTACACAGAAGCAATTTGTCCGCCTCCACGATCTCCGTCTTTCCGTCTCTTAAAATCGCTGCTCTTTTGTCCGGGAAAATTCCGATGCAGGAGCTATTCAGCCAGAAGTCGATCTGGAGTTCCTTCGTTTCTTCCAGAAGCTGATGCCCGATGTCAATCCCCCGTACGCCTGCACGGTGTGCTCTGGATCCAAAAAATTTATGAAGCTGTTTAAAGAGCTGTCCGCCTGCACGTCTGTTTTCGTCCACAAGAAGCACGTCACAGCCATCCTTTTTCGCTTCGATTGCCGCAGCAAGCCCCGCCGGCCCGCCGCCGATGATCACTACTTCTTTTTTCATCTTTCTGTGCCTCTCTTTCCAAATCCCTGTTGTGTCTCAATTACCATGCCTTCTTCCACCGGAGTGATACATGTCCGGACATTCGGTTTCCCGTTCACTGTCATAACACAGTCCGTACACTGCCCGATCCCGCAGAAAACACCTCTTGGCTCATGCTTTTTTGTCGTATATCTATGAATATGGATTCCGTTTGCCATCAGAGCCGCCGCGATGGTTTCACCGCTTTTGGCCTGCATCTTCCTGCCGTCCACTATAATTTCCACATAATCATCCTGGCTGAGTTCCCCCAGAATCGGATGGTGTAATACTCTCATTGTCTCTGTTTCCATCTTTTCTCTCCTTTCCGCCTTATGCCAGCTGATATCCTTCCTGGAAAATATCGTCCGGATCCAAAAGGAATGTATGAATTCCCGTTACCCAGGCTCTCCCTGTCACTTCTGGAATTACTGCCGGCTTGCCGGCCACCTCTGCATCATCCAGATATTTGCACTGGAACTGTCCTCCGATAATGCTCTGGTGAATAAAACTTTCTCCTTTCTGAATCTGTCCCTTTGCCGCCAGAACCGAAAGTTTTGCCGATGTGCCGGTTCCGCACGGGGAACGGTCGATTGCTCCCGGAGGAATGATTACTGCATTCTTGACTGCCCCGTCTTCCTGAGCTGTCGGTTCATAGAATTCGATATGGGTCACGTGATTTTCAAACGGAATCGTCGGATGACAGACTGTAATCTGCTCATTGATCCTCTGCTTCAGATAATTTCCCGCTTCAATCAAGGCTCCGGCGCTATCCGGATTAACATGAAGTCCTACCGATGCTGCCGGAAGAATCGCGTAAATATTACCGCCGTAAGCAATATCTGCTCTGAGCGTCCCGTACTTTCCGGTTCGGATCTCCGCATCCTGCACCATCACAAAAGCCGGAGCATTAACGAAAGTCACGCTGACTGCCGAACAGTTCCTGACTTCGATCTGAAGTTTTACGAGCCCTGCAGCCGTGTCCAGTGTCACATAGGTATACGGTTCCTGTACGTCTACCATCCCCGCTTCTACCAGAGCGGTTCCGACTCCGATGGTATCATGTCCGCACATCGGCATCCAGCCGCCCACTTCAAAATAAAGTACTCCAAAATCTGCTTCTTTATTGCACGGCTCCATGACAAGGGTTCCTGACATCACTTCATTGCCTCTCGGTTCATAGGTCAGAAGTTTCCGGAGCCAGTCTCCTTTTGTGGACATGTAAGCCAGTTTCTCCTGCATCGTCGCACCCGGTATAGGCGGGATTCCACCAATTACATTTCTTGTCGGTTCGCCACAGGTATGTGTGTCTATCGTATGAAATGTCTTTCTGATTTTCACCCCAGTATCCTCCTTTTTTGTTCTTGTGCACTTTTTTCTGTTTGTTTATTAGACCGCGTTCTAGTTTATGGTTCTATTATAACACAGAATTCATTTTCGTCAATCATTTTGTTCATATTTATGAATACTATTATTTATTTGTGAATTAATTATCGAAATTAATCGTCATTTTTTTATCATTCGTGACCTTTGTGAAATAATTACCGTTTATAGTTTCACAATTATGAAACCAGGGAATATTTCAAAAAAGTTGACTTGACAAAAAAAAATCAATATACTGTTATTACCAAAGAATGGGGGTTATGCTATGAACCAGAACGCAAGTATCGGAGAAAAAATCAAGGCATTACGTACTTCACGTAATCTGACACTCAAACAGCTGGGAGAGATGACAAATCTTTCTACCGGATTTCTGTCCCAGATGGAACGCGGCATGTCATCCATCGCCATCGATACGCTGGAAAAGATCGCAGCTGTCCTGGATGTCAGCCTTGGAAGCTTTTTTGAGGAGGAAACCGGAACCGACAATACCGATCCGGTTGTACACAGTTTTTCTCTGCCGACATCACCTGTCGGACCGCAGATTATTCAGCATACGCTGAGTCACGATGTCACCGCCTTTGACTTTCTTCCACGTATTTTCACACTGCTTCCGCTTGCCAACACAAAAGAGGAAAATCTGGAAATGTACAGCCATTCCGGCGAGGAATTCATCTACATTCTGGAGGGGATCGCGACGATCCGGCTCGAATCGGCCTTGTATACGCTCTATCCGGGAGACAGCATCCAGATTCATTCCAATGAAAAACATAACTGGATGAACCATACTAACAAAGTCGTCAAGCTTTTAACCGTGAATATCCCAAATCCGTTCCGAAATACGGAAAGCGGACACATCATGCCGACTGACATAATCCGCTAAACCGAAAGAATCACCGATTCGGCATATACAAAAAAGAGGAGATACCTCTCCAGAACATTTCTCGTTCCGGAGTGACATCTCCTCTTTTTTATTTTATTTGATTTTATTTTTCATCCATCAGATGGCATGCTACCTTGTGTCCTGGGCATACTTCTCTTAATTCCGGCACTTCATTAAAGCAACGGTCTGTCGCATATTCACAACGTTCTGCGAAACGGCAGCACTGTTTCGGATTGATCGGGCTTGGGATCTCTCCCTTGATCGGGATACGGCGGTTTGCTTTTGCCTTATCAGGATCGGCCTCCGGAATCGCGGAAAGCAAGGCTTTCGTGTACGGATGCTTCGGATTGCTGTAGAGTTCTTCTGTCTCTGCCTGCTCCACAACCATTCCAAGATACATAACAACTACACGGTCAGAAATGTATTTAACGACACTCAAGTCATGGGCAACAAACAGATAGGTAAGTCCTCTCTTTTCCTGAAGATCTTTCAGCATATTGATAACCTGCGCCTGGATAGACACGTCAAGCGCAGAGATCGGCTCATCACAGATGATGAAGTCCGGATCTACGGAAAGCGCTCTCGCGATACCGATACGCTGTCTCTGTCCTCCTGAGAACTCATGAGGGAAACGGGACATATGATCCTTGTTCAACCCAACAGTTTCCAACAATGACTCTACTTTTTTATCAATCTCTTTTGCCGGGGTTCCATGCTGCTTTAACCCTTCTCCTACGATTTCTTTTACCGTCATACGGGAATTCAAAGACGCATATGGGTTCTGGAAAATCATCTGCACTTTCTGGCAGAACTGTTTCTGCTCCGCCTTGGAAAGTTTGGTAATATCCTTTCCGTCATAGATCACTTCACCTTTTGTTGGCTCATACAGACGAATCATGCAACGACCCGTTGTGGATTTTCCACATCCAGACTCTCCAACCAGTCCGACTGTCTCTCCCTTATAGATATCAAAGGAAACATCATCTACCGCTTTCAGTTCGGCATGTCCTCCCACTTTGAAATATTTACATAAATGTTTTACCTGAACGAGAGGCTGTTTTTCCTTATTTTCCATCTTCTGCCACCTCTCCTTTCTCTACTGCTACAGCTCCTTCTTTCTTAAACTCTGTGTCCGGAGCATATTCGTGCTGCAACCAGCAGTTTGTCACATGTTCTTCAGTCAATTGATACTTATATGGCGGATTGTCTTTACATACATCCATCGCATACTCACATCTTGCCGCAAACGGACATCCTTTTGGCGGGAAGAACAGATCCGGAGGTGTACCTTCGATCGGTTTCAGTCTCTGACCTTTCTTCGTGTCAAGTTTTGCGATAGAATCCATCAAACCTTTTGTATATGGATGGGCCGTATCATAAAAGATCTCCTGTGCAGTTCCCTGCTCTACAACCTTTCCGCCGTACATAACAACGACACGGTCACACATACGGGCAATAACACCAAGGTCATGGGTAATCATAATAATGGACGTTCCAAGCTTTTCTCTCAGTTCAAGAAGCAGATCCAGAATCTGCGCCTCAATTGTAACATCCAGAGACGTTGTCGGTTCATCACAGATAACAAGACTCGGACGACTTACAAGGGCGATCGCAATCATGACACGCTGTTTCATACCACCGGAAAGCTCATGCGGATACTGGCGGTAACGCTTTTCTACGTCGGAAATACCTACCAGTTTCATAATCTCCATTGCTTTTTCTTTTACTTCCTTTTTAGAAACACCTGCACGTCCGATAAAGACCTCTTCGATCTGAGCTCCTACTCTCATGGTCGGATTCAGAGATGTCATCGGATCCTGGAATACGAATCCGATATCTCCTCCACGAAGTTTCCTGAGTTCTTTTTTGTCCATTTTGAGGACATCTTTCCCATTGAACAGGATCTCCCCACCTTCAAAGAATCCCGGCGGTTCCGGATTCAGACGCATAATACACTGCGCTGTAACGGACTTTCCACATCCGGACTCTCCTACAATTCCAAGGATCTCTCCTTTGCGTACTTCGAAGCTGACATCACGAACAGCCTTTACTTCCCCACCGTAGGTATGGAAAGAGTACACAACATTTTTTAATTCAAGAAGTTTCTCTTTTTCTGCCATTTATCCGTTCCTCCTATTCCGTTCCACGCAGTTTCGGGTCAACCGCGTCTCTAAGTCCGTTTCCAAGAAGGTTCAGTGCCAGCATTGTCGTGCAGACGAAGAATGCCGGAATCAGAATCTGATGCGGATAGTAGCGCAGGTACTGAATTCCTTCTTTACAGATAACACCCCAGCTACAGTCAGGAGGTGTAATACCAAGTCCGATGTAGGAAAGGAACGCTTCCTGGAAAATGGCTCCCGGGATCGCCATACAAAGATTTGTAATCAGCATACCCAGAATATTCGGAATAATATGTTTAATAATAATTGTAAAATCACGCACACCAAGTACCTTCGCCGCAAGAACAAAATCCTGCTCTTTAATACGGTATACTTCACCACGGACAAAACGGCAAGTACCAATCCATCCAACAACGCACATTGCCACAATCAGAGGTGCGATTCCTTTACCAAGCACCATCATGACAAGAATTGTAATGATCAGGCTCGGAATACCATAAAGCAAGTCAACAATACGCATCACAATCATATCGAGTTTGCCGCCGTAAAAGCCGCAGAGACCTCCGATAACTGCTCCCACACACATATTCAGCACTGCTGAAATCAGACCGATGGAAAGAGATACGCGGGCTCCCATCCAGATACGGGTCCACATATCACGGCCGGTAGAATCACAGCCCAGCCAATGTGCCGCCGAGATAAATGCATTCTGAGAGTTGACATCCATCTCAGATTGTGTATATGGACTGAACATCGGGGCAAAAATTGCAAGCACTGCATAAAGCGCTACGATACACAAACCGACAATCGCACTTTTATTTTTACGAAGCCGTCTCCAGGCGTCCTGCCAGAAGGAAAGAGACGGCCTGCTGATACTCTCCATCCGGACAGCATCTTTTCCTTTGATTATAAATTGTTCTTTCTTTAATTCTGCCATGTCTCTCACCTACCCTATTTTTTTCCAATACGTACTCGCGGATCTGCAACACCGTACAGAATATCTACAACCAAGTTACAGAACACAAGGAAGATACCATAAAATACCGTCATTCCAAGTACCATGGAATAATCGTTATTAGATACACTCTGCACATAGTGACGTCCCATTCCAGGAATTGCAAAAATGGACTCGATAACGAATGTACCTGTCAACACAGATGCAACCGTCGGTCCCATGACAGTCATAACCGGCATGATTGCATTCCGGATCTGATGTTTGCATGTGATGCGGAGTTCAGATACTCCTTTGGAACGCGCTGTTTTGATATAATCCTGAGACGTTACTTCCAGCATACTTGCACGCATGATTCGCGAGACGGATGCCAGCGTATAGAACGCCAGGGCAAAGGCCGGAAGAATCGTATATTCAATTCCTTCATATCTTGCTACCGGGAACAGCCCCCATTTAATGCCAAAGAAATACTGAAGCACTGCACCCATGATAAAGTCCGGAATACTGGTACCCAGAACTGCGACAATAACGCAGAAGAAATCGATTTTCTTTCCGCGGTTTCTCGCCGAAATGATACCCAGAATCAGACCAATAGAAACCGCCATAACAAGCGCCCGGATACCAAGATCCGCCGAATACGGGAACGTCTCTCCGATCAGATCGTTTACAGTTCTGTTTGTGTACTTCATGGAGTATCCGAAATCACCATGAAGCAGATTTGCCATGTATGTTCCATACTGCACAATCATCGGTTTATCAAATCCATAGTACGTTTCCATATTCGCCCTTACTTCCGGTGTCAACTTCGGGTTTGTGAATGGATCACCCGGCATCAGACGTACGAGAAAAAATACAATAGTGATCAGTACCCAGACTGTCAGAATGGCTGCTACCACTCGTTTTAAAATATATTTTGCCATCCTTCTTCCTCCTGTTGTTAGTGAGATAAACCAGGAAAGATCAGATCCCCACCTTTGGGCTTTCCTGGTTTATCTCCGTCTTTTCAAGAATCCGCTGCCCGGCTGATACCGGGCAGCGGAATTCATCTTATTCACTTTTATGCTGGTCAAATGTTATTCAGCAGCAACATCTGCATAGATCCAGTCAATGTTAATACTGCAGTAGAAGAATGTCAGATCTTTCACATTTTCATTCAGCAGATAGTGGATCTCACGTTCTGCCTGCGGAAGGAATGCACCCTCATCAATCAGGATCTGCTCTGCCTGGTGCATCATGTCCATACGTTTTGCTACATCAGTCTCTGTCTGAGTTGCTGTCATCAACGCATCATATTCGTCATTCTGGAATCCGCTGTAGTTGTAAGCACTGCTTGACATGAACAGTTCCAGATAGCTGTACGGATCATCATAATCAGATCCCCAGCCAGCCCATATAATCTCAAAATCACCAGTGCCCTGACGTGACAGACATTCAGCATATGTAATCTGTTCAATCTCAATATTGATTCCCAGCGCTTTATTCCACATTTCCTGGCAAACTTCAGCCTGTTTCTTGGCGCTTTCATTGTCAGTTGTAGTCAGGGTTAAAGTTACTTCCGATGGATCGGAATATCCAAGTTCGGATAATGCTGCATTTAAATATTCTTTTGCTTTTGCATCGTCACCGTCAAGCGGATAACCTTTCAATGTGGATTCTTCTCCATATGTGGATTCTACTCCTGTCAGACCGCTGAATACAAGTCCGCTGGTCGGTTTGAAATATCCGGAGTTTACAAGCTGGTTGTACTGGTTTCTATTAAGAGCGTAGTTTAATGCGAGACGCATATTCTTGTTAGCAAGTTCCGGGCAATCACCGCTTACATTGAAATAGAAATAGTCAACATTACCATTGAGGAATGTATTGTCCTTACCCTCATATGCACTGATGGAAGCTGACGGAAGCTGAACATAATCCAGTTCTCCATCCTCATACATTGCCACCGCTGTATCCGGAGTCTGTACGTAGTTTAATTCTGCGCGATCCAGTTTGATAGAATCTGCATCCCAGTATTCTTCATTTGGTTCAAAGAACCACTGATTGTCAGAAGATTTTGTCAGGATATATGGTCCAGAGTATACATTCTTCTCATAGTCAGCTGCAAAGTCAGAACCGTACTTTTCTACGATATCCTGACGAAGCGGTGCGTACTGAGCGGAAGATCCGATCATACTTAAGAAGTATGCTGTCGGACGTTCCAAAGTAACTACGAGTGTCGTGTCATCCTGTGCTACTACACCGAGCTGTGACGGATCCATTTCGCCTTTTTCTACTGCAAGACCATTCTTAAGATATTCACCGATGAATGCGTACGGAGCTGCTGTATCCGGATTCATCAGTCTCTGCCAGCTGTAGACAAAGTCCTGAGCTTTGATCTGCTCTCCATCGCTCCATTTTGCGTCCGGATTCAGATGGAATGTATATGTAAGACCATCTTCAGAAACTTCCCAGGATTCTGCAACACCCGGTGTAATTTCTCCGCCCGTGTTGCGGACAAGGCTTTCTGTCAGAGCATGCTGAATTTCGCTGTCCGGAATACAGTTACCTTTTGTCGGGTCCAGTGTGGTCGGCTCTGAGGATGTAGAATAACGGAACACCTTTTCGTCACTGTTTCCGTCTCCACCACCGCTTTTACTTCCAGGTGTACTGCATCCTGCGAGCATTGTTCCCACCATCGCTGTTGCAAGCAGCGCTGCAAATACTTTTCTCTTCATAATGTGTCCTCCTTTTTTAAAGCTCTATTAACTCATGTGTAGCACTTATCAGGTTTTCATATCCCTTTGCTGTGACAAGTCCCTGATCTTCGACCCGGACACCGCCCCATCCCGGTATATAAATCCCCGGTTCTACCGTCATAATGTTCCCCTCCTGGAGAACATCTTTGCTGTTGCTTCCGATAAATGGAAGCTCATGTACGAACAGGCCGACGCCATGGCCGATCCCTCCGTAATTGTATTGCAGATACTCTGTGTCCTTGATCGCTTTCAGTGATGCCTCATAACACTCGGTACCTGTCACTCCCGGCTTAATCGCCGCCTCTACATCTTCGGTCATCTGACGGCAGAGATTGTAGACTTCTTTCTGCTTCTCTGTCGCCTTTCCGACTACAACAGTTCTTGTCATGTCAGAAAGATAACCATTGAACTGACATCCGTAATCCATCAGGACGAAGTCACCGTATTCGATGGCTTTGCTGGACGGAATGCCGTGAAGAAGTGATGTCCTTGCTCCTGATATCAAAATCCCGCCGTACGGCTTGGTGTCCGCTCCTTCCATTACCATGTAATGGGAAAGTCTGGATGCCAGCTCCTTTTCTGTCATTCCGACACGGATATCTTTAATAATCTTATCAAATGCTCTGGATGCAATCTCACATGCTGCTCTTAGATATCCTTCTTCTTCGCTGGTCTTAACAGAACGGAACTCTTCGATCACATTAACCGTCGGTACCATCTCTGTCGCGCCCTGGCTCCGGATAGATTCATAAAAAGAGAAGGTGAGATAATCTTCCTCAAAAGCAATTGTTTTTGCCCCTTCTTCTGACGCCAGTTTCTGTACCGTCATTCCGATCGTATTGTTCGGCGTCCTCCAGTTGACCACTTCGTAATCAGGACATTCATAAGATGCCTGTTCTGTATAACGTGGATCAGTGATGAAGAACTGCTTCTTCTGTGTAATGAACAGATAAGAATCTTCACCGGTATAGGAACTGATGTAACGGACATTAGCTGGCTTGGCAATAAAGAAAGAATCTACCTTCTTCTCTTCCATATATATTCTCAGTTTCTGGATAGTATCCATCTGATTGTACCCCCTATCTAAAATGTATATTTATATTATCACTATTCATTTATGATTGTCAACCTGACAACAAACATTTTGTCATGTTTTTTTATATTATTTGATATTTTTTTGTTTTATTTGTTAGCTTTTTATCATTTTCAATTATTTTTCTTCTCTTTTCTCCTATTGTCGCTCAATTTGTTCGCTTTCTAAAAACACTTGTGCAAGATATACTAGAATACAGTTCAGTTTTTGTTTAGTTTTTCACATAATTGAAAACTTAAATTTTTAGTAAAGTTGTCACTTTCTGTATTTTTATTCATTTTTAGCGTATTTTTATTCTTTGCTTGTACGAATATCCGACAGTTTTATACAATTTTTTCACTTATAAAGAAAGTTTATGCAGAACGACCTCTTATAGGCGAAAAAAATACAGGGACGTACCGTAATACGTCCCTGTATTGTAAATCATCTGTCAGTTTCTGGCATTCAATTATTCTGTTTTTCCGTACAGTGTAACAAGTTTGTTCAGATATTCGTATCTTTCTTTTGCTTCCTGTTCGTTCTTCTCGAATAATACTTTTGCTTTTTCTGGATCCTGTCTTACAAGAGAGTTGTAACGAACTTCTCCGTTGAGGAATTCCTTGTAGTCTCCTGTCGGAGCCTTGCTGTCGAGTGTGAACTTGTTCTCTGCAGCCGGGTTGAAGCGGAAGTTGTTCCAGTATCCGCACTCTACTGCAAGCTGTTCTTCTGTCTGAGCTTTGCTCATACCCTTCTTGATACCATGGTTGATACATGGAGCGTAAGCAATGATCAGTGATGGTCCCGGATATGCCTCAGCCTCGGAGATCGCTTTTACAGTCTGGTTGAAATCAGCACCCATTGCGATCTGCGCAACGTATACATAGCCGTAGCTCATTGCGATACCTGCAAGGTCTTTCTTCTTGGTTTCTTTTCCACCTGCTGCAAACTGTGCTACCGCACCTGTCTTTGTAGCCTTGGAGGACTGCCCGCCTGTGTTGGAGTAAACCTCTGTATCGAATACCATAATGTTGATATCCTGTCCGCTTGCAAGTACATGATCAAGTCCGCCGAATCCGATGTCATATGCCCATCCGTCTCCACCGAAGATCCACTGTGACTTCTTAGCGAGGAAATCTTTATTGTTTACAATGTCTTTGCATACTTCGCAGTCACATCCTGAAAGAACTTCTACCAGTTTGTCTGTAGCTGTTCCGTTTGTTGCACCACAGGAGAATGTATCGATCCATTCCTGACATGCAGCTTTTACTTCTTCGGAAGCATTTTCAGATGCTGCAACAGATTCTACTTTTGTCTTTAATCCGTTTCTGATTGCCTTGTTTGCAAGCAACATACCATATCCAAACTCAGCGTTGTCTTCGAAGAGGGAGTTAGACCATGCAGGTCCTTTGCCTTCTGCGTTTACTGTGTATGGTGTGGACGGTGAGGAGTTACCCCAGATAGAAGAACATCCTGTTGCGTTTGCGATGTACATTCTGTCACCGAATAACTGTGTAATCAGTTTTGCGTAAGGTGTTTCGCCACATCCTGCGCATGCGCCTGAGAACTCAAGCAGCGGCTGTTTGAACTGGCTTCCCTTTACTGTATTTTCTTTGAATTTTGCTACTACTTCTGGTTTTACCGGAATTTCTCTTCCGAAATCGAAGTATACCTGTTCGCCGGCATTTGCTTCCATGTTGCCCATAACGAGAGCTTTTTCGCCCTTCTTTCCTGGACATACATTTGCACAAGAACCACATCCTGTACAGTCGTATGCGGAAACTGTCATAGTGAACTTCATATCTGGCATACCGATCATCGGAATTGTCTGAATTCCTTCTGGTGCATTTGCAGCTTCTTCTTCTGTCAGAGCTACCGGACGGATAACTGCGTGCGGACATACATACGCACAACGGTTACACTGGATACAGTTTTCCGGCTGCCAGATCGGGATATCAACTGCAATACCACGTTTTTCGTAAGCAGCTGTTCCGGACGGTGTTGTACCATCTACATATTCTGTAAATGCAGATACCGGCAGGGAGTTACCTTCCTGAGCGTTTACTTTTGCCTGAATATTCTTAACGAAGTCTACAACTTCTTTTCTTCCGGCTTTAACTTCCGGTGTGAATAAACCTTCGTCAGCTGCATCTTTCCAGCTTTCCGGTACAGTTACTTCAACAACCTGTTTTGCACCTGCATCGATTGCATCGTAGTTCATCTGAACGATCTTGTCACCTTTTCTTCCGTAAGTAGCTTTTGCTGCTTTCTTCATCAGGTCGATCGCTTCTTCTTCCGGAATGATGGCTGCCAGTTTGAAGAATGCAGACTGAAGGATTGTATTGATACGTCCGCCAAGTCCGATTTCTTTACCGATCTTGATACCATCGATTACGTAGAACTTGATGTTGTGGTTAGCGATAAATGCTTTTACCTGTCCCGGAAGGTGTTTTTCCAGTCCTTCCATATCCCATGGACAGTTCAGAAGGAATGTTCCTCCATCAACAAGTTCCTGTACCATGTTGTATTTGTTAATGTAAGACGGGTTGTGGCATGCAACAAAGTCTGCTTTCTTGATCAGGTAAGTAGATTTGATCGGTTTCTTACCAAAACGTAAGTGAGACATTGTCACACCGCCTGACTTCTTGGAGTCATAATCAAAGTATGCCTGTGCATACATATCTGTATTATCACCGATGATCTTGATGGAGTTCTTGTTAGCTCCGACAGTACCGTCTGCTCCAAGTCCCCAGAATTTACAGTTGATTGTACCTTCCGGTGTTGTAACAAGCGGTTCACCTTCGTCCAGTGACAGGTGTGTCACATCATCAACGATACCGATTGTGAATTTTTCTTTTTCTGTGTTGTTGAATACGGCAACGATCTGAGCCGGTGTCGTATCTTTGGAACCTAATCCGTAACGTCCTGTGAGGATCTTCACACCGTCAAATTTTGTTCCTTTTAATGCTGCAACAACATCAAGGTAAAGCGGCTCGCCCTGTGCTCCCGGCTCTTTTGTTCTGTCAAGAACAGAGATTACTTTTACGCTTTCCGGAATTGCATTTACAAGTGCTTCAGCACTGAACGGTCTGTAAAGACGTACTTTTACGACTCCGACTTTCTGTCCTTTTGCAAGCAGGTAGTCAACAGTCTCATCGATTGTCTCACATACAGATCCCATAGCAATGATTACATGCTCAGCATCTTCTGCTCCGTGGTAGTTGAACAGTTTGTAGTTTGTTCCGATCTTAGCGTTTACTTTGTCCATGTATTCCTGAACGATGGCTGGCATTGCGTCATAGTACGGATTACATGCTTCTCTTGCCTGGAAGAATACGTCAGGATTCTGAGCGGATCCTCTTTCGCAAGGATGATTTGGATTTAACGCATGCTTACGGAACGCATCGATTGCATCCATGTCAACGAGATCTTTCAGATCTTCGTAATCCCATGTCTCGATCTTCTGGATCTCGTGGGATGTACGGAATCCGTCGAAGAAGTTGATGAATGGAAGGCGTCCTTTGATTGCTGCACAGTGAGCAACCGGTGTCAGGTCCATAACTTCCTGAACGCTTGATTCACAGAGCATTGCGCATCCTGTCTGACGGCATGCATAAACGTCGGAATGATCTCCGAAGATGGAGAGCGCGTGGCTTGCAAGCGCACGGGCAGATACATTGAACACACCTGGGAGCTGTTCACCTGCAATCTTGTACAGGTTCGGGATCATCAGAAGAAGTCCCTGAGATGCTGTGTATGTAGTTGTCAGAGCACCTGCTGCAAGAGAGCCGTGTACGGCACCTGCTGCACCAGCTTCGGACTGCATCTCCGTAACCTGAACTTCCTGTCCAAAAATGTTCTTTCTTCCCTGGGTTGCCCACTCATCTGTAGCTTCTGCCATAACAGATGAAGGAGTAATCGGATAGATTGCAGCTACATCGCTGTATGCATAAGAAGCATGAGCAGCTGCATGGTTACCATCCATGGTTTTCATTGATCTTCCCATTTCTTTATTCCTCCTTAAGTTTCAAAAAAATGTTTCTAAATTCATAGATATTTCTATTATATCGCCATTACCTGTAAAAGTCCAGTATGCTTGTCCCAGAATTTGCACCTTTTTCTGAACAAAGATACCGCACGGCCATTGTCTTCCGACAGCCATGCGGCATCATTTCTTCTTTATGATTCTTATACATTAAACCGGAACAGTACAACATCCCCGTCTTTTACGACATATTCTTTTCCTTCGGAACGGACGAGTCCCTTCTCTTTTGCTGCTGTCATATTGCCGCAGGCAATCAGGTCATCGTAGGCAACTACTTCCGCGCGAATAAATCCCCTCTCGAAATCAGAATGAATCTTTCCAGCCGCCTGAGGCGCCTTTGTTCCTTTCTTAATCGTCCATGCACGAACTTCCGGCTCTCCTGCCGTCAGGTAACTGATCAGTCCAAGAAGACTGTAGCTTGCCTTGATCAGTTTTTCCAGTCCGGATTCTTTCACCCCCAGATCCTCGAGGAACATCTGTTTTTCGTCATCCTCAAGCTCTGCAATTTCCTGCTCGATCTCGGCGCAGACAACAAAGACTTCGTAACCGGCTTCTTTTGCAAACTCTCTGACCTTCTGTACCCCTTCATTGGAGGCACCGTCATCTGCCAGATCGTCTTCCGATACGTTGGCTGCAAAGATCACCGGTTTTGCTGTGAGAAGATTGTAGCTGTTCATCCACTCTTCTTCCTCTTCATCCCGGATATCCGTAAAACTTCCCGCCATCTTTCCTTCTTCCAGATGCGCCTTGATTCTCTGCATCAAATCTACTTCTTTTGCTGCTGCCTTGTCATTTCGTGCTGCCCGGATCTGCTTACTGATACGACGTTCCAGCACTTCCATATCGGAGAAGATCAACTCCAGATTGATCGTCTCAATATCACGGAGCGGATTGATGCTTCCGTCTACGTGAACGATGTTGCTGTTCTCAAAACATCTTACCACATGGACAATGGCATCCACTTCCCGGATATTGGCAAGGAACTGGTTTCCGAGACCTTCTCCTTTGGATGCTCCTTTTACAAGTCCCGCAATATCTACGAATTCAATAACAGCCGGAACGATTTTTTTTGTCTGGTACATTTCTGCCAGTACATTCAGTCTCTCGTCCGGTACAGTTACAACTCCCACATTCGGGTCGATAGTACAGAACGGGTAGTTGGCTGATTCCGCTCCTGCCTTTGTCAGGGAATTAAACAGCGTACTTTTCCCTACATTCGGTAATCCGACAATTCCAAGTTTCATTTGATTTCTCTCCATTCTCATTGTAAATTTCTTACTCGTCTTTTGTTTCCATCAGGATCAGTGTCCCATAGCCAAACGTGATTACAAGCTCTTCTTCCGCGATCTCATTGCTGACACAGAGGCTGTCATTCGGGAGCAGATGATGATGGGTCAGCGGATATTTTGCTCCATGAATCGTAAGATCTTCCACCTCTCCCCCAAACGGAAACAGGGAAAAATATTTCCCGAATGCATTGCGCCGTTTCAGGCGCACTTCATGATCACAGAGCCGGATCCTGTTGCAGGAATCCAGAATCTCCGCCTGGATTCCTGCCTTTCTTGCAATCTCCAGAGACTGAACATTGGCCCAGACATGATCGATTCTGCATCCCGTTGCTCCAAGAATAATCATCCGGTCACAGCCAAGGGCAATGGCAAGCCGGATGGCAATCTCAGTATCGGATGCGTCCTTGACCGGGTTGTACTCCCGGATCGGGATTTTCGTCTCCTCCCGGTAATAACGTATCACCTCTTCGGAGATACTGTCAAAATCTCCTACAATGTACTCCGGCTCAATTTTGTACCTGTACAGAAACTCTACACCTTTATCCACTCCAATGATACGTTTCGATTCATATGATTCCAGTACGGAAAGTGCGAAGTTATCGTCAATCGCGCCTCCACTGATGATGATTGTCACTCTACTCATATTGTCTTAATCTCTCCATCATTGCCTTCGTATTTTGTCCTGGATCTCCACCAAATACCGCGGATCCTGCAACAATTATATTCGCCCCTGCTTTCAGCACTTCCTCTACATTTTCCTGATAGATTCCACCATCCACTTCCAGATCAATGTCCCGGCCGCTCTCTTCTATCATCCGGCGTACTTCCCTGATCTTTTCAATGGATTCCGGAATAAACTTCTGTCCGCCGAATCCAGGTTGTACACTCATGACAAGAATCATGTCTACAAGCTCCATATACGGAAGAAGCTGATCTACACCGGTCTGCGGACAGATGGAAATTCCTGCCTTTTTCCCGCAGTCCTTGATTTTCTGAATGGTCTCCTTCACATCCTGGCATGCTTCCAGATGAATCGTAATGATATCCGCGCCTGCATCGGCAAAATCTTTCACATAGCGGATCGGTTCCTGAACCATCAGATGCACATCCATCACCTGGTCTGTGGCTCCTTTAATAGACTTTAATACCGGCATCCCGAAAGAAATACTTGGCACAAACATCCCGTCCATCACATCAAAGTGCAGGTACTCTGCCCCGTTTTCCTCCGTCATTTTCATCTGCCCTGCAAGGCATTTGAAATCTGCCGCCAGAAGAGACGGCGCCAAAATATATTTCATGCTTTTCCTCCTCAATATCGCTTTTTCTGCTCCAGTTCACGGTACATTTCCAGATAGTTCTCATATCTGCTCTTTGGAATTTTCTCCTCCGAAAGTGCCTCCTTTACCGCACATCCCGGTTCATGAATGTGGCTACATCCCTGAAACCGGCAACTTCCCTCATATGCTCTGAATTCGCGAAAATAGTCCTTCAGATCCTCTTTTTCAAAATCGTTCACATACAGAGATCCAAATCCCGGCGTATCCATGATATAGGTCTCCCCGCCGATGGAAAACAGTTCGGAGTGTCTCGTCGTATGACGTCCCCGCTCGATCTTCCTGCTGATTTCTCCGGTCTCCATATTGGCATCCGGATCCAGAAGATTGATCAGAGAGGATTTCCCTACCCCGGACGGCCCCGCAAGAGCGGTTGTCTTGCCTTCCAGAATCTGCCTTATCTGTTCAATATTTTCCTCTTTTGCAGCACTGGTAAAGACAACCGGATAACCACAGGTTTCATAAATCTCTTTTAATGTTTCCCATTCTTTTTCGTCTGCCAGATCCTTTTTATTAAAGCATAACGTCACCGGAATAGATTTGCTCTCCATCATAATCAGAAAACGATCCAGTAGATTCAGATGAGGTTTTGGGCTCGTCACCGCAAAAACAATCAGCGCCTGGTCGATATTTGCGACTGCCGGGCGGATCAGCTCATTTCTCCTTGGAAGTATCTCCGTGATATTTCCCGTCTTTTCTGCTTCATTAATTACATCAATCTCGACGTTATCTCCCACAAGCGGTTTGATTTTCTCTTTCCGGAAAATCCCTTTTGCCTTACATTCATAAACACCGGATTCTACTACGTGAACGTAGTAGAATCCGGCAATTCCTTTCACAATCTTTCCTTTCATGAAAGTCTCCTTGTGTGTTTGTCCGCATCTCCGGCCTTAGCCAAGGCTGACATAGAAGGTGTATTTTCCGTCAGAATTCTGTTCGTAACGGATCACCTTTCCACGGCCTACCGAAGAATTTTTCTCGTATTCCACATCATAATCGGATATTCCGTTTTCAGATGCCCAGGAAGAGATATTACTCTCCCAGACTGGTCCGTCTGAGGATGTGGAAGATCCGGAATTGTCTCCGGATGAGGAATCGCTTCCTCCATTATTCGTATTGTCACTGTTGTTATTGTTGTTTTCGTCACTGTTATTATTGCTATCTGACGGTTTCTCTTTGTCAGGATCGCCTCCAAGGCTTACCACGTAGCTGATGGTTGTTCCCTTTTCTACACTTCCGGATGTGAGAGACTGGGAAATAATTCTTCCCTTACCAACATCATCACTGTAATCCTCTGAACGGGATACATTGATGCCGTTGTCCTTCGCCCAGGATGTCAGATTGCTCTCAGGCATGCCGACAAAGCTCTGTACTGTCACCATTTCATCTTCCGGATCTTTACCCTGGCTGACTACCAGACTGACGGTTGAACCTTCTTCGACCTCGCTTCCGGAAGATGGCGTCGTCCGAATAACTTCGCCTTCGTCATACTCATCGCTGTACTCTTCGCTTGTAGAACCTACGGTAAGTCCCTCGTCTTCAATCTTCTGAGTTGCTGTGCTGACATCATCGCCAGATACGTCCGGAACAGTCACAGTAGACGGCCCTGCACTTAATACGACATTAATCGTGCTTCCCTTCTCAGCCTCTTCTCCATAGTCCGGATCCTGATCGATAACAGTACCTTCTTCCCGGTCAGATGCTTCTGTACCGGATACTTTCAGTTTGAATCCAGCTTTCTCAGCAGCTTCTCTTGCCTGATCTTCTGTCAGTCCAAGGTTGGAAAGATTCGGAACTTTCACCATACTGACCTCTTCCTCCTGACTGCCGGAGCCTCCTCCAAAGAGACCTACTGCGCTTCCGATTCCGTAACCTGCCGCACAGACAACAAGAACTGCAATAAGGGCAATTGCAATCTTCATCACATTGCTCATCTTCGGCTTCTTGCCGGTGTTTTCCTCTTTGTTCCTACTGCTTTTCAGGTTTCTTGTATCATAATCGTCATGGTCGTATCCATCATCATAGTCATCGTCATCGTAACTATCATCGTACTCATCGTCGTATCCGTCATCATCATCATACTCGTCATCGTACTGATTCTGAAGCTTTCTTCTGTCTGACTCGGAAATCATGACCGTATCGGCTCCCGCACCGTATGCAGCCGCACCGTTCTTCACGAAATCTCCGTTTGGATCCGCAAGGGATCTTCTCAGATCCTGTGCAAGCAGCGTCACATTCGGATAGCGGAGATCTGCGTTCTTCTGCGTACACTTCAAAATAATCTGCTCCAGACTATACGGCATCGGCACGTACTCTGATGGCGGTACGATCTCCTCCTGAAGATGTTTCATGGCAATCGCCACTGTAGAATCTCCATCAAACGGCACACGTCCGGTCACCATCTCGTACATCGTAATACCGATGGAATAAATATCGCTCTTTTCGTCCGAGAAGCCTCCCCTTGCCTGCTCTGGTGACGTATAGTGCACCGATCCCATCGCATTGGAGCTCGTTGTATTAGAGCTTGCCGCTTTTGCAATACCGAAGTCGGTTACTTTTACTTTTCCTTCATTTGAGATAATAATGTTCTGCGGTTTGATATCACGATGAATGATGTGACCCTTATGTACCGCCTCCATGCCGGCACATACTTGAAGTGTGATGCTGATTACCTCTTTCGGCGTCAGCTTTTCTTTCTTTGCGATATATTCTTTCAGCGTGATTCCTTCTACCAGCTCCATTACCATGTAATACAGCCCGCGATCCACGCCTACATCATAGACATTAACAATATTCGGATTCATGATTCCGGCTGCTGCCTGGGCCTCTGACCGGAACTTCTTTACATAGGTTTCATCTTCCCGGTATTCTTTTTTCAGTACTTTGACGGCAACATACCGATTCAGCACATTGTCGCGTCCTTTGTAAACATCGGCCATGCCTCCGGCACCGATCTTACTGAGGATCTCATACCGCTCCCCTAATACAATACCATCTTTTACCATACACTCACCTCATCTGCATACGGCTGCGCCAGTACTACTCCAATATTATCCGAGCCGCCGTTTTCATTTGCTCTTTGAATAAGACTTTCCACTGCTTCCACTATATCACGTGCGCTCTTTACAATCTGGAAGATTTCATCATCATCTACCATATTCGTGAGGCCGTCGCTGCACATCAGAATGATGTCTCCGCCTTTTAAGCGGTATTCAAAAAAATCCGGCTCCACTTTCTGCTTCACCCCGATCGCACGTGTGATGATATTTTTATCCGGATGATGCTTTGCCTCCTCTTCTGTCAATCCTCCAAGCCTTACCATCTCTTCCACCATAGAGTGGTCTTTGGAAAGCTGGCGGATCTCCTTGTTGATCAGATAGAGCCTGCTGTCTCCGACATTTGCAAAATAAAGTACATGATCCAGTATCGTGGCGGCGACCAGCGTCGTTCCCATGCCTTCCAGCCTGTTGTCCTTTTCAGCCTCTCCTAAAAGCCGCTCGTTTGCTGCCTGGATCGCGTTTCCAAGAATCGCCTCAGGATGGGTCTCTTTGCAGTTCTGTACCTCTTCGGCCAGAACTTCCACGGTAAACTTGGATGCAAAATCACCCGCACGATGTCCGCCCATTCCGTCAGCTACCACAAGAAGATTCGGGAGATTCCCGATCGTTTCATCTGTAGCGAACACGTAGTCCTGATTGACTTCTCTTTTTCTTCCAATATCAGTCATTGAAAATGTTTTCATTTTCATTCTCCTTATTATTGTCTCTGTGTTTTATTCTGAGCTGACCACAGGCCCCGTCAATATCAGAGCCCATTTCTCTTCTTATAGTAACATTAATCCCATTTTTTTCAAGTTTATTTTGAAAAATCCCTGCAGTTTTTTTATCCGGTCTTTTGAAGTTCTTTTCCCTCACCGGGTTGACCGGAATCAAATTCAGGTGACAGTTTCTATGCTTCAGAAGGGCGGTCAATTCTCTGATATCTTCTTCTGTATCATTGACTCCGTGCACCAGACTGTACTCGAATGTGATCCTTCTTCCCGTCTTTTCAAAATACTCATCACATGCCTCAAGTACTTCTGACAGCTCATATTTATTCGCCACGGGCATGAGCGATTTCCGTTTCTCCTGGTTGGATCCGTGAAGGGAAAGTGCCAGGGTAATCTGAAATTTTTCATCCGCCAGCCGCCGGATATTAGGCACAATCCCGCAGGTGGAAGCGGTGATGTTTCTCTGGCTGATATGAAGCCCGTGCTCGTCACTGATCATCCGGATGAACCGGACGAAGTTCTCATAATTGTCAAGTGGCTCTCCTGTTCCCATCACAACAATGTTTGAGATCCGCTCCCCACTGATTTTCTGAACTTCGTACACTTCTCTTAACATTTCTGAGGCGGTGAGGTTACGAACCAGTCCGCCGATGGTCGACGCACAAAAGCGGCATCCCATCCTGCATCCCACCTGGGAGGAAATGCAGACGCTGTTTCCATGTTTATATTTCATCAGGACGCTCTCAATCATGTTTCCGTCCGAAAGTTCAAAGAGAAATTTGTTCGTCCCGTCGATCCCGGAAATCTGCCGTTCCACCAAACTTACCGTCGCAATCTCATACTCCCGATCCAGCTTTTCCCGGAGCACTTTGGATACGTTGGTCATCTCATCAAAGGATTCCACCAGTTTTACATGAATCCACTCGTAAATCTGCTTTGCCCGGAACGGCTTTTCACCGACGGCTTTCATCTCTTCTTCCAGTTCACGCAGAGTATAGGACGCAATATCTTTCTTTTCCATCTATTTTGACTCCTGTTTTTTCATAACTGCTATGTAAAATCCGTCACACGGATCAATACCCGGAAGGAACTGTTTTTCTTTCTCAAGTGTAAACTCCCTATGCTGTTCCAAAAACCAGGCCGTATTCTCCTCATTCTCCTCCCGGTTGATCGTGCAGGTGCTGTAAAGGAGCGTTCCGCCCGGCTTCACATACCGATGCACCACAGTCAAGATCTCCCGCTGAAGCGCGGCAAGCTCTTTTTGTGTCTCCGGCGTCATATTGTAACGGATATCTTTCTTTGTGGCAAGCACTCCAAGGCCGGAACATGGAAGATCGGCAATGACGATATCTGCCTTTTCAACAGAAGACTCATCGCACACTCTTGCATCCTGTTGTCTCGCGCTGATATTCGTAAGACCGCTGCGCTCGATATTCTCTTCGATGAGCCCCACTTTATACTCCGTCAGGTCTCTGGCATCCACATGGCCGCTTTCCGCAAGCTTTTCTGCCGCATGGAGCGCCTTCCCGCCCGGTGCGGCACAGACATCAATAATCGAATCGCCCTTTTTGACCGGTAGGCTTTCCACCGCCATCATGGAACTTGCATCCTGCACGTAAAATAGTCCTTCTTCAAACGATTCCAGTCCGCCCAGATAATCGTATCCGGAAATCCACAGCGCATACGGAAGAACCGGATGATCCTCCACCTTCTCCACCCCGTCTTCTTTCAGGCGGGCTTTGATCTCCTCTTTGGTGATCTGTTCTGGATCAAACCGGATACAGGTCGGATGCTCCTCCATCATAAAGGAAAGCATCTTCTCCACCGTCTCTTCCGGATAGTCCGAAAGCCACGTTTCCACCATCCATCCCGGGATAGAATACTGCACGGAAAGCCGTCTGGAAAGAGGATGTTCCGGAAGTTTCACCTGATCCATCTGTCTTGCGATAGTCCGGAGCACTCCGTTGACAAATCCGGAAAGATTCTGAAATCCTCTCTTTTTGGCAAGCCTTACCGCCTCATTGCAGACTGCAGACGCCGGCACCTGGTCCATATACTTCAGCTGATAGACCGCACTTCTTAAAATAGTCCGGATAACCGGCTTCATTTTTGATGTTTTTGTTTTGGAAAACTGATCGATAATGTAGTCGATCTCGATCATGTGCTCCAGCGTTCCTTCCGTCACCCTTGTGATGAAGGCACGTTCTCTTTTATCCAGATACTGATACTTTCCCAGGACTCTGGACAGGGCCAGGTGTCCCGGTACCTTGTCTTTTGTCACCTCCAGCAAAATAGCAAGAATCAGTTCTCTTTCTTCGATCGGTTTATTCACGCCGTCTTCCTCCTGTCAGCAGAATAATACGCAGAAGCTGCAGAATCGCTGAGGCAGCTCCCGCCACATAAGTCAGCGCCGCAGCCCGTAACACTTTCTTCGTCATGGAGAGCTCATCCGGAAGCAACATTCCGCTATCTCCCAGAATCTGCACTGCCCTTCTCGATGCGTTAAACTCCACCGGAAGGGTAACAAGCTGAAACAATACAGCAAACGAAAATGCCAGAATCCCGATCTGGATCAACAGATACGAAGAACGGCTGTTGAATAACAGTCCCAGAAGAATCAGCGGCCATGCAATGGCAGATCCAAAGTTTGCCACCGGAACGATAGCGCTTCGAAGTTTCAGTGGTGCATATCCCCGTGAATGCTGAATTGCGTGTCCACATTCATGAGCAGCCACTCCAACCGCCGCTACGGAAGCAGACTGATACGTGGCATCCGACAGACGCAGTACTCTATTTTTAGGATCAAAGTGATCTGTCAGATTTCCGCTCACATGCTCAATTCGCACATCGTAGATCCCGGCGCTTCGCAAAATCCGCTCGGCAGCCTCCCGTCCCGTGAGTCCGGAATGGCTCCGCACTCTCCCGTACTTTGCATAGGTAGACCGGACTCTCGCTGATGCCACAAGGCAAAACAGGAGCCCGATCAGTACAAGGCTATACGTCGGATCATAATAATAGTAAAATGGCATTTCTACCTCTCCCTTTCTTTATTCAGATCAGTTCTTCCCTAAATTCATTCCTGTTTCCAGCGGATATCCTCTCAGAAACGCACCCGCATCCATCCGCTTCTTGCCCGGAATCTGAAGCTCCCGGATCACCAGGCTCTTCTCTCCGGTCTTTATTGTGAAATCCTTTTTGGACACTTCCGTGATTTCTCCCGGTCTGGTATTCTCTGTTCCCGGTACATCTTTTGCCACATCCGCGTCCCAGATTTTCATCGTCTTGTTGTCCCATGTAGTATATGCACTTGGCCATGGATTTAAACCTCTGATCAGCCGTTCAATAGAAACCGCATCCTGCTTCCAGTCAATAGCTCCCATCGCTTTATTAAGCATCCGGGCATATTCCGTCGGGCTTTCTCCCTGTTTTTCCGGCCGGATACTTCCTTCCTCCAAACACTTTAATGTCTCAACACAGAGCTTGGCTCCTGCGTCTGAGAGTTTGTCGTGAAGGCTTCCTCCGGTCTCCTTTTCATCCAGAACAACTGTTGTCTTTAACAGCATGTCTCCGGTATCCAGACCTTCGTCCATCTGCATGGTCGTCACACCGCTTTCCTTTTCCCCGTTGATCACGGCCCACTGAATCGGCGCCGCACCCCGATACTTTGGAAGCAGCGAAGCATGGACATTGACACAGCCATACGGCGTCATCTCCAGAATCTCCTTTGGCAGAATCTGACCAAAGGCGATGACAACCATAATGTCCGCCTGATAAGAAGCAAGTTTCTCGATACATTCTTTTTCCCGGATCCGTCTTGGCTGGTAAACTTCGATCCCATGCCGAAGAGCCGTCTCCTTGACCGGTGGAAACTGCATTTCCTTTCCTCTTCCCTTCGGCTTGTCCGGCTGTGTCACCGCAAGGACAACCTCATGTCCTGCCTCAAGAAGCGCTTCCAGTGTCCCAACGGAAAAATCCGGTGTTCCCATAAAAATGACTTTCATATTCTGTCACTGTCCTTTCTATTCTTCTTCCGCCGCATTGTCATGGATGCCATCTTCCGCAAGACGCATATACATCAGGCCGGAGAGATGATCAATCTCGTGGCAGAATGCTCTGGCAAGAAGACCTTCTCCTTCCCAGATGACTTCTTCCATGTCCTCATTGAGCGCCCTCACTTTGACATAGTTCGGCCGGGTTACAATGCCGTATTTTCCCGGAAGGCTTAAACATCCTTCCTCCCCGGTCTGTGTACCATCCGTCTCAAGGATCTCCGGATTGATCAGCACAATCGGCTGATCTCCTACGTCAATTGTAATAATCTGCTTTAAGATGCCAACCTGCGGAGCCGCAAGTCCGACTCCCATTGCATCATACATTGTATCGAACATATCCTGAATGAGGATCTTCGTCCGAAGTGTCATCTTGTCCACCTTTTTGCACTGCTTTTCCAGTACGTCATCTCCAACTTCCCGTATCTTTCTGATTGCCATAATGAATCCCTCTCTTTACTATTAAAATGTCTGAACCGGATCAAAATCAAACTGGATCCGGATGTTTTGAAATCCTTCATTAATCTCAATATATTGTTCCATCTTATCCTTGGCCTCTGTCAGCATCCGGTAATTCTCATGCTTCAGATAAAGTACCTTCCTGTACTGATCCTTCACCTTTCCGATGGCCGGACTGGCAGGCCCGATGATCTCAAGCTCGGCATCTGTCCGGATCCTGCCCGCAAACAGCTTCAGATAGTAGGCCCCTTTATTTAAAAGCGCCTCGTCTTCGCTCGTCATCAGCACCGCCATCAAATGCGCCGCCGGCGGATATCCCATCAGCGTTCGAAACCTCATTTCCTCGGCAAAGAATGCCTCATAGTCCTGCTTTGCCGCCGCCTGTATGCTGTAATGCTCCGGATTGTAGCTCTGAATCACCGCTTCGCCCGGCAGATCTCCCCGGCCTGCACGGCCTGCTGCCTGACATAAAAGCGCAAAGGTCCGCTCTGCTGAGCGGTAGTCACTGATATAAAGGGAAAGATCTGCCGCCAGCACACCGACCAGTGTGACATTTGGAAAATCATGTCCCTTTACAATCATCTGAGTACCGATCAGAATGTCGGCCTCCTGATCTGCAAACGACGAGAGAATGGTTTCGTAGCTTTCCTTTCCTCTTGTCGTATCCAGATCCATCCGAAGCACTTTTGCCTCCGGGAACTCTTTCCGGATCAGATCTTCCACCTGCTGTGTTCCCGCCTTAAAGGCTCCGATGTGAGGGGAGCCGCAAGACGGACATCTATGAATCATCGGTTCCTCATACCCACAGTAATGACAAACCATCCGTCCCCCTCTGTGCCAGGATAAAGACACGTCGCAATGAGGACATTTTACTACATATCCGCAGGACCTGCAAGACAGGAAGCCCGCAAATCCCCTTCGGTTCAGGAAAAGCATGACCTGTTCCCGCCTCTTCAGCCGGTCCTTGATCTTCTCTCTTAAACAATCGCTTAAAATGGATCGGTTGCCTTTCTGCAGTTCCTTTCGCATATCAATCACGGAGACCTTGGCCATATTCTGCTTTTTGACTCTCTGAGTCAGACGAAGCAGACGGTACTGTCCTCTCCGGCACCCTTCAAATGCCTCCAGAGATGGTGTTGCTGATCCGAGCACTACGCCTGCCCCTTCTATTCTGGCCCTCTCGATCGCGGTCTCCCTTGCATGATATCTTGGTACCTGCTCGCTTTTATAGGTCGTTTCATGCTCTTCGTCGATAACAATCAATCCCAGATGCTCAAATGGGGTAAAAAGCGCCGACCTCGGGCCGATCATCACGTCGAGCTCACCCCTCTTCGCCCGCATCATCTGGTCATAGCGTTCCCCGGCAGACAGTCTGGAATTCATAATGGATACCCGGTTTCCAAATACCCGCACAAACCGCATGACTGTCTGATACGTCAATGCAATCTCCGGGATCAGGACAATCGCCTGTCTGCCCCTTTCTACAACGCTTCGGATCATCTCCATGTAAACTTCCGTCTTTCCGCTTCCTGTCACACCGTACAGAAGATAAGTCCCCAGATTCTCCCGCTCGAAATCCTCCTTGAAAATCCGGATTGCTTCTTTCTGCTCTTTTGTATATTCAATCTGCTTTGTCTGCTCTTCGGAGACCTTGACCGGATTTCTCCATACCGTTTCTGTATCCACTGTAAGAATCTGCATTTCCTCCAATGCACGGACAACCGAAGCGGTCAGACCAAGCTTTCTTAAAATCCAGCTGTAGTCCAGCTCTTCATTTTCCAGAAGCGCTTCTAAAAGCCTTGCTCTTGCTTTCTGATTCTTCTTTTGAAACAGAGCAAGACTCTCTCTTCCTTCTTCTTCCGTGACAGTCCGGCGGATAATCCGCTTTTCTTTTGGACGCTCCTGTTTCTTCACCGGCCAGACTGTCTTGAGCGCCTGGATCATCGTGCCGCCGTAATGCTCTTTCATCCAGGCTGCCAAAGCTACCAGATTCTCCTCAATCCGGACACTTTTTGGTGCCTTTCCCCTGATCTCTTTGATCTTTGCCGGGTCAAAGCTACTCGTATCTGAAAATCCGACAATAAAACCTGTTCTGACTTTGTCTCCATTTCCAAACGGAACAAGAACGCTGCTGCCGACGGCAAGTGTTCCTTCCAGTTCTTCCGGTACTTTGTACTCAAAAGTCCGGTCCAGTTTTTCATGTGTAATATCTATAATAATTTCTGCGTACATGCTTCCTCTACCAATTCCTGTTCATCCATCCGATAGAAAACACCCTGAATCTCCTGGGTGGTCTCGTGCCCCTTTCCCGCAATCACAACCAGATCGCCCGGCCCTGCCAGCTCCACCGCCCGTTGCACTGCTTCTTTCCGGTCCGTAATCCGCAGATACTTCCCGTCTGTCTTTCGTACTCCGGTCTCGATGTCATCCATAATCCCCTCCGGGTCTTCCCATCTTGGATTGTCAGATGTAATTACCGTCAGATCCGACAGTCTTCCCGAGACTTCGCCCATCTGGAATCTGCGTTCCTTTGCCCTCTGACCGCCGCAGCCAAACACTGTAATCAGCCGGGCCGGACGATACCCTCGAAGCGTCGTAAGTACGCTTTCCAGACTCATGGCATTATGCGCGTAATCGATGACTGCCTCTCCCCCTCCCAGGATGGAGAAAAACTGCATCCGTCCCTTCACCTGAAAATCGAAAAGAGATCCGGCTGCCATCTCCGGCATCACACCGTAATCCATACAGACACGAACAGCTGCCAACGCATTGTATACGGTAAAGATTCCGGGAGCCGGAATCTGAAAATGTACCTCCCTCAGGTCAAACTCCACCCCCGGATGCCCCTGGACAAATCCTTCGGTCCGGATGTTCTCTGCCCGGAAGTCTCCATTTTGAATACCAAAAGTCCGAAACGGGCATTCCGTTCCCATAAGCATCTGCTTCCATACCGGATCATCTGCATTGACCACTGCTTCCCGGCTCTGTAAAAACAGCTTCCTTTTACATGCCAGATATTCCTCTTTGTCCGCGTGCTCAAATCTTCCGATATGATCTTCTCCCAGATTCAAAAACACGCCGGTATCAAAACAAATCCCCTTCGTTCTCTGAAGCTTCAATGCCTGGGAAGATACTTCCATCACACAGGCACGACAAGCATTCTTCCTCATTCTTGCAAGACTTCTCTGCAAGGTCACCCCATCTGGCGTCGTATGTTTGGACGGCAGATGCTCCTTCCCGTCGAACTGCCCGGTCGTTCCGATCATTCCGGTCCGGATTCCGGACTCCGACAGGATTTTCCGGATCATACTGACTGTCGTCGTCTTTCCCTTTGTTCCTGTCACGCCGATCATCGTCATAAATTTCGACGGTTCTCCTTCGTACTTTGCCGCTAGAAGAGCCGTTGCCTCCCGCTCATCCTCTACAAGAACTCCCTCACATTCCGGGAATTGCCCAAGCACCTTCTCGATCAGTTCACGTTCTTCTTCTGCCGCTACCAGAACCTTCGCTCCATGCCAAATCGCTTCTTTTGCATAACGGCTTCCGTTGCATACGCTTCCCCGGATGCAGACAAACACAAAACCATCCTGACAGTCTCTGGAATCGATACTGACTCCGGAAATCTCTCTGTCCGGGAACCGGATCTTCTCTCCAGCCGGCTCATATCGGACTGCCTGTAAAAGCTCGATTACTCTCATAAGCCCGCATACTTTCTGACAGTTCTTACTATCAATATAAGTAATCATAGCATAATTGTTACTTTTCGCCAACTGTCATCTTAGAACCCTCCTTGTCTTTTCCATACCCTCATGTTATACTGGTTAGGCACAAAAACTATATCATTGGAGGTTGCTATGTTCAGTATTTTTGGATGTCCGATGCACTTTGGGGTTGGCGCACCAGGACTGAAATATAGTCTGGATTATCTGCGAAATCGTTACGAAAATTTAAGAATTGTAAAGCTTCCGGAAATCATCATGGAGGAAGATCCGGACTGCGTATTAAAAAACCGGAATACAGTGGCTGCTACGTGTCAGAGCATCGCCCAGTATATGTATTCAGTATTCGAGACAGGAAAGATGCCTTTGTTTCTGGGCGGTGATCACAGTGTAGTGATGGGATCCGCCTCAGCTACCAGCGTCTATGTGAAGGATCATTTTCAGGAGGAGATCGGACTGATCTATATTGATGCTCACGCGGATATCAATACAGATTCCACTACGGTAACCGGAAATATTCACGGTGTACCGGTAGCTTCTCTTCTGGGACTTGGCGATCCAAAGCTCACCGGCTTCTTACGTCCGGGTGCCAAGATCCGCCCTGAGAATATTGTATATCTGGGACTTCGGGACATCGATCCGCCGGAGCTTACGATCATGAAGGATCTTGGGATCCGCTTCTATACCTATCCGGAGATCTGCAAAAGGGGACTGGCTTCGTGTCTTGATGAGGCGGTACAGTATCTCTCCCGCTTGAACTACTTCCATCTGAGCTTTGACATTGACTCCATGGATCCGGCCTTGATGCCGGGAGTATCCGTACCTGTCAAAAGCGGTTTTACGGAAGAAGAAGTCTATGAAATGATGGAAACTCTGATGAAAAAGCTTCCGATTATATCGTACGATATCGTCGAGTTCAACCAGAAATTCGACCGCGACAACCGGACCGCCGACTTTGTCTCCGAACTGGTTAAATTTATCACAAACGCCGAACGAAAAGAATCTTTATAACAAATGGGGGCTGTGAAATAACAGCCTCTACGGAAAAAGAGGACTTTTCGTTCAAAATGAA
>CAUWJP010000026.1:0-47536 GCA_963559135.1 uncultured Sellimonas sp.
GCGACACTACGGGTATGAACCGTATGCTCTAGCCAACTGAGCTATCCCGCCACATGTTTCGTAATTTCTTACGAAATGGGACCTATAGGGCTCGAACCTATGACCCTCTGCTTGTAAGGCAGATGCTCTCCCAGCTGAGCTAAGATCCCATATATCGCGGGTCGCTTTCGCAACCCGCTTGATTATTATACTATTAACACCCGATAAATGTCAACACTTTTTTTATCTTTTTTTACACAGATTTTTCAGGAATTTTTCCACTGAATTTTCTGCCAAATCCTAAACGATTCCCTGAGCTTCCATTGCGGCTGCTACTTTTTCAAATCCAGCGATGTTTGCTCCTACAACGTAGTTACCTTCGCATCCGTATCTCTTTGCTGCGTCTGCTGCGTTGTGGCAGATATTTACCATGATGTTTTTCAGTTTTTGATCAACTTCTTCGAAGGACCAGCTTAAGCGCTCGCTGTTCTGTGACATTTCCAGCGCGGATGTTGCAACACCACCGGCATTGGATGCTTTTCCAGGTGCGAAAAGTACACCTTTTGCCTGTAAGTATTCTGTCGCTTCCATTGTAGTCGGCATGTTTGCTCCTTCTGCCACTGCAATACATCCATTTGCCACAAGCTGTTTTGCATCTTCAAGATGCAGTTCGTTCTGTGTTGCACATGGAAGTGCAATGTCACATTTTACAGACCATACGCCTGCGCCTTCATGGTATTCGGAGTTTGGACGATATGTTTTGTACTCGGTCAGTCTTGCGCGTTTTACTTCTTTGATCTCTTTAACTGCATCCAGATCAATGCCTTCCGGATCATAGATCCATCCGGTAGAATCGCTCATGGTCACAACTTTTGCTCCCATCTGTCCCGCTTTTTCTGCTGCGTAGATCGCAACATTTCCTGCTCCGGAAATGGCAACGACTTTATCTTTCATATCTTTGCCTGCAAGTTTTAACATTTCTTCTGTGAAGTAAAGCAGTCCGTATCCTGTTGCTTCTGTACGAACAAGGGATCCTCCATAAGTCAGTCCCTTTCCTGTAAGCACTCCTTCAAATACGCCACGGATTCTTTTATACTGTCCGAACATGTAGCCGATCTCTCTTGCCCCTGTTCCGATATCTCCGGCCGGCACATCTGTGTCTGCTCCGATATATTTGCACAGCTCTGTCATAAAGCTCTGGCAGAATGCCATAATCTCTCTATCGGATTTTCCTTTTGGATCAAAGTCAGATCCACCTTTTCCTCCTCCGATCGGAAGACCTGTCAGGGAATTTTTGAAAATCTGCTCAAATCCAAGGAATTTGATAATGCTTAAATTTACAGATGGATGGAGTCTGAGGCCTCCTTTGTATGGTCCGATAGCGCTGTTGAACTGTACACGGTATGCCTTATTAACATGTACCTGTCCGTTGTCATCTACCCACGGCACACGGAAGAGCAACTGTCTTTCCGGCTCTGTCAGTCTCTCCAGAAGCGCTTCTTTTCTATATTTATCTTCATTTGCCTCAATCACGACACGGAGAGATTCCAGAACTTCTTTTACAGCCTGATGAAATTCCGGTTCGTTTGGGTTTTTCTTTACTACAAGGTCAATCACTTCATCTACATATGACATAATATCTTCCTCCTACTTCTTTTCCTAAAAAAGTCTGCATAAACTTACATCACTTTTCTTCTTTAACACTGTAAAGCATTTTCATAGCATTGTCAAGAATTTTTTACCTTGTCTTTTCGGTTCGTTTTTCCTGATTCCCCATTCCGGCTGTCTTCTCACAGGCGGATTTAGCCAGTGTTTTCAGCTGTTCAGAAAATGGTTCCGGATCAATTTTGCTCTCGACCAGCAGCTCTCCCCACCATTCCGTCAACTTGTCTTTCAGCTTCAGATACAGCTTTTCACCGCTTTCTGAAAGCGAAATTTCGTATGTTTTTGCATTTCCCGGACGCTTTTCCCTGATAATATATCCACTTTTTTCAAGGCGGCGCATCTCTCTCGTCGCCATCGCCTGATCCATAGCCATGGAATCACACATTTCTCTCTGGCTGCATTTTGGATTGGCTCCAATATACATGACAAAATAATAACTGGAATAGCCGATCCCGTACTGTTCCACCAGATGGTGCAGATACTTCTGTGACTGACGGTTTAAAATAGAAATATATTTTCCGATCCTACTGGATGGCATATCTGTTCCTCCCTTAATAAAATCATTGAGCAAATTTACGTTTTCATTATAATCACCGTGTTTTCTTCTGTCAAATCCCCTAAAAATGAAAAGAGGACAAATCCTGCACTGATCTGTCCTCTTTCTCTATCAATCGTATGCCCTATTTGAAATATGCGACACCGGATTCAAAGATCTTCATATCCTGTTCACCGTAAATATTGATTGCAACACCATCCGCTCTACGCTCGGAATGTGCCATCTTTCCAAGGACACGTCCATCTGGGCTTGTGATACCTTCGATCGCACGGTAGGAACCGTTGACATTCCATTCCTCGTCCATCGTCACATTGCCGTCCAGATCGCAGTACTGTGTCGCTACCTGTCCGTTTGCAAAGAGAGTATTGAGCCATTCCTCATTTGCAACAAACCGTCCCTCACCGTGGGAAGCCGGGTTTGTATAGACTCCGCCAAGCTCTGCCATCTGAAGCCATGGAGACTTGTTCGTTACTACCTTTGTGTAAACCATCTTTGAAATATGACGTCCAATCGTATTGTATGTCAGTGTCGGCGCATCTTCTGTCTGGCCGACAATCTTGCCGTGCGGAACAAGTCCAAGTTTAATCAGTGTCTGGAACCCGTTACAGATACCAAGAGCAAGACCGTCTCTTTCACTTAAGAGTTTCTCTACTGCTTCTTTCATCTTTGCATTCTGGAATGCAGTCGCAAAGAACTTCGCAGATCCATCCGGCTCATCTCCTGCGGAGAATCCGCCCGGGAACATGATAATCTGAGACTGTCCGATTGCCTTCTCAAACTCAGCTACAGAATCGCGGATGTCTGCCGCATCCAGATTCCGGAATACTTTTGTAATCACCTTTGCACCTGCGCGCTCAAATGCCTTTGCACTGTCGTACTCACAGTTTGTTCCCGGGAATACCGGAATAAAGACAGTCGGCTGCGCAATCTTGTGGGAACAGATGTGAACTTTCTTTGTATCATAGCATCCGTCTTCCGTGATCCGTGCCTCCGGATCTGCTGGTGCTACATATACGGACTCCGGTGCTGATTCTTCACCGGAAACTGTTGCAAATACTTTTTCCAGAGGTGCTTTCCATGCTGCCTCTGCGTCTGCAAGTGTAATTTCCGTATTTCCATAAGAGAAGGTACCGTTATCTGTCACTTCACCGATAACTGTATATGTAATGGCAAGTTTTCCGACTTTGTCTGCCGGTACTTCTGCAATGATATCTCCAAATCCCGGAGCAAAGAAATCTCTCGGATCTACATTATGCTCAATCTTAACACCCATGCCGTTTCCGAATGCCATCTTGCTGACAGCCGCAGCAATACCGTGGCGATCCAAAGCGTACGCGGATACAATGTTTCCATTCTGAATATCCTCACGGAACTTGCCGTACTGATCCATTACCTGACTGTAAACCGGGAGGCTGTACTGGTCTTTCTCAATCCGAATCCATACAAGCTTATTGCCTGCTGCTTTGAGTTCCGGTGTAATGATATCTCCAACCTTTGCAATATCCACAGCAAAGGAAACCAATGTCGGAGGCACATCAATATCCTGGAATGTTCCAGACATACTGTCCTTTCCTCCGATGGATGGCAGTCCGTATCCGATCTGTGCACTATATGCACCAAGGAGTGCTGCAAACGGCTGGCTCCAACGTTTCGGATCTTCTGTCATTCTGCGGAAATATTCCTGGAACGTGAAACGGATTTTCCGATAGTCTCCGCCGGAGGCTACGATCTTTGCGATTGACTCGGTCACTGCATAAACTGCTCCGTGGTACGGGCTCCAGCTGGAAAGATACGGGTCAAATCCAAAGCTCATCATAGACACGGTATCACATGAACCTTTCAATACCGGAAGTTTGGCTACCATGGTCTGTGTCTCTGTCATCTGGTATTTTCCGCCGTACGGCATAAAGACAGATCCTGCTCCGATGGAACCATCAAACATCTCCACAAGCCCTTTCTGGGAACATACATTGAGGTCTTTTAATGTATCAAGCCATGCTTCCTTTACATCGGTAATATCCTTGCGTTCTTCCAACATATTGCCGCCTTTTGACGGAATCTCAACAAAGACTTCTGTCTCCTGATGTGCTCCGTTTGTATCAAGGAATGCACGGGAAATATTGACAATCTCTTTGCCTCTCCAGGAGAGTACAAGACGAGGTTCTTCAGTGACAACAGCCACTTCCACTGCCTCCAGGTTCTCCTCTTTGGCATACTCTAAAAACTGCGCGACATCTTTTGGATCTACTACAACGGCCATACGTTCCTGGGACTCGGAAATAGCGATTTCTGTTCCGTCAAGTCCTGCGTATTTCTTCGGCACTTTATCAAGATCTACTCTCAGACCATCCGCAAGCTCTCCGATTGCAACAGAAACTCCGCCTGCGCCAAAGTCATTACACTTCTTGATGAGACGGCTGACTTCTTCTCTGCGGAACATTCTCTGAATCTTACGCTCTGTTGGTGCGTTTCCTTTCTGAACTTCCGCACCACAGGTCTCGATGGATGCTTCTGTGTGTACTTTGGAAGAACCGGTTGCACCGCCGCATCCGTCTCTTCCTGTCCGTCCGCCGAGCAGAATGATGATATCGCCCGGATCAGATGTCTCACGGATCACCGCACGTCTTGGAGCAGCTCCAAGGACAGCACCGATCTCCATACGTTTTGCCACATAGTCCGGATGGTAAATCTCTTTTACCATGCCTGTCGCAAGTCCGATCTGGTTTCCGTAGGAACTGTATCCATGGGCAGCCTCTCTGACAAGCTTCTTCTGAGGAAGTTTTCCTTTCATTGTATCTTTCACAGAAACAGTCGGATCTGCCGCTCCTGTCACACGCATTGCCTGGTAAACATAAGTACGTCCAGACAGCGGATCACGAATAGCTCCGCCAAGGCAGGTTGCAGCGCCTCCAAACGGCTCAATCTCGGTCGGATGATTGTGTGTCTCATTCTTAAAGTTGACAAGCCACTCTTCTTCCTTTCCATCCACCTCAATCGGTACTACGATACTGCATGCATTGATCTCGTCGGACTCTTCCTGATCCTGAAGCTTCCCTTCTTTTTTTAACTTCCGCATTGCCATCAGGGCAAGATCCATCAGGCAGACAAACTTGTCTTCTCTGCCTTTGAAAATTTCACTGTGTGTCTGTAAATATTCCCGGTAAGTCTCTTCAAGAGGTGCGCGGTAATCTCCTTCTCCGAATGTTACATTTGTAAGCTCGGTGGAGAATGTCGTATGACGGCAGTGGTCAGACCAGTATGTATCCAGTACGCGGATCTCTGTCATAGACGGATCACGCTTCTCCTCCGTCCGGAAATAATTCTGAATATGAAGGAAATCCTTAAATGTCATGGCAAGTCCAAGGGAATCATAAAGCTCTTTTAAGCTTCCCTCTTCCATATTTTGAAATCCATCAAAAATCAGGACATCCGCAGGCTCCTCAAACTGTGTCACCAGCGTTTCCGGCTTGTCCATTCCGGTTTCTCTGGAATCCACCGGGTTGATACAATGCGCCTTGATTGCCTCAAACTCCTCGTCACTTACGCTTCCTTCAATTACATAAGTGGTTGCGGTCTTGATTACCGGCTTTTCGTCCTCCCGGATAAACTGTACGCACTGTACAGCAGAGTCCGCTCTCTGGTCAAACTGTCCTGGCAGGTACTCTACGGAAAATGACCGCTCGTCCTCTTTCATCGGGAAAGTCTCTTTATATAAGGTATCTACCGGCGGCTCCGCGAACACACCGTTGCACGCTCTTTCAAATGTCTCTTCTGACAGATTTTCAATATCATAGCGAATCAGCACACGGACATTGGTCACGCCGCAAATCCCCAGGTAGCTTTTAATCTCGTGTTTTAATGCTTTCGCCTGTACGGCAAAATTCTGCTTTTTCTCTGCATATACACGTCTTACACCGCTCATGAATTTCCTCCATTCTTCTTTTTACAAGATTATTCGATTCTGGCCCTAGTGTATCATACTTTTCTTGATAAGTATAATTAATATATTTAAATTTACTTATAAGTTGTCCTAATTTCCTTTTTTCTTTCTCCAGATCCGCAGCCCCATGCATATAAGCTCAAAGAAAACCAGGAATACAACAAAAAATCCGCCGATCCGAAGCGTCATGTCGAAGAAAAATCCCTCCGGAAGCATCCGGATCATATAATCTGTGGCAGGGTCAAAGATCCACAGATCATTATCGAAAAACAGCTCATGGAAAATGACAAAGCACCGGTCAAAGTTTACGGCAATCGCAATTCCAAGCACTGCTACCAGCGCCAGAAATACCCCGACCGTGATTTCATAAGCCTTCGGCAGAATCCGTTTGAGATCCGCTTTCAAAGCAAGCAGAATCACTACTGCCGCAACCAGGATCACTACCGCATATCTTCTGAGGGCAAACCCTCCCAGAAACAGATCCCGGACTTCGCCCATGTGGAATCGGTCCTGCTCATTAAAAAAATCCTGACGCTCTCCATCAATCGTAGTCATGACGGAAAGCTCCTCCCGGTCACCTCTTAAGTAGGCCATCATCTTTTCCGTAACATCCATGATGTCGTCCATCTCCATCGGAAGTGTTTCCTGAATTTCATACTTTTCATATTCTTTTTGGTAAAACCCAAAATCACTGTATGTCGCAATCTCAAAGGCACTCAGCAGTAAAATCAGAATCAGCGAAACCGCTGCCGCTGCTGCCAGAAATCCGTGTAGCACTTTTTTTGCCTTCATACTTGTCGCCGCTCCTTTCTGTCTTCCTTTCCTATTATAAATGCTGCCAGGCTCTCCTTCCAGTAAAACTTTTGCACCTTGTTTTTTTTTCATTCATTCCTTATAATAAAGCTATAATTTATAAGGAGGACTAATGATGGATATTAACTATGAATTATATAAAGTTTTTTACTATGTTGCATCAAGTTTAAGCTTCTCCGAAGCGTCCAAGCAGCTTTATATTTCCCAGTCGGCGGTCAGCCAGTCAATCAAAGCTTTGGAAAAGAAACTGGACCAGGTTCTGTTTATCCGGAGCACAAAAAAAGTCCAGCTTACGCCGGAGGGTGAGATCCTTCTGCGTCATGTGGAACCGGCCATGAATCTTATCAAACGCGGCGAAAACCAGCTTCTGGAATCCGCCTCCACAGGCGGCCAGATCCGGATAGGGGCAAGTGATACCATCTGCCGGTACTTCCTTGTACCGTATCTGGAACGTTTTCACCGGAGTTTCCCGAACTCTCACATTAAGGTGACGAACCAGACTTCCATCAAATGCGTAGATCTTCTGGAAAACGGACAGGTGGATCTAATTTTTATCAATTACCCGAATAACTATATCAACCAGCTTTCTACTGTCAAAAAGATCAAAACTTTCCGGGATGTCTTTGTTGCCAACGATTCGTTCTCTCACCTGAAAGGGAAGATGCTTTCCTACCAGGAACTTTTAGATCAGCCAATCCTGATGCTGGATCGAAAAAGTACGACCAGTGAATTCTTACACAGTCTTTTCCAGCAGCATCAGCTGGATCTTGTGCCGGAAATCGAGCTGAGTAGCAACGACCTTCTCATTGATCTTGCAAAAATCGGCCTTGGCATCGCTTTCATTCCGGATTACTGTTTAAGCCGTGACCCGGAAGGACTCTTTATCGTAGATACAAAAGAAGAGCTGCCAAAAAGGCAGCTCCTGATCGCCTACAATGACCGGATTCCGATGTCCCGGTCTGTGCAGGCTTTTCTCGATTACTTCTAATCTTAGGACCACGGCCAGGTCCTTATTCTTCTGGAGTGTTCTGTGGCTGTGTCTGGGTTTCATCCCAGAATTCGGCCACCACTTCGGCCGTCTGTGAAAGCCGGATGGGAGTAGCCTTGCTCCATTCTCTTGGAAAGACCGCCCGGTACTGCCGAAGCAGAAAACGGTCATCCAGAAGAAAAATCATCCCTCTGTCTGTATCGGTTCGGATCACCCGTCCCGCTGCCTGCAAAACTTTATTCATTCCAGGATACAGGTAGGCATACTCAAATCCGCTCATTCCCTTTTCATCAAAATACTGCTTTAACAGTTCTCTCTCCAAACAGACCTGAGGAAGTCCTGTGCCGACAATCCATGTCCCAATCAGCCGCTCTTCGGTCAGATCGATACCCTCTGAAAAAATACCGCCCATCACGCAAAATCCGATCAGTGTTCCGTCCCGCTCTTCCTCGAAATAATTCAGAAATTCCTCCCGTTCTTCCTCCGTCATACCCGGATCCTGAATCAGGCAGAAAATCTCCTCCTTTTCCCTTCGAAGTGTCAAAAAGGCCTCATACACATCATTTAAAAATCGATAGGACGGGAAAAAGGCCAGATAATTTCCCTGTTTCTTTCTAACCGTCTCCAGCATATATCTGGCGTACCGCTCATACATCTCTTCGCTGCGCCTTGTATAGCGGGTGGTAACATCGCTTCCAATCAGAACCTTTTTATTTTCTTCCGGAAACGGAGTGTGGGCATACACCGCATAGTCATCTGTCTGCGTGCTCAAAAGCTTTTTATAATATTGAATCGGAAGCAGAGTGGCTGAAAAGAAGATCGTGCTGACTCCGTAATTCAGATACTCGCTTAAATTGACCGCCGGATTCACGCAGAACAGCCAGACATAAAACTTCCCTTCTTCTGTAAGTTCCGTGTAAATCATATAATTTTCATCCAGCTTATCATGAATGGAAAGAAAATCCCGAACCTCAAAGTACAGATCCAGCACTTTTTCCCGGATCTCTTCCTGACTGCACTCTTCCAGAAAACGCTCCATCTCGGTCATCACATTCATCAACCGAGGCACCAGATGGGAAACGCTGGAATACAGAGCATGTCCCGGACATTCCCGTTTCAGTGCCAGCAGTTGCTCATTGCACCCGCTGATGGCTTTTCCAAGTTTTGCATCTTCCTCTTTTACTGCCTTTCTGACCTCCAGAAAATTCTCCTTGCAGATGGAGGCACTGTACATGGCTCTCCCACGCTCCACCAGGTTGTGTGCCTCGTCGATCAAAAAGAGATACTCCTTCTTTGCTCCTTCTCCGAAAAAACGTTTGAGATGGGCATTCGGATCAAACACATAATTGTAATCGCAGATGACTGCATCGGTCCAGACCGACAGATCCAGTGCCATCTCAAATGGGCATACAGTGTACTTTCTTGCATAGGATTCAATCTGATCCCTGCTCATATCATCGGTGTGAGTCAGCATATCAAAGACCGCATCATTGACTCTGTCAAAGTGTCCTTTGGCATACGGACAGGCATCCGGATTGCATTCCGCCTTCTCACAAAAACAGATCTTCTCTTTTGCAGTCAGAGTTATGACCTTGTAGGCCAACCCCTGCTCCTTTAACGTAAGAAACGCTTTTTCCGCCACTGTCCGGGTGATCGTCTTGGCAGTCAGATAGAAAATCTGATTCGCCAGTTCTTCTCCAACTGCCTTTACCGCAGGGAACACCGTTGCCATCGTCTTCCCCACCCCGGTCGGAGCCTGAATAAACAGCTTCTTCTTACGAAGAATCGACCGGTACACCGACACTACCAGATCTTTCTGTCCTTCTCGGTAACCGAAAGGGAACTCTACCTGTTTGATGGACTGATTTCTCTTTTGTCTCCACTCTATCTGAAAAACAGCCCATTTTTCGTACTGATGCACCAGATCCAAAAACCATTTCTTCAGCTCTTCATAGGAAAAGGTCTGGTAAAAGCGCTTCACTTCCTCTGTCTCCATCTGACAGTAAGTCATCTGAACTCCGATTTCTGAAAGTTCTTTTTTGCCGGCATAAATATAGGCATAGCATTTTGCCTGAGCCAGATGCACCTTCTTCGGCTCTTTGATCAGATCAAGCTCCTGCAGAATTCCTTTGATCTCATCTACTGAAGTCCGGCCATCCTCCTCAATAATCCCATCAGCTCTTCCTTCCACTACAATATCCAGTTTCTCACATGGCACAACAATCTGAAGCGGCACTTCCGCATGATAGCTGCTTCCCATCTGTCTTTGAATTTTCCGATGGATCCTTCCTCCAAGCAGCATGGCTTCCTTGTCGGCACCGCCTCCCTGTCGGCTGTCCAGATCTCCTTCTCTTAGAATAAACTCCACCAGATTCCGAACTGAAATCCGCACCTTTTCCTCTTTTTTTTCTTCCATCCCAGGTCCCATCTTTTCTTTCATTTTGTCTATATTTTACTTATTATAACATAACCACGACAAAAAAAAGAAGTGCTTCCCTCCCGACTTGTCGGAATGGAAGCACTTCTTTTTTATACCCTGCGAAACGACCGCTTTATGCGACGCAGAATTTATTCAAAGTTGCTTCAAAATGCGGATCGATTTCAGCATACTGCACAGTCAGAGTTTTGTTCAGATCGAGACTGAAAACGCCTAGAATCGATTTGGCATCCACGATGAATCGATTATAAAATACATCGATATCAAAATCACACTTTTCTGCAGATGTGACAAACTCATGGACATCGGCAGGGGTTAATTTGATTTCTCGCTTATGTTCCACTTGAATACACTCCCTTCTGTGTTCCAATGTATTATGCCATCATCCTTTTTGAAAATCAACCTGTAAAAGTGCTAGTATTTTGCCCCATTTCCTATTTTCTTTGTCAAAACCGCTCAAAAAATCTGCAAAATATGACCTGTTCTTAAGACTGCTCTACATCCCGGTATTCCACCATTTCACTCCGGTAACGCAACGGCATATTCATCTGCTGAAGCTTTAAATTCTTCCTTTCCTGAATCGTCACGCTTTTCTTAAATCCCTTCCATAATCTCTGCCACTCTTTTTCCTTGTCCGAATAAGATGTTTCTATTTCCCATTTCCGCTCTTCGTCTCTGATAATCATCCATGGCTTCTGTTTCGGGTGGATCAGAAAAGACGCATGCGTCTCATCACAGATCACAAAATCTTCCAGCGGGAATCGGTTGGAAAAATGATCAGCAATCCCAGGAAGTACAAAATTATTCGGAGTAATGTTAGCATAGAGAATCCCTCCGTCAAGCTCCTGAAACCGCAGGAACTCTTTCCATGTATGAGTCTCACGGCTTACATTTCTGCTTAGTTCAAACACACGACGCACCTCCGGATGGGAAAGATGTCCCATAATCCGCCTTCCGTCAGGAAGGTTCCTCGCCTCCATCATCATACGCAGAATCGCCGTTCCCTTTCCGGGATCTTGGGAAAGCAGTGCATATCCGATAGATAATTCCGCCTCTTCTCCCAGATGGCTGTGAATCAACCTGCGGACTGCCTGCGCCTTTTTTTCCTCTTTTTTTACTTCTTGATATTCACAAAACATCTCCTGCTGCACACTTCCCCAGAAAACAATCCCTGCCTCCTGATCACTCCTATCATAAATCCACGCATCATAGATGGCAGAAAGCACTCCTGTCAATGTATCCGTACAGATATATCTTCGTTTCATCTTCCCACTTCCTCGATCTTCATGTCATCAAACAAAGAGAGCTGCCTGTAAGTAATCTCCCCAAGTCCCCTTGGAAGCTTCTCCCTCGGATCCAGAAGATTCCTCAAAATATAATCTTCTTCCATCCGTGTGGGATACATCATTTTACCTTTACAGGTCACAAAATAAAGCGCACGCTTCAGCACAACACCCATCTTTTTCAAATCTGCAAAATCCAACGTCCCAGTTCTTCTTGCCCGCACAATCCGTCTGGCGGATGTATAGCCGATCCCTGGTACTCGAAGTAGCGTCTGGTAATCTGCCCGGTTCACCTCCACCGGAAAACACTCCAGGTGCCGGAGAGCCCAGTCACACTTCGGATCCAGAACCAGATTGAAATTCGGATGTTCTTCTGATAAAAGCTCCTCTGCTGAAAAATGATAATACCGCAACAGCCAGTCCGCCTGATACAGTCTATGCTCCCGAAGAAGCGGCGGCCCAAGGTCTGTCCTTACAGGAAGAGCGGAGTCCTCATTCACATGAACAAATGCCGAGTAAAATACCCGCTTCAACTCAAACTTCTGATAAAGAGACTCTGCCACACGAATAATCTCATAGTCACTCTCCGGTGTCGCCCCAATGATCATCTGCGTACTTTGTCCAGCCGGAACAAACTGCGGCGCATGCCGGTACAGTGCAAGCTCGTGGGTATTCTCCTCCCGCTTTTTCTGTACATATCGCATCGGAGATAAAATATTCTTCCGACTCTTATGTGGTGCCAGAAGATGCAGACTCTCAGCCGTAGGCAGCTCTAAATTAATACTCATTCTGTCCGCAAGAAATCCTGTCATTCGAATCAGCTCCTGAGAGCCACCCGGTATCGCCTTTACGTGTATATAACCCTGAAACCGATACTGTGTCCTCAGCCGATACAAGGTCTCATAAATCAACCGCATCGTATAGTCCGGACTTTTCATAATTCCAGAACTCAAAAACAATCCTTCAATATAATTTCTCCGGTAAAACTCTATCGTAAGCCGACAGACCTCATCCGGGGTAAAGGATGTCCTCTCCACATCATTGGACGCACGGTTAATGCAGTACTTACAGTCAAAAATACATTCGTTTGTAAACAAAATCTTTAAAAGGGAAACACACCGCCCATCCGGGGTAAAGCTGTGACAGATCCCGGCTTTCTCACAATTACCGATTCCTGTCCCGTCTCCCCGTCTCTGGCTTCCACTGGATGTACATGCCACGTCATATTTGGCTGCGTCAGATAAAATACTCAGTTTCTCATACAATGTCTTTTCTTTCTGAATCTGAAAACAATCCACCCATCTCCCCCTCTCTTTTATCGAACGCATGTTCTTTTTTGATTATAATAGCACATACGTTCGGTGCGTGCAAGAAAAAAAACTCCGTACAGGCAAAAATGTTCTGTCTGTACAGAGTTTCTGATTATTTCCATATGCAGTTTTTCTCCAGTACTTTTACGACTTCCTTCAATCCTTCTTCATCTTCTTCAGAAAAACGTCCCACAAGCGGGCTGTCAATATCCAGCACCGCAATGACGTCGTTCCCGTCGTGGATCGGAAGGACAATCTCGGAATTCGATGTACTGTCACAGGCGATATGCCCTTCAAATTCGTGCACGTCGTCCACTCTGAGCACCTGATCTTTCTGTGCCGCAGTTCCACACACTCCTTGTCCCAAAGAGATCCGGATACAGGCGGTCTTCCCCTGGAATGGTCCAAGGTAAAGTGCTCCGTCTTCCATCAGATAAAAACCAACCCAGTTCAGGTCCGGCAGCATCTGCCAGAGCAATGCGGACGCATTGGCCAGCTTCGGAATGGGACGGCTCTGTGTCCCGGTCAGTGCATCCATCTGTTCTTTCAAAAGGCGATAATCGATCATGATTCCAGCACCTGCGCTGCATCACTTAAGTATGCATTGTTCACCTGGTCAAAGGCTTCGTTTTCCACTGCTTCTGTCAGCTTCGGATCGATCGGAATCCGGCCGAGTACCGGAATCTCCAGCTCTTTTGCAATGTCTTCAATGTGGCTTTTTCCAAAGACCTCGATCTTCCGTCCGCAGTCCGGGCACTCCAGATAACTGAAGTTTTCCACGATTCCAAGTACCGGAATATTCATGTCTTTTGCCATATGATATGCTTTCTTTACGATCATGCTGACAAGATCCTGCGGAGATGTCACAATCACAACACCGTCCACCGGGAGAGACTGGAATACCGTAAGCGGCACATCTCCGGTTCCAGGAGGCATATCTACAAAGAGATAATCTACGTCGCCCCACATTACATCGGTCCAGAACTGAGTCACCACGCCTGCAATGATCGGTCCTCTCCAGATGACCGGGGTATCCTCCTTCTCCAGAAGCAGATTGACGGACATGATCTTCGTTCCGTCTTTCGCTACACATGGAAGCATTCCCTCTTCATTTCCAAGAGCCTGCTCATGGATTCCATACATCTTCGGGATCGATGGTCCTGTGATATCCGCATCCAGAATGCCCGCCGTATATCCTTTCTCAATCATCATTCTTGCAAGGGATGCCGTAACCATGGATTTGCCGACTCCTCCCTTACCGCTGATTACTCCGATAACTTTTCTAACCGCCGAATATGGATTCGCCGGTTTTCTGAAATCCTTCATCTTGCTGGTGCATGTCGATGCATGGGAACATCCGGCGCAACCTTCTGAAGGACAGCCTTCCTGTTTCTTTTCTTCTGCCATGTCTTTAATGCTCCTATTCCTCTACTGCTGCGATAACTTCGATCTCGCAGAGTACATTCTTCGGCAGTTCCTTCACTGCCATGCAGCTTCTTGCCGGTTTGGATGTAAAATATTTTGCATATACTTCGTTAAATGCCGCAAAATTAGCCATATCGCTTAAGAAGCATGTTGTCTTTACAACATGATCAAAATCTGTTCCTGCTGCCTTTAATACTTCGCCGATATTCTTGCATGCCTGCTCTGCCTGACCCTCGATTGTGTCAGCTTCTACTGTATCCGTTGCCGGATTAATAGGAATCTGTCCTGCTGAATAAAATACTCCTCCGGATACATATCCCTGAGAATAAGGTCCCAATGCTTTTGGTGCTTTTTCTGTTGCTACTACTTTCATCGTCTGTCACTCCTCTTATCGATATTTACAGTGTATTACTGCATCTTGTTATAGTATAACACCTTTTCTCCTGCTTTGGCAATTGCTAGTGATTGGCTTTCCGGAAAATTTCCAGCACATCGGAAGCGTCGAGCGGGCGAAGTACGGAAAGCCGGATGGTATCATTCATCGTTGCGTCCATAGCCAGCTCTTCCAGTGTTTTTTTGTCCTGAATTCCGACACCGAGTTCCCCAAGAGATATCGGCATTCCGATGCTTTTAAAATAAGATACAGTCTTTTCAATCCCTTTTTTTGCCACTGCTTCCCCGCTGCCTTCAATGCCCCAGACTTGTCTTGCATAGTGGACAAACCGGTTCACATCATTGTTCCACACATACTCAGCCCAGGATCCCCACACGGAGGTCAGTGATGCCCCGTGAGCACAGTCAAAACGTGCACTCAAGGCGTGTCCCAGCTTGTGAACAGAAAAATCTTTTGCCCGGCCAAGACCTGTGAGATTATTGTGTGAGAGACTTCCGCACCACATCAATTCACTCATGGCATCGTAATCTTCCGGATTTTCCACAGCCTTCCTTCCGCTGTCAATGACCGTCCTCAGAAGTCCTTCGGCAATTTCATCCGTCATCCGGTTTTTCTGATTCGGTATAAAATAGCGTTCCAGCGTATGCATCATGATATCCGCAATACCGCAACCAATCTGATATTTCGGAAGTGTAAAGGCAAGCTCCGGATTCATAATCGCAAAAGCCGGCCTATTCAGCTCGCTTCCGAGACCGGATTTCTTTCGGATTTCCTCATTTGTGAGCACTGCAGAATCACTCGTCTCACTTCCCGCTGCCGGAATTGTCAGTACCACACCGACTTTGGTACTCTTTGTAAGAGCAACTTTTTTTGTCCAGATATCCCAAAGCGGTACACCGGGATTTGCCACACCGTGGGCGATTGCCTTTGCCGTATCAATCGCACTGCCCCCGCCAACCGCAAGAATAAAATCTACACCTTCCTGAATTCCCTTTTCACGTCCTTCTTCAGCAAAAGCAAGCCTTGGATTTGGCTTTACACCTCCCCATTCCACACTTGAAATTCCCTCTTTTTCCAGAGAGTCTTTCACACGTTCAAGCAGGCCCGACCTTCTGGCACTTTCTCCGCCGTACACGATCATTACCTTCCGGCCGCCATGCTTCTTTACTGCTTTGCCACAGTCCCGTTCCGAGTCTTTTCCGAACAGAATTTCTGTCGGCACACAATATATAAAATTCTGCATTACCACTCCTCCTTTTTATCTCTCTCTGGGGACATTGTAGCATATTCTCTCTGTCAGAAACCATTTCTCATCTCATTTTCTGGAAATGTTTGAACTCTCATAATAAATATGTTATTCTAATGTATAAAGATATTATAAGTGGAAGGGGGCATTCCGTTGAAAATACAGGAATCCGCTGAAAACTATCTGGAGACCATTCTTGTCCTCGGAAAAGCAAAGGGAAATGTTCGTTCCATCGACATTGCGAATGCACTTTCTTTTTCCAAGCCAAGCGTCAGCGTAGCTATGAAAAATCTTCGTGAGAACGGATATATTCTGATGGATAAAGACGGCTTTATCGCACTGACAGAAAAGGGTCATGAGATTGCTGAGACGATTTATGAGCGTCACACTTTACTTTCCAGCTTTCTGATGTATCTCGGCGTTTCCGAGGAGACTGCCAGTCAGGATGCCTGCCGTATCGAACATGTTATCAGCCCGGAGAGTTTTGAAGCATTAAAGAAGCATGTATACAGCCATAAAGAGATTATCGAATAAAACGATATAAAAATGTAATTAACAAACAGAGGGGCAAAAGTCCAATGTCATCTTATTTTGAATGATCTTGAACTTTCGTCCCTCTGTTTGTTGTTCTGTATTTTACTTTAATTTAAAAAGTTTTCAATGATGACCCCTTCGGCCTCTTCTTCGTTCAAGCCGAAAGTCTGAAGCTTCAGAAGCTGTTCGCTGTTGATCCTTCCGATAGCCGCCTCGTGGATAATCTGCGCATCCACGTTTCTTGCGTCGATTTCCGGAATCGAACGTACCTGTGCGTCGTTCATAATGATAGAATCACACTGAATGTGGGCATGGCAGGCTGCTTTTCCAACTGCCCGCGGATGGAATGTCTGGATGGACTCTCCCTTTGCCACAGACCGGGAAATGATCTGTGCCGAACTTGCATCCCCATTCATAATCACTTTCATATTGGAGACAGCCTCCTGCTGATCGTGTGTCATCAGTTTTTCTGTCACGGTAAGGCGACTTCCAGCCTCCATGGTAATGTCGGTTTCCCTCTTTGTGGAATCTACTCCCTCGATCTGTACTGTATCCATAGTAAAGACAGAGTTCTCACCAACATAAATATCAGTCACCGGATTTAAGATTCTGGCTCCAGTTCCTTCTCCTTCACCGTAATGCTTTTCTTCGTAATGGACGAATGCATTCTTTCCGATGTGGAATGTATGAATTCCGTCATGTCTCGCATCGTTGCATCCGGAATTGTGGATTCCACATCCCGCAATGATGGTTACCTTTGCTCCGTCCTCAATATAGAAATCGTTGTAGACAACATCTGTCATTCCGGAACTGGAAACAACGACCGGAATGTGCACCGTCTCACCGTTCGTATCTTTATCGATATAGATATCGATTCCCTGCCTGTCCTCTTTTTTTCGTATCTTGACATGCTCGCTGTCTCCATGGCAGATGGAAATTCCATTTTCACGCAAATTGAAAGCTCCTTCCTGTTTGAAGCCCTCCCCGTCAATCATATGAAGTACTTTATCTGTAATCTTATCCAGTATCATCTTCTCGCACCTTCTTCCTTCTTATACCGCTGTTCCCTGATGATTCAGGCACTGTGGATGGCTGATTGCTTCTCCTGTCAGATTTGGCAGAATCTCCTTTGTCGGTCCACATTGCGTCACCTGTCCATCATCAATAATCATGACACGGTCCGCCATTTGGATGATCCGTTCCTGATGAGAAATCAGAAGCAGACTCTCCTTTTTCTCCGTATGAAGCTTTTGAAATTCTTCTACCAGCATGGTAAAGCTCCAGAGATCGATCCCTGCCTCTGGTTCATCAAAAATGCAGAGCTTATGCTTTTTGACCAGAACAGTGGCAATCTCAATCCGCTTCATCTCGCCTCCGGAAAGAGTCGCATCGACTTCACGGTCCAGATATTCCTCCGCGCACAGACCTACCCGGCTCAAAAGTCCGCAGCAGATATGCTTTGGAAGATCTGTCCCTGCAGCCAGACTCAGCAGTCTTCTGACGGTCATTCCTTTAAACCGCGGAGGCTGCTGAAATGCAAATCCAATCCCGGCTTTTGCACGCTCATAAATAGGAAGGGTCGTAATGTCCTGTCCATCCAGCCAGATCTTCCCTTCGGTCGCCTTATAAAGTCCCATCATAAGTTTTGCTATCGTGGACTTTCCTCCACCGTTTGGTCCGGTTACAACGAGCATCTCTCCGTCTTTTACTTCAAAGTTGACATCTTTTAGTATTTCCTGCTTTTTTCCATCTTCTTCTATTTCATAAGAAAGGTGTTCTACTTTCAGCATGTTTCCCCATCTCCTTTTTATCTGTTCCTGATTTAGTATGCCAAAAAGATGTCGTAAAGTAAACACAAAACCATGTTTCTTTACAACATCTTTTCTCTATTTGCTGCCGTCCGCCTTCAATGCCCGCATAGCGTTGAGGATTGCGATCACCGCAACTCCCACGTCGGCAAAAACTGCTTCCCACATATTTGCCATTCCAAACGCACCCAGAATCAGCACGAGTACTTTCACTCCAAGGGCAAATACAATATTCTGATGGACAATCCTGATCGTCTTTCTTGCAATCGCAGTGATCTTTGCAATCTTTGCTGTATCATCATCCATCAGAACAATATCCGCCGCCTCGATAGCCGCATCTGATCCCATGCTTCCCATGGCGATTCCCACATCTGCTCTTCCAAGAACCGGCGCGTCATTGATACCGTCCCCGACAAAGGCAAGTTTGGCTCTTTTTTTCTCGCTGTTTCCACTGCCTTTCAGCTCGTCAAGTAGCTTTTCCACCAGTTCTACCTTATCTCCCGGCAGAAGTTCTGTATAGACTTCATCGATTCCCAGTTCTTTTGCTGCTGCCTCACCGGCTTCTTTTTTATCTCCTGTCAGCATTACGGTCTTTTTCACGCCGGACCGTTTGAGAAGACGGATTGTCTCCGGTGCCTGCTCTTTGATTGTATCAGAAATTACGATCGTTCCTTCAAATCTTCCATCCCATGCAAGATAGACAACCGTACCAATGCCCTGGTACGCTTCGTACGAAATGCCGTATGTCTGCATTAGCTTTCCATTCCCGGCAAGAAGTTCTTTCCCCTGGTAAACCGCACAGATTCCACAGCCTGAAATTTCTTTCGCATCGCTGATCTTTTCCTGAGGCGCATCCTTTCTTTCTTCCAGATACGCCTCCCGGATGGACTGGGCGATCGGGTGGTCGGAATACGCTTCCGCCACATAAGCAAAGGTGAGAATCTCTCCTCTCTTCTGCTCCGGAAGAACCTCTGTCACCTTAAACTCTCCTTTTGTCAGAGTTCCAGTCTTGTCAAAGACAACTGTCTCCACATCTGCCATCGCTTCCAGGTAATTGCTTCCTTTCACAAGTACACCTGCTTTGGAAGCCGCTCCGATTCCTCCAAAGAAACTGAGCGGTACAGAGATAACAAGGGCACATGGACAGGAGATAACAAGAAAGATACATGCTCTCTGGATCCAGTCAGTCCATTCTCCTCCCAGAATAATTGGCGGTAGCACCGCAAGAATAACTGCCGCAATCACAACTACCGGTGTATAATACTTTGCAAACCTGGTAATGAAATTTTCCACTTTTGCCTTCTTGCTGCTGGCATTCTCCACCATTTCCAGAATCTTGGAAACGGTAGAATTTTCAAATTCTTTTGTGACACTTACACGAAGGATTCCGTTCCCATTAATACATCCGCTGATGATATCCGATCCCAGTGCTGCTTTTCTTGGAACAGATTCCCCGGTCAAAGCCGAGGTATCAATCATAGAAGTGCCTTCTACCACCACTCCGTCAAGCGGAATCCGCTCGCCCGGTTTGACGGTAATGACTGTGCCGATCTGAACGTCATATGGATCGACCTGAACAAGCTGCCCGTTTTCCTCCACATTGGCGTACTCCGGACAAATGTCCATCAACTCTGTAATCGATGCTCTTGACCGGTTCACGGCATAGCTCTGGAACCATTCTCCAACCTGATAAAAGAGCATCACAGCAACTGCTTCTGCGTATTCTCCTACACCAAATGCGCCAAAGGTGGCCAATGTCATAAGAAAGTTTTCGTCAAAAATCTGACCATTTCGAATATTTCTGGCCGCCTTCCATAAAATGTCCCAGCCGATCACCAGATATGGAATCAGATAAAGAAGAAATCCTTTTGGAAACTCTTCCATTCCTTCCACTATCCCTGTTTCTTTAAGAATCAAGAGTATAACATAGAGAAGAAATGCCACAGCAATTCTTACCAGCATTTTTTTCTGCTTTTTCGTCATTTTTCTTTTCCCTTCCGGCGGACCTGTGTCTGCCACTGTCAGCCTGTATCATCGTTCCGGATTTCTCCTTTCCTTTCTTCGGAAATTCCGGAATTCAATATTTTTGTTAAAACATATGAGCAATCATTCATGTGTTTCGTTTTAACTATACATTTTATTCCCAGTCATGTCAATAGGTTTTCAGAAAATCTCCCGAAAGGTTTTCTTCGCAGAAAAAAGCTGCGGGGTGCTTCCCCGCAGCTGTATGTTCTCTTAATCGTCCTTCTCTTCGAAGGTCTCTTTTAATTTGTCCATAAAGCCTTTTTTCTTCGGTTTCTCCGGCTTTTCTTTTTCCGGTTCCGGCTGATTCAGGGAATTGCCTGAAAGAGCGTCGAACCGTTTGAGTGCTTCCTTTGCCTCCGGACTTAACTTCTCCGGCGTCTGGATCACAAGGGTGACATACTGGTCTCCCCGTACCTTTGGATTCCGCACGGACGGTACTCCTTTGCCTTTCAGTCTTACCTTGGTGTCTGTCTTTGTACCAGGTTTCACAGTATAGATCACTTCTCCATCTACCGTCTTAATGCGTACGTCCCCGCCGAGAGCAGCCTGCGCAAATGAAATCGGTGCTGTGGAGAAAATATTCATATCCTGTCTCTGGAAGATCGGATGTCTGGATACGGTTACTTCCACAAGCAGATCTCCTCTTGGTCCTCCATTGGTACCTGGTTCTCCTTTATCCCGGATTCTGACACTCTGTCCGTTGTCGATTCCGGCCGGAATAGATACCTGAATCGTCTTCTTACTGGAAATATAACCGGTTCCTGCACAATCCGGACACTTCTCTTTGATAATCTTACCGGAGCCGTGGCAGTCCGGACATGTCTGAACATTCTGCACCGTTCCAAAGAAGGACTGGGATGTGTAGACAACCTGTCCCTTACCACCACATCTTGGACATGTTTCCGGGCTTGTTCCCGGTTTTGCACCTGTTCCGTGGCATTTCTCACATGGATCTTTCAGAACGATCTCAATCTCTTTTTCACAACCGAATACAGCCTCTTCAAATGTAATCCGGATTCCTTTCCTGATATTCATACCCTTCATCGGGCCGTTGTTCGCACGACCGCTTCTTCTTCCGCCGCCGAAAAAGTCTCCGAAAATATCACCGAAAATATCGCTGAAATCCGCACCGCTGAAATCAAAGCCGCCGAATCCGCCTGCACCGCCTGCTCCGCCACCTTCAAATGCCGCATGACCGAACTGATCATACTGGCGGCGCTTATCCGGATCACTTAATACAGCATACGCTTCAGAAGCTTCCTTGAACTTTCTTTCTGCTTCCGCATCTCCTGGATTCATATCCGGATGATATTTTTTCGCAAGCTGACGGTATGCTTTTTTCAGTGTTGCGTCATCGGCATCTCTGGATACTCCCAGGACTTCATAGTAGTCTCTCTTTGCCTCTGCCATAATCGTTACCTTCCCTTTCTATACAGTAGGCGCTGCCGCGTTTCCTACATTTCGGTATCGGGGACCCCGGATCACACCGGAATCCACACACGCACAGAGATTGCGCCGGGCGCAATCTCTGTGTTCTGCCTGTTATCCGACAGGATTATACTTCTTTATAGTCTCCGTCTACGACATCGTCATAACCTTCCGGTGTCGGTCCTGACTGTGCATTTCCCCCCTGCGGGCCTGCTCCCTGAGCACCGCCCTGTGGATTTGCCTGCTCATACATCTTTGTAAAGAGTTCCTGAGAACTTGTCATCAGTTTCTCTTTTGCAGCTTTGATTTCAGCAATATTTGCCTCTGTCATTTCTTCTGCATTCGGATATTTAGCGAGGATGTCTTTGAGCGCCTGGATATCAGCCTCTACTGCTGATTTTCCAGCTGCATCGATCTTATCTCCAACATCTTTGAGTGCTTTTTCTGTCTGGAATACGATCGCATCTGCTTCATTCTTTGTATCAACAGCTTCTTTTCTCTTCTTATCTGCTGCTTCAAATTCAGTTGCTTCTTTTACTGCTCTGTCAATATCTTCATCAGACATGTTTGAACCTGCTGTAATTGTAATATGCTGCTCTTTTCCTGTTCCCAGGTCTTTTGCAGATACATTTACAATACCATTTGCATCGATATCGAATGTTACTTCGATCTGCGGGATTCCACGTGGTGCCGGCGGAATTCCATCCAGTCTGAATTGTCCGAGGGACTTGTTGTCTCTTGCGAACTGTCTTTCACCCTGTACAACGTTGATATCTACTGCTGTCTGGTTGTCTGCAGCTGTAGAGAAGATCTGGCTCTTCTTTGTCGGGATTGTTGTATTTCTTTCAATCAGTCTTGTTGCAACACCGCCCATTGTTTCGATGGAAAGTGACAGTGGTGTAACATCAAGAAGAAGGATGTCACCTGCGCCAGCTTCTCCTGCAAGCTTACCACCCTGGATGGAAGCACCAAGTGCAACACATTCATCCGGGTTCAGAGATTTGCTTGGTTCTTTTCCTGTCAACTGTCTTACTTTATCCTGTACTGCCGGGATACGTGTAGAACCACCTACCAGAAGTACCTGGCCAAGGTCTGACGGACGAAGTCCCGCGTCAGAAAGCGCTCTCTGAACAGGCTCTGCTGTTCTTTCTACCAGATCGCTTGTCAGTTCATCAAATTTTGCTCTTGTCAGGTTCATATCAAAGTGCTTCGGTCCTTCGGATGTTGCTGTGATGAACGGAAGATTGATATTAGTTGTAGTAGCAGATGAAAGCTCTTTCTTTGCTTTTTCTGCTGCTTCTTTTAATCTCTGAAGAGCCATCTTATCATTGGAAAGGTCTACACCTTCTTTTGCCTTGAAGTCTGCCAGCATGTAGTCTGTGATCTTCTGGTCGAAGTCATCACCACCAAGTTTATTGTCTCCGGCTGTGGAAAGTACTTCGATAACACCATCCCCGATATCGATGATGGAAACGTCGAATGTACCACCGCCAAGGTCGTATACCATGATTTTCTGTTCTTTTTCATTATCAAGTCCATAAGCAAGTGCTGCTGCTGTAGGCTCGTTGATGATACGTTTTACATCCAGTCCTGCAATTTTACCAGCATCTTTTGTTGCCTGGCGCTGTGCGTCGTTGAAGTAAGCCGGTACTGTGATAACAGCTTCTGATACTTTTTCACCAAGGTATCCTTCTGCATCTGCCTTTAATTTCTGAAGGATCATTGCAGAAATTTCCTGTGGAGAATACTGTTTTGCATCAATGCTTACTTTCTCATTTGTTCCCATTTTTCTTTTAATGGAAGAAATTGTTTTGTCTGCATTTGTAACTGCCTGACGTTTTGCAGGTTCACCTACAAGACGTTCTCCGTTTTTTGTAAATGCGACTACGGATGGAGTCGTTCTTGCGCCTTCTGTATTTGCGATAACGGTCGGCTGTCCACCTTCCATTACGGCAACACAACTGTTTGTTGTACCTAAGTCAATACCAATAATTTTGCCCATAATGCATTCCTCCTGAATTTATTTCATTTTTGTTAGTTAGCTACTTTTACCATGCTGTGTCTTACCACGCTGTCACGGTACATATACCCTTTCTGGAATTCTTCCACGATGATGTTCTCACCGGCTTCTTCATCCTCCACATGCATCACTGCGTTATGGAAATCCGGATTAAATTCCTCTCCCAGGGCTTCGATCTGCTTAACGCCTGCATCTTCCAGCGTCTTCATAAGCTGTCTATATACTTTATCCATGCCATCTACGAACGGATCGTCTTTTTTTCCGTCTTCAACGCTCTGGAAACCTCTCTCGAAATTGTCGATGACAGGAAGGATCTTCTCAATGATATCCTTTGCTCCAATCTCATACATGGCTGATTTTTCTTTTTCAGTACGCTTTCTGTAATTGTCAAACTCCGCCATCTGGCGTGTCAGCTTATCAGTCAGATCTTCGATCTTCTCATCTTTCGGATCCTTTTTATTTTTTCTTTTAAAGAATCCTTTCTTTTCTTTGCCGTCGTCCGAAGCTTCCTGATCTTCCTGGCCATCTGTACTTTCCTGTGCATCAGTCTCTTCTGCTTCAGCCTGTACAGTTTCCTCCTCTACAGGAATCTCACCGTTTTGTTCAGCCTGTTTTTTCGCTTCTTCTACGGCTTCTTTTACCATTTCTTCCTGATTTTTACTTTCTCCCACCAGGATACCACCTTTCTGCTTTTGCTCTATTCTTTTTTGTGAAATATCGTATCCAGCTCAGTCTGCAGTGTTTTCAGTGTGTCCATGACATGCTCGTAATCCATACGCTTCGGTCCGATAATTCCTATCGTTCCGTGCATACCCTCGCCTAATTCATAGGTGGCTGTCACGACACTGCAGTCTTTCATATTCTGTACCGGAGCTTCATTTCCGATATAAACCTGTATTCCCTTGTTGTCACTGGAAAGTGTCTGGGTGACAAGTTCTGAAAGCTGCTGTTTTTCCTCAAAGGCACTGATGATTTCCTGTGCGCTTTGCTTGTCGGATAATTCCGGATAACGGAAAATATTGGTGGCTCCGCTTGTGTAGATCTCCATGTCCTGATCCAGCTGAATCACATTGCCTACCGCATCAAGCACATCACTGATCACTCCGCTGTGGATGCCTGCCTGCTCTTTGAGCTTGGCAATCAGCCCCAGTGTAATCTGATCAATAGACATGCCGTTTAGCGTTGTATTCAAAAGCATGTTCAGCTTAAGAAGCGTCTCGCTTCCAAGATCCTGATCCACTTTAATGATCTGATTCTTGACAATATTTCCTTCCAGCACGATGACCGCAATCAACTGCTCTTCATCAACCTGAGAGAGCTGAATAAATTTCAGACGGTTTTTCATGCTGACAGGTGCGGATACCATGGTGGCGTAATTCGTATTGTTAGCCAGTACTTTCGCCGCCTGCTTAAGAAGCTGATCCATCTTATCTGCCTTTTCAAGCATCTGCTCCTTGATCTCCGTCACTTCCTGCTCTTTATCCTGCATCAGCATATCGACATAAAGTCGATATCCCTTGTCAGACGGAATACGCCCAGCGGACGTATGAGGCTGAAAGATATATCCAAGCTCTTCCAGATCTGCCATCTCGTTCCGGATCGTAGCAGAACTCAAATTCAGATCAGTATACTTGGAAATCGTTCTGGAACCAACCGGCTCACCTGTCTCCAGATAGTTCTGAATGACTGCTTTCAGTATTTTTAATTTTCTTTCACTCAGTTCCCGGATTAATTCCATTCAGATCCTCCTTCCGTCTTATTAGCACTCATTTATTTCGAGTGCTAACATCTACGTTTACTAATTTAGCACTACCGCACGCATTTGTCAACACCGATTCTGTATCTTTTTTGTGTCTTTTTCTACATATTCAGAAGTCCGACAGCAAGGATTACCATCCCATACGCTACCCACTGTCTATTCGTAAGTTTCTCTTTGAAAACGAGCACTCCTGCTACTCCAATTACTGCCATCGCCGCGATACTGTAGGTCGGATAGGCGATGACTGCAGGGACATCGGCCAGCGCCCACAAAAGAAACCGGGCCGAAAAATAATTCGGAATTCCAATGAGAAGTCCAAATAGAATTTCATTTTTTGTAATCCGCTCTCTGCTTCGGATAACCAATATCCCGCTGATCCCCCCGGATACAAGAAAGGAAAACATCAGAAAGAAACTTCCAAAAGATGCTTCCCCATACGCATCATAAAATTTGGCCATAGCATCTCCCAGACCTCCTCCAAGTAAAAGAAGAACAAGCCCGATCTTAGAGCTTCCTCCTGTACGGACTGCTCCCTTCTCCAGATTGATGAGCAAAATGGCAAACACTGCAATCAAAAGTCCGATTCCCTGACTCCATCCCGGCACCTCTCCAAACCATAGGACTGCAAGCGCGGACGGGACGATTACGCCAAGTTTCATAAAGGTAGAGGACAGGATAACGCCGTTTTTCCGTACATTCCACTGCAGGAGAATGAAAGCCCCGCAGTAAAGCAGACCGGTCACCACACCAAATCCCACGGCTGTCATAGTGCCCGCTTCCCCGATATGACCAAGTTTTTTTCCGGTTGTCAAAAGTCCTGCAAGGACACAGACTGCGTAGTTCATCAGCAAAATCCCGTATTTTCCCCGACAGTACGTCTCACTTGCACGCATAAAAACAGAAACGCCTGCGCTACAAAGAATCGCCAAAATCAGATTAATCATAGTCCTTTCTCCTCTCTCTCATCCTGCAAAAAACAGGCCATCACATAGTTGCTCACATCAATTCCCCTATCTGTTAAAGCAATACACCCCTGCTTTCTTTGTATAAGATGCTCCTGTTCCAGTTTCCGGATCTCATCTCCGTAAATTTCTTCTACCGTATGGTGAAACCGTGCCGCAAATTCTGCTTCGGAAACGCCTTCCATCATTCGAAGCCCCAGAAACATCGTTTCTTCCTGAGCTTCCCGCTCAGATAGTTTCCCTACTTCTTCCCTGGTCAGAAGCAACGCTTCTCTCGACTCATTTTCGCTCCAGATTTCCACATATTTCTTCCTGTCCCGGAGGTTGCTCCACCTCTGCTCTTCAAAAAGCGAGGCTGCCCCAACTCCAAATCCCAGATATGGAATCCTTCTCCAATAACCGATATTATGCCGGCATTCTTTCCCTTTCTTTGCGTAATTGGAAATTTCGTACCGTTCATATCCGTATCCGTGCAGAATCTCTTTGGTTCGCTCATACATCTGCCGTTCGGTCTCCTCATCCGGTAACGGCGGGTGATCCTTGGGATGATCCGCCTTTTCATACCATTTCCAGAACAGTGTCCCTTCTTCCAGAATCAAACTGTACGCCGAGATATGCTCCGGCGAAAGGCTGCATACCCGTTCCAGTGTCTGCTCATAACTTGCCAATGTCTGACCTGGGATGGCAGACATCAGATCAATATTAATATTGGCAAATCCTGCCTTTCTCGCCTCCTCATACGTGTTTCGAAAGTCCTGCCACGTATGAATTCTTCCAAGAGTACAGAGCTCCCCGTCATCGGCAGACTGTAACCCAATACTCAAACGATTGATTCCGGCCTTTCGATACGCTTCCATTTTTTCTTTTCCATCAGTTCCCGGATTCATCTCCATAGTAATCTCCGCATCTGGAGAAATCAAAAACGATTCCCGCACCGTCCTTAGAATCCCGTCAACTGCTTCCGACGGCAGAATCGATGGCGTACCGCCTCCAAGGAACACACTGACTACTTCATATCCATCCGCCATTTCTGAGGCAGCACGGATCTCCTTCCGGAGAACCCGGACATACGCTTCCTGTTCATCCTTTCCAGCCGGACCGGACAGGAAATCACAATACGCACATTTCTGCACACAGAAAGGTATATGAATATATATTTCCAGTTCTTGTTTCATCTATTTATCCTCATTTCTCGTTTCATAGTCTTCTTTTACTTTACAGGAAATCACCTAAATTCACTTTGGGGACGTGTTCCGGTGCATCGGAACACGTCCCCAATGAAAAAAATAAAACAATTCTGACTATTTGTCGTCGAGTTTCAGTACGCTCATGAATGCTTTCTGTGGAATCTCTACGTTTCCTACCTGGCGCATTCGCTTCTTTCCTTCTTTCTGCTTTTCGAGAAGTTTCCGTTTTCGGGAAATATCTCCTCCATAGCATTTTGCAAGGACATCTTTTCTAAGCGCTTTTACTGTTTCTCTTGCGATAATTTTTCCACCGATGGCTGCCTGAATCGGAATCTCAAACAGCTGTCTTGGAATTTCTTCTTTTAATTTTTCACACATCTTACGTCCTCTGTCATAGGCGCTTCCTTCAAAGACGATGAAGGAAAGTGCATCCACCTCTTCTTTATTAACAAGAATGTCGAGTTTTACGAGGGAGGACTGTTTGTATCCAAGCATCTCATAATCGAAGGATGCATATCCTCTGGATCTGGATTTCAGTGCATCAAAGAAATCGTAGATGATTTCATTGAGTGGCAGGTGGTAGTGAAGGACTGCTCTGGTCGCTTCGATGTATTCCATTCCCTGATATTCTCCTCTTCGTTCCTGGCAGAGGTCCATGATTGCCCCAATGAATTCGGATGTTACCATGATCTCTGCTTTTACCATCGGTTCTTCCATATATTCAATTTCGCTTGGCTCTGGCAGGTTGGACGGATTGGTAAGTTCAATCACCTCTCCGTTCGTCTTGTGAACTTTGTAAATAACGCTTGGCGCGGTGGTGACGAGATCCAGATTGTATTCTCTCTCCAGACGCTCCTGGATAATTTCCAAATGAAGCAGTCCTAAAAATCCACAACGGAATCCAAATCCGAGTGCAATTGAAGTCTCCGGCTCAAACTGAAGGGAAGCGTCGTTTAACTGAAGCTTCTCAAGCGCATCCCGAAGATCCGGATACTTGGCTCCATCTGCCGGATACATACCGCAGTATACCATCGGGTTAACTTTCTTATATCCCGGAAGCGGCTCGTCGCACGGGCGGTCTGCATCTGTAACAGTATCCCCGACTCTGGCGTCTTTTACATTTTTGATGCTGGCGGTAATATAACCTACCATTCCTGCGCTCAATTCGTCACAAGGGATAAAGCGTCCGGCTCCGAAGTAGCCGACTTCTACAACTTCTTCTTTTGCTCCGGTTGCCATCATCTGTATTTTGGTTCCTTTTTTTACGGTTCCTTCTTTGATCCGGCAGAATACAATGACTCCTTTATAGGAATCATAAACCGAGTCAAAGATCAGTGCCTGAAGCGGTGCCTCCGGGTCTCCTTTCGGTGCCGGAATTTTATGCACAATCTCTTCGAGTACCTGATCGATATTCAGTCCGGTCTTGGCTGATATCCGCGGTGCGTCCGTTGCTTCAATTCCGATTACATCTTCAATTTCTTCTGCCACACGGTCCGGATCCGCACTAGGCAGATCCACCTTATTGATCACCGGAAAAACATCCAGATCGTGATCCAGTGCCAGATAGACATTGGCAAGTGTCTGTGCTTCCACACCCTGTGCCGCGTCCACTACGAGAATTGCTCCGTCACAGGCTGCAAGGCTTCGGGATACCTCATAGTTAAAGTCCACATGTCCCGGCGTATCAATCAGGTTGAAAACATATTCTTCGCCATCCTTTGCCTTATAGACTGTGCGGACGGTCTGTGCTTTGATTGTAATTCCTCTTTCCCGCTCCAGATCCATGTTATCCAGTACCTGGGACTGCATCTCCCTGCTTGTCAGAAGTCCGGTATCTTCAATGATCCGGTCTGCAAGTGTCGACTTCCCATGGTCGATATGGGCAATGATGCAGAAATTCCGTATATGCTTTTGATCGATTATTGACAATGTAAAATCCTCCCATCAACTCATTTTAACTACTATATTGTACTATCAGAAGCTCCACCGCCATTGTATCGGCAAGCCTTCCTGTCTTAACCTCTTCTTCTGTCGAAGCACAGTCCTCCAGAATCTGCCGAAGTCTGGAAGGAGAAAATTTCTGTGCCTGTGCCAGATAGCGTCCCACCGCAAACGGAGGAACCTTGACATTTTCGCTGATCTCTTTTTTCCCATATCCCCGTCTATTCATCTCAGCTACTTCCATCAGAATCCGGAACTGCCGTGTCATCAGAAAAAGAATCCGCATCGGCGGCTCTTTTAACGCCAGCAGATCATAATAATACATCAGCGCCTGCTTCTGCTTCTGATCCGCCACGGCATTGATCATGTCGAAAATCTTGTTGTCTATGTGGGTCGTACAGATTTCTTCTATATCATGAATGGTAATCTCCTGTTTCCCAAGGGTGTAGCAGAACAGCTTCTCCAGCTCGCCATGGATATTCTCCATATCCTCTCCAACTTTCGTGAGAAAATACCTGACCGCGGACTGAGTAATCTGACGTCCCTCCTTCTTCACCATAGAAAGAACCCACTTTTGCAGGGTATTGCCATCCTGTCTGGTCATCTCCACAATGCGCCCTTTTTCCTTTACCGCCTTGTAAAGCTTTCCCCGCTTGTCCACTTCGCTCTCCACAAAAAGAAAGCACGTCGTCTCCGGCATGTTGCGGATATACTCCGCAAGTTCCGGAGAGGCGCCTTTGAAAAATCCGGTGTCTTCCATCACAATCAATCGTCGCGGGGCAAAAAACGGAAGCGTCTCGGCAAGATCGATGACCTGTCTGACGTCCGTTCCTTTCCCCTCATAATACGCATAGTTTATCGTATCCCCTTCGGGGAGCATTGCTCCTGTCAGTCTGTCCTTATACTGCTTTTTGAGATAACTCTCCTCGCCGTACAAAAGATATACCTGTTTAAATTGTCCTGTTTTGAGATCTTCATTTAAACTTTTCATACCGCTATTCTAGCATAGAACGTGTTTTTCCGTAAACACCCTATTCCAAAAATTTTCGGATGGTCATCGTTTCCCCTTTAACCCGAAGAGTAATGGCCCCGTTCTCTTTTGTGCAGAATGACTGGATTCCACATGTTTCCAGACGTTTCATAAGCTTCTCTCCCGGATGCCCGTAGGGATTGTCCTTTCCTGCAGAAATCAGTGCATACCTTACCTTATTCTGTTCTAAAAATGATTCTGTCGTTGCTCCATCGGATCCGTGATGGGGAACTTTCAGCACAGTATAGGTCCCGGAACCGTTTTCTCCCTGTAAGAAGTCTTCTTCTCCTGCTCCTTCCATGTCCCCGGTAAAAAGCATGGAAAACTTCCCGCTGGATAGTTTTAAAATCATAGATGCCTCATTTCCTGTACCCGCATCATATTCTTCAGAAGGACCAATACAGGAAAGCATTGTTCCCTTCCGGTCTCTGATCGTTTCCCCTGCTTTCATGCTCCGTACCTTTGTCCCTGCTTTTTTTGCGGTCCGTGCCAGATTTTCAAGTCCTTCATTCCAAAGGTGCTGTTCGGGCAAAACCAACGTCCGAATGTTCACGCCCACTTCTCTGCGCTCCAGCATTTCCTGTATTCCACTAATATGATCTGCATCTCCATGAGAGACCAGAACGTAATCCAGCGTCCGGATTCTCTGGCTCTCCAGAAACGGTTCCAACGTGTATTTTGCGAGCCTCTCTTCCGATGTGCTTCCTCCGTCTATCAGATAGTTCAATCTTCCCGGAGTCCGGATCAAAATCCCGTCCCCCTGACCTACATCCAGCATGGTGACTTCCAGCTCGCCATAATGCTGGTTCCATGGGCCAAGAAGCAGAATCAGTGCAGATGCAAGGGCAAGCATACCCTCTTTTCCCCTTCCCTTCCAGAACAACAGATATGCCAGCATCAGAAAAAACAGATAGAGAAAAATCTGGCTCATGGCAGGTTCTCCGGTAACAATTCTTGCAAATGGAAATTCCAGCATGATCCGGCAATTCCATTCGTAAAACATCAGGACCGCCTTACTGATCCAGAGGATTCCGTTCGCAAGAGGCGGCAGCACCAGACAGCAGATACTCCCAAGGAGACCGGCTCCCATAACAACAGACATCATGGGAATCACCCAGATATTTACAAGGACCGAATAAAGGGGAAATTCATAATAAGAGGCGAGAAGAACCGGAAAGGTTAAAAGCTGAATACACAGACCCGGATACGCCGCCTGAAAAAGCTTTTGCCGGATGGCCTTCTTCCTTTTCATAATAGAATCTCTCTCTTTTCTTCGCCCTTTTTCTTCCAACTCCTCCAACCGGATGCGCAGTTCTTCCCCTCCCCAGATCGAAAAGATTGCTCCAAACGAGAGCAGAAATCCTGGATCTAAGACTGAAAAAGGCGCTGTCCCCACAATAACAGCAGCAGAAACAAAAAGGCTGGTCAAAAGATCATAGACTCTGCCTGTCACCTCCGCTCCCATCCGGATGAGATACATGCAGACAGCTCTCTTTGCAGAGACACTAAATCCAGTCATCACAACATAAGGGAACAAAATCAGGATGCCAAGGAGGGCACTTCCTAAGAACGGCACGCCCACCTTTCGCATTGTCCGGTAAATCAAAAATCCGATAAAGGATACATGAAGCCCCGATACCGCCAGAAGATGGGCAATCCCGTTTTTCTGATACAGCTCTTTCACCTCCGGATCCAGCGAACTCTTATCTCCAAGCAGAATCCCGCTTAAAACTGCTCCCTCTTCTCCCATTCTATCCAGGAGCTCATTCTTCCAACGCTCCCTAAGTGAGGCGATCCATTCTTTTCCATATTGAATTGTTGTATCTGTTACTTTGATAGATTCCGGATAGATCATTCCGTAGATATTTTGATTCTGATAATAAGACCGGGAATCAAATGTTCCCGGATTAGAAGCCCTCTCAAATAGATGAAAGGTGCCTGTGACTGTGATCGCATTACCGATCCTATAATTACTCCACTCGGAGTCGTAAATAATATACGCCCTGTCCCCTGTGCGAAGATACCATGTCGGGCCCTTTTCCCTTTGTTCTCTTTTAAAAATACGCCCGCTCACACGGATCTTTTCTCCATCCATCCGCAGTACTTCCGGCGGGAACTCCCACTTAGCTCCCGCCCAGAAGACCAGGCAACGGATCACAAGAAAAACAAGGCAAATCGCTGCAAGCGGCCTGTTTTTCAATCTTTATTTTTCTCCTTCCACAAGATCCAGATTTCTCGACAGCGGTTTGCCCAGCGGAACACTTTCACCAAAATTAATATTGCTCTCGCCGTTTATGGAAATCTGCACCTGACCCGCCATTCCGCTTTCCACAATCGAATTGACGATCGAATAAATCAGAATCTCAGGCTTTACATTGGATTTCATATTCATCAGTTCTTTGTCAAAATTAACATAGCAGATCTGATCCCTTGTAGACACACTCAGGATCTTGGTATTGGCTGGAAGCGTCGCATAGGCTCCCGAAGAAGATGGGCCCTTTAAAAGCTGCTCGATCACGAGACGTTCCATCGAAATATTACTGTTATACCGGACATTATTTACCGTTTCCTTAACCAGTCTGTCCCCATCTTTATTGGCAAAATAAAGCGTCAGTGATGTAGACTGATAGGAATGTAGCGAGGATCCGACATTCTGTACAAAGTCTTCATCGCTCATCATCCCGATCGGTTTATTGTCTGCCGCCAGCAGCGGCTCCTGCCCAATATAAAACGATACATAATCAATTCCGGAAATCTGTACCAGTGATTTTACGACAGCTGCTCTTAAAAGCACTTCCTCCGCCGCATTCAGCGACCGGTACTCCTCGTTAAAGGAAAGATCCACCTGTTTTCCGTCGATCTCAAACTCCTCCACTGTCACATCGTTCTGAAACGGAGTCTGATAATCCTCTGACTCCTCTTTGGGCTTTTCCAGCACATCCAGTACATACTGCACCTGCTCTGCCTTTGTCCCGTCTTTCTTTTCTCCTGCTATCTTCACAAGTTCTGTCTTATCCGCGCTTAAGTAAAACAGTTCAAACTCTCCTTGCTTGACCTGCTCCCCTCTCCTGCATCCGGACAGGAGACCAGCCGCCATGAGTATGACAAGCAGAAGTGATACTATCCTTTTCCCTTTCATGGTCTCCTCCTCTTATTTTGCATTTGCCACATATTTCATCGGAATCCGCACGGTAAACGTCGTGCCTTCTCCCTCTTCACTATATACTTTGATGGCTCCTCTGTGCATGATCACGGCACTTCGTGCAATGGCAAGCCCAAGACCTGTCCCCCCGATTTCCCTGGAGTGGGACTTATCCACACGATAGAACCTCTCAAAAATATGTTCCTGTGATTCTTTTGGAATTCCCATTCCAGAATCAGCCACTTTTATATAGAAAAACTTATGGTCTGCATTTAAGGATACATGCACCCAGCCATTCTCATGATTGTACTTGATAGCATTTTCCACCAGATTGCTGACTGCAAGGGAAAGCTTTGTCTCATCCACTTCCGCTTCCACAGTACGGAATGTTTCAAATACAAGTTCAATATTCTGCTTCTGTGCAATCGGCTTGAGTCTTTTCAAAATCCGCTCTACGATGAGGTTGATATCCAGCATTTCAATATTCATATCGTTGGAAGTTTTATCCATCTTAACAAGAGACAGCAGGTCGTTGATAATCTTGTTCTCCCGTTCGATCTCCTCTGACATATCCCCCATGAACTCCCGGTAAAGCTCTGCAGGCACTTCCTCCTGAGAAAGGAGGGAATCCGCCAATACCTTCATGGAAGTAAGCGGTGTCTTCAGCTCATGGGAGACATTGGAGACAAACTCCTGTCTCGAGTCGTCCAGAACCTTGAACCTTCCAATCAGCTTATTGAATGCTTCCGAAAAACGGATTGTTTCCAGAAATGCATTTTCATGCAGATCGTCTTCCTCATAGCTCTCCGTCATGTTCTCAACCGTCTTTGTAATCCGGTTCAACGGACGCGTAATATAGAAACTGATCAGGACGCCCACCACAATCAGTACAACAAATGCCGTAATAATGATAATATCCAGCGTCTGCCTCAGATTGTCCTGATTATCCACAATATTGTCTGTGGAAACACTTGCCAGCATAACTCCGACAATCTCCTTGGAGGCGGTTCCCTGAATCGGTGATGTCACCTCAATATAGCTGTTCCGTTCATCGTAATTGCTGACCGTTTCGCCTTCAAAGCATTTAACTACGTCGCCGGAAATAATCGTCTTGCCCGCATCCAGATCGTACGAATCCTCAATAATCCGGTACGACTGGTCGATAATCATGACACGTCCATTATAAATATTGGAAAACTGTGTGATCTCCGCGTCGATGGTCTCCGGAATATCTCCCGAGAGCGTGTCCAGCACCGAAAGCTGGTTGCAGAGAATCGTACACTGATTCTGTATCTCTGCCATGCGGATTGAGACAGAGTGGCTCTCATTTGACCTCAGAGCCACAAACCGTAAAATCAGACACGGCACCATACCCATAAAAATGATCAGCAGGAAAATCAAGAACCTGAGACTTTTAAACGGATGGTGCCTAAGCTTTAACTTACCCCCTAAAATAGTAACCAACTCCCCATTTTGTATATACATATTTCGGATCACTCGGGTTCACTTCAATCTTCTCACGAAGTCTTCTGATATGTACATCCACAGTCCTTGCATCGCCCGGATACTCGTATCCCCAGACAATGTTTAACAGATCTTCTCTTGAATATACCTTGTTCGGATTGTGGGCCAGAAGTTCCAGAAGATCAAACTCTTTTGCCGTCAGGTTGATCTCTTTTTCTTTAGAGAATACCCTTCTGCTCTCACAGTCGAGCTTTAAATCTCCTTTGACAATGACCTTCGCATCTTTTCCATCTTTTTCCTTCTTGCCTGTCCGGCGCATGATGGCCTTGATCCTTGCCTTTACTTCCAGAATATTAAACGGCTTTGTGATATAGTCGTCCGCACCATATTCCAGTCCAAGAATCTTATCCATATCATCACCTTTTGCTGTCAGCATCACAATCGGTACATCCGAAAATTCTCTGATCTGCTGGCATACTTCAAATCCATCCAGCTTCGGAAGCATGATATCCAGAAGAATCATGTCGTAATCATTGTCCCGTGCATAGGCTAAAGCTTCTTCTCCGTCATATGCACAGTCCACTTCCATGCCGTCCTGTTCCAGACTGAAGCGTATTCCTTTTACAATAAGTTTTTCATCGTCTACAACCAATACCCTTTTTGCCATGTTTCTCCCTCGCTACACTGTTATCTTATCTTTAATCTTTTCAAAAACTCCGTCCTTAATGCCGGAAATATTTTTAATCTCATCGACGGAATTAAACGTTCCGTGCTCTGTCCTGTATTGAAGAATCGCCTCAGCCTTAGCCTCGCCGATCCCCGGAAGTGTCATCAGTTCCTCCTTGGAAGCCTGATTAAGATTGACCAGACCATCGGATGCTTCTGAGGTCCCTGTGCTATTCCCGGTCCCTTCCGGTATCGCCAGTTTCCCCTCACTAACTTCCTCTTTACCCGGTACGTAAATCCTGACTCCATCTGTCAGAACCTCCGCCAGATTCAACCAGGAAGCCTCGGCCTCCTCAGTCACGCCACCTGCCATCTCGATCGCCTGATAGATCCTGCTGCCGGCGGGAAGCGTCACAACGCCTTCCTTTTGAACCTCCCCACAGACGTAGACAACGATCGTCTCCGGTTCTGTCTTTTGCTGGTTTTTCGTCTCTTCTTCCTTGGCAGACTTCTGCTCTGCTTCTTCTTCCGAATCAGTTTCCTTCTCTGACTCTTCATCCAGAAGCACCACCGTCTCTTCCGATTTGTCCTCCTTGCTGCCACATCCCGCAAACATCAGAAGAATCAGAACTACTACCATACAAAACAGTTTTCTTTTCTTTCTATGCATAGTTCTCCTTTACCGCAGCCGATAAAATCCCCCTCTATGCAGATAGTTCTATTGTAACGAATTTCTTTTTAAATTACAACTCTATTTCCACTGGAAAATCGCAATTCCAATCAAAGCAAGCAGAAGTCCTCCCGCCTTTCTCCATTCAAACGGAGTTTTGTCCATTCCAAACAGTCCGAGAAGTTCAATGACGTAAGCCACAATCAGCTGTGCAATGACGATCAGAAGCGCTGCCTTTGCAGGACCCAGCTGATCCATGCTTTTGATGACGGTCCAGGTAATGCCTGCGCCAATAACTCCTCCAAGCAACATATACTTTGGCTGTACTTCCATCAGGCCTCCGATGGAATCCCGGCCTGCAAAAAACCAGACAATCAGGCAGACTACAAATGCAGAAAACTGAACCCACATATTACTGACCCACATGCCCGTCGTCTTTGTCACCTGTGTATTAAACACCCCCTGCACACTCATCAGCGCGCCGGAAATCAATGCAATAATAAAACCGGTCATACCGAAAAAGCCCCCTTTCTTTTATTAAGAAAGTATTCTTTCCAGTATGCCAGTTTTTATTCTTTATTCCAGAATCTCATCCAGAATCCGAATCAGTTCATCCACCTCTTTTTCTGTGATAATCAGCGGTGGTACAAAACGGATCACGTCGCTTCCAGCGCTGATCAGAAGAAGTCCCTTTTCCAGCGCTTTTTTCGTCACTTCCGCCGGAGAAATGCTAAGCTTTATTCCCTGCATCAGCCCTTTCCCTTTGCAGGCCAGAATGCAGTCATGTTTCTTTGCCAGTTCCTCAAGCTGTTCTTTCAGATAAGCTCCGATTTCCTTTACATGCTCCGGAATGTGTTTCTCTTCAAAGATCTCGACGGTCTTTGCCACAGCCACACAGGCAAGCGGTCCACCGCCATAAGTCGTACCGTGATCTCCTGGTGCCAGTGAATATTCTGCCACTTTCTCCGTCATAGCAAATGCTCCTACCGGAAATCCGCTTCCAATAGCTTTTGCCATAGTCATGATATCCGGGCGTACGCCGTATTCCTGCCATGCGAAGAAAGATCCGGTCCGGCCCATGCCGCACTGTACTTCATCACATATCATCAGAATATCGTTTTCATCGCAGATCTTCCGAATTCCTTTCATGAATTCTTCGGAAGCTACGTTAATTCCACCTTCGCCCTGCACCGGCTCCACAATGATAGCACATGTCTTGTCTGTCACCAGAGCCTTCACGCTGTCCAGATCGTTAAGCTTTGCAAATTTCACCCCCGGAACAAGCGGTTCAAACGGTTCCTGATAGGCTTTATGGCCCGTCACGGAAACAGAACCGAATCCTCGTCCATGGAATGATTCTTCCATGGCAATCCATTCAAATCTTCCGCTCTTTTTCGTATAGGCATATTTTCTTGATGCTTTCAGTGCACCTTCCACTGCCTCACCGCCACTGTTGCAGAAGAAGATCCGATCCATCCCGGACACCCTCTTCAATGCTTCGGCCGCCTCTTTCGTCCTTGTATGATAGTAAAGATTGGAGGTGTGGGCCAGCTTGTCAATCTGGCTTTTCAAAGCCTCATTCCACTCTTTATTTCCGTATCCGAGAGAATTAACCGCATATCCGGCTGCGAAATCCAGATAAGCCTTTCCCTCCGTATCGTACAGATAAGCACCTTTTCCATACTCCAGGATCACCGGAGCCGGATTGTATGTGTGTACAAGCGCATTCTGTACAGAGTCCATATATGATTTATCCATGATAATACCGACACTCCTTGTCATTTAAAATCGCTGTACCGATTCCTTTGTTGGTAAAGATCTCAAGCAGCAGACAGTGAGGAATCCGGCCGTCCAGAATATGAATCCGGGAAACTCCGTTTTCCAGCGCATTGATACAGCTTTTCAACTTCGGAAGCATGCCGCCTTCGATATAGCCTTCATTGATCAGGCGGATGGCATCTTCCGCGGAAAGCTCCGGAATCAAAGTAGACGGGTCTTTTGGATCTTTGTAGACGCCTTCGATATCTGTCAGGAAAGCAAGTTTCTCAGCTTTGACAGCTTTTGCGATAGCACAGGCAGCCTCATCTGCATTGACATTATATGCCTGGAAATCATTGTCCAGACCAACGGAGCAGACTACCGGGAGGAAATCCTTTTCCAGAAGGTCAAAGAGAATCTTCGGCTCTACGTCACAGACGCTTCCTACATATCCGATATCTTCGCCGTCCACGTATTTCTTCGTCACTTTCAAAAGCCCGCCGTCAATTCCACTGACTCCGATGGATTTGATTCCGAGCTCTTCTACGAGCTGTACCAACTTTTTGTTGACTTTGGAAAGTACCATCTCCGCAATTTCCATTGTCTCCTCATCTGTCACACGGAATCCGTTGACAAACTTCGTTTCCTTGCCAACTTTGTCAACCCATTTGCTGATCTCCTTGCCACCGCCGTGAACGATAATCGGCTTGAATCCACAGAGCTTTAACAGGACTACATCCTGGATGACTCTTTTTTCCTGTTCCTCATCAAGCATCGCGCTTCCGCCGTATTTTACTACGATGATCTTTCTATTGAAACGCTGAATATACGGGAGTGCTTCAATCAGCACCTCTGCTTTGTCCAGATATTTCTGCATACTCTTGTCCATTTTCCTACCTCCTAGCTTCTGTAGTCCGCATTGATTTTAATATAATCGTATGTAAGGTCGCATCCCCATGCTGATGCCTCTTCCGTTCCCATTTTAATGTCTGCAATGGCTGTCACTTCCGGCTGAGAGAGAATCTCCGTTGCCTTTTCCTCGCTATAGGCAACAGCGGTACCATTTTCTGTAATCTGAATCTTTCCTGCCTTGCTCTCAAAGAAAAGATCTACTTTCTCCGGATCAAACTGTGCACCGGAATATCCCATAGCACAGAAGATTCGTCCCCAGTTGGCATCGTGTCCTGCAATGGCTGTCTTGGTAAGGTCGGAACATACGATGGATTTTGCCAGTGTCTTTGCCTGCTCTTTCGTCTCAGCTCCAATGACTTTTGCCTCAAACAGAGCAGTGGCACCCTCTCCATCCCCCGCAATCTTCTTTGCCAGATAGACATTGATCTCATGAAGTGCCTGGCAGAATGCTTCGTACTCCGGTGTTCCTTCTTTGATTTCCTCATTTCCGGCTGCTCCGTTTGCAAGGAGAAGTACGGTGTCATTGGTGGAAGTATCTCCGTCTACGGAAATCATGTTATATGTATCCTGCACATCCGCACTCAGCGCCTTCTGAAGCGCCTCTTTGGAAATGACCGCATCCGTGGTGATAAAACTTAACATCGTGCACATATTCGGGTGAATCATTCCAGAACCTTTTGCCATGCCGCCGATAGTCACTGTCACGCCGCCGGCTTCGATCTCGGCTGCCAGCTCCTTTTCTACAGTGTCTGTCGTCATGATGGCTTTTGCTGCCAGTGTTCCATTTTCAATGGAAGCGTTCTTTTTCTCAGCAAGTGCTTTAACTCCGGCCTTCATCCGGTCAATTGGAAGCTGACGTCCGATCTCTCCGGTCGATCCAAGTGCTACGCTATCTGATGGAATTCCAAGTGCTTTTGCTGCCGCCTTGGCAGTCTCCTCACAGTAGTACATTCCTTCTTCTCCGGTACAGGCATTTGCAATCCCGGAGTTAACAACCACAGCATGTACCGGCTTCCCGGAATCCACTACCTGACGGTCCCATTTTACCGGCGCTGCTTTTACTACATTGGTCGTGAATGTTCCTGCTGCCACACACGGCTTTTCACTGTAGATCAATGCCATATCCGTCCTGCCCTCGTATTTGATCTTTGCCGCGGTGCTTGCTGCCTCAAATCCTTTTGCCTTTGTCACTCCGCCTTCTACTATCTTCATGTTTCCATCCTCCGTTCTGATCCCGGATTCTGCCCGGCATCTTTATTCTATAAATACTGTAATATTCTCTTCATTTAAAGTGAAATCATAATAATTCAGGTCTTCCCGTTTCGTCCATCCGATCCGGTTCCAGAATGCATTCCCGATATCATTTTGTGTAAAGGCAATCAGAGAAACCTTATTGATCCCCTCTGCCTGCAACGCCCGCATGGACGTAGCCACCATCTGTCGTCCGATTCCGTGTTTACGGTATGCCTCTTCTACACAGACGTGGTAAAAGCATCCTCTTCTGCCATCATGACCGCAGAGAATGCATCCTACGATCTTTCCGTCCGCTTCTGCCACTACGCTGGTTGTCGGATTCCTCTTCAGGAAACGCTCCACACCTTCTCTTGAATCGTCAATACTGCGGATTCCGAATCCATGAATCGTTTTCCAGAGGTGATACACCTGGTCATAATCCTCAATTGTCATTATCCGAATCTTCATTTTCTCTTACGGGAACATCGGCACAAGATTCAGTCCTTCGTTCTCCGGAAGACCAAACATCAGATTCATATTTTGTACCGCCTGTCCTGCTGCTCCTTTCACCAGATTATCCATTGCTCCCATCATGATCACTCTGCCAGTCCGCGGATCAAGCTGGAAATTCACATCTACATAATTACTGCCTTCCACCCACTTGGTCTGCGGGCAGACACCTTTTTCAAGTACTCTTACGAATTGCTCATTCTCATAATAGCGATCATAGACTGCTTTCACTTCTTCATAGGAAACTTTTTTCTTTAAGGAAGCATAGGCTGTCACCAGGATTCCCCTGTTCATCGGCACCAGATGCGGCGTGAAATTCAGGACCGTCTTTACGCCGGACGCGTAGGTCAGCTGTTCCTCGATCTCCGGTGTATGCCGGTGGGAAGCCACTCCATATGCCTTGATGTTTTCATTCACTTCACAGTAAAGATTATCCACCTTTGCTCCTCTTCCTGCTCCGGACGTTCCGGACTTGGCATCGATAATCAGTGTATTCATATCGATCAGTCCTTCCTTTGCGAGTGGATAGATGGAGAGAATCGAACAGGTCGGATAGCATCCTGGATTAGCGAGAATCCGTGCCCCTTTGATCTGCTCCCGGTTAATCTCACAGAGTCCATAAACCGCCTCCGGCAGAAACTGCGGGCTCTTATGCTCGATCTTGTACCATTCCTCATATATGTTCTGATCTTTAATACGGAAATCCGCACTTAAGTCAATCACTTTGACTTTGGATAAAATGTCTTCATTTAATAAGGAAGCGCAAAATCCCTGCGGCGTTGCTGTGAATATCACATCCACCTGGTCTGCGAGCTCCTCCATATTGTCATCCTTGCAGACGTCCTCTACAATCTGAAACATATTCTGGTAAACTGCTGCGTATTTCTGATCGATATAACTTCTGGAACCGTACCATTTGATCTCCACATCCTTGTGACCCATCAGGATCCGGACCAGTTCTCCTCCGGCATATCCAGTCGCTCCGATGATTCCTGCTTTTATCATGATTCTTTCGATCCTTTCTTTTCTTTCTATAGAATGCTCTGTTGGAATCGAGCCGTTTTGCTTGTAGTCTTTAGTATACAACCTTTTTTTTCCTTTCACAAGTATAAATACACATATTTTTTGTATAATTATTCTTCTTTTATGAATATTTTTTTGTGTATTATGCATTATCTCTTGAAAAAAATCTATTTTTATCTGTTTTTCCGCATTTTCCTATTGCATAATTATAAAAAAAGGTGTATAGTAACACATGTGATTGACGAAAACAAAATTTCAGGAGGATATAGATATGAAAGAAAAAGTTGTACTGGCGTACTCAGGCGGACTGGATACTACCGCTGTCATCCCGTGGCTGAAGGAAACCTTTAACTATGATGTCATCTGCTGCTGCATCGACTGCGGTCAGGGAGAGGAGCTTGACGGACTGGAAGAACGTGCGAAAATGTCCGGAGCAAGCAAACTTTACATTGAAAATATCGTAGATGAATTCTGCGAAGATTACATTATGCCTTGCGTACAGGCAGGCGCTGTTTATGAAAACAAATACCTGCTTGGTACTGCGATGGCACGTCCGGGAATTGCAAAGAAGCTCGTGGAAATCGCAAGAAAAGAAAATGCCGTAGCAATCTGCCACGGTGCAACTGGAAAAGGAAATGACCAGATCCGTTTTGAACTCGGAATCACTGCCCTCGCTCCGGATCTGAAGATCATCGCTCCATGGAGAATGACAGATCTGTGGACTATGCAGTCCCGTGAAGATGAGATTGAATACTGCAAACAACACGGCATTGACCTTCCATTTGACACAAAACACAGTTACAGCCGTGACCGGAACCTCTGGCACATCAGCCACGAAGGTCTGGAACTGGAAGATCCTTCCCAAGCTCCAAACTACGATGATCTGCTCGTACTTAGCGTAACACCGGAAAAAGCACCGGATGAACCGGAAGAAGTGACCATGACTTTTGAAAGCGGCGTGCCGAAGACTCTGAACGGCAAAGAGATGAAAGTATCCGAGATTATCACAGAGCTCAACAAACTCGGCGGAAAACACGGCATTGGTATCATCGACATCGTGGAGAACCGTGTTGTCGGCATGAAGTCCCGTGGTGTCTATGAGACTCCTGGCGGAACCATCCTGATGGAAGCACATCAGCAGCTGGAAGAGCTCGTTCTCGACCGCGCTACCTATGAAGTGAAGAAAAACATGGGCAACAAACTTGCTCAGGTTGTCTACGAAGGGAAATGGTTTACACCACTTCGTGAAGCAATCCAGGCATTCGTAACATCCACACAGAAATATGTGACAGGAGAAGTAAAATTCAAACTGTATAAAGGCAACATCATCAAAGCTGGAACAACCTCACCATATTCTCTGTACAACGAATCACTTGCAAGCTTCACAACCGGCGATCTTTACGACCACCACGACGCCGACGGCTTCATCAACCTGTTCGGACTTCCGCTGAAAGTTCGTGCCATGAAGCTGATGGAAGAAAAGAATAATCAGAAATAATTCATAATCATGCATAATTATAAATCGACTTCCGGGGAATGTTTCTTCTCCGGAAGTTTTAGCATCTTTATGTATCAGAGGTAAAAATATGAAATTACTCTACGCAACAACCAATCCTGCCAAACTCGATTCCATGAGGCGGGTACTTGATCCATTGTCCATTGAACTGACCGGACTTTACGATCTGAATGTGCCGCTTCCTGATGTGGCAGAAACCGGAAAGAATCCTCTGGAAAATGCAGTTCTGAAGGCAAAAATCTACTACGAAGCATTTCATATTCCGCTCTTTTCCTGTGACAGCGGACTGTATTTTGAAGAACTTCAGGACGAATTGCAGCCGGGAACCCATATCCGCCGGATCGGCGGCCGTTCCCTGACCGACGAAGAGATGATCTCCTATTATTCCGATCTTGCCAGAAAGCACGGAGGCACACTGACTGGAAGATACAAAAACGCAGTCTGCCTCATTCTGGATCCAAATCATATTTACAGCAGTATGGACGAAAGTATCTGGACCACTCCATTTCTTCTGACAGATGCGCCGCATTCAAAACGGGTGGCGGGCTACCCTTTGGACAGTCTTTCTTTGGACTGTAAAACGAGGAAGTATTACTACGATCTTTCCGATCAGAAAGAGGATTCCTCTACGGTTGATACCGGTTACCGTGCCTTTTTTGAGGCACATTGCCACAATGGAATACGTTAATTTTTTCAGAAAACCGACATGTTTTATCTATAAAATGTGTCTTTTGAGAAAAGCCACTGGAATTCCCGCTCCTTTTCTGGTATGATAATTAGAATCATATTTGTGAGGGAGGAAAAGAAAAATGGAAATCTTAACACTGAAACGACCGGATATTTCCTTTTCGGATGAGATCCGCTCCTATCGTCAGGAGTTTCTCGATGCGGGAAGCCCTCTCAATGGCTGCGGCCCTCTGGCTGATATGGAAGATCCGGCAGACTGGGTAGCACACACAGTACGTTTTGAAAAGGGTGATGATATCCCCGAAGATATGGTACCATCGACTCAGTTTATTTATGTCAGAGAGTCCGACGGAAAAATTATCGGCACTCTCCAGATCCGCCACTCCTTTACTCCATTTCTCGAAACATACGGTGGACATATCGGATACTCCATCCGTCCAAGCGAACGGCGTAAAGGATATGCAAAGCAGATGCTTCACGACTGTCTTCCGTACTGCAAAGAACTGGGATTGGAAAAGGTAATGGTCTCCTGCGTGGATACCAATGTCGCAAGCAGGAAAACAATACTTGCAAACGGTGGAGTTTATGACGGTACTGTCTGGGAGCCGGAAGGACAGGTGAACTTTGAACGGTACTGGATTACAGTGGAATAACTGAGCATTTTTTAACCAATGGGTAAACTGTACCCTAATAGTAAGACACAGAAAAAGAGACTGTGTTGAACTGTTAGGGTACTTTTCTTGACTTTGAATTTCTTTACAATATAATATAATTTTATCACATATCTGTATCGAACAATAAGGGTGAACATTTATGATAATTAAGCGTGTAAAAGACGGAGAAAAAGAAAACCTTAATGGCTGTGTAGTAGACCCGTGTATACGGATCACAGCATTTTTTACTGTTTTTGAAGAGCAATTCAACGAAAATTACTACTTTTGTGGAGAAACTCATGATTTTTGGGAATTTGTCTGTGTGCTTGACGGTGTGCTTGGAGTTACAGCCGGAAAAGATATATTTTTGCTGGAACAAGGCCAGGCTCTTCTTCACAAACCAATGGAATTTCACAGACTATGGTCAGAAAATCAAACAAAACCACGCATTATAATTTTTTCATTTGTCGCAGACATCATGCCGTATATGAAAGAACGAAGATTTACGCTGAAAGAAGAGTGGATACATATTCTTCATGGACTAATAGAGCGAAGGGACAGCATTTTTGATGTAAAAGGAGGATTAGAAATTATAAAAATCAAACCTGGGAAGTCTATCCAGGCACATATTTTTGTATCGGAATTTGAAGATATATTGTTAAAGAGTCTGGAACAAAAGGAAAGATGGATTCTACCATTCACATCACAAAGCGCACAAAATTATAGAAAAATTGTTAGAATTTTGGATGAACATCTAGATGAACAGTTAACTCTTTCAAAACTCGCAGAATTGGCACAGATGAGTCAATCTGCTATTAAAAAGACATTTTCAAAGTATACAGGGATTGGTGTGATGGCTTACTTTAATCAGATAAAAGTCCAAAAAGCAGTGTCCTTATTAAAAGCCGGGAAAAGTGTCGGAGAAATTGCTGAACAACTTGGATTTTCTGATCAAAACTATTTTAGCACGGTATTTAAAAGAGTGACCGGATATTCACCGTTACAATATATGAAGGAATTAAGGTAGCTAAATTCAAAGATTTTATCTCTAAAATTGTATAGAAGTTTATTTTCGGATATGTCACTATAGATATAGAAAATCCGTCTGGTCATCATGACCAGGAATACAATGAATTGGAGAGATGAAAGATATGAAGAATCTAAAAGTTGGAATTATTGGTTTGGGAAACAGAGGCTACTGGCTGATGAAAGATGTTATTCTTTTAATGCCAGGCATCAAGGTTACCGCGGTATGTGATGTTTATGAAGACAGAAATGAAAAGGCTGCTGCTTTAACAGAAGAGCTTTGCGGACACAGACCCGCAATGGAAACAGACTACAAAAAATTGATTGCAAGAGATGATGTGGATATTGTTGTGATCACCTGCGCCTGGGAAGGACATGTGCAATTAGCAATCGAAGCAATGGAAGCAGGAAAAGCGGTCGGAATGGAAGTTGGAGGTGCTTACAGCATTAAACAGTGTTGGGACCTTGTAGATACATATGAAAAAACAAAAACACCGTTTATGTTTTTGGAGAACTGCTGTTATGGCCGCCGTGAACTGATGGCTTTAAACATGGTACAACAGGGATTGTTTGGAGATGTCGTACATTGTCGTGGCGCTTACATGCATGACTTAAGAGAGGAAGTCAGCAAAGGGGAGGAAAATCGCCATTACCGCTTAAGAAACTATATTCATCGTAATTGCGAAAATTATCCGACACATGAGCTCGGTCCAATTGCAAAAATCCTTCAAATTAACCACGGAAACAGAATGCTGTCTTTAACATCAATGTCGTCAAAAGCATCCGGTTTACATGAATATATTAAAGATCGTATGCCGGATAATAATACACTTTCTCATACCACATTTGCACAAGGTGATGTTGTAAACACCATGATTAAATGCGCAGGTGGAGAGACAATTCTTTTGACTTTGAATACCACTCTTCCACGTTTTTACAGCAGAGACTTTACTGTATGTGGAACAAAGGGAATGTATGAAGAAGAAAACGATAGCGTATATTTAGACAAAAAATACACCTTGGAAGAAGAGATGGAATGGAAAAAATTCTGGGGAAATGCAAAAGAATACGAAGAAGAATATGATCATCCAATCTGGAAAAAATTCTTAAATGATGGCGTGCACGGCGGCCATGGCGGAATGGATTGGCTTGTATTCGAAGCATTCTTTGACAGTATCCGCAACAACACTTTATGTCCTATCGACGTATATGATGCAGCGTCATGGATGTGCATTACAGCCTTGTCGGAAGAATCCATCGCTTTGGGCGGACAGCCTGTTGCAGTTCCGGATTTCACTAATGGTGCGTGGACAAGCCGATAAGCTTGACATTATCCATATATTAATGTGTAACTTTTTCCATAAAATTTATAAAGCAATCACAATACCCAAAAGCAAAAGACCTTGAACCAGATTTTCCTCTGATTTCAAGGTCTTTTTCATTTAAGATCAGTCAGCCTGAAAGGCTGTCAATTCTTATTTATTGTTGATTGCAGCCTGTTGGGTGCTATATGACTGGCAGTACACCATCCATGTAGGAATTGCCT
>CAUWJP010000027.1:0-44122 GCA_963559135.1 uncultured Sellimonas sp.
GTTACTGTATATAAATATCGTGGAAATTTTATAAAAGGACATCAACAGCACTATTACTGTTGGTGTCCTTTTTTCTTCAGAAAATATTTGATGTATTCTTATCCGAAACTTTTTCTCTCTTTTTTTCTTCTCTCTTTTTTGTTGACTCTTTGAGCAGAACATACGCAGCGGACGCAGCTGGAACTCCCAGCAACATCCCAATTGGTCCACCTAAATTTCCACCTATTGTAACTGCCGCCAATACCCATATAGCTGGTAAATTGATTTTTGTCCCTACTACTTTGGGATAAATCAAATTGCCCTCAATCTGCTGGAGGATCAAAAGAAATATCACAAATACAAATGCCTTAAACGGATTTACCGTTACTATCATAAAAGCACCTACAATCGTCCCTACAAAGGCTCCTACAACCGGAATTAAAGCTGTAACTCCCACCAGCACTCCTACCATAGGCGCATAGGGAATTCTCAAAATTATCATTCCAATCATACATAACGTACCGAGAATAATAGCTTCCATTGCCTGTCCCGTAATAAAAAGGCGGAAAGTTTTACTGCAAACAGAAGCCACATGAGTTAGTGCTTCTCCAAACTGTTTTGGCATCCACGCATCGCGCAGTCGGCATATCTGCTGTTTCAGCTTTTCTTTTCCGGACAGAATATAGATTGAAAAAACCAAACTAATAAGAAGTGTAACCAGACTACTGGTGATGGTACCTATTGCTCCAACGGCCTGATCAACAAAAGTACCGCTTATGGAACGAATCCACTGTTCCATCTGATTTTTCATGCCAAGCCAATCAATGTCGAGCTCGATAAAGTATTTCCCTACAGGGGTTTTCATCAAATCAGAATTTGTCTCCATTTGCGCCAATTGTTCAAATCCACCGCCTGCGATCTGAATGATCAACTTCACAGCATTAACTAATTCCGGTACAACAAGGACGGCGACACCGATAAATATACCAAATACCAATATCAATGCCAATATAATAGCCAGAGGGCGTGTTCCCTTATGAAGCCTTGTTTTCTTTCTCAGAATTTGTTCAAAGAAACTCATGGGTACATTAAAGATCAATGCTAAAATCCCACCGAGCAGTATCGGCTCTACGAGATTCATTACCCACAAGATTGCATCTATAACACTACTTATATGGCGAAATACAAGATATATCAATATGCAGCACGTGAATAAGCCAAGAAACCATTTGCTGATTTTTTTATAAATATCAGAATTATAAAACAATCGTAAATCCTCCTTTTACATAAGTGGTGCAAACACTCAGAGTACCTCCTATTTGATCAATATAGATTCATTATATAAATAAAAAAATCAGGTTTCATTAGGCAAAGAGTCTCTCGCGTCGGACTTTTCCTCGCAAAAGAATGTTTGTTACATTTTGGGACACAAAGGGGTATTTGTCCAAAAGTATTTTGTAGAATCTTGTTGAAATAACACAATCCCCCTGTTATTCTTATATAAATAAGGGAGTAGTCACACTTTTGTGTGGTGATGCCAACATCCTGGAAACGTTCCTGGTATTATCTTAAATGACGAGACTTATCTGTCCTGAGCAGGTAAGCCTCGTTTTTCTTTACCTGCCAGCATATAACAATATACTGAAGGTAAACGAATCCAATTGCCGGATCATGGTTTTGCGGGGAACAGGCTTTAATGCCACTGCCGGGGTATCTTCCCGGCTGCAGCTTACAGTCGGTTTTGGATAGTATGGATCACTGGTTTTCTCTCGGGCTGCTGGCTATCATTGGTATCAATATGATTCGAGAATCATGTAGGAAAATAGAGCGCCTGGATGCATCTTTTCCCGCAAAATCGATGTTTCCGCTGGTATTGCAGACAGCATAGATGCTTTAGCCGTAGGTGTGACATTTGCTTGATTCTACTGGAACATACGGGAATTCTATGGAAAAAGGAGGGCTTGTAGTGGCAGATTCTAACATCACTAAGAAAGCATTGGCATCCGCACTCAGAGAAGTTATATACTTCTTTATGCTGTTATTACTTTATATTTGTGTTTTAATGCTTTTGACAGTGCCACATTTGTAAATGGAACAATCTGATCATTTTGCAAGCGGCCAAGGACAATACCCGGATCTCTGTCAATTCTTTCAGCAAATCCGCAGATAGCATTTTCGCTAAACTCATTCTTTTTAACGAAATCCTCATATTCTTCCGGAGGAATCAATTTGTCTTCCGCATATTTATCTGCTGCATCCTCCTGTCCAGCGTGCTCATTTTCAAACGTAATTCCATAATCGCCATTAATAATATGGCCGATCTCATGGAACAGAGTAAACCAAAATGTATCTGAATAGAAACGTCTGTCATTCACCATCAACATTACATTCTGTCCAATCTTCTTGGTTGCACCATTTATTCCTGACCCCGGAAGATTTGGAAGTATTACGAATATTACTCCCGCATCTTCAAAGGCCTGCCTAATCAGTGGATAAAAATTGCCATGCTGTGTTGTTAATGTCAATGCATAATCAACAGCTTTTTCAAACTTCTTTTTATCAAATTTAGGTGCTTCTATCTTCAGTGCCTGATTAATTGCGATCTGAACCATTACATTTGCTCTGGCAATATTAGCCTCTTTCATATCCTCAGATGCACTTCGAAAATTAACTGCCATATTTTGCTTTGTGAAAACAGATAATGATGCAACATTTAAAAATTCACGTAAGCACTTAATCTGCTCATTTGTTTTTCTCGGAAGATCAGGCAGTCCAAAATTCTCTCTGAAATATGTGTACTGAAAGTACTTGAAAATCTTTCTTTCCTGTTCTAATTCCTTGGATGATTCAAACTCAGCAATCAAAGCGTCATAGCTCTTCTGAAGATTCAGCCAGTATTCAACACTAGTCCCTAACATTCGAGATAATTTCATGGCTATATCGATTGATAAGCTTTGCTCCCCACGTACCAGAATACTTAAATTCTTTGGCGTGGTATCTAATCGATTTGCAAAATCTTTCTGAGAAAGTCCGCTTTCTTCAATGATTTCTTTGATATAATATCCAGGATGAAAAGCAATCTTATCATTATATTCAATATAATTACTCATAATGGTTACTTACCTCCTTTACTTCAACAATTCTAACCACACCAGCAATTTCATCAATATTACAAGGATCATAAGGTTCTTCATCATCATCTAAGGGCTGAATAATAATACGCCATGGATCTCTCCTCGTTTTTACGTCTATAGCAAAAAAATCCATCCATATTGCCACTCAACTTATGAAAATGAAACGTCGGCATCATTACAATATCCTTAATTACACTCGCCTGCTGCATAGCATTTATTCGTGCAAATAAGCTAGTTGCTAATGCAGCATTCCCGCCAAACAACTTTTTTGCAGTTTTTAAATCGGTACATTGTTTCTGTACTTTGCTGTTATTGTATAGTAGCTGCACGTTTGCCCTCCGTTTAAATTACTCGATAGGTAATTTAAATATATCATCAAGAGCGGCTCTCGTCAATAATTCACACACTCTTTTCACTAGTTTATGTTTTACTACATGATATTTTTACCTCTTGCACCCATTCTTCATCTGTCATGACTCGAATATTCACAGGAAATTTAGTATATCCTATTTTTTTAAAACATATTCTATATTTTTTCCGTTGACCGGAAATGATTTTATAGACACCTTGCAGTCTTGGTCTTACAATCAATAGATATAATATGCCAAATTCACTGATACTGTCTTTGAGCTGACACATTTCTTCACCATCTTTCACCTGAAAGGGATGTTAGCAAAGATATCATTCATTTGTATGCTGTAATTCAGAAAATAAAAAGAGCGGGAACTGTTTTAGCATTTCTGCTAACAATTCCCGCTCTAAATTGCCCGTCTCCGGGAGGATTTGAACCTCTGACCCCTCGCTTAGGAGGCGAGTGCTCTATCCAGCTGAGCTACGAAGACACAATTGTCACAACACCCCTGATTATACCATATCCCAGGGGTGTTGTGAAGCTTTTATGAAAAATTAATTTTACCCTGGAGCCAGATATTTGTGCGGAATCTTCTTCCTACTGCCGGCTCTCCCAGTATATTGGCTTTTGGAATACAAACGTCAAAAATCATTTCATTGACGTCCAGTGTGAGGATCATGATTTTTTCTCTTGTCACCTCATTGATAACCAGATCCATATCCAGGATTTCCCCCATGATCGAATACAGGTCACATTCTACGCCGTATGGCATAAAATACGTGTCAACAATACTGAAAACATCTTCTGTAACCACTCTTTTAGACACTTTCTGATACGTGTCCATATCTTTCAGTGTCAATGTCTCGATTGCCTGGGAATCGCCTTTTCTGGCGGCGCTTACAAGCATCATCCTGTCCCGAAACTGCTCTCTTTGTTCCTTTTTATCCTTTTCGTTTTTTATGACAGGGAGCAGAACTGTACCATCATATGCAAGCGCTGAGAGTGTTACAGAGGTTTTCTTTTTACTGAGATTTCCAGACTGCTGTTCTCTTACATACTCCATTGGATTCTGCAAATAAAACATCAGAGAAATATCCACTCTGGCATCCTCGCAGATACCGATATAAGCCTCTTTATCAATCTTTTTCTGTACAATTACATCTGCATATGTGGTGATTCCTTTTCCCTGAAATACAGGTACGCTGTATTCTTTTTCAAATTTTTCGTCCAGATCCATCACGCCATATATGGCCAGTTCCAGACGCTCTCCAAGGATCTTTCGGAACTCGCAGTAATCGGTGTCTTCATCCAGTATGATTCTTTCATGTGCGGTGAATTCTCTGCGGACTTCCTCTTCCACTTTTCTCATCATGGATCCGGAGACATCACCTCCGAATCCGATCGCCTTTGTATATTTATGCATTATCTAATTTCCTTCATTCCACCCATGTAAGGCTGAAGTGCTTCCGGAATTTTCACAGATCCATCTGCCTGAAGATTGTTTTCCAGAAATGCGATCAGCATTCTTGGCGGCGCTACTACTGTATTATTGAGTGTATGTGCAAAATATTTCTTTCCGTCCTGTCCCTTTACACGAATTCCAAGACGTCTTGCCTGGGCATCTCCAAGGTTTGAGCAACTTCCTACTTCAAAGTATTTTTTCTGTCTTGGAGACCATGCTTCTACGTCGCAGGATTTCACTTTGAGATCTGCCAGATCTCCAGAGCAGCATTCCAGTGTACGTACCGGAATATCCAGAGTACGGAAGAAATCTACTGTATTTTTCCACATTTTTTCATACCACTCCATACTATCTTCCGGTTTACATACAACGATCATTTCCTGTTTTTCAAACTGATGTATTCTGTATACACCACGTTCTTCAATTCCGTGTGCTCCTTTTTCTTTTCTGAAGCATGGAGAATAACTGGTCAATGTTCTTGGAAGTGTCTCTTCCGGAAGCATGGAATCAATAAATTTTCCGATCATAGAGTGTTCACTTGTTCCGATCAGATACAGGTCCTCTCCTTCAATCTTATACATCATTGCATCCATTTCTGCAAAGCTCATTACTCCGGTCACGACATTGCTGCGGATCATGAACGGCGGCACACAGTAAGTAAATCCGCGGTTGATCATGAAATCTCTTGCATAAGAGATCACTGCAGAATGAAGTCTTGCAATGTCTCCCATCAGGTAATAGAAACCGTTTCCAGCTACTTTTCCGGCGCTTTCCAGGTCAATTCCATTGAATTTTTCCATAATTTCTGTATGATATGGGATCTCATAGTCCGGAACGACTGGCTCTCCGAAACGTTCCAGCTCAACATTTTCGCTATCATCTTTTCCAATCGGTACAGACGGATCAATGATATTCGGGATTACCATCATGATCTTTTTGATCTTCTCTTCTACTTCTTTTTCCTCTGCAGAAAGTTCAGCTGTTCTTCCCGCATTTGCTTCCACCTGTTTTTTCAGTTCTTCCGCTTCTTCTTTCTTTCCCTGAGCCATGCAGGCGCCGATCTGTTTTGAAATTTTGTTCTTATCTGCGCGCAGTGCCTCTACTTCCTGTTTGATTTCCCGGTTTCTCATATCAAGTTCCAGTACTTCATCTACCAGCGGCAGTTTCTCATCCTGAAATTTCTTTTTAATATTTTCTTTTACTACATCCGGATTACTTCTGACAAATTTAATATCTAACATTTTAAACTCTTCCTTCCTTATTCTATTCCTGCCAGTTCATCTGAATCACCAAACATGGCCTGCTCTAGTGATTCTGCCTCTTCCTCGGCAAGTTCTGTGTGACATTCTCCATTCACAATTTCTTTTATATAAATATAACATCCTTCTCTGCTGTGCATGGCATTTAAGATCCAGCCGTTATCTTCTCCATCCAGTATGGTAAACGCAAAGCTTAATTTACCGCCCATCTCATTGAACGCATCGTACTGTATCAGTCCTGTTTTCTGGATGCTTCCGCTGATTTTTTCTCTCAATGACCGAAGTTCCATCTGATTCTGTGCGGAAAGATCCTCTATCCGCTCCATCTCCTCAAGATGACGCCGGATATTATCTTCCAGTGTCTTTCCGTCACTTCCCCGCATAAAGCGGGAATAACTTCTTTTCAATCGATTATACTTCATATTGAGACTCACAAGAAAAGCTCCCATTACAATCAAAATCAGAAACATGATAATCAGAATATATGCCGGATCGATACCGATTGATTCCAGGATTTTACTCTGCATTTTATCTGACTTCCTCTCTAATACTCATGATCATCTCAAACAGTCTTTCCAGTTCCTCGTCAGAATAATACTCGATTTCTATTTTTCCTTTACCATTTGCCTTTCTATTAACACAGACTTTCGTTCCCATGATTCCTTTCATTTTTTCTTCCAGATCATGGTAGATAAAATCATTTTCCCTTTTTTCTTTCTTTTTCTCCGGTTTTGGTTTATTCCATTCACGGATCAGTTTTTCTGTCTCTCTTACACTCAGTTTTTGATCGAAAACCTGAGTTGCAGCCGTATATTGTTCATCCTTATCTTCCAGAGCGAGCAGCGCCCTTGCATGTCCGCTTGAAATCATGTCATCAATCAGCATCTGCTGTACTCTTTCGTCCAGCTTCAGGAGACGGATAGAGTTTGTTACCGCTGTTCTGCTCTTTCCGACACGTTCCGCGATTTCATCCTGCTTCATGGAAAACTCTTCCATCAGTCTTTTGTACGCCTGTGCTTCTTCCACCGGATTCAGGTTTTCTCTCTGAATATTTTCGATCAATGCGATCTCAACAACTTCCTGCTTGGAATATTCTCTTACAATCACCGGCACTTCCTTGATTCCGGCTATCTTAGCTGCCCGCCATCTTCGTTCTCCGGCGATAATTTCATAATATCCGTCTTTTTTCTGTACAAGAAGCGGTTGCAGTACTCCAAACTGCTTGATCGACTCTGCAAGTTCCAGAAGGGCATCCTCCTCAAAATTTCTTCTCGGCTGTTCTCTGTTTGGTTCAATCATATTGATTTTCACCAGTTTTTCTCCAGTTGATACCGTTTCTTCTGTTTTTTCTTTTGCAGGCGTACTCTTTTTGGCCGAACGGTTATCCGGGATCAGACTGTCCAGTCCCTTTCCAAGGCCTTTTCCTAATCCACTTCTTTTCGCTGTCATTCTTCTTCTCCTTTATGAATCACTTCATCTGCCAATAGCATATAACTTTCTGCTCCGGTTGACTTTGGATCATACAGATTAATCGGCATACCATAACTTGGTGCTTCAGCAAGTCTGATATTTCTCGGAATGATTGTCTTGTAGATTGTCTGTTCCAGATTATCTTTTACATTTTCCACTACCTGAAGAGAAAGATTCGTTCTTGCGTCATACATTGTGAATACAACACCTTCCATCTTCAGATTTTCATTCAGTCTTTCCTGCACCAGCTCAATGGTGTGGATCAGCTGGCTTAATCCCTCCAACGCATAGTATTCACACTGGATCGGAACCAGTACACTGTCAGCTGTTGTCATTGCATTGATTGTCAGCATATTTAAAGATGGAGGACAGTCGATAATTACATAATCATAATTTTCTCTGATCTTCGCCACTTCGTCTCTGAGGATATATTCTTTATTTTCTACCCCAATCATCTCGATTTCGGCAGCTGACAGGTCAATATTTGTAGGAAGCACGTCCAGATTTTCAATCACCTCTTTGCACAGGACCTCTTCAATCCCTGCCTTTCCAATGATCAGATCATAGACTGTATTTTCTACCTGGTCTTTCTCTACCCCCAGCCCGCTGGTCATATTTCCCTGCGGGTCCATGTCAATCGCCAATACTTTCTGTCCTTTTGCCGCCAGACACGAGGATAAATTAATAGCTGTTGTCGTCTTGCCGACGCCACCTTTCTGATTGGCAACCGCAATTATTCTACCCATTTATACTTCACCTTTCTTTCATAAGCCTTATTATAACATTTTTTATTTCTATAATCTATATAATGTTTCATGTGAAACATTAAAAATTCGTAACGATTTGTCTATAAATTTCAAATTTCCAATAAAATGTTTCACGTGGAACATCAAGAGATTCATAATCTTCTAAACCACCTACCTCAATTTTTATTATAATGTTTCACGTGGAACATCATAGTAATGTTATTCTTCCTTCGATTCAAAATCATAGTTGTCACCCAGTCTCACTCATGTTTCACGTGAAACATTCTGTTTTCAACACGAGGGAAGAAACGTGTCGAAAATTTCATACATTCACTGCTTTTCTTGCTCTATCCAATGTAGTATAATATATCATAAGAATAACTATGAAAGTTGGCCAAATTTATGAAGAAAAAAATAAGATCTTTTGTTATCCTTACTGCCTTATGTGCAGCTACAATACATATTATAAACAGAACAATTCATCATCTCTCTACATTGCATGATCTGCTTCACAGAGAAAACGATGCTGACTATGAATGGCGTTTTGGAAAAATTCATTATAGAAAATGTGGTACAGGCAAGCCTCTGCTGCTACTCCACAACCTTGCTCCGGCAAGTTCATCTGTAGAATGGTCTCACGTGGTTCCATTACTTTCCAAGGAGCATACTGTTTACACCGTAGATCTTCTTGGCTGTGGTCAGTCTGACAAACCAAACCTGACCTATACAACTTTCCTTTATGTGCAGATGATTTCCGATTTTATCAAACATGTGGTCCATGAACCGGTAGATGTCATCGCCACCGGTGCTTCTGCTCCTCTTGTAGCAATGACAGCGACAGCCAGCCAGGAGCTAATTGATAAAATGATTTTCGTCAATCCACAAAGCCTGTATGAATTAGCTAAGATACCTTCCAAGCGTAGCAAATTATTATATCACTTTATCAACCTGCCGCTACTTGGCACTTTCCTTTATAATATTTTGTTCTGTCGGAGACGGATTGCCGCAAAATCTGAAGAAGCATTCTTTGATCCTGCTCAAATCGATGAGATGATGATCGATACTTATTATGAATCCGCTCATCTGGATCATATGCACTCTAGATACCTGTTTGCAAGTATCCGTGGCAACTATACGAATGTGAACCTTGCACCATTCCTTTCAAAGATCACGCACAGTATATTTATTATTACAGGTGCTGAGAATCCTCTCTTTAATGAGAATGCATCTCAGTATCAAAAGTATCTTCCGTCAATTGAAATTGTCTCCATGGGACAGACAAAATCCTATCCTCACATAGAAAAACCGGAAGAATTTTGTGAACAGGTTGAGATCCTTCTTGATCCTAAATAAAATAAAAAAAATGAGTGTTTCACGTGAAACACTCATTTTTTTATTACTGCAATGGTTCTTTTGCAGGCAATCCTGCCTTTCTTGGATATTTCTTTGCTGTAGATTTGATTTTCTTGATTTTAATGAATGAACGGCCAATCTCAGTTCCCTGCAGCTTAAACTTGTATACTTCTTCGATTGTTCCTCCAAGAATTTTTGCTGCATTGAGCGCCTGCTCTACTTCCTCATCAACTTCCTCGGATTTATATGGCACAAAATAGCCTCCAACTTTTACATAAGGAAGACAATATTCCGATAAAGTAGCCAGATTAGCCACCGCACGCGATACACAAAGATCAAATTTTTCTCTGTAATCCGGCTTTTTAGCGAAATCCTCCGCTCTACCATGGATTGTTCTGATTCCGGTAAGACCAAGCTTTTCAATTACCTCGTCCAGAAACCGGATTCTTTTATTTAATGAATCCAACAATACAACTTCAATCTCCGGAAAGACAATTTTAAGTGGAATTCCCGGAAATCCGGCTCCGGTTCCTACATCAATCAATGACGATACCTTTGTCATATCACAGCTTTTGACAATCGAAAGGCTGTCCAGAAAATGTTTTTCATTTACTTCCTCATATTCTGTAATTCCGGTGAGATTCATTACCTTATTCCACTCCACCAGAATTTCATAATACTGATCAAACTGTTCATACTGTCTGTCCGTCAGGGAAAGACCGATCTCTTTTAATCTTGCTTCAAACACTTTATCCACTCTTCTTCTCCTTTCCCCTTAAGCCCTTCTCATGGACTCCAGATAGACCAGCAACACAGAAATATCCGCCGGTGAAACTCCTGAGATTCTGGATGCCTGTCCAATAGATACCGGACGCTGCGCGCTCAGCTTTTGCACCGCCTCAATCCGCAAGCTTTTCACATCGTTATAATCAATATCTGCCGGTATTTTCTTTTTCTCCATCTTCTTGAACTGTTCTACCTGCCGCATCTGCCGCTTGATATATCCATCATATTTGATATTAATATCGACCTGTTCAGCCACTTCTTCTGGAATCTGCGGCCTGTTTTCATCTATCGGAGCCAGAACATTGTAATGAAGTTCCGGTCTCCGGATCAGATCCGCAATATTTGCTCCAGAGTTCAGCGGTGTACTTCCATACTGTATTAGTAGATTCTGCACCTTTTCACTCGTTCCAACATTTACATGTTCTACTCGTTCTATCTCAGACGCTATCATTTTTTCCTTTTCCAGAAGTTTCTCATACCGTTCCTCTGAAATCAACCCGATTTCATAACCAATCTTTGTCAATCTCTGGTCTGCATTATCCTGACGAAGCAGGAGGCGGTATTCTGCCCTGGATGTCATCATTCTGTATGGTTCATGGCTCTCTTTTGTCACCAGGTCATCGATAAGAACACCGATATAAGCCTGAGAACGGTCCAGAATAAGCTGTTCTTTCCCAAGGATCTTCTGCGCCGCATTGATGCCTGCCACAAGCCCCTGTGCCGCAGCCTCCTCATAACCGGAGCTTCCGTTAAACTGTCCAGCACTGTAGAGTCCTTCCACTTTCCGAAATTCCAGAGTCGGATAAAGCTGTCTTGCATCGATGCAGTCGTACTCGATCGCATAGGCATTTCTCACAATCTTCGCATGCTCCAGCCCCGGTACAGAACGGTACATCTCATACTGAACATCTTCCGGAAGAGAACTGGACATACCTCCGATATACATCTCATTCGTATATTCCCCCTCCGGTTCAATGAATACCTGATGCCTGTTTTTATCTGCGAATTTTACGACCTTGTCTTCGATAGACGGACAATACCTCGGTCCGGTTCCTTCAATTGCGCCGGAAAACAAAGGTGATCTGTCCAGATTGTTTCGAATGATTTCGTGGGTTTTCTCATTCGTATACGTGAGCCAGCAGGAAATCTGCTCCCTCTGAACTGTCTCCGGATCTGTGGTAAAGGAAAACGGTGTGATTCTTTCGTCTCCCTTCTGCTCTTCCATTTTAGAAAAATCAATCGATCTGCGGTCGATTCTCGCTGGAGTTCCGGTCTTAAAACGGTACATTGATACGCCGAGCTTCTTCATACAATCAGACAAGTACGTGGACGCCTGAAGGCCATTTGGGCCGGTTTCTATGCTGACATCACCATAAATACACCTTGCCTTTAAATACGTTCCTGTACAAAGGATTACGGCCTTACAGCGGTATATGGCGCCGGAGATGATCTGCACTCCGGTAACTTTCCCGTCTTCCACAAGAATATCAGCCACTTCCGCCTGCTTCAAATCCAGCCCCGGCTGGTTTTCCAGTACCATACGCATGGCCTTACTGTATTCCTGTTTATCCGCCTGCGCTCTCAATGAATGAACAGCAGGCCCTTTGGAACGATTCAGCATTTTTGACTGGATGAATGTACGGTCGATGACTTTTCCCATCTCTCCACCAAGAGCATCCACCTCTCTTACCAGATGTCCTTTCGATGTTCCGCCGATATTCGGATTGCACGGCATCATAGCCACACTTTCCATACTGACCGTAAAGACAATCGTCCTCATCCCAAGTCTTGCCGCTGCCAGAGCCGCCTCGCAGCCCGCATGTCCGGCACCGATTACGGCCACATCGTACTCGTCTTTATTTTCCCATACAGAATTTACTGAATATTTCATTAACCAGATCCTCTCCTATCGTTTCTCCCGTAATACTTCCAAGCGCTTCGTATGCATCCATCAGATCAATCGTATAAAAATCCTCCGGCATACCGTCTTCGATACTTCGTTTTACCTGTTTCAGACTTGTAAAGGCCTGTTCCAACGCCTCTTTCTGCCTCACATTTGTAATATAAACTTCATCATTGAAGGCAATCTCGCCCCGGAAAAACATCTCCTTTACGGTCTGCTCCAGCTCGTAGATTCCCTCTTCTTCCTTTGCGGAAATCTCAATCATCGGCTTATCCAGATGTTCCTGAATCATCTCTTTTGTCACCGTTGTCTCAAGATCCGACTTATTCAACAGGACAATCACGTTCTTATCCTGTATCATATCCATGATCTCAAAATCATTTTCATCCAGATTTCTCGATGCGTCAACTACAAAAATAATCAAATCTGCATCTTCCACCTGATTTTTTGCCCGGTCAACACCGATTTTTTCCACCACATCTTCTGTCTTACGGATTCCGGCCGTATCCATAATATTGAGGCTGACCCCGTTTAACTGGATGTGCTCCTCCAGAATATCCCTTGTCGTCCCCTCAATCTCCGTCACAATAGCCCGTTCTTCTCCTACCAGCGCATTCAGAAGAGAGGATTTACCTGCATTCGGTTTTCCTACAATCACCGTCCGGATTCCTTCCTGCATCATTCTGCCGTTATCCGCAGTATCGATCAGTTTTTTCAATTCTTTCAACAATTCTTCTACTTTTTCCACAAGGGTATCCCCGTATCCGTCCAGAGAAATATGCTCCGGATCGTCCAGGGCTGATTCAATATAGGCTGTGTGGTACAGAATTTCTTCCCTCATGGCGCTGATTTTACGCTGAATGCTTCCTTTCAGCTGACTGACTGAATTCTTCAGGGCATACTCATTTTTAGAATGAATGACGTCTATAACTGCCTCTGCCTGCGACAGATCCATCCTTCCATTCAGGAAAGCCCTCTTTGTAAATTCACCAGGTTCAGCAGCTCTGGCACCGTTTTTCAGCACGGTTTCCAGTATTTTTCTGACGACAAAGACTCCCCCGTGGCAGTCAATTTCCACGGTATCTTCTCCTGTATAGCTGTGCGGTCCTCTCATAAGCATCACCAGCACTTCATCTATCGTATTCTCCCCATCCTTGATCCACCCGTAATGTACGGTATGAGATGGCTGCGAGGATAGTGTTTTCTTGCCTTTATAAATCCTGTCTGCAATTTCAAATGCATCCGGTCCGCTGATCCTCACAATTCCGATTCCGGAATCCGACATAGCTGTCGAGATCGCTGCGATTGTCTCCGTTACTTTCATCATGTCTGCACCCTCTCTTGTTCCTGCATATTCTGCATTGGAAATATTTTCCTGTTCAAAAACAAAAAAGGACAGATTCTCCTGTTGTCATGGAGATCAGCCCTTTTTCTATCTTTACTTATTTCTGATTAAGGTTACTACGACTCTTCTGTAAGGCTCTTCTCCTTCACTGTGCGTCGTCACATAACGGTCTGCCTGAAGAGCAGAATGAATAATTCTTCTTTCGTATGGATTCATCGGTTCCAGAGCAACCGGTTTCTTCGTTCTCTTTACCTTGTAGGCAATGTTTTTCGCAAGATTTTCGAGAGTTTCTTTTCTTCTTCTTCTGTAGTCTTCTGTATCTAGTTTCACTCTCACATATCCATCCTGTGTCTTGTTTGCTACTCTGTTTGTAAGATACTGAAGAGAATCCAGTGTCTGACCTCTCTTACCGATCAGGATTCCCATATTCTTTCCATCCATCACGATTTCGAGAGCGCCCTCTTCATCAATACGGGATGAAATTTTAACTTCCATATCCATTGCGTGAAGCACATCTGTGAGGAATTTCTCACATGCAGCAATCGTCTCATCCTGCACTTTTGCGAGCTTTTTACTCTCCTGAACCGGCTTTGTCTCTTTTACTTCTTTGATTTCAGCCGTTTCCTTTTCTCTCCGCTCTTTCTTTTCTTTGCGCGGTTTTTTCTCTTTTAGCTCAGATTTCATCTCCGGTTTTACTGCTTTTTCATCAGCTTTTACCTCAGAGATAACCTCCTGGATTTCCTCTTTAAGCTCTTCTAATTCATCTTCTTTTTCGACTATTTTCTTTTTCCATGCACGAATGACAGCCTGTTTGCTTCCGATTCCAAGAAAACCGCTGCTTCCTTTTTCAATTACATCGTACTCCAGCATATCACTTGTAACACCAAGCTGGATCAGGGCTTCTGTAATTGCATCATCCACTGTTTTTGCTGATACTGTAATTTCACCCATCCTGATAACCTCTTTCTTCATCTCTTACTTCTTTTGACTGTCTTTATGATTATTTTCATTGTACTGTCTTACCAGATTTGCTTTCGCTGCGAGGCTTCCTGATTTTGCGTTTTTGCTCTTCTCAGCCGCTCTTTGTAAGGCTTGTTCTCTTTCTTCTTCTGTCATCTTTTTCTGTTTTGGCTCTTCAATGCTTCTTGCATGAACCTGTGCCATCTCAGAAAGTTTCTGTGCGTTTGTACCTTTCTTTTCTCTCTTCTTCGCTGCTTTCTTCTGATTTTTCTCAATCAGTTCTTCAATCGATATCTTGGAAAGATATTTATTGATAGCAAGCTGCTGAACCATACGCACTACCGCACTGGCGATCCAGTAAAGTCCGATACCGGAAGGGAATGTAAAACACATTACCACTGAAAATAACGGCATGATCTTCATCGTCGCGTTCATGGAATTTACCATGGAATTATCACTACTGTCATTTTGTGTCGGCGCTGCCGTCGGTGAAAGTTTCATACTGATATACTGGGTCAATCCTGAAATAATCGGAATAGACAACGCTAAAATTGCCGCTATGATGGCTCCGGTCTGAATCGAATTCAGGAAAATATTCAGCGGAGTCTCCGCAATATTGATTCCGAGGAAAGAATTCAAATGTGTCAGACTATCCTGAGTAGAACGGATCAGTGACTCCAGATCCGGCATTTTATCAATCAGTGTATTCCATGTACTCTCCTGAAATTTGTAGAGCGCATCGATCATGGTGTTTGCCTTGCTGAAATCATATCTGGTCGGATCCATTGCAATGGCACTTGTTTTGCCGATTGCTTCCATCGCTGACTGTCCGCCCTTCGTGGACAAAAGCTCAGTAACCAACGGCATGTACACTTCTTTGATTCCGTCTACATAAGCCGGTATATTACGGATAACATAAAACAGTCCCCACAGAATCGGCAGCTGGATCAGAAGCTGTGAACAACCGCCCATCATAGAAGTTCCGTATTTTTCATAGACCATCTTGGTTTCTTCCTGCATCTTCATCATCGATGCCTGGTCTTTTTTATTCTTATATTTGTTCTGAATCCTTTTAAGTTCCGGATTCATTACAACGGTCAGTTTTGACGCCTTTTGCTGCTTATACGTCAGTGGAAGAAGCAGTGTATAGATAATGATCGTAAAAATAATGATACAAAGACCAATATTTTCGATATGGAATACATTACTAAGCACACTGAAAATTCCATTCATCAGATGCCCCAAAAGCCAGGAAATCTGGCCAACAATCGGAGTCGATGACTGTGTCAATAATAAGCCTTCCATCTGTTCTCCTCCATATTCAGGTATTATTTAATTACGGTACCGGATCGTATCCTCCCCGGTGGAATGGATTACATCTGAGTATTCTCCAGACTGTAAGAAGTCCTCCCTTTAAGGCTCCGTACTTCTCGATCGCCTCAAGTCCGTATTCCGAACAGGTCGGCGTATAGATACAGTGCTGTGTCGGCAGCTTGTACTTTGACAAATGTTTTCTGTAAAAACGAATTACTGCAAGCAACAGTTTTTTCATCGTTTCATCTCCATTTCATTTCCCTATATCCGAAGAATCCTGCTGTGTGTCCTCTAAATATATATGATGAAGTTTTCCGAGGTGGATCACTGCACTTTCTATTTCCTGATAACTTCTGTCCTTGGCCGAAGCCCGTGCAATTACAATCACATCATACCCACGCCGGAAATGCTCTTCCTGCAGTCGATAACTTTCTCTCAATAGTCGTGTAACCCTATGGCGGACCACACTGTTCCCTACCTTTTTGCTGACCGAAAGTCCCAGTCTGTTGCCCGAGGTACCATTCTCTCTGACATACATAACAAGATATCTGTTTGCATAGGATTTTCCTTTCTTATAGGTCAGCTGAAAATCCTTGTTTTTTTTCAATGATTCTGAAAACTGCATTGCCGTATGCTCCTGATATGTTCTACGGTACGCAGATTATCCGCTTTTTCTTCATTCTGTATAGAAGAAAAGGCCACATATATGCGGCCTACGCTGATAATCTTTTTCTTCCTTTTGCTCTTCTGGCTGCGAGAACTTTTCTTCCGCCTGCCGTGCTCATTCTTGCTCTGAATCCATGAACTTTCGCTCTGGAACGTTTCTTTGGCTGAAATGTCATTTTCATTACTTTCCACCTCCTTAACCTGAAACTTATATATATAAATATAAGTACATTAATATCGTTCTTTGCTAAAAGACACCACGTCTGATTATAGTCAAAAACCCCCTGCAAGTCAAGTAATTCCGTGATTTTTTTACGTTTTTTCACATGGATCCACAGATATACCGTACCTTTCCACAGGGTCTGTACAAATTTATCTGTCCCGGAAAGCTTTACACGTTAGTTTCCACACGTTTTCAACATTTTGTGGATAATTTTGTGATTTTATGTGGAAACCCTGTTGGTTTCTACTAAATTCGTCATTTTTTTCACCGTTTCACGCGGTTTTCCACTGTTCAAAATCTTATCCACATCGATTTTACATTGCACTTGAAATCTTTTTGTTGTAATATATAAGGGAGTGAATCTATTTATTTCACGAGATCGCAGCGAAAATCCGGCCCGTTTTTCTGTGTCGGGTGTTTTTTGCTGTGCTTTTCAGTCATGTCCTGATCAGACGTCTCTGACAGGCGGACAGTACTAAAACAATAAGATTAGGAGTCATCAAAATGGACATCGTAACAGAAAAATGGAATGAAATAATTGAAAATTTAAGACTCGAGCATAGTCTTTCCGACGTTTCGTTTAAAACATGGATTCTTCCATTAAAAGTCTATGATGTAATTGAAAATACCGTCTATATTCTCGTGACGTTAGATGGGACCGGTGATTATATCGATTACATAGAGAAAAAATACCTCCTTCCATTTAAAGTTTCGATCGCTGAAATTACCGGAATTGAGTATGATGTCAAATTTATTCCGGATAACCCGAGCGAGCTGGAAAAGGTAGAAGAAATTGCAAATGCTCACAAGAAAAAAGCAGCGGCACACACAAAGAAAAATGACAATCTTCTTATGATAGAGCGCGCAAATTTAAATCCGCGCTACACATTTGATACCTTTGTCGTCGGCAAAAACAACAATTTTGCCCATGCCGCATCCCTTGCAGTCGCAGAATCACCAGGTGAAGTATACAATCCTTTATTCCTTTACGGAGGTGTAGGACTTGGAAAAACCCATCTGATGCATTCGATTGCTCATTTTATTCTGGAAAAAGATCCGAAGAAAAAAGTTCTTTACGTAACAAGTGAGGCCTTTACCAATGAGCTGATCGAATCTCTCAGAAGCGGTAAGACAGGAAACGAACTTCCGATGACTGCTTTTCGTGATAAATACAGAAATGTCGATGTGCTCCTGATTGACGATATCCAGTTTATTATAGGAAAGGAGAGTACCCAGGAAGAGTTTTTCCACACATTCAATCACCTGCATGTGGCCGGAAAACAGATCATCATTTCCTCGGACAAACCTCCTAAGGATATCGAAACACTGGAGGCAAGGCTTCGTACCCGGTTTGAGTGGGGACTTATTGCTGATATTTCAGCGCCGGATTACGAAACCCGAATGGCGATTCTGAAGAAAAAAATCGAATCCGATCAGCTGGAACGCTACCATATTCCGGAGGATGTTCTGCAGTTTATTGCGACAAACATCAAATCCAACATCCGGGAGCTGGAAGGTTCTCTCAACAAACTGATCGCACTATATAAATTAAAGAACGAAGAGATCAATATCTCACTTGCAGCCGAGGCTTTAAAAGATCTGATTTCTCCGGATGAAAACCGGAAAATCACGCCGGAACTGATCATTGAGACAGTTTCAGAACATTTCGGGATCTCTGTAGCGGACTTAAAGAGCGCAAGCCGCGACGCGAAGACAACAAACGCGCGTCATATTGCCATGTATCTTTGCCGTTCTATGACAGACACTCCTCTGAAAATGATCGGATCCTTACTTGGCGGAAGAGATCACTCGACTGTGAAACATGGTGTGGATAAAGTGTCGAAAGATATGGAAAACAATGATTCTCTGAAAAATACAATCAGTATCATTCAAAAGAAAATCAGTCCGCTTTGATGGTTTTCCGGCGTTCATCCTCATGAAATCCAAGCCCGTTCAACGAAGATTTCCATTCCGGAATCCACGAAGCGGCGCGGGTTTGCATAGGTTATGCACATATCCACACATCCTAAGGCGGCGAATGCGGATATCTTATATATAAAAATTTATCTGGCTCAGCGAAAGGAGTTATACACATGAAAATTATCTGCACAAAATCCAATCTGGCAAAAGGTGTGGGAATCGTCTCCAAAGCAGTTCCTTCTAAAACAACAATGCCGATTCTGGAATGTATTTTGATTGATGCGACAAACGATATAATCAAATTAACAGCGAATGATATGGAACTTGGAATCGAGACAATCATCGAAGGTGAAATTATACAGCCAGGTATGATTGCTCTGGATGCAAAAATCTTTTCTGAAATTGTCAGAAAACTTCCGGATAGTGAAATCGTTATCACAACGGATGAAAATGAACAGACACTGATCACATGTGAGAAAGCAAAATTTCAGATTGCCGGAAAATCCGGAAGTGATTTTGCCTACCTTCCATATATTGAAAAGAACGAATCCATTCTGGTGTCACAGTATACATTAAAAGAAGTGATCCGCCAGACGATTTTTTCTATTGCTGATACAGAAAGTAATAAGCTGATGACCGGCGAACTCTTTGAAGTAGAAGATAACATTCTGAAAGTAGTTTCACTGGACGGCCACAGAATCTCCATCCGGAAGATTGAGCTGAAAGACAGCTATGACCATAAAAAAGTTGTCGTTCCAGGAAAGACACTCACGGAAATCAGCAAGATTTTATCCGGCGATGCCGAGAGTGAAGTACAGATTTACTTTGCAGAAAATCATATTGTATTTGAATTTGACCAGACTGTTGTCGTATCCCGTCTGATTGAGGGAGAGTATTTCCGAATCGAGCAGATGCTCTCAAGCGATTATGAGACGAAGGTACACATTAATAAAAAAGAACTGTTAAACTGTATTGACCGTGCAACGCTTCTTGTAAAAGAAGGAGACAAGCGTCCGATCATTATTCAGATCGGAGACGAAACAATGGAGCTGAAGATCCAGTCACAGCTTGGATCCATGGATGAGGAGATCTTTATCACAAAAGAAGGAAAGGATCTTCTGATCGGATTTAATCCGAAATTCCTGATCGACGCTCTGAGAGTGATCGATGACGAGGAAGTCGCTTTGTACTTTATGAATGCGAAGGCTCCATGCTTTATCAAGGATGAGAAGGAAAGCTATGTATATCTGATCCTTCCGGTCAACTTTAACGCAATATAAAGGAAAGAGGTTACCAGATGGAGACAATTACACTTCGGGATGAATTTATCAAGCTTGGACAGGCACTGAAAGCTGCCGGACTTTGTGAATCCGGGGTAGAGGCAAAAGAAGTCATCCAGGATGGCCTTGTGAAGGTCAATGGAAGTGTCGACACAAGACGCGGAAGAAAGCTGTATGATGGGGACGTCGTATCTTTCGACGGACAGGAAATCAAAATACAGAAATAGCGGACAGGTGCGGCATGATCATCCAGTCATTGAAATTAAAAAATTTTAGAAACTATGAACTTTTAAATCTTGAATTTCATCCTGTCACAAATATTTTTCACGGGGACAATGCCCAGGGAAAGACGAATATTCTTGAGGCAGTCTATCTTGCGGGAACTACAAAGTCGCACCGGGGAACAAAGGACAGGGATATGATTTCATTTGGAAAAGAGGAATCCCATATTGAGGTCGAGGTTCTGAAAAATGGGGTTCCTTTTCGAATCGATATCCATCTGAAAAAAAACAGCCCCAAGGGGGCTGCCATCAACCGGATGCCGGTGAAGCGGGCGAGCGAACTGTTCGGGATCATTAATCTGGTGTTTTTTTCGCCGGAGGATCTGAATATTATCAAGGATGGTCCGGCTCAGAGGAGACGGTTCATGGATCTGGAGCTCTCTCAGCTCGATAAGATCTATCTGAACAATCTGGCGGACTATAACCGGGTGGTCAATCAGAGAAATCGCCTGCTAAAAGAGATGGCATTTCAGGATAATTTAAGAGATACGCTGGATATCTGGGATCTGCAGCTTATCCGGTACGGGGAGCTGGTCATGGAAGGAAGGCGGAAGTTTATCCGGGAGATCAATGAGATTGTCGGAGAGATTCATGAAAAGCTGACCGGTGGAAAGGAGCGGCTTGTCATGGAGTATGAACCGTCCACAGGGGAGATGTCCCTTGAAGAGGCGGTGAAAAAGAACCGGGAGAGGGATATCCGGATGAAGAGTACATCTGTGGGACCCCAACGGGACGATATCTGTTTTCGGATCCATGATATGGATATCCGGAAGTTTGGTTCGCAGGGACAGCAGCGTACAGCGGCACTTTCCCTGAAGCTTGCGGAGATTGAGATCGTAAAGCGGGTGATTCATGACACACCGGTTTTACTTTTGGACGATGTGTTGTCTGAACTTGATAAACACAGGCAAAACTATTTATTAGACAGCATACACGATATTCAGACTCTGATCACCTGTACCGGTGTAGAAGAGTTCGTGAATCATCGTTTTTCAATCAATAAAGTGTTCCTTGTCCAGAATGGACATGTAACAAATGAAAATTAATAGGAGGATCAGTATGAGCGCAGAATATGGTGGAGATCAAATCCAGATCTTGGAAGGGTTGGAGGCGGTCCGCAAAAGACCAGGAATGTATATCGGCAGCACTTCTGCAAGAGGACTTCACCACCTTGTATACGAAATCGTGGACAATGCGGTGGATGAGGCGCTTGCGGGATTTTGTGATACGATCGAAGTGACGGTCAACGCGGATAATTCCGTGACAGTCATTGACAACGGAAGAGGCATTCCAACCGGCATCAACCATAAATCCGGGCTTCCTGCCGTGGAAGTCGTATTTACGGTACTTCATGCCGGCGGAAAATTCGGAGGCGGAGGATACAAGGTATCCGGAGGTCTTCACGGAGTAGGGGCATCCGTTGTCAATGCGCTTTCAGACTGGCTTGTAGTAGAGGTATGGAGAGACGGCAAAATTCATGAACAGCGTTATGAGAGAGGCAAGGTTGTCACTCCACTGACTGTAATCGGGGAATGTGACCCTGATAAAACCGGAACGAAGGTAACGTTCCTTCCGGATGGAACCATTTTTGAGGAGACCGTATTTGATTACGGAGTGTTAAGACAGCGTCTTCGTGAAATGGCATTCCTTACAAAAAATCTGAAAATCACATTAAAAGACGACAGAGAAGAAAAACGGGAAGAATCCTTCCACTACGAAGGCGGAATCCGTGAATTTGTAAGTTATTTGAACAGGAGCAACCAGCCACTTTATGAGCAGATTATTTACTGTGAGGGTACAAGAGATAATGTGTATGTGGAGGTTGCGATGCAGCACAACGATTCCTACACAGAGAGTACATACGGATTTGTAAATAATATTACGACACCGGAAGGTGGTACTCACATTGTGGGATTTCGTAATGCTTTGACCAAGACATTTAATGCCTATGCAAAGAAGAATAAGCTGATTAAGGAAAATGAGCAGAGCTTAAGCGGTGAAGATATCAGGGAAGGACTGACTGCCATTGTCAGCGTCAAACTTCCGGAACCTCAGTTTGAGGGACAGACAAAGCAGAAGCTTGGAAACAGCGAGGCAAGAGGGGCAGTCGACAGTATCGTAAGCTCCCAGCTTGAGATTTTCCTTGAGCAGAATCCGGCTGTGGCAAAGACGATTATTGAGAAGTCTGTGATGGCGCAAAGAGCGAGAGAGGCAGCGAGAAAGGCGCGTGATCTGACAAGAAGAAAGTCGGCGCTGGAAGGCATGTCTCTGCCTGGAAAGCTTGCAGACTGTTCCGATAAGGACCCGAAAAACTGCGAGATCTACATCGTAGAGGGAGATTCCGCCGGCGGTTCCGCAAAGACAGCGAGAGACCGTACGACTCAGGCAATTCTGCCTCTTCGTGGTAAGATTCTGAATGTGGAGAAAGCAAGACTGGACAAGATCTATGCAAATGCGGAGATCAAGGCCATGATTACAGCTTTTGGAACCGGAATCCATGAAGATTTTGATATCAGCAAGCTGCGGTATGACAAGATTATCATCATGACCGATGCGGATGTGGACGGGGCACATATCAGTACCCTGCTTCTGACATTCCTTTACCGGTTTATGCCGGATCTGATCAAAGAAGGACATGTATACCTTGCAAAACCGCCGCTTTACAAACTTGAGAAAAATAAAAAAGTCTGGTATGCGTACAGCGATGAGGAGCTTGCATCCATTCTCGCGGAAGTAGGACGTGACCAGAATAACAAGATCCAGAGATACAAAGGACTTGGTGAGATGGACGCAGACCAGCTCTGGGAGACGACAATGGATCCGGAACAGAGAATTCTGATCCGTGTGACGATGGATGAAGAGACATCCTCGGAGCTGGATCTGACATTTACGACTCTGATGGGAGACAAGGTCGAACCGAGACGTGAGTTCATCGAGGAAAATGCGAAATACGTGAAGAATCTGGATGTATAAGGGAAGGGAGATAAGCAATGGAAGATACTATCTTTGATAAGATCGAGGAGATCGATCTTGAGAAAAAAATGAAAGAGTCGTATATCGACTATGCCATGAGCGTTATCGCTTCCCGTGCTCTTCCGGATGTAAGGGACGGTCTGAAGCCGGTACAGAGACGAATCCTGTATTCGATGATTGAGCTGAATAACGGTCCGGACAAGCCGCATCGTAAATGTGCGCGTATTGTCGGTGATACGATGGGTAAATATCATCCGCACGGTGACAGTTCCATCTACGGAGCCCTGGTCAATATGGCACAGGACTGGTCCACCCGTTATCCGCTTGTAGACGGCCATGGAAACTTCGGATCTGTGGACGGGGACGGCGCAGCTGCCATGCGTTATACCGAGGCAAGACTTAGTAAGATTTCCATGGAGCTGACTGCGGATATCAATAAAAATACCGTAGACTTTGAGCCGAACTTTGACGAAACGGAAAAGGAACCAGTTGTGCTTCCGGCCAGATTTCCAAATCTTCTCGTAAACGGAACATCCGGTATCGCGGTCGGCATGGCAACAAATATTCCGCCGCACAACTTAAAAGAAGTTATTGGTGCGGTAGTAAAGATCATCGATGACCAGATGGAGAGTAAAGAGACGACCATCGGAGACATTATGAAGATTGTAAAAGGACCGGACTTTCCGACCGGAGCGACGATCCTCGGAACAAGAGGAATCAGCGAGGCGTACCGCACAGGAAGAGGAAAGATTGTTGTCAGGGCCGTGACAAATATTGAGGCCATGGCAAACGGTAAGAGTCGTATCATCGTGACAGAACTTCCGTACATGGTCAATAAAGCAAGACTCATTGCCAAGATCGCGGATCTGGTAAAAGAAAAGAGAATCGACGGTATCGTTGATTTAAGTGACCAGTCCAGTCGGGAAGGAATGAGAATCTGCATTGAACTCAGACGTGATGCCAATGCAAACGTCATTTTAAATCAGCTTTATAAGCACACACAGCTTCAGGATACGTTTGGAGTAATCATGCTGGCACTCGTAAACGGGGAGCCGAAGATCATGAATCTTCTGGATATGCTCGGATATTACCTGAAACATCAGGAAGAAGTCATCACGAGAAGAACCCAGTATGAGTTAAACAAGGCAGAAGAGCGTGCCCATATTTTACAGGGACTGCTTATTGCCCTTGATAATATTGACGAAGTCATCAAGATCATCCGTGGTTCTCAGACCGTACAGCTTGCAAAGACGGAATTGATGGAACGTTTCCAGCTCTCTGACGCACAGGCACAGGCAATCGTGGACATGCGTCTGCGTGCTCTGACCGGACTGGAAAGAGAGAAGCTGGAAAAAGAATTTGAAGAACTGATGAAACGGATCGGGGAGTTGAAAGCAATTTTGGCAGACAGAAACCTGCTTCTTGGAGTCATCAAAGAAGAGATCCTTGCGATCAGCGAAAAATACGGAGACGAGAGACGGACACAGATCGGATTCGATGTGTACGATATCTCTACAGAAGATCTCATTCCGAGAGAGGACGTTGTGATCACCATGACAAAGCTTGGATATATCAAGCGGATGACTGCAGATACATTCAAGAGTCAGAATCGTGGTGGACGTGGTATCAAAGGAATGCAGACTCTGGACGAGGATTATGTGGAAGAGCTGTTCCTCTGCTCGACACATCACTACATCATGTTCTTTACGAATACAGGAAGAGTGTACAGACTGAAAGGGTATGAAATTCCGGAGGCAGGAAGAACAGCAAGGGGAACTGCCATCATCAATCTTCTTCAGCTTCAGCCGGAGGAGAAGATCACTGCGGTTATTCCGATTAAGGAATATGAGGATGGACAGTATCTCTTTATGGCGACAAAGAAAGGGCTTGTCAAGAAGACACCGATCATGGACTACGCAAATGTCAGAAAGACGGGGCTTGCAGCCATTACGCTCAGAGAAGATGACGAACTCATTGAAGTGAAGACGACGGACAATGAGAAGGATATTCTACTTGTGACAAAATATGGACAGTGTATCCGTTTCCATGAAACTGATGTGAGGCCGACAGGACGTACTTCAATGGGTGTCAGAGGAATGAATCTTGGAGATTCCGACGAAGTAATCGGTATGCAGCTCGATTGTCAGGGAGAGTATCTTCTGATCGTATCTGAAAAAGGTATGGGCAAGCTGACTGATATGAAGGAATTTGGAGCCCAGAACCGTGGAGGTAAGGGAATCCGTTGCTATAAGATCATTGAAAAGACAGGAAATGTAGTCGGAGTTAAAGCCGTCAATGAAGATGACGAGGTGATGATTATCAATACCGAAGGAATCATCATCCGTACAGAATGTGCGGGCATTTCCAAGCTTGGACGTATTACTTCCGGAGTCAAACTCATCAACCTGGATGAAAATGTCAGCGTCGCAAGTATCGCTAAAGTCAGAAAAACAGAGGATGAGGCGGACGAAGAGGAAGAAAGCCAGGAAGAAAACGAAGAAGTGACAGAAGAATAAAGAAGTGACCGCTGCCCTATATAGAGAACGGTTATATAATAAACAGGAAGATGTTCGAGATTGAGAACATCTTCCTGTTTTTTATCTGCCGTAAAGCCGGTTTTTATAAATGAAATACAGTACAGCTCCAACTATAGCTGTTACAAGCTCTGTAGCCGGGAAGGACATCCAGACGCCTGTCATATCCCAGAGGTTGGCGAAGAGAAAGGCAATCGGGATAATCAGGATCAACCCTCTAAGGAGAGAGATGATCTGTGCCGGAAGTACCTTCTCAACGGAAGTAAAGTACATCGAAAGGATGATATTGAATCCCGCAAACACAAGGGATGTAAAATATAACTTCAGTCCGGTTACTGCAATCTCCTGCAGCTTCGCATTGTGTTCACTGTTAAAAGCAGATGCAATCGGATCCGCAAATACAAAGAGGATCAGGTACATCACTGCGGACAAGATCACCATTGAAATCATGGCATAGCGCAGAAACTGCCGGATGCCGTCAGTCTTTTTCTGTCCGTAGGAATGGCTGACAAGCGGCTGTATTCCCTGGGCGATTCCGGTATAGAAAGAAAGAACCACAAGGGAAATATTGGCGATAATTCCGTAGGCGGCCACTCCGGTATTGCCTTTCAGGCCAAGAATCAGCATATTAAATACAATCATGACAATTGCAGCACTGATCTGGGACAGCAGGGAAGGAAATCCAAGGGAAATGTTGGTACGGATGGAATCTGCATCCGGAACCAGTTTCCGGAAATGGAATCCTCTTTTCTTTCCAAGCCAGTGGGGAGACATGATAATGAGTCCAACAACTGGAGAAAATCCGGTGGCAAGAACCGCACCAAGCATTCCCATACCAAAAGGAAAGATAAAAAGATAGTCAAATAAGACATTAAACAGACTTCCTAATACAGTTGCAACCATGGAAATCCTTGGATTGCCGTCGTTTCTTACGAAACAGAGGATGATATCATTAAAAATAAAGGCCGGTGAAAACAGCATCATTATATGCAGATACGTATTTGTCATTTCGAAAGTGTTCTGATCGGCACCAAGGAGTCTTGCCAGAGAACCGGAGAAGAACAGTCCTCCGAGCATGAAAATCACTGAGAAAAAGATTCCCAGATATACGGTATTCGTAAAAATGGTATCGGCACCTTTCTGATTATTCTGGCTTTTCAGAATGGAAAAACGGGTAGCACCACCCATTCCGAGCATCAGTCCGGTTCCGTGAATGAAATCATAGGTTGGAATAGCAAGATTCAGGGCGGCCAGACCATTTGTCCCAAGTCCCTGGGCCACAAAAAAGGTATCAGCAAGAATATAGCAGGAAATGGCAATCATACCCATAATGCTGAAAAAGGAATACCTGATAAAATCCTGAAATGGTGTATTTTTCGTCATAAAACCCTCCTATTATCTCAGACTTCCATGCGGGAAAAGACAAAAAGAAAAGCGCTGACATTCTGTATCTTCAAAGGCCTACGATACAAAATCCAACGCTTGATTACCCGGCGGTAAGTCTTTATTTTATTTCTCAAATCAGGATATCAAAATGACCGGAAAGAGTCAAGGAGAAATTCAGATGAGTTGACTTTTTTCTGCCTTTCCTGTTTAATGAAAAACAGCAAGAAGATGATGAAAGGAGAGACCGGGTATGAAGACGACAAAAATCCTGTTGGTGGAGGATGACCGGCTGATTATAGAAAATCTGACGGAATTTTTAAAGGGGGAAGGCTTTGAAGTACAGTATGCCGAAGGACAGGAAAAGGCAATGAGACTTCTGGAAGAGCAGGAATTTGACTTGATTCTTCTAGATGTTACGTTGGCACAGGGGAACGGATACAGTGCCTGTACACAGATTAAGTCCAGATATGAGATCCCGATTATTTTTCTGACGGCGTTGGATGATGAATTTTCTGTGGTGACCGGACTGGAGATGGGAGCGGACGATTATATCAGCAAGCCGTTTCGGCCAAGGGAGCTGGTATCCAGAATGAGGACGGTACTCAGAAGAACGGGCCGGAACCAGAAGATGCTTTCCTGTCAGGATATCTGTGTGGATCCGGTCAAGGGAATTACAACAAAAAAGGGGGAGGAAGTATTTCTCTCGGCACTGGAATACCGGCTTCTGCTTGTCTTTTTCCAGCACCGGGGTATGGTGATGTCAAGATACATGCTTCTGGAGGAGATCTGGGATATTGCAGGAGAGTATGTCAATGACAATACGCTGACAGTGTATATAAAAAGGCTGAGAGAAAAGATCGAGGATAATCCACAGGAGCCGAAGATCATCAAAACGGTGCGGGGACTTGGATATAAGATGGAGGGATAAGGATGAAATTGTTTCGGAACCGGGAGATTGGAAGCTATATAGCCGCTTTCCTGCTTACTACAGCTGCAGTCTGTATCTGCTTTCTTTTTGTGGGAGGAAATGCGACCTTTTATCTGATTGCGGAAGGTCTGATACTTCTTGGGATTTTTCTCATCTGCCTGAGACGGCGGTATGAGGATATGGAAAAACTGACACAGAAGATTGATCGGATTCTTCATGGAGAGGATCTGCTGGAGCTTGGCGAATATAAGGAAGGGGATCTCGAAATTCTGAAAGACGAAATTTATAAGATGACTGTGCGGTTAAGAGAGCAGAATGAGCATCTGGAACGGGAAAAGAGTTATCTTTCCAATGCACTGGCTGATATTTCTCATCAGATCCGTACGCCTCTCACTTCTTTAAATCTTATGGTGGAACGGCTCAGAAGACCGGATATGGAAGAGGAACAGAAACGAAAAATCTACCGGGAAATGACTGGGATGCTTCAGCGGATGGAATGGCTCATACTGGCTCTTCTGAAGATTTCCAAACTGGATGCAGGTGCGGTTACATTGGAAAAGCAGAAAATTATGGTAAGACCATTTCTGAAAGAAGTCTTAAGTACCCTTGAAATTCCGATGGAGCTTAGAGAGCAACAGGTCATTTTGAATGGAAATGATGATGCATCTTTTTGCGGGGATGAATACTGGACTATGGAGGCAGTCGAAAATGTACTGAAAAACTGTATGGAACACACTCCTTACGGCGGAACAATCCAGATTTCATGGGAGGAGAATCCTCTTTACACGGAGATTTCGGTGACAGATTCCGGAAAGGGAATAGATGAAAAAGATCTGCCACATATTTTTGAACGTTTTTATAAAGGCAGAATGTCAGAACAGCAGAATTTTGGCATTGGACTCGCACTTTCACGCAGTATTCTTTCACACGAGAAGGCAGTGATTACGGCAAAAAATGCAAAAGAAGGAGGGGCGAAATTTCAGATCCGCTTTTACGAAAACCGGTAAAAAACGGAAAGTGACAGAATTGTTATGAAAAAGTCATCCGGATGTCATTCGGGCCGGGTATACTCATTTTCAGAAAGCAGGAGGAGGAAAAAGTATGGAAATTCTAAAAATAGAAAATCTGACGAAAGTTTACGGAAAAGGAGAAAATGAGGTACACGCGCTCAAAGGAGTTTCTTTTTCAGTGGAGAAAGGGGAATTTGTCTCCATTATCGGATCATCCGGATCCGGAAAATCTACGCTTCTTCATTTGATCGGAGGAGTAGACCGGCCGACATCCGGAAAAGTCTATGTGGATGGAAAAGACGTCTATGCTCAGAAGGAGGAGGCACTCGCCATTTTCAGGAGGAGACAGGTGGGGCTGATCTATCAGTTTTACAACTTGATTCCAGTCCTCGATGTAGAGGAAAATATGACGCTTCCGGTTCTTATGGACGGAAGGAAGGTCAATCAGAAGCGGTTTGATGAGCTGATCGAAGTACTGAACATGAAAGATAGGATTCACCATCTGCCTAACGAGCTTTCCGGAGGACAGCAGCAGAGAGTGTCCATCGGAAGAGCACTGTTAAATGCTCCTGCCATTTTGTTGGCGGATGAGCCGACCGGAAATCTGGATTCGGAAAACAGTAAGGAGATCATGAATCTTCTGCGGTATTCCAACCGGGCATATGACCAGACGATGCTTGTAATCACCCACGATGAAAATATCGCCCTTCAGGCCGACCGGATCATTACTCTGGAAGACGGACGGATTGTAAGAGATGAGGTGATCCGTTCATGAATATCTTTGTAACCATTACAAACAGAACAATGAAACAGAACAAGGCAAGAACAATCGTGACGATCATCGGCGTTATTCTTGCCACAGCAATGATCTCGGCGGTCGTCACTCTGGGAATCAGTTTACAGAGATATATGTATGATTATGCGGTAGAGACTGACGGAAACTGGCATGTTGTGGCAAAAGGTCTTTCCGAAGAGAGGGTGAAAGAATTTCAGGAAAATGAAGAAGTGAAAGATTTTTCGGTGATTTCCGAGATCGGTTATGCCAAGATCGGTGAAAATGATGAGGACCTTTTCGGACAATATCTGTATCTGCAGAGTATTGATGAAAAAGCGGCTGAAATGCTTTCACTTAAACTGACTCAGGGAAGACTTCCGGAAAATGAAAATGAGATTATTATTCAGGGAGGGCTGCAGCAAAACGATAATGAGATCCGGATCGGAGATACGATTTCGTTCCCGGTGGGAGACAGAAAAGATGAAGAGGGAAACAGTCTGCTGTATAATGCACCGGTCCAGTATGATGAAGAAGTAAAACTGACAGAAACATTTCAGAAACGGGAGGATCGTCAGTTTACTGTAGTAGGATTTCTGGAACACTGGGGAAATACGCAGAGGAGCGGAGCAGGTCTGGATGCCTTTATTGGAAAAGGTTCCGAATCCCAGTCCATTAATCATCTGTATATGGAACTTTACCACCCATCTGATACCTTTGATTTTATCGAAAAATATAAAGATGATACATTTATGCAGGAAAATACAAGCGTTCTGAAATGGATGGGCATATCCGGCAATGATACTTTCCAGGGGATGTTAATCGGAATGCTGACCATTCTGATTGTAATCATTGGAATAGGAGCAGTTTCTCTGATTTACAATGCGTTTTCTATTTCGCTCAGAGAACGGACGACTCAGTTTGGACTGCTCTCCTCCATCGGGGCGACCAAGCGTCAGCTGCGCAGATCTATGTGGCAAGAGGCACTGGTTGTGGGAGCAATAGGAATTCCGATCGGAATCCTCAGTGGAATCGGTGGAATTGGAGTTACCCTTCATTTTATCGGAGAATCTATGGCACGGTATATCCATGGAACTGAGGATGGAAAGATTACATTGGAGACATCTCCAGGAGCAATTCTGTTGTCTGCCCTGATTGCATTTTTGATTATCTGTATTTCCGTATGGATTCCTGCCGCAAGAATTAAAAAGATCACACCGCTGGAGGCAATCCGGGCAAATAAGGATGTCTGCATCCGCTCAAAAGAAGTAAAAAGTCCGAAAATCATCCAGAAACTGTTTGGACTGGAAGGAATGCTGGCGAATAAAAACTACAAGCGGGATCGGAAGAAATATCGTGTAACAGTATTTTCGCTGACTGTGAGTATTGTTCTGTTTACTGCGGCAACACTGTTCTCCAATTATATGGATATGACAGGAGCTTTTATGCTGGAAGCACCGGAATATGAACTTCAGTATGTGGATTGGGAAAATGAACTGGCCAAAGAGGAGCGTGAAGATCTTCTTCGGATGTTTGAAAGTGGAGAAGATGTGAAGGAAGTAGACTTGCATGGAGAGATGAGTATACCGGCAGAAATTGCAAAAGACGATACGACCAGGGAAAGCAGAGATAATCTGGAGGGTTATGAACTTCAGAACTTTTATGATCTTTCCGAAAGCGAAACGGTATCTCTCGATGCAGAAAAATGGTACGATTATTTTAAAGTGATCGGACTTCCTGATGAAGAATTTCGAACATATGCGTCTTCTCATGGAATTGATCCGGAGCCGTATATGCAGGAAGGAAATAAAGATGTTCTTTATTATGATGCCTATGGATTTTTTAATGCGGATACAAGTCGGTATGAAAAGATTCACACCATTCAGGAAGAAGGAACTAAGATCAGATTTCTTCCGCAGATAGACTATGAAAACAATGAAACTCCTTCTGTACAGACAATTTTGGATCAGGCATCCGGAGTAGTTCTGAAAAAACAGATGAAGACTTTGCCGGAGGGAATTTCGGAACCAAATTCATTTTGTACAATTATCATTCCGGAAAATAGAGCAGAAGCGCTTATTGGAATCGATAGCTACAATCGTTCGGGATTTGCCTGGTTTTATCAGATTAAATCTGCTAACTATCAAAAATCCTACGAGAGTCTGACCGCAAAAATGGAAGAGCGGGGAATGAACAAAGATTCTCTTTTCAATGCTGCACAGCGGTATGAAGAGGATCGTGGAATCCAGATTGCAATTCGGATTTTGTCTTTTGGATTTATTACACTGATTTCCCTGATTGCAGCAGTCAATGTGTTTAATACTATTTCGACCAATATTATGTTGAGAAAAAGGGAATTTGCGATGCTCAAGTCCATGGGAATGAATATGAAAAGCATGAAGAAGATGATGAATTATGAGTGTTTGCTCTACGGATTCCGGTCGATCTTCTATGGAGTAATCCTGTCTATTCTGATCAGTTTTGCCATGTTTATGGTTCTGAGTCAGGGAGTCGCTATAGATTTCCGACAGCCGTGGGAAGGAATCCTTATCTCGGTGATCTGGGTATTTGCCGTTGTATTTATCACGATGATCTATTCCATGAGCAAGATTAAAAAGCAGAATATTATTGATGAATTAAAGAAAGATTCATAAGAAAGAACAGCAGGAATCGCGCTTAGGGTTCCTGCTGTTCGTCATGTTTCAGCTCTCTTAAAATAATCTCCGCAGTTTTTTGCGTAGTAGAAGTGACAATGTCCGTACACATGGCTTTCCGTTCAGGGGCGTCCTGGTCGTAGTCTTTGATCAATGCTCCGCAGCAAGGCGAATGGAAAGATTCCGTAAAGAAATCATGAAGCTCTTTCGTCAGTACGAAGCACCGCTGATTTTTAGGATCTCCTGGCGTCCTCCGTCCAAAGAAGTATCCGATGCACATCGCACCTCCTGCCAGGGCTCCGCAGATACAGCCGCCTCCGCCCAGACCCCACGGAAATCCGCTGCTCATGGCAATGGCGTCATCAGAAAGATCAATCTTAAAATTTTTACGGATTGCATAGATGACAGATTCAGAACAGGCAAATCCCTGATGGAAGATATCATCTGCGTCCTGTATAAGCAGCTTCATATCGATGTTTGTATTCATATGCATTCCTCTTTTCTCTTCTCTCGTTGTATCCCATTATACAATTCCGAAAGAAAAAAGTAAAATGCAGTTCAAAGTTTGTAGAAAATCTTAATTTTATCGAAAAACGATAAAACTATATTGAAAAACAATAAGCGCCGTGCTATGGTATAGAAAAGTCAAAGAGCAGCAAGGAGGATGCAAAATAATGATGGGAAAAAGATCTGAGAGAAGACTGATTCTGGGAACAAAATGGATTCTGGATTTTATGTTTGTTTCCGGGGTGATTGTACTTTTGGCATCTCCGTTTCTTTTGCGGTATGCGGGAGATCATTTTGCGGGAGTCATCCGGGAACACTATATGCTGTATGTAGCAGTTTATCTGATCTCTGGTGTGATGGGGCTGACGATAGTATTCTGTCTCAGGAAGATGATGAAGACTGTCATAGGGCAGGACTGTTTTGTAGATGAAAATGTAAGAGAATTGAAGATCATGGGAGCGGCAAGTTTTGTGATCGCGGCAGCGTTTCTTGTGAAAACCATATTTGCGGGAACCGTGGCAGGTGTGGTGATTATTGTTGTCTTTTTTATCGCGGCTCTGTTCAGCTTCGTGCTGGCGGGCGTCTTTTCAGAAGCAGTCCGCTATAAAAAAGAAAATGATTTGACAATTTAGGAGGGCTCTGAAGATGGCAATACGTATGAATCTGGATGTCATGATGGCAAAAAGAAAGATTGGGCTGACAGAATTGTCGAAGGAAGTCGATATCACGATGGCAAATCTGTCGATCCTGAAAAACAATAAGGCAAAGGCCATACGGTTTACGACGCTGGATGCACTCTGTAAGGCGCTCCATTGTCAGCCGGGGGATCTGATTGAATATGTAGAAGAAGAGGAGGAAAAGGATGGAGAAGAGTAGATATGAAGAAATCATGGAACAAAAGACCGGGAAACTGCTTGTGGGCAGTCTGATCTACGGGATTCTGTTTGCGGTCCTTCTGTATCGGAATATGAGCGGAATAGGAATTCCGGTGCTGATGTTGGCAACATGTCTGTTTCTTGCGGGATTTTTCAGCATGTTTGAAATGAAGCTGAAAAAAGAGACAGTCTATTATATGACAGTGATGGTGCTGCTGGGCGCATCATCGACTTTGACGACATCGGATTTCTTTATTTTATTTAACTGGTTGGGAAGTATCGGGCTGTTCTTTCTGATCCTGATCCACCAGTTTTACGAAGACCGGAACTGGAATTTTCTTTCTTATACGGTTGTATATCTGAGAATGATGTTTGCCCCTTTCGGGAATCTGCTGTCTCCATTTCGGGCATTGATCCGATACCGGAAAAATAAGGAAGAAGGGGAAGAAAAGAAGAAATATGGTTATATCGGACAAGTGGTGCTTGGAATCATTCTGGCAGCCCTGCTTCTGATTGTGATTTTCCCGCTCCTTTTTTCCGGGGATCTGGTGTTTGCATCATTTGTCCGTATGTTTACGGGAAATATCGAGGATTTTTCTTTTTCGGCAGGCTGGATCGCCCTGTTTCTGACTGGATTTATTCTCTGCTTTGCAGTATGGCAGGCATTTGTTAATTACGATCCGGACTTTGAGACAGAAGAAAAGGAAGAGCGTCCGATTCAGGTTTCAGGGATTACCTGCATATCAATTCTGACAGCAGTTTACCTGATTTTCTGCGCAATTCAGATCGGCTCGCTGTTCTTCGGACACGGAATGGGGCTTCCGGATGGATACACTTACGCAGAATATGCAAGAAGCGGATTTTTTGAACTGCTTGGAGTTAGTATCATCAATCTCCTGATTGTTCTGGCGGTTATCCATCTGTTTCACCCGAAACGGCTGATGCAGAGACTTCTTACCGTTTTTTCAGGATGCACGTATGTGATGATCTTTTCTTCAGGATACCGGATGTGTATGTATATCGGGGCATATCAGTTTACGCTTTCGAGAGTCCTGGTACTGTGGGGATTATGTGTCTTGTCTTTCATTTTGGCAGGTGTTATAGTAAATGTATATAAAAAAGACTTTCCGCTGTTTCGCTACAGCGCGGCCGTCTGTGCCACATTCTATTTGATTTTGTCCCTTTCCAGACCGGATGAGTGGATGGCACGTTACAATCTGACTTACAAAGAAGAGTGGATCGAGTCTTACGATGAAATCCGGTATCTGTTCTCAAAAGATCTTCTGCTTGCGGTGGATGCAAAGCAGATTCAGCATCTTAAAGGAGACCCGGGAAATCTGATCCATTACTGTCAGGAAGTGGTAGATATGTATGATAATAAGCCGGGGTGGATGTACAGTATCGGTGAGGCGAGAGCGAAAGCATCAGCGGAGCGGTTTTTAAAGGAATATGGAGACATCACATAAGGAGAGAACACATGCGTATAGTAAATGTCAGTGAGATCACAGAGAACATCAAAGAAATGTGCATAGAGGCCAACCATTATCTCTCAAAGGATATGGAGACTGCTTTGAAACACTCTCAGGAGACAGAAGCATCCCCGCTTGGACGGCAGATCCTTGGACAGCTTTCTGAAAATCTTCAGATTGCAGCGGATGAGATGATTCCGATCTGCCAGGATACCGGGATGGCGGTTGTATTTCTGGAAGTTGGCCAGGACGTCCATCTGGTGGGCGGAGCTGTCGAGGAGGCTGTGAATGAAGGCGTGCGGAGAGGTTATACTGAAGGATATCTGAGAAAATCCGTTGTCGGGGATCCGATTGAGCGGATTAATACCGGAGATAATACACCGGCTGTTATTCATTATTCTATTGTTCCTGGAGATACTGTTCGGATCACAGTGGCACCGAAAGGATTCGGAAGCGAAAATATGAGCCGGGTTTTCATGTTAAAACCGGCAGATGGCATCGAGGGGGTCAAAGACGCAATTTTAAAGGCAGTCAGCGACGCAGGCCCGAATGCCTGTCCGCCGATGGTGGTAGGAGTCGGTATCGGAGGAACTTTTGAAAAATGCGCATTGATGGCAAAGCAGGCATTGACACGTGAGACAGGAGCACATTCCACGATCCCGTATGTCAAGGAGTTGGAGGAGGAAATGCTGGAAAAGATCAACGGACTTGGAATCGGGCCGGGCGGTCTTGGCGGCATCACAACAGCGCTGGCAGTGCATATCAATACTTATCCGACACATATCGCAGGCCTTCCGGTGGCGGTCAATATCTGCTGCCATGTCAACCGGCACATTGTCCGGGAACTATAGGAAGAACTGTGGCAGAAAGATGGAATACAGAAAGGAAGGATAAGACGATGGAAAAGCAGATTAGCGCACCGATCGATAAAAAGACTGCCAGAGAACTGACGGCGGGAGACTATGTCTATATTACAGGTACGATTTATACGGCAAGAGATGCTGCACACAAGCGGATGCAGGAGACACTGGACAGAGGAGAGGCACTTACGTTTGATATTCAGGGGCAGATGATTTACTACATGGGACCGTCTCCGGCAAGGGAGGGCCGTCCGATCGGTTCGGCAGGACCGACAACGGCAAGCCGAATGGATAAATATACACCAAGACTTCTGGATCTTGGCCTTGGAGCAATGATCGGAAAAGGAAAGAGAAGCAGGGAAGTGCTGGATGCGGTTGTAAGAAATGAGGCAGTCTACTTTGCGGCTGTCGGAGGAGCAGGCGCTCTTTTATCAAAATGTATCCAGTCATCGGAAGTGATTGCCTATGAGGATCTTGGAACGGAGGCAGTCCGTAAGCTGTATGTAAAAGACTTTCCGGTTATCGTGGTGGCAGACAGCAAGGGAAATAACCTGTATGAAACAGCAATAGAGCAGTACAGGAAAGCATAAGAGGAGAAGAAAAATGAAGCGTATAATAATGATGGTCATCCGAAACCTGATTTTCGTTCCTTACGGATGGTTTAAACTGTGCTACTACGCCAGCCATGTAGATAAATATACGGAGGAAGAGCGCTACCGCCTTTTAAAGTATATTGACCGCAAGGCAAATAAAGGAGGCAGCGTCCACATCGAGGTACACGGCCAGGAGAATATCCCGAAAGAAAACGGATTTATGTTTTTCCCAAACCACCAGGGACTTTACGATGTGCTTGCAGTACTTGAAGCATGTCCGGTTCCATTTTCGGTTGTGGCAAAAAAGGAGATCGCAAACATTCCATTTCTGAAGCAGGTTTTTGCCTGCATGAAAGCGTACATGATTGACAGGGACGACGTCAGACAGGCTATGCAGGTCATCATCGACGTCACAAAGGAAGTCAAAAACGGAAGGAATTACCTGATTTTTGCAGAGGGAACGAGATCCAAAGAGGGAAATAAACCTGGGACCTTCAAAGGGGGAAGCTTCAAAGCAGCAACAAAGGCTAAATGTCCGATTATTCCGGTGGCACTGATCGATGCATTTAAACCGTTTGACACAAACAGCATCAAACCGGTAACTGTACAGGTTCATTTTTTAAAGCCGATGTATTATGAAGAGTATAAAGACATGAAGACGACGGAGATCGCAGCGGAGGTAAAACGTAGGATTGAGGAGACAATAGCGGAAAATATCTGATAGTATAAGATTTTTCAGGCAGTCTCTTGTAAAAGTAAATCCATTATGCTAAACTTTTATTAATTGAAGAACAAAAGCTGAAAAGGAGAGCAACAGGACAACAGAGATGTTGTTTTGCCTGCTCTCCTTTTTTAGAACATAAGCGGGCTGAAGGGACAGACGCAGAAAATAGAACATGGCAGGAAAGCCGAAAAAGGAGGGCCGAATATGGCAAAATATGTGATGGCGCTGGATGCGGGAACGACGAGCAACAGATGTATTCTGTTCAACGAGAAGGGAGAAATGTGCAGTGTAGCTCAGAGGAAATTCCGGCAGTATTTCCCAAAACCGGGTTGGGTGGAGCACGATGCAGACGAGATCTGGGCAAGCCAGCTTGGAGTTGCTGTAGAAGCAATGAATATGATTGCTGCTTCTGCTGAGGATATAGCGGCAATCGGAATTACCAATCAGAGAGAGACGGCCATTGTCTGGGACAAAAATACAGGAGAACCTGTATACAATGCGATTGTCTGGCAGTGTCGGAGAACATCTGAATACTGTGATTCACTTGTGGAGAAAGGGTTCACGGAGAAATTCCGCGAAAAAACCGGTCTGGTGATTGACGCTTATTTTTCTGCTACAAAAATCAAGTGGATTCTCGACAATGTTCCGGGAGCGAGAGAGCGGGCCAAACGAGGTGAGCTTTTGTTTGGAACGGTGGAGACATGGCTGATCTGGAAACTGACAAAAGGAGCTGTCCATGTGACCGATTACTCCAATGCATCAAGGACGATGCTGTTTAATATCAATACTTTGCAGTGGGACGACGAGATTCTGGAGGAACTGAATATTCCAAAATCCATGCTGCCGGAGCCGAAACCGTCCAGCTGTATTTATGGGGAGACAGATCCGTCATTTCTTGGTGGCGCGATTCCGATCGCAGGGGCCGCCGGAGATCAGCAGGCGGCACTCTTTGGACAAACCTGCTTTACACCGGGGGAAGCAAAAAACACATATGGAACAGGATGTTTTCTTCTCATGAATACCGGAGAAAAGCCGGTATTTTCCAAAAACGGACTCGTTACCACGATTGCCTGGGGAATGGACGGCAAGGTCAATTATGCGCTGGAAGGCTCGATCTTCGTGGCAGGGGCAGCAGTGCAGTGGCTTCGCGATGAAATGCGTCTGATCGATTCGGCAGCGGATTCCGAATATATGGCAAAAAAGGTAAATGATACGAACGGTTGTTATGTGGTGCCGGCATTTACAGGGCTGGGCGCTCCGCACTGGGATCAGTACGCAAGGGGAACTATCGTAGGAATCACCCGTGGAGTAAATAAATACCACATAATTCGTGCAACACTGGAATCCATCGCATATCAGGTCAATGATGTGCTAGAGGCCATGAAGGCGGATTCCGGAATCCAGCTGGCCTCCTTGAAAGTGGACGGCGGAGCGAGCGCGAATAATTTTCTGATGCAGACACAGGCGGATATTATCAATGCACCGGTCAACCGGCCAAACTGTGTGGAGACTACCGCGATGGGAGCTGCGTATCTGGCGGGACTTGCAGTGGGATACTGGAAAGATAAAAACGATGTAAAACAGAACTGGAAGATCGATCAGATTTTGCTGCCTTCCCTCAGCGAAGAAGAGCGGCAGAAAAAAATCAAAGGATGGAATAAAGCCGTAAAATATGCGTATGGATGGGCAAAAGAAGACTGAAGACCGTGGTGAAACAGAAGGGAGGCGAAGAGGAGATGTACGATGTGATCATAATCGGAGGGGGAGTGTCCGGTGCAGCGTCTGCCAGGGAACTGTCACGCTATCAAGCCAGCATCTGTGTCCTGGAAAAAGAGGAGGATGTCTGCTGTGGAACATCGAAAGCCAACAGCGCGATTGTACATGCCGGTTACGATGCGGTTCCGGGATCTTTGATGGCAAGACTCAATGTCAAAGGAAATGAAATGATGGAACAGCTTTCGAAAGATCTGGATTTTCCATTCCGTAGAATCGGTTCTCTTGTGATCTGCCGGGATGAGGAAAACATGCCAAAACTAAGGGAACTGTACGACAAGGGGCAGAAGAATGGCGTAAAAGGACTGCGGATTGTAAGCGGAGAAGAGGTCAAAGCAATGGAGCCGAATATTACAGAACATGTCTATGCGGCACTCTATGCACCGACTGCAGGAATCGTATGTCCCTTTGGATTGAATATTGCGCTGGCGGAAAATGCGTATGAAAACGGCGTGGAATTCCGGTTCAATACGAAAGTTGAGAAGATCATCAAAATCAGCGGCGGCTATGAACTTCATACAAACAAGGGAATTTTTCAGGCGAGATATGTGGTAAATGCAGCAGGCGTCTGTGCGGATACCTTTCACAATATGGTGAGTGAAAAGAAGATTCACATCACTCCGAGAAAAGGGGAGTACTGCCTTCTTGACAAGAGTGCAGGGACGCATGTTGGCAGGACTATTTTTTCCCTCCCGACCAAATACGGGAAGGGTGTGCTCGTGACTCCGACTATCCATGGAAATCTTCTACTTGGCCCGACTGCTTCTGATATTCAAAATAAAGAGGGAACCAACACGACCAGAGAAGGACTGGACGAAGTATTAAAAAAAGCCGGACAGAATGTAAAGAATCTTCCGGTACGTCAGGTCATCACTTCCTTTGCGGGGCTGCGCGCCCATGAGGACGGCAGTGAATTTATCATCGGAGAAGTAGAAGATGCAGAAGGATTTATCGACTGCGCGGGAATCGAATCTCCCGGACTTACGAGCTGCCCGGCAATTGGAGAAATGGTGGCGGAAATCCTGAGAGAGAAGATGGGACTGGAGAAAAAGGAACACTTTGTTTCAACAAGAAAAGGAATCCTCGATCCAAATACCCTGTCAAAAGAAGAGCGTGAAGAACTCATTCGAAAAGAGCCTGCATATGGCAACATAATCTGCAGGTGCGAGATGATTACGGAGGGTGAGATCCTGGATGCCGTCCGGCGTCCACTTGGGGCAAAATCCCTGGATGGTGTCAAACGCCGGACAAGGGCGGGAATGGGACGATGCCAGTCTGGATTCTGTTCACCTAGAACGATGGAAATTCTTGCACGGGAGCTGGGAGTCAGTATGGCTGAAATCACGAAATCGGGCGGCAATTCCCGCCTTGTTACCGGAATAAACAAAGACGGATTATAGAAAGAGGAGGCTGCGGATATGAGAAACTATGACATTGTCATCATTGGCGGAGGACCGGCAGGTCTTGCTGCAGCCGTCTCGGCGAAAAAGAATGGAGCCGACAGTATTCTGATTCTGGAAAGAGACAGAGAACTGGGAGGAATCCTGAATCAGTGCATTCACAACGGCTTCGGGCTTCATACGTTTCAGGAGGAACTGACCGGACCGGAGTATGCACAGAGATTTATTGATCAGGTGCTGGAACTTGGGATTGAGTATCGTCTGAACACCATGGTAATGGATATCAGCAATGGGAAAATTGTAACTGTCATGAATAGGGAAGAAGGACTCTTTGAAATCCAGGCTAAAGCGGTGATTCTTGCTATGGGGTGTAGAGAACGGCCGCGGGGAGCTTTGAATATTCCGGGATACCGGCCAGCAGGAATTTATTCTGCGGGAACGGCCCAGAGACTCGTAAATATGGAAGGATTGATGCCGGGACGTGAGATTGTAATCCTCGGTTCCGGCGACATCGGACTGATTATGGCAAGACGGATGACGCTGGAAGGGGCTCATGTCAAGGTTGTCGCGGAACTGATGCCATATTCCGGCGGACTGAAACGAAATATTGTCCAGTGTCTGGATGATTACGGAATTCCACTGAAATTGTGCCATACCGTCGTAAATATAAAAGGAAAAGAACGACTGGAAGGTGTGACGCTGGCTGAAGTGGATCAAACAGGGAAACCTATCCCGGGTACGGAAGAATTTTATTCCTGTGATACACTTCTGCTTTCCGTAGGACTGATACCGGAAAATGAACTTTCCAGAGGAATGGGAGTGGAAATGAGTCCTGTGACCTCTGGTCCGGTTGTCAACGAAAGTCTTGAAACAAATATAGAAGGCGTTTTTGCCTGCGGAAATGTACTCCACGTACACGATCTTGTGGACTTTGTATCAGAAGAAGCCGCTTCGGCAGGCAGAAATGCGGCTGCCTATGTGAAAGAAGAAAGAAAAGCAGGAAGTGGGCATGAAATTATAATGAATCCGGACCAGGGCGTCCGCTATACTGTTCCGTCTGTAATTGATCCGGAGCGGATGGAAGAAAATCTGACGGTACGCTTCCGGGCAGGGGCAGTATTTAAAAACTGCTATATAAGCGTCTATTTTGATGAAGAGAGAGTGAGCCGTCGCAGACGGCAGATCGTGGCTCCTGGTGAGATGGAAGAAATCCATCTGACAAAAGAACAGATTTTGAAAAATCCAAAACTGAGGACGATTACCGTAAAGATAGAGGAGGCGTAGAAATGGAAGTTCAGACATTGACCTGTATCAGCTGTCCGATGGGATGTGCCGTTACTGTAGAAATGGACCGAGAGAGCATTGTAAGTGTCAGTGGAAATACATGCAAAAGAGGAGAAATCTACGCAAGAAAAGAAGTGGTCAACCCGACCCGAATTGTCACTTCAACCATAAAAGTAAGAGGTGGTACCGCGGGTATGGTATCAGTTAAGACGAAAGAGGACATTCCTAAGGGCAGGATATTTGACTGCGTCAGGGCACTGAAAGGGATTGAAGTAGAGGCGCCGGTTGAGATTGGAGATGTGATTGTCCAGGATATCGCAGGCACCGGCGTAGAGATTATTGCCACCAAACAGGTAGCAAAGGCATAAAAATGTGCCGCACACAGAAGATCCGAACATTTTGTTCCTTTCTGTGTGCGGCACTGACGTTTTGAGAAAATATGCTTTTATGCTTCCGCGCTCAGGCTATCCATGAAAGCGATGATGCCTTTCTCCACGTCACAGCGAATATCAGCATAGTTGTGAATCTCATGCCGGTATCCCGGATATACTTTTGTCTGCACCTTGTGTCCGGTATCATGAAGCCAGTTTGAGACTTCGTAGATGCCCTGTCCATAGTTGCCGACAGGATCCTGGTCGCCGCCGATATTATAGAATGGCAGAGAAGCAGGAACTTTTTCGGCCCACTCCGGTCCGGTGATGACCTGCATCATCTGTGTAAAATAATAGAGAGAACGATTGAGGGTCGGTTTTGTAAAAGCGTCAAATGGATCTTCTGCGTGATCCTTTTGAACATAAGGATCAGAACAGATCCATTCATTACCAAGTGCGGAACTCTCACAGCGTTCACACATCCATCCAAGAAGTTTTCCTGCATATTCTGGATCGGATTCGTCGCCGCGTCCACTGTCAATGACGGCTTTTAATTCCACTCCAGCCTCATCGGCTCCGCGAAATACTCCGGCAGTACCGCAGATTGTAACACCAGTCAGCTCTGCGCCATACTTGGCTGCATAATCTCTTGCAATAAAAGAGCCCATGCTGTGTCCGAAAAGGAAATATGGAAGTCCAGGGTATTTTTCACGGACGATTCCGGTCAGTGTATGCTCATCTTCCATCATGGTGTGGCATCCCTTGTTTCCCCAGTCACCCCAGGTATCATTCATTATAGCAGTTTTTCCATGCCCGACATGATCATCGGCTGCGACAATATAGCCGGCATCCACGAAGGCAGAAATCATGTGAAGATATCTTCGTGAATGTTCTCCGTATCCGTGGATCAGCTGGACAATGCCTTTCGGATTAGCAGCAGGAACATAAATCCAGCCACAGACGGTGTCACGCTCATTATAAGATGGAAATTGAACTTCGTGTAACATAAAAACACCTCCATTCTAAATTACAGGTCTCATGTTCGTCTGGTATGTTTAAATTTATTGTAGGATTCGGAAAAAATGATGTCAAGAAAGAATCTGGATCTTCCCGGATTTCCTAAATTATATAGAGAAGAAAAGAAGAGAAAATGACAGATTAAGCAACGAAAAAAACAAATTAGAAAAATCGTAAAGAAAAGAAAAAAATACTGCTTGACAACCAGAAAGGAGTTTGGTACAATTACTCATGCGTTGTGAAGCGCACAACAAAATACTGACAAGAATTCAGTATCCGGAGAAATACTCAAGAGGCTGAAGAGGCGCCCCTGCTAAGGGTGTAGGTCGGGCAACCGGCGCGAGGGTTCAAATCCCTCTTTCTCCGTTTTATTTATTGCCCTTTTTAAGGCGGTAAATAAAGAACAGATTATCAGATTGAAAAAAACAAAAAAAGTTTTAAAAAAGTGCTTGACAAAAACAAGCGGATGTGATAATCTAATATAGCTGTCGCGAGAGAGCGGCGACGAAAACAAAGAACTTTGATAACTGAACAATAGACAACGATCCCTGAAAATTCA
>CAUWJP010000028.1:0-41127 GCA_963559135.1 uncultured Sellimonas sp.
GAGCATACGGTTCATACCCGTAGTGTCGCTGGTTCGAATCCAGTTCCCGCTACTACAAATTCATAAGTAAAGCAAAAAAAGAGACTTACGTCTCTTTTTTTGTTGCTATTTTATATTTTCGTTGGGGACGTGTTCCGACACACAGGTACACGACGTAAATGACGAAAAAATCCCCCAAACCCGCATAAAATAAGGGCAAACTAGAATTGTCAGATTTTTTTCATCGGGGACGTGTTCCGATGCACCGGAACACGTCCCCGATAATTCTTAATATTTATAGAATATGGGCTTTTTCGTTGTAAGTGGCAGATTTTTTAGATATAATATTGAAAAAATCGAACGAAAAGAGGGAAATATGGAATTACGTTTAAATAATTTGAAAAAATCTTTTGGAAGTAAAGTGGTTTTGCATGATTGTTCCTTTGTGTTTGAGCAGGGGAAGATTTATGGTCTTCTGGGACGTAATGGTGCGGGAAAGACGACGTTGTTTAATTGTCTGAGTGATGAGATCCAGCCGGATGACGGGACTGCAATGCTCTGGGACGGAGAAAGGGAGCGTGCGGTAATGCCGGATGAGATTGGTTATGTGTTTTCGGTGCCGGTGCTTCCGGATTTTCTGACGGGTGAGGAGTTTGTACGGTTTTTTATGGATATTAACCGGGATCGGATTGCGCCGGGGACGAGTGCGGAGGTGTATTTTGATCTGGTGCAGATCGCCCCGGAGGATCGAAAGAAGCTGATTAAAGGGTATTCTCACGGGATGAAGAATAAGCTCCAGATGATCTGTTTTATGATTTCGAGGCCGCCGGTGATTCTTTTGGATGAGCCGCTGACTTCTCTGGATGTGGTTGTGGCGCTGGAGATGAAGCGTCTTCTGCGTAGTATGCAGAAGGATCATGTGATTATTTTTTCGACGCATATTCTACAGCTTGCGACAGACCTTTGTGATGAGATTATAGTCTTAAGTGATGGTCAGCTCAGGCAGATTGATCATGAGATGCTGAAGAAGAAGGATTTTGAGGAGCAGATCATTGAGTTATTGAAAGACGAGGAAAGCCATGGTTAGAACATTACAGCAGATTATCATGTTAAAGGCAACGATCGTGACGAACACGTTTCTGTATTATTTGAAGCGGCTGTTGGTGATCGGAAAACTGGTCCCGGACAGTGTGTATGGTAACCGGGAACTGAAGCTTATTCTTGCAGTGTTGTTTACAATTCTTGGGCAAGTTGTCAGTCTGGCAGGAAAGGCGCTTTACATACTGATTTTTGCTGTTTTCCCTGCGTATTTGACAGGGGCGGCAGGAAGTGGAGTGAGATTTGACAGTCTGGTTCAGATCTTGTTCTTTTTGTCCTGCATCATAGGACCGCTTCAGGACAGTGTGGTTTTTAATGTGACAAAAGAGAAATTTACCGCAGTGCGTTACATGAAAATGGATGTGGAAAAGTATACACGAGTGTATATTCTTTATTGCTATATTCCATTTGCCCTGTATTTTCTGCTCTGTGTGTTGGTAGGAGCCTGGCTTACAGGCGGAAGCATGTGGGAAGGTGTGTGTCTTTGGATTGTCATTATGATGATGCGTGCTATGGGAGAGGCGTTTCAGGTGTGGCTATTTGACCAGAAGGGTATTGTGTTTTCCAGAAAGACCGGATGGGTATGGATTATTATTTTTCTGTCTGTTGTCGGTGCGTACAGTGTATTTACGCCGGTTGGACCAGTCTTGACTGCGGAGATACTGTTCCATCCAGTGCTGCTTGTGTTGATTTGCATTGTGGGTGTGGTTTCTGCATGGTATATTCTGGCAGGATACCGGGGATATCGTCAGAAGCTTCATCGGACGGTGGAAGAGAAATGGTTGTTTTCTTCTATTGTAAAGCAATCCAGCCAGTCAGCCAATGAAAAAGCGGTCGGCATGCGGGAGCAGGATCTGCATGCGGACAGTAATAAGATGGCGAGAGTGGAAAAACTTCATGGTTATGAATATTTTAACGCGCTGTTTTTCCTGAGACACCGGAGGCAGATTCTAAAACCTGTGTATTATCGTCTTACGGCAGTAGGGATCTTTTTCCTTGGAGGGGTAGCGCTCAGGATTGGAGCGCCGGAAGTGGCGTATCTTGGTGCGGTAAACCTTACGGATTTTCTGCCGATTCTCGTCTTTATCATGTATATGATGACGGTGGCGGATAAGGCATGTAAGGCGATGTTTTATAATTGTGATAAGAGTATGTTGAAATTTGGTTTTTATCGGAATCCTAAGACGCTTCTATCGAATTTTAGAATACGCCTGGTGAAAATTGCAGAGTACAATCTGGTGATCGGAGCCGCAATCTGTGTGGCTGTGGCAGGATTCCGTGGAATCTGTGGTATCTGGGAGTTTGGACAGAGTATGCTGCTGTTTTGTGCGGCAGTGCTGATGCTTTCGGTGTTCTTTACGGTGCATCATCTATTTTTATACTATGTATTTCAACCGTATTCGGAGGAAATGAATGTGAAAAATCCATTTTTTCAGGTAATCAATATGGCGGTTTATCTGATTTGTTTTCTGTGCTATGAACTTCAGGCAAACGGGGTACTCACCGGAAACCTTCCGTTTACTGTGGGTGTGCTGGTTATAACGGTTGCCTACATTGTGGCGGCGCTCTTTCTGGTGTACCGTTATGCTCCGAAAATGTTCCGGGTAAAATAAGGTTCCGCAAAAGCAGTGGCTTTTCCATAGGAATATGTTAAAATAAAACGGTAAGGATAACAAGACAGGAGGAAATTATGAAGAGCAGTACGAGGCGGATTGCGATGGTGATTGCCGGGATCTGGCTGGTTTATACGGGCGCGGATCTGATCAGGGCTGTCATTGCAAGTTCCCAGAAGGATAAATGGCTGTTTCTGGCTTTTGCCATTTTGTTTCTCGTGTTTGGAGCCACAGTGATTTTGATGAATGTAAGAGCTATGATTCGAGATTACCGGGAGACCCCCGCACAGTCTGATAAAGAGGCGGAAGAGAAAAATGAGGCAGAGACAGACAGGCGGCTTCTTCCGGAGGAAAAAGAAATGCATACAGAAGAGACGAAAACAAAAAAAGGAGAGGAGGATTCTCATTGCGGGTAGGAATGGGATATGATGTTCATAAATTGACAGAAGGAAGAGACTTGATTATTGGAGGGGTAAAGATCCCGTATGAGAAGGGGCTTTTGGGACACTCAGACGCAGACGTGCTTCTGCATGCAGTCATGGATGCGCTTCTTGGTGCCGCAGCCCTTGGCGATATCGGGCTTCACTTTCCAGATACAGACGAAACATACAAAGGAGCATCCAGCCTGAAACTTCTGGAACGGGTTGGCGAGCTTCTGGATGAACATTTATATGTGATTGAAAATATTGATGCGACAATTATTGCACAGCGGCCAAAGATGCGTCCTCATATTGACGCCATGCGGGAAAATATTGCAAGGACGCTTGTTATTAATGTGGATCAGGTCAATATCAAGGCCACTACGGAAGAGGGGCTTGGATTTACCGGAAGCGGAGAGGGAATTTCCGCCCAGGCAGTCTGCTGCATTGAAAAAGTGACGAATTTCAGCTACGACGTGACATGTCAGGAAGGCGGATGCCAGAGTTGTCCTGGATGTCGCGGTGCGTTGGACGACCAGGTGATGTAATGAAAATAAGGAAGCTGAAACAAAAGGAGCATGGAATGACCCGCCCGCTTTGGGAGGAGATCTTTACGGAGGATGACGAGGCGTTTCTCAATTATTATTATCAGGTAAAGACAGCAAAGAATTCTATCTATATTATAGAAGAAGAGGACGAGCCGGTTTCCATGCTGCAGCTCAATCCATATCCGGTGCAGTTCCTTAGGAATACTTGTCTTCTTCACTATATCATAGCTGTGGCGACAAAGAAGGAATACCGGGGGCGAGGCTATATGACGCGGCTTTTGGAAGCGGCTGTCGGAGAAATGTACCGGGCAGGAGAGCCGTTTACCTATCTGATGCCGGCTGCGGAGGGGATTTATTATCCTCACGGATTCCGGTTTGTCTACCGCCAGCGCCGGATAGAAGGTAAACCAGCCGGACGAAAAGAACAAGAAGGGGGTCTGGCAGGATGCCGGGTGCGGTACGCCGAGGAATCGGACTGTCAGGCACTTGCCGGTCTTGCGGAGGAACTGCTGGGACAGATGTCTTGCATCCGTGCTGTCCGGACAGAAAGTTACTACAGGACTATCTTAAAAGAAGAGCAAAGCGAAGGCGGAGGAATTCTGCTTACAGAAAAAGAAGGGAAACTGACTGGATTTGTCATCTATGGATGTTATGAAGGAAAGGCAGAGCTTCGGGAGCCGCTGTTCCAGAAGAAAGAAGATTGGAAACAGATCCTTACTTTTCTGAATGAGGAGCCGATAAAAACCATCCAGATTGCGGGAATCCGCCCGGAGGATACGTCATGGCTCAAAGACGGACTTAAAGAGACCGAAGAGAAGGAAGTTCCGGTGATCATGGCTCGGATTGTTCATCTGCAGCACTTTCTGGAATGCTTTCTTGCCAGAAGCGATTTCGAGATCTGCCTTCATATAGAAGATGGACTGATTCCGGAAAATACCGGGTACTGGGAGATACAGGGACAGGAAGGACAGCCTTTGTCTGTCCGGAAAACAGAAACATCCCAAAACACGGAAACGGTTTCCGCGGGGGATAGTGTGACGGTATTGTTTGGTTACCGGTCAGAGCGCAAAGAAGAACGGGAAGTCTATGAAAACATGGGGCCACAGTTGCGTGTGCTTGTGAATTGCATAAAACCTGCACCGCTGGTATTTTTGAATGAGATTGTATAGAAATGGGAGTTGACAAAATGAAAGTTATCCCATACACTATAAAAACAGAAGGATAGAAAAAGGCAGAGAATGGAAAGAGTAGCATATGCATACTTTACAGAGAAGGAAGGTCGTTGGCTGAGAGCCCTCCGAAAGAACGGATATGTGAAGTGCGTCCGGGAGCCGGGTCTGCGAAGAAGAAGTAGCAGATCACGTAGGCAGTCGTTACCTGCACAGATGAGTGGAAAGGGCAGATGCCCTTTTTAATAGAGTGGAACCGCGGATCAACTTCGTCTCTTGGATGTTATCAGGGACGAAGTTTTTCTTTTTATGTGCGGGAAATTTTTTCCTGTGCGATAGAAATGCTCCGTAAGACTGTGCAAAAAAGAAAAGGAGGAGAATGACAGATGAAACTGTACAATACTATGACACGAAAAAAGGAAGAATTTGTGCCTCTGGAAGAGGGAAAGGTAAAGATGTATGTGTGTGGTCCGACCGTTTATAATTTCATTCATATTGGAAATGCAAGACCGATGATTGTATTTGATACGGTACGCCGCTACTTTGAATACAAAGGATACGAAGTAAATTTTGTTTCCAACTTTACAGATGTAGATGATAAGATCATCAAAAAGGCACTGGAAGAAGGTGTGACAGCAGATGAGATCGCAGCACGCTATATCGCAGAGTGCAAAAAGGATATGGAAGACCTTAACATCAAGCCGGCTACTGCGAATCCGCTGGCAACCCAGGAGATCGGCGGAATGATTGAGATGATTGGGGAACTGATCGAAAAGGGTCACGCTTACGAGAAAAACGGAACTGTTTACTTCCGTACCAGAAGTTTTAAAGACTATGGAAAGCTGTCCCATAAAAATCTGGATGATCTGCAGTCAGGCGGAAGAGAGCTTCTCGTATCCGGCCAGGACGAAAAGGAAGATTCGCTGGATTTTGTGCTCTGGAAGCCGAAAAAAGACGGCGAGCCGTTCTGGGATGCACCGTGGAGTAAAGGACGTCCGGGATGGCACATCGAGTGCTCGGAAATGTCCAGAAAATATCTGGGTGAACAGATCGACATTCATGCCGGCGGTGAAGATTTGATTTTCCCGCACCATGAAAATGAGATTGCACAGTCCGAGGCATGCAACGGTAAGGAATTTGCACGTTACTGGATGCACAATGGATTTTTAAATATTGATAATAAAAAGATGTCCAAATCTCTTGGAAACTTCCGTACAGTACGGGAGATCGGCGAGAAGTACGATCTGCAAGTATTCCGTTTCTTCATGTTGAGCGCGCATTACAGAAGCCCGCTGAACTTCAGCGCTGAGCTCATGGAAGCAGCAAAGAACAGCCTGGAGCGTATTACCAATGCGGCAGACCATCTGAAACACCTGATGGAGACAGCACGGACAGAGCAGATGACAGACGCAGAGAAAGAGAATGCAGCAAAGACAACAGAGTTTGTCAAAGACTTTGAAGACGCTATGGAAGATGACTTCAATACAGCAGATGCTATCACCGCCATCTTTGAACTTGTAAAATTTGCCAACACAACAGCAGATGGAGAAAGCTCCAAAGAGTACGCAAAGGCACTCTTTGATCTGATTGTACGTCTTTGCGATATCCTCGGACTGATCGTGGGCAAAGAAGAGGAAATACTGGACGCGGACATTGAAGCGCTGATCGAGGAAAGAACAAAGGCAAGAAAAGAGAAGAACTTCAAACGTGCCGATGAAATCCGGGATGAGCTTCTGGAAAAAGGAATTGTCTTAAAGGACACAAGAGAAGGAGTACAATGGAAGAGAGTATAACGATGGAACTGGATTCGTATCTGTGTGAAGTCTTTCAGACAGAAGAACATGATATCAGAAGTTATTCCCCACTGTCCCTTGCCTTTATTGGGGACTGCGTCTATGATCTGATGATCAAATCACTGATTATCAGAAAGGGGAACCGCCCGGTCAATGCCATGCAGAAAGAGACGAGCAGGCTTGTGCAGGCGTCTGCCCAGTCCGCCATGATGCGGGTAATGCAGGAGCATCTGACGGAGGAAGAGCATGCAGTTTACCGAAGAGGGAGAAACGCTAAATCCGTGTCCCCGGCGAAAAACCAGTCCATCACGGACTATAGACGGGCAACGGGATTTGAAGCGCTGATCGGATATCTTTATCTGAAAAAAGATTACAGACGGATCGTTGATCTGATCAAAACCGGCCTTGTCGGGCTGGAGGAAGCAGAGGAGAAAGATGAAAGACCAGAAGAATAGAAATGAATCGATGATTGAAGGGAGAAATGCGGTACTGGAGGCATTCCGCTCCGGGAAACCGGTAGATAAGCTGTACGTTCTGGACGGATGCCAGGACGGACCGGTGCGCACCATCGTCCGTGAAGCTAAAAAGCACGATACTATTTTAAACTTTGTTACAAAGGAGCGCCTTGATCAGCTCTCGGAGACGAAAAAGCATCAGGGCGTCATTGCGGTGACGGCTGCGTATGAATATTCGGATATCGAGGATATGTTTAATCTTGCAAAGGAGAAGGGGGAGGATCCGTTTTTGATCCTTCTGGATAATATTGAAGATCCGCATAATCTGGGAGCCATCATCCGGACAGCCAACCTGGCGGGAGCTCACGGTGTGATTATTCCGAAACGCCGGGCAGCAGGGCTTACAGCGACTGTTGCCAAAACATCGGCCGGAGCATTAAATTATACACCGGTTGCAAAGGTAACCAATCTGGCGAAAACCATGGAAGGATTAAAAGAAAGAGGGCTGTGGTTTGTCTGTGCTGATATGGATGGCGATGTCATGTATGATGTCAATCTCAAAGGGCCGCTTGGGCTTGTGATCGGAAACGAAGGCGAAGGGGTATCCAGACTGGTAAAGGAAACCTGTGATTTTACTGCCTCCATTCCAATGAAAGGAGAGATTGATTCTCTCAATGCTTCTGTGGCAGCCGGTGTACTGGCATACGAGATTGTACGTCAGAGAACGAGGTAAAGGAGCGGCATGGAGATGGCTGATTATAAAACCAGAACCGATGAAGAGCTGATCCAAAGCCTCCGAAGCGGAGATGCCGCCATTATGGATTTCCTTCTGGAAAAGTATAAGCCTATGGTAAAGAAAAAAGCCCGGGCAATGTTCCTTTTGGGCGGGGACAGTGACGATCTGATTCAGGAGGGAATGATCGGTCTGTTTAAGGCGGTGCAGGATTATGACCCGAAGCAGGAGGCCTCCTTTGAAACATTTGCCAAGATCTGCGTGACCAGGCAGATGTATTCAGCAATCCGAGCATCCCAGAGAAAGAAGCATCTGCCGCTGAATTCCTATGTTTCTCTCTATGATAATCAGGAGATTTCCGAGGAAAAAGAATCCGAGCTGATCAGCCTACAGAATATATCATCCAACAATAATCCGGAGGACCTGGTGATTCATAGGGAGTCCGAAGACTCTTTTATGAAAGATCTGGAAGCCCGTCTGAGTGATCTGGAAAAGCGGGTGCTGTATCTGCATCTGCTCGGAACCGACTATAAAACGATTGCAGGTCTCCTTGGAAAGAAGCCGAAGACAGTGGACAATGCCTTGCAGAGGATCAAAACAAAAGCAGAGGACCTGCTCTGATCATATTATAAAAAACAGTGAAAACTGCCAAAAGATTTCCAGATAAATGCGAAATTCTTGGCAGTTTTTTTGTTATATAAATAACAATAGGAAAATATTGACAGGTCAAGAAAAAACTCTTATAATCCTACTGTTAGGAAACGAACAAATTACAGGAGTGGAAACGATGGACAAAGAGTTACGAAAGGCACGGGAGCATCATGTCGGAAGAGTCGTCCATATGCTGTCCCATCAGCTGAAGCGGCGTGGGACGATGCCGGAAGTGGAGATGGGTCTGACGCCGATGCAGAAGCATATCCTGACCTTTATTTTGTTTGAGACGATGGAACGGGACCTGTACCAGCGGGACATTGAAGAGGAGTTCTGCATCAGAAGATCCACAGCGAGCGGGATTCTGCAGCTGATGGAAAAGAACGGGTTCATTTACCGCAAAAGCGTTGCAAAAGACGCAAGGCTCAAACAGATTATCCCGACGGAAAAGGCTGAGAAGCTTGGGATGGATATTCTGGCAAATATTCAGGAGATGGAGAAGAAGCTGACCACCGGGATTCCGAAAGAGGATCTGGAAGTGTGTCTCCGTGTTCTTCAAAAAATGATCTGTAATCTTTCAGATGAAGAGCAGATCCAATGAATAACTTCAGGAGGTAGAGATGAACAGAAAACTTTTTAAATCAATCCGGGAATATAAAAAAGAATCCCTTCTCGCACCGTTTTTTGTCATTCTGGAAGTGTTGATGGAAGTACTGATCCCGCTTCTGATGGCAAACATTATCGATATTGGGATTCAGGATGGAGATCTTCCCTACATCGTAAAGATGGGAGTCCTTCTGGTCGTCATGGCCATGCTTGCGCTCTGGTTCGGAGTTAAGGCCGGTACCTATGCGGCAAGAGCAGGTGCAGGATATGCGAAAAACCTGCGGCATGATATTTTTTACAAGGTTCAGGAGTTTTCCTTTAAAAACATTGACCACTTTTCCACATCCAGCCTTGTAACACGTATGACGACAGATGTTACCAATGTGCAGATGGCGTACATGATGAGTATTCGTCTGCTTGCAAGAGCGCCGATTATGATTATTCTGTCATGGATCATGACTCTGACAATCAATGTAAAAATCGCGCTGTTATTCCTTATCGTAATTCCTCTTCTGGGAGGTACTCTGATCTTTATTGCAAAGAAGGCGCATACGCATTTCATTCGAGTATTCGATGAGTACGACGTTTTGAATAACGAAGTACAGGAAAATGTCAATGCAGCCAGAGTGGTGAAGGCTTATGTAAGAGAAGACTACGAAATCAAGAAGTTCCATAAAGTATCTCAGGCAGTTTACGATCTGTTTACAAAGGCAGAGAAAATCGTTGCATGGAACTCTCCGACCATGCAGTTCTTCGTGTATGCGGTTGTACTTTGCATGGTGCTGATCGGAGGAAAGGATATCGTATTTGAGACGATGGAGACAGGGAAGTTGACAAGTGTCATTGTCTATGCGCTCCAGATTCTTTCTTCCCTGATGATGGTATCCTTTGTCTTTGTTATGATCATGATTGCGGAGGCTTCCAGCGACCGTATCGCAGAAGTGTTGGATGAGGTACCGGAAATGCAGGATCAAGAGGATGCTGTCAAGGTCGTTCCGGACGGCTCCATCGATTTTGAGCATGTAGACTTCAGCTATGCAGGAGAAGGCGGCAATCTTTCTCTGAAAGATGTCGATATTCATATTAAATCCGGACAGACAATCGGAATTATAGGTGGTACCGGAAGTTCTAAATCTACATTTGTACAGCTGATACCGAGACTTTACGATGTGACGAAGGGATGTGTTAAAGTCGGCGGCATCGATGTCAGAGAGTACAATCTGGAAGCACTGCGTGATCAGGTGTCCATGGTACTTCAGAAAAATGTGCTTTTTACCGGAACGATCTACGACAATATCCGCTGGGGTGATGCAAACGCGTCCGATGAGGAAGTACAGAGAGTATGTAAGCTCGCTCAGGCAGACACCTTTGTACAGGAATTCCCGGCCGGCTACAATACGATGATTGTCCAGGGCGGAAACAATGTATCCGGTGGACAGAAACAGAGGCTTTGTATCGCAAGAGCCCTTCTGAAAAAGCCGAAGATTCTGATTCTGGATGATTCCACAAGTGCGGTGGATACAAAGACGGATGCCATGATTCGAAAGGCATTCCGGGAAGAAATTCCTGATACGACAAAGATTATCATCGCGCAGAGAGTATCTTCTGTTGAGGATGCAGACCTGATCATCGTTATGGATGACGGTAAGATTAACGGAATCGGTACATCAGAAGAGCTTTTAAAGACAAATGAAATTTACAGAGAAGTTTATGAATCACAGGTAAAAGGAGGTGAGGAAGATGAATAAGAATGACCAAAAGGTACGTGTTTCCAAAGGAACCTTAAAGACAGCGAAACGATTTCTCGGCTATGTAACCAGCCGTTTTAAAGTACAGTTTTTTGCAGTATTTATTTGCATCATTATCAGTTCCATCGCATCCATTTCGGTATCTCTTTCACTGAAGTTTCTGCTGGATGACTTTATCATCCCGCTGATTGGACAGAAGTCGCCGAATTTCTCAGAGCTTTACATGGCGCTTGGAGTACTTGGAGCCATCTTCCTGGCCGGAGTGATTTCTACATTTATTTATACAAGACTGATGGTAACCATCGGGCAGGGAGTGTTAAAACAGGTCAGAGATGACATGTTTGAGCATATGCAGAAGCTCCCGATCCGTTATTTCGACCAGAATACCAACGGATCCATCATGAGTCTTTACACTAACGATACTGATACACTACGTCAGATGATTAACCAGTCCATTCCGCAGGTATTGATGTCTTCTATTACCATCGTAGTTACCTTTATTTCCATGGTGGCACTGAGCCCGCTTCTGACAATTCTGGCTATTGTTATGATCTTCCTGCTTGTCTTTGTTGCAAAGAAGATTGGAGGAAACAGTGGAAAATATTTCCTGAAACAGCAGATTGCGATTGCCAACATTACCGGATTTGTGGAAGAACGGATGAATGGGCAGCGTGTTATCAAGATTTTCAATCACGAGCGTGTATCAGAAGAAGAGTTTGACGAGCTGAATGAGAAACTTTACGACAGTGCGGCGAACGCTAATACCTTCGCGAACATGATGGGACCGATTATCGGAAACCTTGGAAACCTGCAGTTTGTATTGACAGCGGTACTTGGAGGATTCCTGTCCGTCATGGGCGTGGGCGGTATTACCCTTGGTGTTATGGCCTCCTACCTTCAGTTTACGAAGAGCTTTACCCAGCCGTTTATGCAGGTGGCACAGCAGTTTAACTCCATCGTCATGGCGCTTGCCGGTGCAGAGCGGATCTTCGCAATGATGGATGAAGAACCGGAAGTGGACGAAGGATATGTTACACTGGTCAATGTCCGTAAGGATGCAGACGGCAATATGATCGAGTGCAAAGAAAGAACCGGCATGTGGGCATGGAAACATCCGCATCAGGCAGACGGTACCGTGACCTATACGGAACTGAAAGGGGACGTACGGTTCTACGATATGACATTCGGGTATACAGAAGATAAGATGGTACTCCACGATCTGACACTCTACGCAAAACCTGGACAAAAGATTGCATTTGTAGGTTCTACCGGAGCCGGAAAGACAACTATCACAAACCTGATCAACCGGTTCTATGATGTGCAGGATGGTAAAATCCGTTATGACGGCATCAACATCAATAAGATCAAGAAATACGACCTGAGACGTTCTCTTGGAATCGTATTACAGGATACTCACCTGTTTACCGGAACGATTATGGAAAATATCCGTTACGGAAGACTGGATGCAACGGATGAGGATGTCTACGAGGCAGCAAAACTTGCCCATGCGGATCAGTTTATCAACATGCTTCCGAATGGTTACCAGACCATGTTAAGCGGCGACGGAGAGGAACTCTCACAGGGACAGAGACAGCTTCTTGCAATTGCAAGAGCAGCCGTATCCAATCCGCCGGTACTGATTCTGGATGAAGCAACATCCAGTATCGATACCCGTACGGAAAGTATCGTACAGAAAGGTATGGATAACCTGATGAAAGGACGTACGGTATTTGTCATTGCTCATCGTCTTTCTACAATCCGGAACAGTGATGCCATCATGGTTCTGGAACACGGACGAATCATCGAACGAGGTGACCACGAAGATCTGATTAAACAGAAAGGGACATATTATCAGCTTTACACAGGAAAACTGGAACTGTCATAAATAGAAAACCTTCCGATACAGCACGCAGAGAGAAGCTGTACCGGAAGGTTTAAAAATTCCCCTTGACAATTCTGATAATTTACGATATAGTAAATGAGCATGTTAAATATGCTGCCTTGGCTCAGTCGGTAGAGCGTCGCCTTGGTAAGGCGGAGGTCGGCGGTTCAAGTCCGCTAGGCAGCTTAAGAAAACTCCTGAGAAATCAGGAGTTTTTTTGATGCCCATATACATTTATTGGTAATTTTTGCATCTGAGAAGTTAATGTTTTGCTTTTCTATTCGCTTTTTCCAATATTCCTGATAAAGAAGGAATCGAAAAAAGCAAGGGGAGATTTGAGACTATGCTGGAGAAATGATATAATTAAAATAGTTTTTATAAGTCAGTGCATGACATAGTATCAAGGAAAAGGAGGCGTTTACGTTGAAAGCAATGGTTTATCAGGGAGAAGGAAAAGCCGGGCTTCTTCAGAAGCCACGCCCGGTCATTCAGAAACCGACAGATGCCATTGTCCGGGTGACCCTTGCAACGATCTGTTCTAGCGATATTCACATCCTACATGGTGCGGTTCCGAAAGCAGTACCAGGTGTGACTCTGGGACATGAATTTGTCGGAATTGTGGAGGAGACCGGATCCGCAGTCAGGAGTATTTCAGTTGGAGATCGGGTGGCGGTCAATGTAGAGACATTCTGTGGAGAATGCTTTTTCTGTAAAAGAGGATATGTGAATAACTGTACCGATTTGGAGGGTGGTTGGTCGCTCGGATGCCGGATCGATGGAGGACAGGCGGAGTACGCAAGGATTCCTTTTGCAGATCAGGGGCTTACTAAAATACCGGATGAAGTGTCTGACGAGGAAGCGCTGTTCACCGGAGATCTTCTTTCTACCGGATACTGGGCGGCACAGATGGTGGAAATTCAGAAAGGTGATACAGTAGTAGTTATCGGGGCCGGACCGGCGGGACTTTGCACGATGCTCTGTGCAAGACTGTATGAGCCAAAACGGATTATTGCCATCGACTGTATGAAAGAAAGACTTGATTTTGCAGCAAAATACAAGATGGCGGATCTGACATTTACACCGGATGACATGGAACTTCTGGAACAGGAAATCCGGGTATTGACAGACGGACGCGGGGCTGATGCTGTCGTAGAGGCAGCAGGAGGAACGAATACCTTTGAGATGGCCTGGAGGCTGGCACGCCCAAACGCAGTGATTGGGCTGGAAGCCATGTACGAAGAACCACAGACACTTCCACTGCCGGACATGTACGGAAAAAATCTGATCTGGAAATCCGGAGGAGTAGATGCATGTAACTGCAAAGAGATTTTGGGATTAATCCTGGAAGGCAAATTAGATGCCAGACCTTTGATCACCCACACATGCGCTCTTTCAGAGATCGAAAAGGCATACCGGATCTTTGAAAATCATGAAGATGGCGTGATGAAATATGCGGTTTATCCGAAATAGTTTGATGCTGTTCGTTTGCGGTTTTGGCTTGTGGTTGCAGGTGTTTTATGGTAACATAAAGGTTATGAATAAAACCAAACCTATGAGGAGGGCTTTATGGAGACAACAGCAACTGAATCCAAGAATTTTATTGAGCAGGAAATAGACAAAGATTTAAGAGAAGGGGTGTACGATCATGTCTGTACGCGGTTTCCGCCGGAGCCGAATGGATATCTGCATATCGGACATGCAAAGTCAATCCTTTTGAATTATGGTCTTGCCCAGGAATACAATGGGGAATTCCATATGCGTTTTGATGATACGAATCCGACGAAAGAGCGTATGGAATTCGTAGATTCTATTAAGAAAGATATCCAGTGGCTTGGTGCGGACTGGGGCGATCATCTTTACTTTGCATCCGATTATTTTGATGTGATGTATGAGTGCGCGGTAAAGTTGATTAAAAAGGGAAAAGCATATGTCTGTGATCTGACTCCGGATGAGATCAGAGAATACAGAGGAACTTTGACGGAACCTGGTAAGGAGAGTCCGTACCGAAACCGTTCTGTAGAAGAGAATCTGGAATTATTTGAAAATATGAAAAACGGTGTCTACAAGGATGGAGAAAAGGTACTTCGTGCCAAGATTGACATGGCGTCCCCGAATATCAATATGAGAGATCCGATTCTGTACCGTGTGGCACATATGACTCACCATAATACAGGAGATAAGTGGTGCATCTATCCTATGTATGATTTCGCACATCCGATTGAAGATGCGGTAGAGAAGATCACTCATTCGATTTGTACACTGGAGTTTGAGGATCACCGTCCGCTTTATGACTGGGTTGTCAGAGAGTGCGAGTTTGACCACGGCCCGAGACAGATTGAATTTGCAAAGCTCTATCTGACAAATGTAGTGACCGGAAAGCGTTATATTAAAAAGCTGGTAGAAGAAAAGATCGTTGACGGATGGGATGATCCGAGACTTGTATCAATCGCTGCTCTCAGAAGAAGAGGCTTTACGCCGGAATCCATCCGGATGTTTGTAGAGCTGTGCGGAATTTCTAAAGCACAGAGTTCTGTAGACTATGCAATGCTGGAGTACTGCATTCGTGAGGATCTGAAGCTGAAACGTCCGAGAATGATGGCCGTACTGGATCCGATCAAACTTGTAATTGATAACTATCCGGAAGGAGAAGTGGAGTATCTGGAGGCAGACAACAATCTGGAAAATGAAGCGCTTGGAAAGCGTATGGTACCGTTTGGCAGAGAGCTTTATATTGAAAGAGAAGATTTTATGGAAGAGCCTCCGAAGAAGTACTTCCGCCTGTTCCCAGGCAATGAAGTGCGTCTGATGAATGCGTATTTTGTAAAATGCACCGGATGTGAAAAGGATGAAAACGGCAATGTGACAGTCGTACACTGTACCTATGATCCGGAGACAAAATGCGGAAGCGGATTTACCGGACGGAAAGTCAAAGGAACAATTCACTGGGTGGCAGTGCCGACAGCGGTGAAAGCAACCGTGCGTCTTTATGAAAACCTGATCGATGAGGAGAAGGGCGTATACAATAAGGAGGACGGTTCCCTGAATCTGAATCCGAATTCTCTGGAAGTTAAAGAGTGCTATGTAGAGCCGAACTTCCAGGATGCAAAGGCATACGACAGCTTCCAGTTTGTACGCCAGGGATACTTCTGTGTAGATTCCAAGGATTCCAAGCCGGATGCACTGGTATTTAACAGAATCGTATCACTTAAGAGCTCTTTTAAACTTCCGAAAAAATAAAAATGAATGAATTGACAATAAATCTGGAACCGCACAGCGCGGTTCCTCTTTATGAACAGATTTATCAGTATATAAAAAGCGACATACAGAAAAGGAGAATTTCCGCAGGGGAAAAGCTCCCTTCTACCCGTTCCCTGGCAAAATATCTGGAAGTCAGCAGAAGCACAGTGGAGCTTGCCTATGAGCAGCTTGGATCGGAAGGATACATTGAGTCGGTTCCGTACAAGGGAACGTTTGTGATGGATGTCAAGGAATTGTACCGTTTAAAGCCGAAAAAGACGGTTGCCCACGGGCAGCAGGAGAAGAAAAAAGACATCCTGTATGATTTTTCACCGCACGGGGTAGATTTGAAGCGCTTCCCCTATCAGGTGTGGAGAAAACTATCGAAAGATGTGCTGGGGGAGGATAAGTCAGAACTGTTCCGTATGGGTGATCCGCAGGGGGAATATGGCCTGAGAAGAGTTGTTGCATCGTATCTTTATCAGGCCCGTGGTGTCAACTGTATGCCGGAACAGATTATCATTGGAGCAGGAAATGACTATATGCTTCTTTTGCTTCATACCATTCTCGGGCATGAGCATAAGGTGGCATTCGAGAATCCAACTTACCGGCAGGCGTACCGGATGTTTGAACGACTTGGATATCCGGTCTGCACCGTGGATATGGACAAATACGGAATGGAGGCCAGAATCTTGCGGGAGACGGATGCGGACATTGCCTATGTCATGCCGTCTCACCAGTATCCTCTTGGAATTGTCATGCCAATTAAGCGGAGAATGGAACTTCTGGCATGGGCGGATGAGAAAGAAGGACGCTATCTGATCGAAGATGATTACGACAGCGAATTCCGTTATAAAGGGAAACCGATTCCGGCACTGAAAGGGTATGACGCATCGGAGAAAGTGATCTATCTCGGTACCTTTTCTAAATCCATCGCACCTGCTATCCGTATGAGCTACATGGTTCTTCCGGAAAGTCTGATGGAGATCTATCAGACGACCTGCCGTTTTATCAATCCTACCGTATCGCGGGTGGATCAGATGATTCTGCAGAAGTTTATCGAAGAAGGCTATTATGAACGGCATCTTAACCGGATGCGTGCCCTTTATAAAGGCCGTCATGATACCTTTCTGAACTGCCTGAAGCCATTCATCGGAAAATGCAGAATTTCCGGGGAACATGCCGGAGTGCATCTGCTTCTGACCTTTGAGGACGGCCGGTCGGAAGAGGAATTGATCCGTCTTGCCAGAAAAGAAAAAGTGGCGGTCTATGGCCTTTCTTCCTACGATACACAGGGGACCAGGAAAAACCAGGCTTCTGTGCTTCTTGGCTATGCCAATATGGAAGAAGATCAGATTAAAGAAGCAGTAGAAGTACTGAAAAAAGCATGGATTTCTTAAGAAAAAACGAATTGTGAATTTTAAAAAAAGGCTTTCAAAATTTGGGAAAAACAGGTACAATAGAAAGCTGTCTGATAAGAAAAATATGCACATAAGGCAGGAGAAAAACGATGAGAGAGGTATATGTGAATATTGGTTCAGTGGAGAAGGCCAAAGGACTGAATGGAGTCCTGAGAAAATTGGAGGGGGATTTCGATCTGGTTCAGGGGAGAGCCACCATCGATGCGAAATCCTTTTTGGGGATCCTCAGTATGGATTTATCCAAATCTGTCAAGCTGATCATCCATGACAGTGCATCAATCGACATGACACTTCTGGAAGAATATATAGCATAGCGTCAAATTTCTGGAAGGGTCAGCGTCCGAAGAGATTGCAGAGAGGATAAAAGTATAGGAAAAAGGAAGGGGCTGTTGCAAAAGTAGATAAATAATCTACTGGAGTAACAGCCCTGTTTTTATGCTTGAAAAACAGACGTATGCTGTCTCTGTGGAGAAAAGGCTCCTTTTTTATGTTATACTTAAAAGCGGATGTTTATATAGAAGAAGGAAGAATTATGAGAGCAAAGGAAGTGATATCATGTTAAAAACGTCTCAACTGGAAATTTTTAAAGCGCTGGTAGATTGTGGAAGTATGAGTAAAGCGGCGGAATATCTGAATACATCTCAGCCATATTTGAGCAGAGTTTTAAAGTCGATGGAAGAGGAGATGGGAAAAACGTTACTTGTAAGAGGAAAACAAGGTGTATATCCTACCCGAGATGGAAAATTCATTTATGATTATACAAAAACCATTCTTCAGAACTTGAAAAAGATTGAAGAATTTAAAATCTGAATCTGGATGAGATGGAGACAAAATTAGCGGTTTCCTGTTACTCTTTTTTTCTGGACAAAAGTTTTTTCCTTAGATTTGCGGAAAATAATCTGTCAAAGACCATTTATCTGTCGGCAAAAGAAGAAACGCTGGTTCAGTTATTTGATAATGTGCTTAGTGGAGAAAGTGAACTGGGGATTGCTGTGATTAATGACGTTGAATTTCCTGCTGTTCAGAGTGCGGCGATTGCTCAGAATATTCAGTATGAAATCCTGGATGTAAGCCCCTTGTATGTGCATATTGGGAGAAAACAACAGGCATTTGATAAAGAAGAAGTTTATATGCGAGATCTGATGTATAGTACTTATATACATATTCCTTTTGATCAATATACCAAAGCCAGATTGGAGATGGAAATTGACGGATTTAGTATGAAAGAATTTAAACAGACAATGTCTGTGGATCATTATAATCTGATGATCTTTCTAATGCAAAATTTGGATAGCTTTATGTTTGGAAATAAATGGCAAATACAGACGTTGGCAAGAACAGGAATTCGAAGTAAGATTCTGAAAAATACCAATATTCGAATGCATTTAGTATTATTTTACAAAGGGAAAGAAATGTCACAGGAAGTGAAGAAAACCAGGGATTTCTTTTGTACACAGTATTTGACTTCCGCAGACATATAACTAAAAAGATATAGATAAAGCCTGAATAGATATTGGACGAACAATCCCATTCTTTATAGAATAGTCCTGTAAAACGGTATAGTATGATGATGCCGAATCAGCAAGAATATAGAAGGAGTATAGGCAATGAGAAAAGGGATTGTGAGGGTACTATGCGGAATCTTGTCGGCGCAACTCGTTTTATCACATGGCATATACAGCGTAAATGCAAAGGATGTGACGAGCCAGACCGAGGAAGAATTATCGAAGATTACAGAGGAACTGCAAAAGGAAGAAGACGGGGAGCAGATAGTAGATTCGGAAACAACCGAAAAATCTGAAGAAGGAACTGCATTACAAGAGTCAGAAGAGGAATTGGAAGCAGAAAACAACGATGACTCAACAACGGAAGAGCAGGAGAAGACGGCAGACACTGAAGAAAAAGAATCGGAAGAGTCTCAAGACCTGGAAGAAGATATGGAAAGTTATAGCACTCTTGCTGTAACTATGCACCATGCCTCTGTGACGGAAAAAGAGCAGACATTTCGCGTTTTTCTGGAGGGAACATCACTTGAGAAGAGTCTGGTGCTTGATCCGAAGGAGAATCTGACAGAAAATACAGTGACATTTGAGAACTTAAAAGATGGCACCTATGTACTACGAATGGAGGCTCCGGGTTTTGCTGTTTATGAACAGAAGATTGTAATGGAAGGATACCATTATAGCGTTAATGTTGCCACGGGAGATTCCACAGATCCTGGAGATGGTCGAATACCATATGGGGATCTGAATCAGGACGGAGTTGTAGATAAAAAAGATGCGATATCTGTTGTAGATGCGCTGGAAGAGGACAAAACAGACGCTGTGTATGATCTCAACGGAGATGGAAAGGTGAATCTGGTGGATCTGGATACTGCAGTCAAGTGGTTCACTGATGTATCAGCTCAACCGGAAGAAGCTAAGATTAAGAAGAGTATTAACGTTGAATCGGTGCAAGGAAGTGTAGATGAGGCTACAAACCTCGATGGGTCAGTTGAGAAACTTCTGGCAGGAGAAAGCCCGGTGTCTTTAAGTCCGGCGGGAGAAGGGGCTGTCATCAGTGAAGAACATCCGGTCGGACTGTCCTTTGATCTTGCTCCGGGAGAGAAGACAGTGGATCTGGAAGGATTCGTACTTCAGACTCCGGCAGAAAACAGAATTCAGACAGGAGAAGTCCAGATTACTTATATGGAAGACGGGAAAGAAGTGATCGGAACAGTTCTGATCGGAGGAGCAAAAGCGAAGCGGTCTGCCAATATAATAGGTACGGCAGAAGTAGCTTCCAACGGGCAGTTGACCATTAAGCTTAATGGCCAGATTGCAGTAAAAAAAGTAACGATTACGATTACGTCTATGACACAGCCAAACGCAAGCCTGGCAGAAATCACAAGTGTAGAGTTCGTCAATAATATGGAAGATCACATTCCGGCACCGGTACTGGATATTCCGGAAGTAGAACGTGTGACGGCAGGAAATAAATCAATTTCCGTAAAATGGAAAGGTGTTACTAATGTAACAGGTTATCAAGTACTTATTACTTTGGACGGTTACACAGAAACTGTCAATACGACGGAGACATCGGCGGAAATTACGATGTTCCGTAATCAGTCTTTAGAGAATAAAAAGACGTATACGATTGCAGTACAGTCCGTAAATGGAGAATGGAAGAGTGGGTATGAACAGACATATGAAGCTACTCCAAAATATGACTCCATTCCGGATGCACCGGATTCATTGAAACTTGAAAGTGATTACAGACTTGTACGTGCATCCTGGAAAGCACCAAAGGATGATGCGGCAGACAGCTATAATCTTTATTACAAAAAGAAAGAGGAAGAGGCATTCCAGAAGATTACCGGATTGACATCTACAAGCCATACTCTTTATGATCTGGAAGACGAAACGGAGTATGTTATTTATGTGACTGCGGTCAATGAATATGGAGAGGGGCCGGCATCACTGCAGGCGTCGATTCAAACTAAGTCGATGAAACCGGTCGTATTTTCCAGATATAGAATCATTAATGACGTATCTGAAGAAGGGAAGCTGACGCAACACATTAAAAATGTGACAAAACGTCAGGGTACAACAATGTACAATAGTCCATTGGATGTAGATAGTTCAACGAGTGCACTCGGGGTTGTAGACAATGATTTTGAGTCCTATTATCAGATCAATGACTGGGATGATGCAGTAGCATACCATACGGGAAATGAAGGATGGGGACTGACGATAGAATTGGACCAGACCTTTACAATGGATTGGTTTGCAATAGCGGCTCCGGATGATTCCATGAAATATACGGGTGCGGCTGTCTATTACTGGAAAGACGGAGCAAAGAAGCGGGCAGACGGAGTAAGCTTGAAGCGGAAAACAGATGAAAATGACAGAGCATACTATGAAATCACATTGTCCAGTCCGATTCAGACAGACAAAATTCAGTTCGGTTTGCAGGTGAGTTATTATGGGGCTCATAAAATTCAGGCAGCAGAGATCAGACTGTATGAATATGATTCCCTTGCGGATGATATCCGAAATCTATATACAGATGATTTGTATCTGGAAATTCGTGACGATGTGACAGAGGAAGAATTTACATCTCTTCAGGAGAGGCTGGATACTAAGATAAACGGAGATTATCATCCGGAACGAGATGCTTTGCAAAAGAAACTGGATGCCGCAAGAAAGTTATTTGAAGAGCAGAGTTTGTTAGATGAGGTTCAGAAAATCGATACAGGAATCAGCGCTTCGTATGACAGTGCGTTGAAGCTTTCGGGATTGAATGCATGGCAGCCGCTTGGTGTGTCTGCTCAGGCAGGGGAGGAAGTAATTGTTTATGTAGGAGCGGAAAATACGGCAGCAGGAAGTGCCTCTAAGCTTCAGCTTGTCGTAACACAGCAACATGGAGAATCGGATCAGTTTGTGAAAACAATCAATCTGAATACGGGGAGAAATGTGATTACGATTCCGAAAATTGTTTCCACGGATGTGGAAAAAGGAGGAGCTCTTTATATACAGTATACCGGGAAAAATGCCAACGATCAGTATGCTGTCAGAGTAAATGGCGGGATGAAGATTCCGGTATTGAATCTGAAAGGGGTAACTGATGAGGAAGAACGTCAGACGAAGATTAGCGCTTATGTGAAAGAGCTGAAGGATTACTGTGCGGAGCTGGAAAAGAAACATAATAAAGATCATGGAGAAAAATTCCTCTTTTTTACACTGGATTCTTATGATGAAAAGACGTGTATTTACAATACAACAGATATTATGCTGGATGAGATGATGATTTCAGTACCTGCGACACAGATTCTTGCAGGGCTTGGCGGTGTGGATCGGGAAGAGCGGATGACATATACTGTGGATGCGATGGATGAGATGATGAGACTTTTCTATCAGCATAAAGGTCTGACGGCAACATTTGCCGAAGGAACAGATGCATCTGTGATGGAGAAAAACCGTACTCCATCTCAACATCTGAATATCCGGTATATGAAGATGTTCTCCGGAGCGTTTATGTATGCGGGAGGAAACCATATCGGCATTGAGTGGGACTCTGTGATGGGACTGATTCTCAAACAGAGACCGGTTGTTGACGAAAATGGAAAACTGACGAGTGGTTCATACTTTGGATGGGGAATTGCACATGAGATCGGCCATCAGATCAATCAAGGGGACTATGCGATTGCAGAAGTAACCAATAATTATTTTGCAGTGCTTGCACAGGCGGATGGAACAAATGACAGCGTAAGATTCAGTTACGATGATGTCTATGAGAAAGTAACTTCCAATACAACCGGATATCCGTCAAATGTATTTACGCAGCTTGGAATGTACTGGCAGCTTCATCTCGCATATGACTCGGGATTTGCACAGAAAACATATGCGACCTATCAGGAGGCGTTTGATAATCTGTTATTTGCAAGGGTAGATACATATGCAAGAAATACCGGGGCATTTAACGGAAACAGTCCGGAAGTTAATCTGGTCTTAACCGGAGATAAGGATCAGAATCTGATGAGGCTGGTATCTGCTGCGGCCCAAAAAGATCTGACCGTATTCTTTACCCGGTGGGGATATACACCGGATGAGGAAACAAAGCGTTTTATGAATCAGTTTGAAGAAGAAACACGTGCTATCTACTATATAGATGACAATTCCAGAACGGCAGTTCTTGAAAATAAAGCATCAAGCCTTGAAAATAAGGAGGTTCTGACTGGAATAGATGTTACAGTAGACCATTCTGATGTGACATTGCAGATGGATTTGAAGAAAGAGTATGAAGGTCAGATTCTCGGATATGAAATTGTGCGTATCAGTACACAGAAAGGAAAAGAGGAGAAAGAGGTTGTAGGATTCACAAGAGAGAATACCTTTACAGATTCCGTAACCTTGGGAAGTCGTGCGGTAAGTTATGAGGTACAGCCAATTGACCTTACGACTGGAAAAACCGTCTCTGTGATAACCGAAACGGTGAAGGTATTAAGTGACGGAAATTATGAGAAATCCCAGTTTACTGTGGAAACCAACATGGATTCTGACTTGGATCATACCGGAGAAGCAACAGAACAGGATCCATGCGAACCGGAAAAAGAACCGGCAATCAGCATGGTTCTGGATGGAGACAGAACAGAAGAATATACGGGAAAAGCAGATCAGGATCCGTATATTGTGATTGATCTGAAGCAGACTCTGGAAGTGAGCACACTGCGTTATTATGCGGAGAATAATGCGATGTCAGATTATCTGATCGAAGGAAGTACCGATGGCAAGGAATATCTGACTGTTGCAGAGGGAACCTTCGATATGGAAAAGGGGCAGAATACGGTATACTTTACAAATGGAAAAGATCCTTGGATTACAACGTATGATATCCGGTATATCCGGATTACTGCCAAAGGCCAGTCCAAGAAGCAAATTGGAATCGCAGAGTTTGACATTCTTGGACCATCCGGAGATAATGTAGAATTTACAAACGAAGAAGGAAAGACCACGATTGGTATCTTGGCTCAAGACTATGTATACGATGAGCAAAATGGATATAAGATTCCAGAAGGTTCTACGGTGTTTGCAGGTTCCTATAAAGGAAATCCGGCATACAATGTTGTTGTTTTGTATGATGAAAATGGAAAGATTGTAGGAGGCACCAATGAGGCGGGAGAACTGGTTGCAAACCAGATTATTCTGGCACCGGATCCAGAAGATGCCCTGCTTGGAGAAGTTTCGGAGGGAATCTGGATTTACTGGATCGAACCGGGGCATGAATTTGTAAAACCTTCCAAAGTAAAGGCAGAACTTTACCGTGTTGATAATGCTATGACAAATGAGGGCGAGAGGCTGACCAGTGATACTGTATTTGTAAATGTTCCGGATCAGCTTGAGGAGATTGAGATAGAAGAATAGAAAGGGTTCAGGAATGAAAAAATTATCGGTTTTTATAGTGACATTTCTGATTGCCGCACTGCTGCCTTTTACGGCAGTGCGGGCAGCAGAATTGGAGAATGTGGTATTGACGGCCCAGGAAGGGAAAGCCAAGATAAAACTAAGGCTTCCGGATGCTGCCGAAGGAGTCTCCACACTTCGAATCCGGATCAAGGTAGAAGGAGACACAGAGAAACTTGATCAAAATCAACCGTTTACTTTAAAGGCAGATAAAGAGATTTCAAGCAGTCTGCTGGAAACACGATTCCAGATAGAAGAAGGATACTTTACAATTTATCTTTCTGATACAAGTCATATTACAGAAAAAACAGACTTTGAGCTTGGAACTATTATACCAAATTCTATTGATGATTCAGAATATGAGTTGACGATTTCCGTTCCAGAGACAGGATTGGAATATGTAGATGGGACGGGAATACTGAAGGACGAAGTTTCAGTTGTATCATCAGCAGTAGCACTGAAAGTCAATGAATCAGAGAGTACACCGGATACAGATGAAACGCCGGATACAGATGAAACGCCGGATACAGATAATACACCGGATTCGGATAATACGCCGGATGTGGACGATACACCGGATTCAGATGTGGCATCAGGCAATGGTTCGGATGATGAGTCGAAATCAGAAGGAGGCACCTCGGATTCGGAAAACGGAAACAAGGACACCTCGGATAGTTCTAAAAATGAAAATGGGGAAGAAAGAACTGCAGATGAACAGAAGAAAGCTGTGCAGACAGGAGATCAGAGTTCTGCTATGATTTATCTGGTATTGGCTGGGATCAGTATTGCAGGAATAGGAACGGTAATAATTTTGAGAAGAAAATAGAAGGAAGGCACTGCTTCGCACAGGAATGAGTTGTGTGAAAGCAAGTGCCTTCTTTGTGTTTTCGGTAAAAATAGATGATTAGTTCTTGATTTTTCTATAAGCAGAGCGAGGGTATCGCTCAATCATCTGATTTTATGACATATGGGAACGTCGGAATTCACTTGGCGAAATGCCAGTGGATTTTTTAAATACAATGGAAAAGTACTGGGCAGTATCAAATCCGGTTGACGTTGCAATATTCTGCATGGAATCATTTGTCGTTATGAGCAGATCTTTTGCTTTATTAATTCGCTCCAAAGTAATATACTCCGAAAGTCCCATACCGTTCGTCTGTTTAAAGAGTCTGGATATATAGGACTCATTATAATTTACAATCCGCGCTATCGTGGTGAGGGTAAGAGAATCTTCCAGATGATCTCGGATGTATGTCTTGATTCTTAGAACAAGCTGTTCATTTTTGTCTACTTTTTTTGATTTTAAAATATCAAAAATGTGTGAGGAAATCTTCTCAAGATAGCGGTATGCTTCTGTCCAGGAAGAAAAGTCATATGTATAATAAAGCGGATATAAGGCAACTTTTGAAATAATTTTTTCCTGTAGATGATACAGATCAATATACTGCATCAACATCAAGGCAATTGAAGTATAAATTTTCATTGCTGAGATGCTGTGCATGCTTCGAATCCGGACACATTCTTCCCCCAATCTGGTCAAAAGCTGCAGAAATTCCATCCGTTCTCCCTGATACAGATAAAAGGAAAGTTCCTGTAAAGTACGATCCAGCGAAGTGTGGTCCATGGAATCTGTTTCATTATATAGGATTTTTGAGTCAATCTCCTCTGTAGTGTTTGCAGAAGAAAAAATAAGCGGAACATCCGTGACAGAGGAATCAACATACTTCTGCATCATATGAAAATGGCTGTATAGTTCATTCCATTTTGATGGCTCTGGATACAGAACAATCGTAACATGCCGGTGATATTTTGTGAGACAGGTATCACCAAAATCGTTTGAAACCGACTGTAGAAACTCAAATTCAGATGGGAAAGATTGAACAGGCTGAAAAAGTAAAAGCAGCGTTCCCTTGCCCTGATCGAGCATCGAAAATAAAAATTTTTTTTCGAGTAGCTTTTTGATTAACTGAAGATATTGAAGGGTGTAAGTTGAGTTCGCAATATTAAATTCATCCAGAGTCTTATAATGGATCTGGACATACATCAGATACACACTGCGATGCAGGTCAAGCGTAAAGTCTGACCCCGCCAGGCGCAGTTCCCGTTCCAGCTTCTGGATAGAATGTCCGGCAAGAATTCCTTTTAATATATTCTGCTGAAGCAGATGAGAGAGTAACAACGATTTCTGCTGCGCCTCCGAGAGCAGAAGAAGATCATCGCTTTCCTTTTTCAACTCGTCTATAGTACGGGAAATTTCATTTAAGATAACATCATCCGATTCTGTTTTCAACAGATACCGGGTATGGTCCAGTTTATTGGATTTATAAATATGTTCAAAATTATCATAAGCTGTCAGGAAAATGATACGGCAGCGCGGGAGAAGCACACTGACTTCAGCAGCGACTTCAAGGCCTGTGATTCCTGGCATATGGATGTCGAGCAGCATGAAGTCAATATGAGAAGTTTTGGCTGTCTCAAGAGCTTCTTTTCCAGAGTAGCATTTATAGATTTCAAGATCTGGAAAGTTCTGATCTTCAACCAGCCCGGCAAGGTAATTTACAATATAATGTTCATCATCGGCAATCAGTAAGCGCATACAAAGATACCTCCTAAAATTATTTCTTTAAACAAATTGTGACGCATAAACCGCCCATTGAGGAACGACAGATCTCAAGGGAATAATTGTAATCGGAAAAGATAGACAGTCTTCTCTGGATGTTAAGAAGTCCGGTCATTTCGGATCCTGCGGATGTTTCTCTTGTGTCCCTTAGCTTATCGGTTAACATATTTAAAACTTCATCGCTTAATTCGTCTCCATTATCTTCCACAATGATTGTCAGCGCATCCCCGGAATGTGTAAAATGAACTTTCAATATTCCGCCTTCCATTTTATTATTTAGCCCATAGTTAAAAGCATTTTCAAGAAGAGGCTGAAGAATCAATTTTGGAACCGGCAAATTTTTAAAATCTACGGGAAGATCTTCAAACTGTATTTCGATTCTTCCTGCAAAACGAAGACCCTGAATATAGGCATAAGTTTTGGCGTGTTCGTATTCGGTTTCCAGTGTCACATTATCCATACTGTTTCTTGTAAGATAACGGAAATATGTACCAAGAGCATTTGCCATTGCCTGCGATTCTTCTGTCATTTCTGTCTTAATCATTCTCTGCAACATGAAAAAGCTGTTATACAGAAAATGTGGATTGATCTGTGCCTGCAATTGTTTCAGCTCTGCTTTCTGAAGAAGCATTTTCTGGTTGTAGTCCTGTTCGATCAATCGGTGAAGCTTTTCTGTCATATCATTAAAAGCGCAAAAAAGATATGAAAAGTCAGAGTTCTTTTGCGGATCAATTCTGACAGAAAAATTCCCATTTTCGACTTCTTCGAAAGCAGTCGTGAGCTGATAGAGCGGTTTGTGGATCATCTGGTACACTCCAATAAAAAAGACAACACAAATCACTGACAGTACAAGTAAGAAAATCAGCATAAAGATGAAAAACATATTTGTACTGTTCAGAATCGCTTCTGTCGGAATCAGACGGATATACTGAAATAAAGAATTTGGCAGTTCATTTGAGAATGCATAATAAGTTTTCCTGTTTATTGTAACAATCGGATAACCTGAAATCATTTGTGCTTTGTCCATCCGTTCTTTTATATAAGTTTTAAAAGAAGCATCCTCCGGCTTTTTCAGATTGGTCAGAGTAAAGTTTTCTCCGGCACGGAAGTAATAGAGCTCGCCTTCATAGGAAACATTATCTGTCACATACTTGGATAGTTCACTTTGAGAAAGCACAAAAGAAACACCATAACTGGCAGAGGAAGATGGCATGAGGACATATGCTAGCTCGGACTGACCAGTCAGTGGATTTGTGTAAGAATGAAGAATCCCGGTACGTTCTGTAAGAGATTGAAATTTTTCAAAATCTTTCGTAGAAAGTGTGGAAAAACTTCCCAGCTCATAACCAGAAGAATGGTAGGCTACATGCAGATCCCTGAAAAAAGCATGGGCTGATTCGCAAAAAGGAAGGGAAAGCCGCGATGTAGAAAGCTGATCCCGAAGGAGGTTTACCTGAGAAGCCTGCTCATAAATCGATAAACTGGAAAAGCTGGTGGCAAGTCTCTGGAGATTGGAGAGATTTGCTGTATTAAAACAGGTTTTATAAGTTGTATATAAAGAAGTGTCTAAATGAGAAATGTATGCGGCATTTGTATTGTCAATCGAAGAGAGGATCTGTTTCCTCAAAATAGAGTTTCCATAGGAAAGAGAAATAAATCCCACGAGAAGTATAGGAACCAAAAGTACCGCAAAAAGAGTTATGATTTTTTTTAATAATGTATTTTTAGACTTCATAATCCCACCCATTTTATTTACAAATTTTATTATTATAAAATAGTATATCTGTTACGAATTTAAAATTCAATTCAAGATATTTATAAAATTTTTTGGTTTTTATAAAATATTGTTTGTTTTGACTAACAATAAAATAGCTTATGATTTATAATACTTTTGAAATTTTATAAAAAAATGTAGGAGCATACATAGGTGGACAAAATTTTATAAAAAGGAAAAAATAATGTATAGATTTTTTTCGGAAACAATAGAATAATTGAGCCATAAAAACAACTCAGGAGGATGAAAAATGAGAAAGAGAACGAGAGTCATTGCGGCCCTGTTATCTGTCTGTATGATGTTCGGTATGACCGGATGCATGAAGAGTGGAAATGAAGGCGCAGCGGGAAAAAGCCAAAAAGACACAAAGGCTGTTGAAGTGCCAGAAGGATTATGGGACCCATATGAGGAGACGGTAACTATCAGTACAGTACTTCCGGAAAATGCAGGTATTCAATGGGATGAGGGAGATAGTTATGATGATAACCCTTGGTATCGTGCTTACAAGGATCAGTTCAACATTCAAGTGGTAAACGATTGGGTAAGTAATGACTATACTACAAAATTGAATCTGTCTATTGCAGATAAAAGTATCCCAGACGTATTTTTTGTTGATGCCCAGCAGTTGAAACAGCTGAAAGAAGCGGATATGATTTATGATTTGACAGATTTATATGATGAGTATGCATCTGATTTGCTTAAAGGTTACATGGAGCAGGAAAGCGCAACATTTGAAACCGGAAAATTAGATGGAAAACTTTATGGTGTTCCACAGCTTTCTTACGGAATCATTGACCAGCCGGCTCAGATCTGGATCAGAAAAGACTGGAAAGAGAAATTGAATCTTGCAGATCCTCAGTCCATGGATGATGTGATTAACATTGCCAAGGCATTCCAGAAAGAATATGGTGGATATGGTTTGACAGAAAACCAGGATTTGGACTGCTTTAAAATTCTTGCAACAGCATGGGGCGCATATCCGAAGATCTGGGTAGAGACAGAAAGCGGAGAACTCGGATATGGTTCCGTACAGCCGGAAATGAAGGAAGCATTAGAGGTATATGCACAGTGGTATAAAGAGGGCATTGTTGATCCGCAGTTTGCAACAAAGGATTTGGAAAAAATGCTTCAGGGAGAATTGAATAATGAAGTGGGAATCAGCCCATATTTCCAGTACTGGGGATACGATCCGGGTCCGAATATGGTATCAAACAATGGAAAAGACTCTATTTTTGAACCGTACAAAATTCCGTCTGCTACAGGTGAGACAGTAAAAGCTCCAATTGAATTTGCAAACTATGGTTATATTGTAGTAAATAAAAATTGTAAAAATCCGGAAGCAGTATTCAAACTTCTGAACTTCTATGCACGATGCATGGATGAACCGGATCAGGTGGATGATCAGCTGATTCAGGATTTATTTAAAAATGCGTACACTAATATTCCGTATGCTCTTCGGGTAATTAATCCGAACACGGATTACAATCAGTATATAAAAGTAACTGAAACATTGAAAAAAAGTCTTGATGAAGACCCGATGACACTTGGAAAAGACGGAATTAAATATCAGAATTCTGTAAACTTCATCAAAAACGCAGACCCGACAGGTGTAGGCGATTACCTGCAGCAGGGAGGCCCGAAAGCTGCTTATACGATTTCAAAAGAGATGCTGGATAACGGAGAGATTGTGAAAGATGCTATGTGGGGACCGGATACAGAAACTCTCTTAAATTCAGGAAGTACTCTGGACGACATCTTAATAGAAGGATTCACTAAAATTATTGTAGGTGAAAAGGATATTAATTATTTCGATACTCTTGTACAGGAGTGGGAAAAAGCCGGTGGAGAAAAAGCAACCGAAGAAATTAATGAAACATACGGCAATAACTAAGAGAAAAAGGTTGAACTTGTAAGTAAAAGGTAACGGAAATCTCTTAAGGGAAAGAAACAAATGGAAGTTACATCAAAGCAGGGATGTAACTTCCATTTGACATTTTTGCGAAACTGAAAAGGAAAATGAAATTTAGGAGGCACGATATGAAACAAATTTTAGTAAGAGAATACGGTATACTTCCAGAAGACAGAAAAGAAAATACATGGAACTTGCAAAAATTACTTTGTAAGGTTAGAAAAGAAGAAGATGTCGAAATAGTTTTTGAAAGGGGAACCTATCATTTTTATCCGGATTATGCGGTAGAAAAGTTACTATATATTTCCAATCATGATGAAGATACAATTAAAAAAGTTGCGTTTGATATATCTGGAATGAAAAAAGTAAGTATTGTCGGAAACCAGACAGAGTTTATTTTTCATACGGATATTATTCCATTTCATATTGACCAGAGCGAAGATATCAAGATAGAAGGAATTGAGATTGATTATTGGAGAACAGGATATTCAGAAGGAAAAATTGTTGAAATTTCTGAGAAAAAAATGCTTCTTGAGATTAACCGGGAAGAATATCCGTACAAGGTGATGCATAATCGTGTCTATTTTGAGGAGGAGAAAGGTCTTAGTGAATTATATTGTGGATGTCTCGAAATGGATGCAGAGCGAAATGCACCGGTATACCTGGGGCATGATATCAGTTTTAACAGACCATATTCGTCTTCTTATGGTGCGGTCTTTCGGGAAGCAGGAGAAAATCTCCTTGAAATTGAATTGACAGAAGAACAGAGCTTTTTGAAAACATCAAAAGCAGGAAATAAGCTGATTCTTCGTCATCACTGGAGAACTCACCCATGCTTTTATCTGACAGAAAGTAAAGATGTTGTGCTAAAAGATATCAATATCTACCATTGTACTGGTATGGCTGTGATTGTTCAGTTTACAGAAAATATTACCCTGGAGCGCGTCAATGTATGTTTGCATCCTGAGAAAAATCGATGTTTCACAGCGACAGCAGATGGTTTTCATTTTGTATATGCAAAAGGACAGATTCATATCAAGGACTGTCTGTTAGAAAACCAGCTGGATGATCCGGTAAATATTCACGGAATTTATGGTAGAATTCATAAGGTTGTAAGTAAAACAGAAGTTCTCGTGGAATTGGTGGAAGGAATGCAAAAAGGTGTAAAACTTGGAAAGTCAGGGGACACCTTTGCAGTGATCAATAATGAAACCATGCTGGAATGTCAGAGAGGAAAGATCAGTGCTCTGGAAATGCTCAATAAGGATTATATGCTCATTACTTTTGAAGAAGAAATAGAAGATTTGAAGCCGGGATTCGTAGTGGAAAACAAATCTTATATTCCGGATGTGCTGATTGAAGGATGTACATTCCGTAATAACCGTGCAAGGGGACTGCTCCTTACAAGTGCCGGAGAAGTTATCGTACGCAGGAATCAATTCTTCACACCTGGGGCAGCAGTGCTTGTGGAAGGAGACTCGAATTATTGGTTTGAATCAGGAGCAACCACCCATATTTTGATTGAGGAAAATGAATTTACAGACTGTGCCTATGTTCCTGACTGGGGAGCAGCGCCTATACAGGTGTCACCAAGTGCCAAAGTATGGGAGGATGGAAAAAGGTATCATCAGTGCCTGGAAATCAAAAATAATATTTTCCGGTGCTTTGATAAGCGCCTTGTATGGGCTTCAAATTTACAGACTCTTATTTTTGAACAGAATGTGATAGAAAAGACAGAAACATTTCCGGAGATTTCGGGAAATGCGTTTGAACTGGACGGTATTCTGGAATTTAAAACAGATGTAGAACAGTAATTATTGCAACCCTCTTTTGGCAAGTGAAATTATAAAAACTTTGCATTTTTATAAATATATGTGGAGGTTTATTTGTTATATAAAAATATTATAAAAAGAATAAAATATTCTATGGTTTTTTATAAAGAAAAATAAGATAATGACTTCACATAAAACCGAGGAGGATAAAAATGAAGAAAGGAATTAGAACAAATGTAGCATGGACATCTGTCCGAATGGTGCTTGGCTTGCCGGATATATGAGGATGAGAATGAGGGAAAATTACAGGAAAGAAGAGAAACAGCCAAATGGCTGAGGAAAAAGTTATGAATAATAATTTAAGAAAATAAGAGGAATCGGAAATGAAAAAATTAAAAAAACAGTGGCAGTATCATTTAATGCTGCTTCCGGGAGTGATCCTGATCTTTATATTTGCATATATTCCACTTTATGGAGTTATCATCGCATTTGAAGACTATAATCCGGCATTAGGATTTTCTTCACCGTGGGTAGGAATGAAACACTTTGAATATGTATTCAGCCAGCCGGCATTTTTACGGACGATTTGGAATACGTTTTACATTGCGGTATTTAAGCTGATCGGAGGAATTGTCGTACCGGTAATTTTTGCCTTGTTGTTAAATGAACTGGTATCTAACCGGCTTAAACGGGTTTTTCAGACACTGATTTATATCCCAAATTTTCTGTCATGGATTATTATGGCCGGTGTTCTGATGGATATTCTTGCAAATAACGGAGTCGTTAACCAGTTTCTTGGCTTATTTGGTGTTGATCCAATTAATTTCCTGGGAAGTACGAAAGTGTTTCCATGGACGATGGTTGTGACGGATATCTGGAAAGGTTTTGGATTTGGTACGGTCGTATATCTTGCGGCTTTAACGAGCATTGATCCGGGATTGTACGAATCAGCAATTCTGGATGGAGCGACAAGATGGCAGCAGATCCGCTACATTACACTTCCACTTTTGATGCCGACCATCATTTTAATGCTTGTGCTTTCACTTGGAAATGTATTAAATGCAGGCTTTGATCAGATCTACAACCTGTATTCACCAATTGTCTATGAGACAGGAGATATTATTGATACATATGTATACCGACTTGGTATTGAACAAGCTCAGTATTCAGTTGGTGCGGCGATAGGATTGTTTAAATCTGCTGTTTCTGCTGTACTTGTATTAGTTTCTTATATCCTTGCTGACAAATGTGCCGGCTACAGAATTTTCTAGGAGGTAATAAGATGCAGTATAAAACAAAAGCAAATAAAATTTTTAATGTTGTAAATATTGCCATATTGACAATTGTATCTTTGACATGCGTATTACCGTTTGTGAATCTGCTGGCAATTTCATTTAGTGATGCCGCTGCCGTAGCAGCTGGAAAAGTAAGTTTTTTACCGGTGGACTTTACGGTAAGTTCTTATGAATTTGCACTGGAAGGAGGAAAATTTGTAAGATCTCTTCTGATTTCGCTTGAGCGAGTGGTACTTGGAGTAGGAATCAATCTGGTTCTTATGGTGCTGACAGCGTATCCATTATCTAAATCAAAGAAAAAGATCAGCGGAAGAGGCATTTACATGACTTATTTTGTAATTACCATGCTTATTTCCGGAGGAATGATCCCTACATACCTTGTTGTAACAGGCCTGGGATTGAAGGATACGATCTGGGCACTGGTTCTTCCCGGAGCAGTTCCTGTATACAATATGATCATTCTCATGAACTTTATGAGAGGACTTCCGGAGGAAATTGAAGAGGCAGCAGCAATTGATGGTGCAAACCCATTCCAGATTCTGGTTAAAGTCATTCTTCCGGTTTTGAAACCGGCTCTTGCGACAGTAGGACTTTTCTGTATTGTAACACACTGGAATGACTGGTTCAGCGGAATGATCTATATGAATAATCCGGAGAATTATCCACTGCAAACATACTTGCAGACACTTTTACAGAACTTTGAACAGTTACTGCGTTCTCAGAATGGGCAGGATATTCAGGCGCTCTTAGCACAGATTGATGCAAGAACAGGACGTGCTGCACAGCTGTTCCTGGGAGCAATTCCGGTTATGATGATCTATCCGTTTTTACAAAAATACTTTACAAAAGGTCTTGTGCTTGGAAGCGTAAAAGGCTAAAATAGAAATGTTTATAGTTTAAGGAGAATAGCAATGAAAAGAGACAAGTTAAATGTAGGCATGATTGGATTTGGGGCGAGAGGAACATTGCTTTTAAGGGATATTATTCTTCCAATGGGAAAAGTTAATGTGAAGATGGTATGTGACAGCTATGAAGACCGTGCCGAAAAAGCAGCGGACAAAGTTGAGGAAGAACAAGGAACGCGTCCGCTTGTCTCATTAGACTATAAAGAGGTGATTGCCAATCCGGAAGTGGATACGATTATTATCACCTGTGCATGGGAAGGACATATTCAGATTGCCATTGAGGCAATGCGTGCCGGAAAAGCAGTAGGAATGGAGGTTGGCGGTGCTTATACCGTGGAACAGTGCTGGGATCTTGTACGTACATACGAAGAAACCAAAATACCAATTATGATGCTGGAAAACTGTTGCTATGGACGGCGTGAGATGATGGCAATGCATATGGCAGAACTTGGAGTTCTTGGTACAGTTGTGCACTGCAAAGGGGGATATCATCATGATCTTCGTGATGAGGTAAGCGGCGGTGAAAAATACAGACATTACCGTCTGCGAAATTACCTGAGCCGGAATTGTGAAAACTACCCTACTCACGAACTGGGACCGATCGCGCAACTTCTTCATATCAATAGAGGAAACCGTATGGTGTCTCTGGTATCGATAGCTTCCAAGGCAGAGGGACTTCATGAATATGTAAATGATCGTCTTGGTGCAGATCATGCGCTGGCAAATGCAAAATTTGCTCAGGGAGATATTGTTACAACAGTGATCCGCTGTGCAGGAGGAGAGACAATCACACTGACATTGGATACCACACTTCCAAGATACTACAGCCGTGATTTTACAGTGCGTGGTACAAAGGGAATGTATGAGGAAGCAACGGATTCGGTTTTCCTTGATAAAACTCATGAGGAATATGACTTTAAGTGGAAAGAGCAGTGGGGAAATGCAGAAACTTACAGTGAAGAATACGAACATCCGGTGTGGAAAGCATACAAGGAAGAGGGAGTGCGTGGATCCCATGATGGAATGGACTGGCTTGTATTCAGAGAGTTCTTTGACAGTATTTTAAATGGGACACCGTGTCCTATCGATGTGTATGATACTGCATCTTGGATGTGTATTACTGCACTGACAGAAGAATCTATTGCCATGGGCGGAGCGCCTGTTATGATTCCGGATTTTACAAAAGGAGAATGGATTACAAGATAGTCTGACTTTAATGTAAGTAGGGGACAAAAAATGCAGAATCAAATTGAAATCAAAGATGACATTTATTTAAATGGGGAAAAGTTTAAAATTATATCAGGAAGCATCCACTACTTCCGGGTGGTGCCGGAATACTGGAAAGACCGGCTGGAAAAGCTGAAAGCGATGGGATGTAATACGGTTGAGACGTATGTAGCCTGGAATATCCATGAGCCGAATGAAGGAGAGTTTCATTTTGAAGAAGAAAATGATCTTTGCGGCTTCATAGAGCTGGCACAAGAACTCGGCTTATATGTGATTTTAAGACCATCTCCGTACATTTGCGCAGAGTGGGAATTTGGCGGATTTCCGGCATGGCTGTTGACAAAACCAGGCATCCGGCTTCGTTGCAATAATAAAGTATATCTGGACTGCGTAGAACGGTATTACGACAAACTGATTCCGATGATTGTACCATATCAGTTCACAAAGGGTGGTCCGGTACTGATGCTTCAGATCGAAAACGAATATGGGTCTTATGGAAATGATAAGGAATATCTGAATGCGTTAAAAACGATGATGGTAGAACGAGGCATTGAAATTCCGTTTGTGACTTCAGATGGGACAGAGGATCAGATGCTGGCTGACGGAGGCGTAGAAGATGTCTGGCAGACGGCAAATTTCGGATCCAAAGGTGCGGAGAGATTTGATAAGTTAGAGAGTGTAATTGGCAATCAGCCGCTGATGTGTATGGAATTCTGGGATGGTTGGTTCGATCACTGGGGACAGGGAGAGCATAGTGTTGTAGGCCTTGAAGATCATAGAAAATCCTTGGAGGATATGTTGAGCCGGGGACACGTCAATTTCTATATGTTCCATGGTGGTACAAACTTTGGTTTCATGAATGGTTCTAATTATGATGAAAGACTTCTTCCGGATGTGACATCTTACGATTATGACGCTCCATTAAGCGAGGATGGTCAGATTACAGAGAAGTATCTGGAATTTCAGAAGGTGATTTCAAAATTCCGTGAGATTCCGAAAGTGGAGTTTACAACGCCGATTTCAAGAAAATCATATGGAACATTACAGGTACAGGAAAAAACAGGACTTTTTGATACACTGGATACATTAAGTACAGCGGTCAGAGAAGCCATGCCGCTGTCCATGGAGGAACTTGGACAAAATTACGGCTATGTTCTTTATAGGAGCACGATTTCCAGAGGAAAAGAGATTCGTTCCTGCGAAATCCGGGGTGGAGCCGACCGTGCAATTTTATTTGCGGATGGAAAACAGGTAGATATCCGTAATGATTATGAAATGAATAAGACAACGGGATTCGAGCTGGCAGATGAACAGGGAACTCTGGATATTCTCATGGAGAATATGGGAAGGGTAAACTATGGGCCGGAAATCGAATTGCAGAAAAAGGGAATCACACATGGAGTACTGGTAAATGGCAGTTTCCATATGGGATGGGATATGTATTCACTTCCGCTTGAAGATATCTCAAAGGTTGATTTCAGCCGAGGATATGGAGAAGGTATGCCGGCATTTTACCGGTTTGCATTTAAGGCGGAGGAAACTGCAGATACATTCCTGGATGTGACAGGTTTCGGAAAGGGATGCGTATTTGTAAACGGTAAAAATATTGGACGCTTCTGGGAAGCGGGACCGCAGAAACGTCTTTATATTCCAGGTCCACTGTTAAAAGAAGGAGAAAATGAGATCATTCTGTTTGAGACAGATGGAAAGGCGGTTGACACAATCAGCCTGATGGATACACCAGATTTAGGATAAGAAAAAGAGGATGACATTTCGTATAAGAAATGTCATCCTTTTTTAGGAGAGCTCAAAATAAAGCTAAACGTCTAACTAAACTTCTGTTTGCGGAAGATATCTTGTAAACACTCTGTTTAAGAACTCGGACTGCATGCGTGCAATGAATGCAAAGAGAAGCAGCATCCAAGCTACAATCATTGGCTCAAACAAAGACTGTGGTGAAAACACTGTGATAAAAACGAAAAAAAATGTTGTTCCAAGGAGCATACATGTGGTCAGAAAATGACGGATCGATAAAAAAAGTGCATTTACGATTGTATGCTTCAACGTATTGTTAAACTTGGCAAGCAGAGGAAACGCATAAAGCAAAACCATAGTATAAAGAATCAGTGTAAGAACCATAGTGCCATGCAAAAGCAGAGAAATACTTCCCGTAGTTTTTAATGAGAGATTCATAAAAAGCAGAGCATAAACAATAAGGGAAAATATCCATAAGAGAGTGCTCTGTCTGAAATTGTTTTTCCATGCATGAAAGTATTCCTTTACAATATAGGCAGAAGTTCCTTCACTTTGCTTCAAAGTTACGGTATAAAGGGCGGCAAGAGAGGCGCCTATCGTAATGATGGGAAGCGAGGTGACAAGAAACAATAGATTCAGAATCACAGCATCCGCAACCTTCCCCATAAAAGTAAAAAATTTACTGTCCATACTGAAGAAGTTTTTCATCGTTTCATAACATCCTTCCTTTTATTTAGTTTGTTGAAATCAATTATATAGAAGCCGATTAGAGGTGTAAAGAATTGTGGACAAGGAGGTAAAAAAATTATAAAGAAAATAAAAAATGTAACATCGGACCTTTACAAAAATGTAACACAACTTTCCAGATGTCCCTTGTACGCAGGAAAACTGCATAGTATAATAAATAAAAAGGGTTTCGACCCTTGAAAAAGGGCAGATTCCCGGAGGAGAGGGTTGCCATGCAGGAGTTAAACAAGCTGGACGCATTGAAGGAGATTATCGACAAAGGACAGTACATTGTCGCGCTATGTGGTTCCGGTATGATAGAAGAGTGCGGAATTTATCCGTTGAAAGATCAGGAATGCGCTTATCGGATTGAGGAAAAGTACGGACGTTCTCCGGAATACATTTACACGGACGCCTTTTTTAATACACGGACAGAGATGTTCTATGATTTTTATAAAAATGAGATTCTTGCAGATCTGGAACCGTCGGCATCTACATATGCACTTGCTGCAATGGAGAGGGCTGGAAAGCTTAAATGTATTATTTCAAGCAATATCTACGAGCTCAGCGAGCGGAGCGGATGCAAAAATGTGATTGATCTTCACGGGAGCATTTATCACAATCATTGCCAGAAATGTGGAAAAACATACTCGGTTGATTATATCAGCCATGCAAAGAAAGTACCATACTGCGAAGTGTGCGGAGGTGTGATCCGTCCTGATGTGTCTTTCTTTGGAGAGATGCTTGACAGCGAAAAGCTTTCCAGAACACTGGAGGAAATCGAAAAATGCGATGTGCTGTTACTGCTCGGAACATCACTTAGTTCCGAAGTATTTCATAATTATATCAAGTGCTTTGAGGGAAGTAAGATTGTTCTGATTAATAACGAAAAAATGTTGATGGATGAGAAGGCGGATCTTCTGATCTATGATGAACCGAAAAATATTCTTCCGAAACTTGGATATTAAAGAATGAAGACTGCTGTGCGATGTTAACAGCAGTCTTTTTCCGTGCATTGACGCAAAAGAGAAAATCCCTTATCATATCTGGTAGTATGATCCGATATCAAAGGAAAACAAAGAAGACAGGAGCAAAGAGATGAATATCATAAATATAGAACACATTACAAAACGATTTGGTGATAAATTTCTTTTTGAAGATGCCTCTTTTGGGGTACAGGAAGGAGACAAAATCGGGATCGTGGGAATTAACGGAACCGGAAAGTCCACCCTTCTGAAGATGATAGCAGGCGAGGATGAGCCGGATGAGGGACAGATTATCCGGCAGAATGGAAAAAAGGCAGCCTATCTTCTGCAGAATCCCGTGTTTCAGGCGGATGCGGATATTGCCGGATATGCATTGGACGGGAATCCGGACACGGACTGGAAGGTGCAGAGCAATCTGACGAAGCTTGGCATTCTGGACTATACAGCAAAGATGGCAGACCTTTCCGGGGGACAGAGGAGAAAGGTAGCACTGGCAAAAGTGCTGGCCGAAGATGTGGATATCCTGCTTTTGGACGAGCCGACCAACCATCTGGATGAAGAAATGATTATCTGGTTGGAAGATTATTTGAAAAATTACCGGGGTGTTGTGTTGATGGTAACGCATGACCGTTATTTCCTGGACCGTGTGACAAACCGGATTCTGGAAGTGGACGATGGAAAGCTTTATGGATATGAGGCCGGGTATTCGGGATTTCTGGAACTGAAAGCCCAAAGACAAGAGATGGAGCTTGCGTCTGAGAGAAAACGTAAAAGCGTCCTTCGTATGGAGTTGGAATGGGCAAAACGGGGATGCCGGGCAAGAAGTACCAAGCAGAGAGCCAGGCTGGAACGGTTGGAAGAACTGAAAAATGGAAAAGCACCGGAGACGGTAAAGAGTGTGGACGTTGCAAAGGTCAGTACCCGGATGGGAAAGAAAACCATTGAGCTTCACCACATTTCAAAAGGATATGGGGAGAGGACTTTGATCCGGGATCTTGAGTATATCGTGCTGAGAGACCAGAGGCTTGGTATTATCGGACCAAACGGCTGCGGAAAGTCCACCCTGCTGAAGATGATGGCAGGACAGATTGCTCCGGATGCCGGCGAGATTGAAATCGGAGAGACTATCCGGGTCGGTTATTTCGCTCAGGAAGTGCCAGATATGGATACCGGCGTTCGGGTAATCGACTATATCAAGGATTTCGGAGAATATGTCCAGACAGAAGAAGGAAAGATCAGTGCATCGGCAATGCTGGAGCGCTTCCTCTTTACGCCGGAAATGCAGTACACACCGGTGGAAAAACTGTCAGGAGGAGAAAAGCGTCGGCTTTATCTGCTGAGTGTTCTGATGCAGGGAGCCAATGTCCTTCTGCTTGATGAGCCGTCCAATGACCTGGACATTGCAACGGTGACCATTCTGGAAGATTATCTGAATTCTTTTGAAGGGATTGTTGTAGCTGTATCACATGACCGCTATTTCCTTGATAATGTTGCGGACCGGATTTTTGAGCTGGACGGAAACGGGGGAGTGAACCAGTATGAAGGCGGATACACTGATTATCTGAATGCCAGAAAAGTGCAGCAAAAAGAGACGACAGAGCCGGAAAAATCAAAGAAAAGTGGAGAAAGCAGCTGGAAGAAGCCACGCCAGGCAAAGCTGAAATTCACTTACAAAGAGCAGAAAGAGTATGAGGGAATCGATGAGGAAATCGCTTCTCTGGAAGAAAAACTGGAAAAACTGGATCAGGATATGATGACGTTTGCAACCAATTCCATGAAGCTGACAGAGCTGACCCAGGAGAAGGAAAAAACAGAAAAAGAACTGGAAGAAAAAATGGAGCGTTGGGTCTATCTTAATGACCTGG
>CAUWJP010000029.1:0-39040 GCA_963559135.1 uncultured Sellimonas sp.
TTTTATTTTGCCTGAAAAGTGGAAGATCAGTTTGTTATAGTGTGCCCGATAACACACTACAGTACCTCATGGGGCATTCGGATATATCGGTTACAATGAATGTGTACACGCATATCGGATTCGATGATGCTGAGGAAGAACTGAAACGAATGGAAGAGTTTAGGAAGGCACAAGCGGAGGTTGAGCAGAAGAAGGAGAAACCGATGTCGCAGAAAATGTTTAAAGTTGTATAATATGGAAATGGACGCTCTGGCTTAGGCTAGGGCGTTTTTTTTCTATGGAAAAGAAGTGAAAAAGACGATATAATAATTGAAACAGACAATATTGAAATTATATTCAGAAAGGGTGAAATTATATGAGCTATAGAGTTACTAAAAATGAGCATGTGATTGATTTAGATACACGATCATTGATATCAGTGCGATATAAAAGAATTACAAAAGCGGTGAATTAGACATTTTGGAATAGTATAAGTGATACGGCACATAGTTTTTATGTCGGATCATATGGAAGAGGAACAGCAATCAATACAAGTGATTTGGATGTGTTAATTGAATTACCAGATGCCGAATATAATCACTTTTCGAATATATATGGAAATGGACCATCAAGACTTTTACAGTCTGTTAAAAATGCAATATTGGACACATATCCTAGAACAGATATTAGGGGAGATGGACAAGTTGTTGTTATAAAGTTTTCGGATGGTATGAAATTTGAAATATTACCAGCTTTTAAAAATAATACTATTTGGGGATGGGATGGAACATATAAATATCCGGATAGCCATATGGGAGGAAATTGGATGTCAACCAATCCCAAAGCAGAGCAGGATGCGATAAAAGAAAAAAATGAACAATCGAATGGACTTCTGTATGATGCGTGTAAACATATTCGTTATATTAGAGACAACAATTTCCAAAGTTATCATTTGTCAGGAATATTGATTGATTCTTTTATGCACAATGCTATTAAGGGATGGCATTTTTTACGTGATGGAGAGCAACCGTCTGGATGTAGAGAAACTTTCGAGGAAGCAATGTTGAAATATTATAATGAAATTTCTTTGAATGGATATATTACACCGCAGATACAAGCACCCGGAAGCAATATGAAGGTGGATGCATCAAAAGGCTGGGATGTATTGGGAAAAGTGCTTAGATATATGGTATAGTGCAGAAAGGTAGAAAGTGCTATGGAGGAAAATCAGGAATTATTATTGAATCAGATAATAGATTTGCATGGGAAGGTTGTTTATACATACACAACTCACCATAAAATACAGAATAGATTAGAGCGTATAAATAAAGGAGTTAAGATTAGTCAGATAATACTTACGGCAGTTTCAACGGTAGGATTTTTGGCGACTGTTATAACAAATCAGTATCTGTTAGCGTGGATAGGTGGGATTACATCAGCATTGTCATTAGGATTTAATTTATATATGAAAGATAGTAACTTGGATGATCGAATAAAAAAACATAAGGATGCAGCAGATGAATTGTGGGATGTTCGAGAAGCATATTCGTCTTTGATAACAGATTTTTGTGATTTGCCTTTGAGTGATATAAGGTCAAGAAGAGATGAAATTCAGTGCATATGGTCAGAGATAAATAAAAAATATCCGGGAACAGATAAAAAAGGATACAAAGAGGCTCAAAAGTCATTGAAAGATGAAGAGGAACAGACTTTTAATGAGGGAGAAGCAGAAAATTTTTTGCCTGTAGCAAGCAGGAAGAAAAGGAGTTGACGCATAATGGGAAGAAGAATAAGCAATTCAAAAGAACAATTTTATTATTCATTGATTGAAAATGAAAGACTAAAGGATATGGAGATTTTCAATGTATTAAAAGAAAAATACATGGATTTTTATAATGTGTGTGAAAAATTTGCTGATATTTCGTTGAATGCACCGAAGTATAGGGTGCCTGGTACTTGTGATGTCCAAGGATATTTTCAATTTAAAGATATTGAAAGGGCAAAGCGTAGTGCAAAAGCATTTTTTGCTGATAATTCTTTGAAAAATGTTGATGAATATATGTTAGCAATTAGGACGATGTACAGACTTGCAGTAGATTTTAATGATTCAAGATGTTTGGGAGGAATTGTAAAACCAGAAAATGCAGATTCGTCATATGGTTCTTTTGGAACTTATTATAACTTTGCTGAGATGCCTTCTAATATATGGCAGGATGTAGAAAAAGAAACAAAAGAATTTATTCAAAATCCTTAGTAGTAAACCTTTCCCTTTTACTACCAATTTTACTACTAACAGGTAGTAATAACTTGCTTAATTCTGCTCTGATTTGCCACAATCTGTAATTTCAGAGCATATCACAATAACCCCGGAAACCCTTGCAAAACGGGGCATTCCGGGACAAATCAAGGAGAAACAAAACTATGATTAAAGTACTATTCGTTTGCCACGGCAATATCTGTCGTAGCACCATGTCAGAATACGTTATGAAATATCTTGTGTCCGAGGCGGGGCTTTCGGACCAGTTTTACATTGATTCCGCTGCCACTAGCAGAGAGGAGATTGGCAATCCGGTTCATCCGGGCACACAGAGGAAACTGCGTGAGGTTGGAATCCCGTGTGGCGATCATCGTGCCCGTCAAATGACAAGGAGAGATTATGAGGAGTTTGACTATCTGATTGGTATGGACTCCTGGAATATGCGTAATATCAATCGTATTATCGGAAACGGCGATCCTGACGGAAAGGTAAACCGACTTTTAGATTTTACAGATAGGGTAGGAGAGGATATTGCTGACCCTTGGTATACGGGTGATTTTGACGTCACATATCGTGATGTCAGAGAAGGATGTGAGGGTCTGCTTTCTCATATTTTGGAAGAAGAAAAACTTTATTAGGCATTTTTGCCAGAAAAGTTTTAAAACGTAAATCAAAGGTGTTCTAAATACAGCCAGACTTTGTTAAAAAAATGACTAAATAAAATGTGAAATCAGAGTGTTTTTCTGTGCATATCGATAAAATGCGCTTTTCTACGTTAAATAAGAAAACTTTTTAGTTGATTTCATTGACTTATCATGTATAATGATAAAAGGAAGTAAGGAGATTTTACTTTCTATGAAAATAATGAAAGAAAAGAGGTTTGATGTAAGATGGCAGAAATTAATTTAAGCAAATACGGCATCACAGGCACGACAGAAATTGTACATAATCCTTCTTATGAATTATTATTCGAAGAAGAAACCAAACCGGGTCTGGAAGGCTTTGAGAAGGGACAGGTAAGTGAACTGGGTGCTGTCAATGTCATGACTGGTGAATACACAGGGCGTTCTCCAAAAGACAAGTTCATCGTAGTTGATGAGAATTCCAAAGATACAGTATGGTGGACCTCTGATGAATACAAAAATGACAATCATCCTGCTACACAGGAAGCATGGGACACAGTAAAGAAGATTGCGCTTGACGAACTTTCTGGCAAGAAACTTTATGTTGTAGATGCATTCTGTGGTGCAAACAAGGATACACGGATGGCAATCCGTTTTATCATGGAAGTAGCATGGCAGGCACACTTTGTTACAAATATGTTCATCCAGCCTACGAAAGAGGAGCTTGAAAATTTCGAGCCTGACTTCATCGTATATAATGCGTCAAAGGCAAAAGTAGAAAATTACAAAGAACTTGGATTGAATTCTGAAACAGCAGTTATGTTCAATATTACAAGCCGTGAACAGGTTATCGTAAATACATGGTACGGCGGAGAAATGAAGAAAGGTATGTTCTCCATGATGAACTATTACCTTCCGTTAAAGGGCATCGCATCCATGCACTGTTCCGCAAATACGGATATGAACGGAGAGAACACAGCAATCTTCTTCGGACTTTCCGGAACAGGTAAAACAACACTTTCAACAGATCCGAAACGTCTTCTGATTGGTGATGATGAGCACGGATGGGATGACAATGGTATCTTCAACTTCGAAGGTGGATGCTATGCGAAGGTAATTAACCTGGATAAAGAATCTGAGCCGGATATCTATAATGCAATTAAGAAAAACGCTCTTCTTGAGAACGTAACTCTGGATGCAGAAGGAAAGATCGATTTCGCAGATAAGAGTGTAACAGAAAATACACGTGTTTCTTATCCGATCGACCATATTGAAAAGATCGTACGTCCGATTTCCGCAGCACCGGCTGCAAAGGAAGTTATCTTCCTTTCCGCCGACGCATTTGGAGTACTTCCTCCGGTTTCCATTCTGACACCGGAACAGACACAGTACTATTTCCTGTCAGGATTTACTGCAAAGCTTGCAGGTACAGAGCGCGGTATCACAGAGCCGACACCGACATTCTCCGCATGCTTTGGACAGGCATTCCTGGAGCTGCATCCGACAAAATATGCGGAAGAGCTCGTAAAGAGAATGGAAAAGAGCGGAGCAAAAGCTTACCTTGTTAATACCGGATGGAATGGAACAGGAAAGCGTATCTCCATCAAAGATACTCGTGGTATCATCGATGCGATCTTAAGTGGCGATATCTTAAATGCACCGACTAAGAAGATCCCGTACTTCAATATCGAAGTACCAACAGAACTTCCGGGTGTAGACACAAATATTCTGGATCCTCGCGATACATACGCGGATGTTTCTGAGTGGGAGACAAAGGCGAAGGATCTTGCTCAGAGATTCATCAAGAACTTCCAGAAATACGAAGGAAACGAAGCAGGAAAAGCACTTGTTTCTGCAGGACCACAGGCATAAGAAGGTAAAGAAATCTGCCGGGTGTGACAGTTGTCGCACCCGGTTCTTTTCACCTCTTTTTTAGATTCACATTTTCCGAGAGAATTTGTCCTGAGTTCTTTACATTACAGGTAAAATCCGTTAAGATAAGAAGATGTCGAAGTAAGTCACGAAGAGGGGAAACGTATGCTGTATGTAAAGCCACATTTCTATGATCAATTTCAATGTATTGCAGATCGCTGCCCGGATACCTGCTGTGCCGGATGGCAGATCCTGATTGATGAGGAATCTCTTTTGAGATACAGCCGGGTAGAAGGTGGATTTGGAAACCGGCTTATGACATCAATTGACTGGGAAGAGGGAGCATTCCTGCAGTTTGGCGGGAGATGCAGCTGTCTGAATGAGAAGAATCTCTGCGATCTCTATGAGGAGCTTGGCGAGGAGTATCTTTGCAGTACCTGCAGGATGTATCCGAGGCATGTGGAGGAGTATGAGGATGTCAGGGAGTGGTCATTGTCCCTTTCCTGTCCCGAGGCGGCGAGAATGATTCTTGAGTGTGAAGAGCCGCTCACCTTTCTGACGGCGGAGACCGGGGAGGAGGAGCCGGACGAATCTTTTGATTTCTTATTATATTCTTGTCTAAATGATATAAGACAAATCCTGTTCGGGATCATTCAGAACCGTGAAGAGGCGGCGGAGGTTAGAATGAAGCGTTGCCTGACGGTAGGAAATGTTTGCCAGAATGCTCTGGAGCAGGGAGGGCTTTTTGGAATCGAAGAGGAGCTGGAGCAGATCCGGCAGGAAGCATGCAAAGGAGAGCCTCTCGGATTTGAAGCAAAGTCCGCCTTCCTGAGGGAGCTTTTTGAAATGGAGTTTCTCTGTGAAGACTGGAAAAAGGAGATTTATGAGGCTTTCGAAATCCTGTACCAGAACGACAGGAGACCTATGCAAAGATACGTGAAGAATTTGGACCGGGAAAATGGGAACAGTACAGTGAAAATCTGATGATGTTTTTTATCTACACCTATTTTTGTGGGGCAGTCTATGATGACAGTATCAATACGAAGATCTGCCTTGCTGTTTACAGTACGGTTATGATCCATGAACTCAGTATGGCGAGATGGATCCGACAGGGAAAAAGACTGGAGCAGGAAGAGATATGGGAGACAGCCTGGCAATATGCCAGAGAGATTGAACATTCGGATGAGAATCTGGCAGTTCTGGAGACTTATTTTCAGACAGGATCGGATCCGTATGTTGCGTAAGAGGGAGAAACAACTTATAATAGTAAAGATAGCTAAATGATGGTACTAAGGGGATAAATTCATGAAAAGTGCAAGAGAAAAAATTCTAAGACGAAGGATCCTGATCGCAGTTTTCTGCGTTATCGCTGTTGTGGTCGGGATTGTCGTCTATGTTCAAATAAAAGGAAGTCGCTCAAATCAGTATGAGAAAAACCGTAAGCAGCTGGAAAAGATGGAGCAGGCGGATATATCCGAGACGGAAAAGCAGTGGGAGAATTTAGAAGGAGCCAATGAAAAGACAGAGATTGACACGTCTAAGCGGAATGAATATGGAGTCGTAGAACTTGACAATGCGACGATTAAGAAAGCATTCAGCGGCGTTGTTGTAGTCGGGGATTCTTTTTCGGAGGCGTTGGATGTGTACGGACTTCTGGACGAGGGATCTGTCATCTATAAGCGGGGAGCTTCGGTCAATGAGATTGATGAGCTGGTCCAGAAAGTGATTTCCATGAAGCCGTCCACAGTCATCATGGAGTTTGGATGCAATGATCTTCAGATGTATAACTCAGATATCGACGGGTTTATTGAACAGTATCAGTCTGAGATTCAAAAGATCAAAGATGCGCTTCCGGACACGATGATCTGTGTGAATTCCATTCTTCCGATGACGGAGGAGAAAGTCAAAGAGAAAGCCGGCCGTGAAAAACGCCCTCAGTACAATGAGGCCATCGAGAAGATGTGCGATGATGAGGGATATCTGTTTATTGACAGCAGTTTCATTGTGGAGGCAGACAGCGGCCTGTATGAACAGGACGGAATCCACATGAAAAAAGAATACTACGAACAGTGGTTATCTTATATTGTAGAAAAGGCGGGACTTTGATTATGAAAAAGAAAAGGAGAAAGGATCTGAGCGGGATCATTGTCAAAGTATGCTTTGTGGCATTCCTGGCAGTGTATCTGGGAATACTCTGCATGCAGGGGTACGCAAAGGATGTATCTGTGGAAGGAATCAAGAAGGAGTTTGAAAGTGAAAAGCTTCTTGACGGGATCGAAGAGATGAAAGATAAGGATCTGCGCAGATATTATGGAATAGAAAGCAAGGACTGTGAGGGATACTTCTACTATAAGGCGGAGTCGCCGATGGCAGTGGATGAGCTTCTTGTTCTGAAGGCAAAGAATGCTCAGGACGCTGGGCGGTTTGCAGAAGCAGTAAACAATCGTCTGGACAGCCAGATTGAGAGCTTTGAGGGATATGGAGTCACTCAGACGGCGCAGCTGAAGAAAGCGTATGCGCAGTCGGAAGGAATCTATGTGATTTACATGGCGGGCGATCAGGCGGATGACTGGAAATCTGCTTTTGAAAGTGCGATAAAATAGTCGGTGGAGGAAAATGACATGCTTTTAAACAGTCTGAATTTTATATTTGCATTTCTTCCGGTTGTTCTGATTCTGTTTTATGTGGTGCCGGGAAAATGGAAAAATCTTGTGCTTGCTCTGGCCAGTATTTTTTTCTACGCATGGGGCGAGCCGGTTTATGTTGTATTAATGCTGTTCAGTGCGGTGATGCATTATATGCTGGCGATTGATATCGGAAGAAAGCAGAAGCGCAGCCGCAGTGCAGTTCCATCCCTTGTCTTTGTCATTGTGATGGATGTATTTATTCTTGGATTTTTTAAATATTACGGATTTTTAAGTGGAGCGGTCAATGAATTGATTGGAACTGGCTTTTCTACATCAGCATTGACGTTGCCGATCGGTCTGTCTTTTTATACATTCAAAAATCTTTCCTATGTAATTGATGTGTATAAAAAGAAATGCCAACCGGAACGGGATCCGATTGCATTTATGGCATATGCTTCGCTGTTTGCCTGTATGTCTGCCGGACCGATTGTTCGCTATGCAGATATCAAAGACGATCTCTACGCTCATAACGTATATATGTCAAGACTTGGAGAGGGAGCGAGACGTTTCATCCTCGGACTTGCAAAAAAAGTCCTCCTGGCGGATCAGTTATCCATGATGATTACCCAGATACAGCAATCAGGATCATCCATGTCCATGGTGACGGCGTGGATTTATCTGTTTGCCTATACGATGCAGATTTTCTTTGACTTCTCAGGCTATTCTGACATGGCCATCGGAGTCGGAAGCATGCTTGGTTTTGAATTTAAGGAAAATTTTGATTATCCATATATCGCAAAGAGTGTGACAGAATTCTGGAGAAGATGGCACATGTCTTTGAGCGGATGGTTCCGTGATTATGTTTACATTCCGCTTGGTGGAAACCGTGTATCCACGCTTTGTCATTTGAGAAATATTGCAGTTGTCTGGTGCCTGACCGGGATCTGGCATGGGGCAACCTGGAATTTCCCGGTGTGGGGCCTTTATTATGCTGTGATCCTGATTGGTGAAAAATATGTATGGAAGAATCTGCTTGCCAAGCTTCCTGGATGGGCGGCCAATACTTATACGATGCTGCTTGTAATGTTCGGGTGGCTGATTTTCATGAACACATCCGTGGATGCGGCGGCAGGAATGTTTGCGTCTCTCCTTGGATTTGGAGCGTCTTCTTTGATCGATGTGACGGCCGGATATTATTTAAAAACCGGGATTCTCCTGTTTGCACTGTGCGTACTGGCTGCAAGGCCGGTTCTGAAGAAGATTTCCGAGCGATTTATTGAGCGCTATACAATTGTTACAGTACTTGTTTACTTTGTCATGTTTTTGCTTAGCATCGGCGGACTGGTATTTAATTCTTATCAGCCGTTTCTGTATATGCAGTTTTAGGGGGAGGTGTCAGATTTGGAAAAAGAGAAATTACCGGCATCGTATTTTGTTGGATTTATGTTTGCAATCCTGATTTTGGTCCTTTCCATTGTGAATCTGTTTTCCGGAACGAAAACAGTATCAGAGACGGAGAACAGAGAGCTTGCACAGAAGCCGGAACTGACTGTAAAGTCTGTCAGCAACGGAAATTATGCAAAGCAGTATCAGGAGTATTTTAATGATCAGTTTGTATTCCGGGATTCCTGGATTCAGTTAAAGACCGGGTTTGACCGTCTCCTTGGAAAAGTGGAGGAGAATGGAGTCTACATCGGAAAAGATGGCTATCTGATTGAAAAGTTTGAGAAGCCGGACCAGACTACGGTAAATAATACATTGGATGCGATGGTAGCCTGGAAAGAAAAGTATGAAAATATCACGCACTACGCGATGATTGTGCCGACGGCATCGGAGATTTTGGAGGACAAGCTTCCGGCACTGGCGTTGACAGCGGATCAGGATTCCAGCATTGAACAGGCATATCAGATGCTGACCAGTAAGGGGCTGACGACAATCGATGTGAGGAATACTCTTCGCAAGAATACGAATCAGCATCTGTTCTATAAGACGGACCATCATTGGACCACCTCAGCAGCTTACCTTGCTTTCCAGCAGTTTGCCGAGGTAGCAGGGCTTGACACTTCAGCCGTGACATACGAGAAAATTCCTGTGACAGATCAGTTTCAGGGCACTCTTTCCGCAAAGAGCGGATGCCGTACCGGTGTGAAAGAGGAAATTGATGTGTTCATTCCAAAAAAGAATGAAAATACGACACAGGAACAGGTGTCTTCTATCGTAGAGTATACAGATGACCAGAAGAAAACTGGAAGCTTCTACAACACCGATAAGCTGGATCAGAGAAATGCTTATGAAGTCTTTTTTGGAGGAAACCACGGACTGTTAAAGATCAAGACTCCGACTACGGAGAATAAGCGGCTTTTAGTTCTGAAGGATTCCTATGCGAATTGTTTCCTGCCGTTTCTTGCACCGTATTATCGGGAGATTGTTGTTGTCGATCCGAGATACTACTATGGAGACTTATCGGAAGTGATGGAGACAGAATCTATCAATGAAGTGCTGTATCTCTACAGCGCGGATACTTCTTTTGCTACACTGACGGAAGAGTAGGCAGCGAAATTTCCGGACAGTTTGAATCGGAAGGGAAAATGCAAATTGACACCGGATGGTGATCTATATATAATAAGGATAGAATATGAGCCGGTTCCAAGAGGCCGGAGAGAAGGAGTTCATAACCATGAAAAGAGTATTGCTAAAACTGAGCGGGGAAGCTCTTGCAGGTGATAAAAAGACAGGATTTGATGAGGCAACCTGCCTTGGAGTGGCTCATCAGGTCAAAGAGCTTGTCGATCAGGGAATTCAGGTAGCTATTGTAACGGGAGGAGGAAACTTCTGGAGAGGCCGTACAAGTGAAACGATTGATCGTGTCAAAGCGGATCAGATCGGTATGCTTGCGACTGTAATGAACTGTATTTATGTTTCTGATATTTTCCGGTTTGCAGGCATGGATACAGAGGTATTTACACCATTCGTTTGCGGTGCTTTTACCACCCTCTTCTCAAAAGATGCGGCGATAGAGGCGCTCAATAAAGGAAAGGTCATTTTCTTTGCGGGCGGAACCGGCCATCCGTATTTCTCTACAGATACCGGTGCAGTATTAAGAGCAATTGAAATTGAGGCAGATGCGATGCTGCTTGCAAAAGCGATTGACGGAATCTATGATAGCGATCCGAAGGTAAATCCGGAAGCAAAGAAGTACGATGAGATTTCGATCCAGGAAATCATTGACAAGAAACTGATGGCAGTCGATCTGACTGCATCCATTATGTGTCTGGAGCACAAAATGCCGATGCTGGTGTTCGGGTTGAATGAGGAGAACAGCATTGTCAATACCATGAGTGGGAACTTTAAAGGAACGAAAGTGACCGTTTAAGAAAGATCACAGGAGGAACTATTTATGCATGAAGAATTAAAGGTATACGATGAAAAGATGCAGAAAACTATGAAGAGTCTGGACAGCGATCTGGCAGCAATCCGTGCTGGAAGAGCAAATCCACATATTCTGGATAGACTTGCGGTGGATTATTATGGCGTACCGACTCCGATCCAGCAGGTGGCAAATGTTTCTGTCCCGGAGGCGCGGATGATTCAGATTCAGCCGTGGGAGAAAAGTATGTTAAAAGAGATCACAAAAGCAATCCAGACATCTGATATCGGAATCAATCCGACAAACGATGGACAGGTGATCCGGCTTGTGTTCCCGGAACTGACAGAGGATCGTCGTAAAGAGCTTGCCAAGGACGTAAAAAAGAAAGGTGAGCAGGCGAAAGTTGCCATCAGAAACATCAGAAGAGACGGAAATGATGCTTTCAAGAAGTTAAAAGGTACAGAAGTTTCAGAAGATGCGATCAAAGATATGGAAGATGAACTTCAGAAAGTGACGGATAAATATATCAAAGAAATCGATAAGGCAGTAGAGGCAAAGACAAAAGAAGTCATGACCGTATAAGGAAAACCAGCGGGAAAAAGCGGAGCAAGGAGGGAATGGCCTCCTTGCTCCCTATTTATCAAGGAGGAAGTGTGATGAAGGTACCTCAGCATGTCGCCATCATTCTGGATGGAAATGGAAGATGGGCGAAAAAGAAAAATATGCCCCGTAACTACGGCCATGCGCAGGGAAGTAAAAATGTGGAGAGAATCTGCGAGGCAGCTTATAAGATGGGAATCAAATATTTGACGGTTTATGCCTTTTCCACGGAAAACTGGAACCGTCCGGCAGAGGAAGTTAATGCATTGATGAAACTGCTCCGCAACTATATGAAAACCTGTCTGAAGACTGCGGAGAAAAACCGGATGCGGGTGCGGGTGATCGGAGATAAAAGTGGGCTGGATGATGATATCCGCAACAGGATCGAAGAGCTTGAAGCTGCATCCGAAAAAAATGACGGCCTTAATTTTCAGATTGCGATCAATTACGGAAGCCGTGATGAAATGCTGCGTGCAATGCGGAAGATGGCGGCAGATGTAAAAGAGGGGAAGGTGATGCCGGAGCAGATCGATGGACCACTCTTTGAATCTTATCTAGACACCCGCGGGATTCCGGATCCGGATCTTCTGATCCGCACAAGCGGGGAGCTGCGTCTTTCTAATTATCTCCTCTGGCAGATGGCCTATACAGAATTTTATTTTACCGATGTTCTGTGGCCTGATTTTACGAAAGAGGAATTAGAAAAAGCAATTTTGCAATATAATAATAGAGACCGGAGATATGGGAAAGTAAAGGAGGAAGAAGCAGATGTTTAAGACAAGACTGTTAAGCGGGATTCTGCTTGTGGCCATTGCCCTTGCCACGATTATTCCTGGAAATGATATCCTGTTTGCGCTGCTTCTTCTGATCAGTCTGATCGGAATGAGTGAGCTGTATAAAGTGAGTCGCCTGCAGACGTCTCTTCCCGGAATTGTCGGCTATGTAGCGGCAGTAGCATATTATCTGTTGCTTCGGCTTCAGATCAAGGGTCCGGGAGAAAGTGAAGTTTTACAGTATATCGACGGCCAGGGACTTGCCCTCATTGTCATTGCATTTCTGATTGTCTTGATGGCAGTATATGTGTTTTCGTATCCAAAGTATGTATCGGATGAGATGATGCTGATCTTTTTTGGTGTCTTTTATGTGGCAGTCATGCTGTCCTATGTCTACCAGACAAGAATGATACCGAAGGAAGGTACTTATCTGGTATGGCTTGTATTCCTTTGTTCTTGGGGATGTGATACGTGTGCCTACTGTGTCGGCGTGCTGATTGGAAAGCACAAAATGGCTCCGAAACTCAGCCCGAAAAAATCGGTAGAAGGAGCAGTCGGCGGCGTTGTGGGAGCAGCGCTTCTTGGCGCACTCTATGCTGTGGCCGTCAATCATTTCGGGAACGCATCAGCAGAGCCACTTCTTTATGCAGTGATCTGCGGCGTTGGCGGGCTGATTTCCATGGTAGGGGATCTGGCCGCATCGGCAATTAAGAGAAATCATAATATCAAGGATTATGGAAAGCTGATCCCGGGACATGGAGGAATTTTGGACCGGTTTGACAGTGTGATTTTTACAGCACCGATCATTTATTATCTGAGTGTATTTTTATTTCATATGTAGTCAGGAGAAGGAAAATGAAAAAAATAGCGATTTTAGGATCTACCGGTTCAATTGGAACCCAGACATTGGAAGTGGTGCGTGAGAATGGGAATATTGAGGTTGTCTCTCTTGCAGCAGGATCCAATACAGAGCTTCTGGAAAAGCAGGTTCGTGAATTTCATCCGAAGGTTGTCTGTGTTTATCAGAAAGATCGGGCGGCAGATTTAAAAGAGCGTCTCAAAGACGAGACAGTAAAGGTTGTCACAGGAATGGACGGCTTGATCGAGGCAGCCTGTGTCCCGGAGGCAGAGATTGTTGTGACTGCGGTTGTTGGAATGATCGGTATTCGGCCGACCATCGCTGCCATCGAAGCGGGAAAAGATGTTGCACTTGCAAATAAGGAAACACTTGTTACAGCAGGGCATTTGATCATTCCGCTTGCAAAGGAAAAAGGAATCCGGATTCTTCCGGTGGATAGTGAGCACAGCGCGATCTTTCAATCCTTACAGGGGAATGCGGGAAACAAAATACAGAAAATTCTCCTGACAGCATCCGGCGGACCGTTCCGAGGGAAAAAGCAGGAAGATCTGTTAAATGTCAAAGTGGAAGATGCATTGAAACATCCGAACTGGTCCATGGGAAGAAAGATCACGATTGATTCTTCTACTATGATCAATAAGGGCCTGGAAGTAATTGAGGCTAAATGGTTGTTTGATGTGTCAGTGGATGAGATTCAGGTGGTGGTCCAGCCTCAGTCGGTGATCCATTCGATGGTAGAGTATGAAGACGGGTCTGTGATCGCACAGCTTGGAACACCGGACATGAAACTTCCGATCCAGTATGCTCTTTACTATCCGGAACGCAGATATCTTCCGGGAGACCGTCTGGATTTCTGGAGTCTTTCTCATCTGGATTTTGAAAAGCCGGATCTGGATACCTTTTACGGGCTGGCACTTGCCTATGAAGCAGGAAGAGCCGGAGGCAGTATGCCGACTGTGCTGAATGCAGCTAATGAACTTGCTGTCAGCATGTTTTTAGACAGACAGATCACATATCTGGAAATCGTAGAGATTATAGAGGATTGTATGAAGGCTCATAAGAAGATTGAGAATCCTTCTTTAGAACAGATTCTTATGACTGAACAGGAAACATATGAAAGAATTCGCAGCAGGAGGTAACAGATAGTTTGGGAATTATTCTTGCAATTATCATATTTGGATTTATTGTCTTCATCCATGAGTTTGGACATTTTCTTCTTGCCAAACTCAACGGGATTGAGGTGCAGGAGTTTTCTATCGGAATGGGGCCGAAAATCGTAGGATTACAGAGAAAAGAGACGCAGTATTCTATCAGGATTCTACCGCTTGGCGGATTCTGTGCCATGGGAGAGGACGAAACCGAGGACGGAGAGAGTGTTGGGAACTTTAACGAAAAATCTCCGTGGAGACGGATCAGTGTCATTGTGGCAGGTCCGATATTTAATTTTATCCTGGCGCTGATAGGAGCCATCATTATCACAGCATGGATTGGCGTAGACAAACCGATTGTGGCTGCAGTAGATGAGAATTATCCGGCAGCCGAGGCGGGCTTGCAGGCAGGAGATGTCATCAAGGAAATCAATGGAAGGAACATTCATCTGTTCCGGGATGTGACGACCTACAATCAGTTTCATCAGAATGAGGAGATTGATCTGACCTATGAGCGGGATGGTGTGGAGACGACGGTTCACTTAAAGCCGCAATGGGATGAAGAAAACGGCATGTACCGTTATGGATATTCCGGAGGTGGATATGTAAAGACCGGCTTTTTTGAGACGATCCAATACAGTGCTTATGTGGTTGAATACTGGATTACATCTACCATTGAGAGTTTGAAGATGCTTGTTACCGGACAGATCGGAATGGATAGCATGTCCGGACCGGTAGGAATCGTCGATGTGGTGCAGGATACGTACAATCAGAGCAGAAGCGGCGGAGCCGCGCTGGTATTTCTAAACATGCTGAATCTTATGATTCTGCTTTCTGCCAACCTTGGTGTCATGAACCTGCTTCCGATTCCGGCGCTGGACGGTGGACGTCTTGTATTCCTGATTATAGAAGTAATCCGGGGCAAACGGGTTCCTCCTGAGAAAGAAGGTTATGTTCATATGATCGGAATGGTGTGCCTGCTTCTTTTAATGGTTTTTGTGATGTACAATGATATACAAAGAATATTCTTTTGATTTGTAGAAGGTACCGCACAGATGTGCGGTGCCTTTTCCTGTTTCAAAGGCATGTTTTTGGAAATACCTTCATATCTTGAAGAGAAGAAACGCTTAGAGGTGGACATGAACGAACTTTACGGAATGCAGGAAAACAATATTGATAAAGGAAAGCTGAAAATACAGATTACATCGGAGGCGACATCGTTTCCGGTAGAGGATGCGAGTATCCGGATCTCCTATACTGGGGTACCGGATCAGACAATTGAGATAGTTTCCACAGATTCTTCCGGACAGACCGAAACGCTGGAGTTGTCAGCTCCTCCGATAGAGTACAGTCTGGATGAACGTCAGGAGGAGCAGCCTTATTCGGAATATACACTGGAAGTGACAGCACCCGGATTTGAGCCGATTCAGATTGCGGGGACAGAGATCTTGTCGGGGGTGACTGCGCTTCAGAATATCCGGATGCTTCCTCTGGACCGTGAGGAAGGGCAGGAGGTCTATGTGATTCCGGCACATACACTGTTTGGAAATTACCCTCCTAAAATCCCGGAAGCTGAGATCAAACCAATGGATGAATCCGGCGAGATTGTTTTGAGCCGGGTTGTAGTGCCGGAATACATTGTTGTACACGACGGATCTCCACGGGATTCTACAGCGTTGAATTACTATGACAAATACAAAGATTATATTAAAAATGTGGCGTCCAGTGAGATTTATGCGACATGGCCGGAGGAGGCAATCAAGGCGAATGTCCTTGCGATTATGTCCTTCACATTGAACCGGGTTTACACAGAATGGTACCGTAATCAGGGATTCGAATTTACGATTTCTTCTTCTACTGCCTTTGATCACAAGTGGATTCCGCAGAGGAATGTGTACGACACGATTTCTGTGGTTGTGGATGATCTGTTTGCGTCTTATCTTTCCCGGCCGAATGTTCGTCAACCAATTCTGACTCAGTATTGTGACGGAAAGCAGGTCACCTGTCCTGGCTGGATGACACAGTGGGGCTCCAAGAATCTGGCAGATCAGGGATACAGCGCAATCCAGATCCTTCGTCATTTTTATGGAAGTGATATGTATATCAATACCGCCCAGGAGATATCCGGAATTCCGTCATCGTGGCCGGGCTACACATTAGAAAATGGTTCTTCAGGAAGTAAGGTACTTCAGATGCAGGAACAGCTGAATGTGATTGCAGGGGCTTATCCGGCAATCCCGAAAGTAGATGCGGACGGAATTTACGGGCCGAAGACGGAAGCGTCGGTTCGGAAGTTTCAGGAAGTGTTCGGACTACCGCAGACGGGAAAAGTGGATTACCGGACCTGGTATAAAATCTCGGAGATCTATGTGGGTGTTTCCAGAATTGCGGAGCTTGTATAAAAAGAATCTGGTTGGCATCAGGCCGGATTTTCTCTATAATAGATAGTAAAGGATGATTTACGGAGAAAAGCATGAGAAAAAGAGAAAACAGATTCTTAAAGGGATGCATTGTTCTGTGCGTCATATTGATTCTGGCAGTGGTGGCAGGAACTGCGGGGATACTTCGCGGGTCCATGTCGACGGTAAAAGAAAGGACTGCTTCTTCGACAGAACAGCCGGTATTTCAGGATGTGGAAATTCCGGCCGAAGAAGTAGCGGAAAAATATTATTACAATACATTAAGTGAAGAAGAACAGCAGGTGTATCAGACAATTCTTCAGGGAATCCGGAATAATTCGGAAACAATTAACGTGGAAATGACGGATGCAAAGAGGGTCAATCAGATTTTTGAATTTGTTCTGAATGATTTTCCGGATATCTTCTGGTGCAGTGGGGCGGCAGAGACGACAGCCTATCAGATTCCGGAAGGGGGATATTCCGAGTTCTGCCCAGAGTATACCTACGAGGGTGAGCAAAAAAAACAGATGCAGGCTCAGATTGAATCGGAGGCAGAGGCTATTCTCAGAGCAGAGGATGTGTCGCAGAGCGATTCAGAGTATGATAGAATCCGGTACGTCTATGAATATGTTATCCGTTCAGTTGACTATGTAGAAGATGCAAGTGACAGCCAGAATCTTTATAGTGCACTTGTCAATAAGGCCTCTGTCTGTGCAGGTTATGCGAGGGAGACGCAGTATCTTTTGGAAAAGCTTGGAGTATTCTGCACATACGTTACAGGGACAACCAGAGGGCAGCCTCACGCGTGGAATCTGGTGCGGTGTGACGGGAACTACTATTATGTGGACACGACCTGGGGCGATCCGGTCTTTCTACAGAGTGATGGCGAGGAGATCCCGGAAGAGCAGCAGATTCAGTATGACTATCTCTGCTGTAGTGAGCAGGAGCTTTTTCGAACACACGAACTAGACACGGATGTTACATTCCCGTCCTGTACCGCTGTCAATGATAACTATTATGTAAGAGAAGGATGCTATTATCAGCGGTTTGACCAGGACCGGATGCAAAAGCAGCTGAATGAAGATATCTCTTCCAAAGAGCCGGTTTCTGTCTTCAAGTTTTCTGGGCAGACAGCGTACAAAGAGTCAAAAGACAGGCTTCTGGATGGACTGATTCGGGATGCTGCATCAGTTCTGGCACAGCAGAACGGTCTTTCCAGTGCCAGGTATTCCTACCAGGACGATCCGATCCTATGCAAGATTACCGTGTACTGGCAGTATGAATAGAGAGGCAGGGGAAGCAGCTGCTTGGGCCGTATGGCTAAATAGTTACCGGAAAAAGAAGAAAATTTAGGAAAAACGTTGAAAAACAAAAAGAGATATGGTAAAATTTTTACAATTTGAGAAGGAGGGCGCTCGAGTATCGAAAAAGACACTCATGCGCCTTTCTTTTTGCGCAAACAAACATATAGAAACTACGAAGGGATAAGGTGAAGCTATGAAAGCATTTCTGATTTTGGAAGACGGAACCGTCTTTGAAGGAACAAGCATCGGCTCGAAGAGAGATATGATCAGTGAAATCGTCTTTAACACCTCTATGACAGGTTATCTTGAGGTCCTTACGGATCCTTCTTATGCCGGACAGGCAGTTGTCATGACTTACCCGCTAATTGGAAATTATGGAATTACTCCTGATATGGAGTCAAAAAAAGCGTGGCCGGATGGCTATATTGTGAGAGAACTCTCCAGAATGCCGAGTAATTTCCGGTGTGAAGGAACGATCCAGGAGTTCCTGGAAAAACAGGATATTCCGGGCATCGCAGGTATTGATACCCGTGCTCTTACAAAAATCCTGAGAGAAAAGGGAACCATGAATGGCATGATTACTACTAATGCATCTTACAATCTGGAAGAGGTGTTGCCAAAGATTGCGGCATATGAGGTGGGTGACGTTGTTTCCAAAGTTACCTGCAAAGAGCCGTATGTGCTTCCGGGAGATGGATATAAGGTTGCGCTGATGGACTACGGCGCAAAGAACAACATTGCCAGATCTCTGAATCAGAGAGGCTGTGAGGTTACCGTGTATCCGGCCCATACAAAGGCGGAGGAAGTGTTGGCGACAAATCCGGATGGAATCATGCTTTCTAACGGACCTGGAGATCCGAAGACCTGCACCGATATTATTGAAGAAGTCAGAAAGTTTTGTGAAAGTGATGTGCCGATCTTTGCAATCTGTCTTGGACATCAGCTGATGGCACTTGCAAATGGCGGAGATACCCATAAGCTGAAATATGGACACCGTGGTGGTAATCATCCGGTGAAAGACATGAGTACGAACCGTGTCTACATTTCTTCGCAGAACCATGGTTATGTTGTGGATGACGCGACCTTAAGCCGGGAAATCGCAAAACCTGCGTTTGTTAATGTCAATGACGGAACCAATGAAGGAATGGAATATACCGGAAAGAAGATCTTTACCGTACAGTTCCACCCGGAAGCATGTCCTGGACCGCAGGACTCCGGATACCTTTTTGACCGGTTTATGAAAATGATGGGAGGGGACAGATAATGCCAAGAAATCAGGATATCAAAAAAGTATTAGTGATCGGATCGGGACCGATTGTTATCGGTCAGGCAGCGGAATTTGACTATGCAGGAACACAGGCCTGCCGTTCCCTGAAAGAGGAGGGAATTGAAGTTGTACTTCTAAATTCGAATCCGGCTACCATCATGACAGATAAAGACATTGCGGACAGAGTTTACATCGAGCCTTTGACAGTAGAAGTAGTAGAAGAGCTGATCCGCAAAGAAAAACCGGATAGCGTTCTACCGACGCTGGGAGGTCAGGCAGGACTGAATCTTGCCATGGAGCTGGATGAAGCAGGTTTTTTGAAGGAAAATAATGTGCGTCTGATCGGAACAACATCTGAGACGATCAAAAAGGCGGAAGACCGACTGGAATTCAAAGCAACAATGGAAAAGATCGGAGAACCGGTAGCGGCATCCCTTGTTGTAGAAAATGTACCGGACGGCGTGGAATTTGCAGAAAAGATCGGTTACCCGGTCGTACTTCGACCAGCCTATACCCTTGGCGGAAGCGGCGGCGGTATTGCCCATGACAGGGAAGAAATGGTAGAAATTCTGGAGAACGGACTTCGTCTTTCCCGTGTAGGGCAAGTGCTTGTAGAACGCTGCATTGCAGGATGGAAAGAGATTGAGTATGAAGTGATGCGGGATGGAAATGGAAACTGTATCACTGTATGTAATATGGAAAACATTGACCCGGTTGGTGTTCATACCGGAGATAGTATCGTTGTTGCACCATCCCAGACACTTGGAGATAAAGAGTACCAGATGCTGAGAACATCCGCTTTGAATATTATCAGCGAGCTGAACATTACTGGAGGATGTAATGTACAGTATGCTCTGAATCCGGATACTTTTGAATACTGTGTTATCGAGGTCAACCCGCGTGTGAGCCGTTCTTCTGCCCTTGCATCCAAGGCAACCGGATACCCGATTGCAAAAGTGGCAGCAAAGATTGCTCTTGGCTACACACTGGACGAAATCAAAAACGCTATTACCGGAAAGACCTATGCAAGTTTTGAGCCGATGTTGGATTACTGTGTTGTCAAGATCCCGCGTCTGCCGTTCGATAAATTTATCAGTGCTCAGAGAACACTGACTACACAGATGAAAGCGACCGGAGAAGTCATGAGTATCTGTGACAATTTCGAAGGTGCGCTGATGAAAGCGATTCGTTCTCTGGAGCAGCATGTAGACAGCCTGATGTCCTATGATTTTTCAGATCTGTCCGATGAGGAACTGATGGAAAAACTGCATGTGGTGGATGACAGACGGATCTGGATGATCGCAGAGGCTCTGAGAAGAGGCGTTTCCTACGATGTCCTGTACAGCATTACGAAAATCGACAAATGGTTTATTGATAAATTTGCCATCATTGTAGAGATGGAGAAAGCCCTGAAAGAGGGACCGCTGACGCCAGAACTCTTAAAAGAGGCGAAACGGATCGAATTCCCGGATCATGTCATTGCATCTTTGACCGGTAAAACAGAAAGCGAGATCCATCAGATGCGACTGGACAACGGAATCCGTGCGGCATATAAAATGGTAGATACTTGCGCGGCAGAGTTCGCTGCGACTACACCGTATTATTACTCTGTATTTGGCAGTGAAAATGAAGTTGAAAAGACAAGTGGAAAGAAGAAAGTCCTTGTTCTTGGCTCTGGCCCGATCCGGATCGGACAGGGAATCGAATTCGATTTCTGCTCCGTACATTGTACGTGGGCGTTCAAAAAAGAAGGCTATGAAACAATCATTGTAAATAATAATCCGGAGACAGTCAGCACCGACTTTGATATTGCAGACAAGCTTTATTTTGAGCCGCTGACACCGGAAGATGTGGAAAGCATCGTGGACATTGAGAAACCGGATGGTGCGGTTGTACAGTTCGGCGGACAGACAGCGATCAAGTTGACTGAGGCACTGATGAAGATGGGCGTTCCGATCTTTGGTACCTCAGCGGAAAATGTAGATGCAGCGGAAGATAGAGAACTCTTTGATGAAATTCTTGCAGAGTGTAAGATTCCGCGCCCGACAGGAGGAACTGTCTTTACTGCTGAGGAAGCGAAAAAGGTTGCAAACGAGCTGGGCTACCCGGTTCTTGTAAGACCATCCTACGTTCTTGGCGGACAGGGCATGCAGATTGCTATCAATGATCATGATATCGATGAGTTTATAGGAATCATCAACCGGATCGCACAGGAGCACCCTATTCTTGTAGACAAGTATCTGATGGGAAAAGAGATCGAGGTTGATGCAGTATGTGACGGAGAAGATATCCTGATTCCGGGTATCATGGAGCACATCGAAAGAGCCGGTATTCACTCTGGAGACAGTATTTCCGTTTATCCGGCTCAGAGTATTTCTGCGGTAACCAAACGAAAGATTGAAGAGTACACAAGAAGACTTGCCAGAGCCCTGCATGTCATTGGTATGATTAACATACAGTTTATCGTATGTGGGGAAGATGTATATGTCATCGAGGTCAATCCAAGGTCCAGCCGTACGGTTCCGTACATCAGCAAGGTGACAGGGATCCCGATTGTTCCGCTGGCAACAAAAGTCATTATCGGACACAAGATCCGTGAGATGGGATACACTCCGGGACTGCAGAAAGAGGCAGAATACATTGCAATCAAGATGCCGGTATTCTCATTTGAGAAAATCCGCGGGGCAGATATCAGCCTGGGACCGGAAATGAAATCTACCGGAGAATGTCTTGGAATTGCGAAGACCTTTAACGAGGCATTATACAAAGCCTTCCTTGGAGCTGGTATCAAGCTTCCAAAATATAAGAATATGATTATGACCGTGCGGGATGAGGACAAGCCGGAAGCGGTAGAGATTGGGCGCAGATTTGAGGCTCTTGGATACCGCATTTTTGCGACAGCCGGAACGGCAGAAGCCCTCAAAGAGGCAGGGGTAAAAGCAATTTCTGTCAACAAGATCGAGCAGACATCCCCGAACCTTCTGGATTTGATTCTGGGACATGAGATTGACCTTGTCATCGACACCCCTCCGCAGGGAGCAGATCATGCAAGAGATGGTTTTACAATTCGAAGAAATGCCATTGAAACAGGCGTGACTGTGCTAACTGCGATGGATACGGCAGGGGCACTGGTAACAAGCCTTGAAAATACCAATATCAAAGAACTGACTTTGATTGATATCGCCAAAGTTCAGTAGTATAATTGAAGACAGAATATAAAAGAGAAGCGCTATGGTCCTGATGGATCATAGCGCTTGGTAATTTGACAGCAGGAGGGAAGCGTTATGTACAAAATTCTGATTATTGAAGATGATATGACCATCGCAGCAACACTGGCATCCCATCTGACCCAGTGGGGATATGAAGTGAAATGTGCGGAGGATTTTAAGAATATTTTGGAGGAGATGGCGTCCTTTTCCCCGCATCTGATTCTTCTGGATATCATGTTGCCGTTTTTTAATGGATTCCACTGGTGCCAGAGAATCCGGGAATTTTCCAAAGTGCCGATCATCTTCCTGTCTTCGGCGTCTGACAATATGAATATCGTCATGGCTATGAATATGGGCGGAGATGATTTCGTAGAAAAACCGTTTGACCTGAATGTCCTGACGGCGAAGGTTCAGGCTCTTCTGAGAAGAAGTTATTCCTTTCAAGGGAATATCAATGTAATCGAACATAAAGGTCTGATTTTGAACATGAGTGACGCTTCGGTGTTGTACGAAGATCTGCGGATAGATCTGACAAAAAATGAGTACAAGATTTTGCAGTGTCTGATGGAGCGGGCAGGGAAAATTGTCTCAAGAGAGGATATTATCACAAAACTCTGGGAAGATGACAGTTTCATTGATGACAATACCCTGACGGTCAATATGACAAGACTGCGTAAAAAACTGGACAAGGCAGGACTGCCGGATATCATTCTGACCAAAAAGGGAATCGGATATATGATGAGGGAGTGAGAGTGCGATGATAAAAGGATATTTGAAAGACAGAATGCTGGCCTGGGCGATTGTCCTGTTTTTTTATGGGGCTTTGTTTTTGATCGGGTATTTATATGATATTCCGATGGATAAGGTCTTCTATATTGCGGAGTTTACTCTGGCCGGTGCGTTTCTCTGTTTTTTGGTGGATGTGACGAAGTATGCAGGCAGATGGAAGGAACTGAAGTACCGGATCGAGGCGATCGATACCTGTTCTGGAACATTTTATATGTCGCCGGGAGCGATGGATGCGCTTTACCGTCAACTAATTGCGAAGATGGCAAACGAAAAGGAAGAGGTTCTATACCAAAATGAGCTTAGGTACAATGATATGATGGATTATTATGGCATGTGGGCTCATCAGATCAAGACGCCGATTTCAGCCATGCGTATTCTTCTGCAGTCTGGCAGGGAAAGCGAAGAAGAAAAGATTGACAGGAAGCTTTATGATTCTCTTCAGATGGAACTGTTTAAGACAGAACAGTATGTAGAGATGGTATTGTCCTATCTGAGAATAGGTGACATATCCAAAGACATGGTATTGACAAACTGCGATCTTGGAAAAGTGGTACGACAGGCTGTCAAGAAGTACTCCAGGCTGTTTATTCTACAGAAGATTTCCCTGGAACTGGGCGAAATCAAGGAGACAGTGCTGACCGATGAGAAATGGCTCTCCTTTGTGGTGGAGCAGATCCTATCCAATGCGCTGAAGTATACAAAAAAGGGGAAGGTTTCTATCTATATGACGGACACATGCCATCTGGTGATCGAAGATACCGGAATTGGAATTTCAGCGGAAGATCTTCCGAGAATCATGGAGAAGGGATATACCGGATATAATGGCAGAAAAGATAAAAAGTCTACCGGTATCGGTCTTTATTTATGCAAGAAAGTGATGGACAAATTAAACCACGGGATTCAGATTTCCTCCGAACCTGGCAAAGGAACGAAGGTAACGCTGGATCTGGGACACAAGAAACTGGAGGTAGAATAAGTGGGATTCTTTACCTTTCAAAATCGTAAGGTTTGCGGATGGATTGTAAGACGAATCGATGGAAAACGCCATCGGGGGTTAATTATAATAAAGGCATAGAAAAGAATAAGATTTTAGAAAGGTGGAGAAAGAGATGACGATTCTTGAAGTGCAGAATCTGAAGAAAACATATACAACACGTTTTGGAGGGAATCAGGTAGAAGCCCTGAAAAATGTAACCTTTTCCGTGGAAGGAGGAGAGTACGTTGCAATCATGGGAGAATCCGGCTCCGGAAAGACGACACTTTTGAATATTCTCGCAGCCCTGGATAAGCCGACGGGCGGATGTATCAAACTGAAAGGGCGGGATCTTTCTACCATACCGGAGAGGGAGATTGCGACATTTCGGAGACAGAATCTGGGATTTGTATTCCAGGACTTCAATCTTCTGGATACCCTTTCCATCCGTGACAATATCTTCCTCCCGCTTGTGCTTGCAGGAAAGAAATATCCGGAAATGCAAAAACGCCTGGAGCCGATTGCAAAGAATCTTGGAATTTATGAACTTCTTTCAAAGTTCCCTTATGAAGTATCCGGAGGACAAAAACAGCGGACGGCAGTAGCCAGAGCATTGATTACCAAACCTCAGTTGATTCTTGCGGATGAGCCAACCGGAGCGCTGGATTCCAGAGCGGCAGACGATCTGTTGAATCAGTTTTCCAAGATTAATCAGACGGGCCAGACCATTCTGATGGTAACCCACTCTGTGAAAGCGGCAAGCCATGTCGGCAGAGTTCTTTTTATCAAAGACGGGGAAGTCTTCCATCAGATCTACCGGGGGAATATGAAAAATGAAGAGCTGTACCAGAAGATTTCGGATACCTTGACGGTGCTGACTACAGGAGGTGAGCGGCATGTTTAAATCGATTTACATCCGGCTTGCATTCACCAACCTGAAGAAAAACAAACGGTCATATGTTCCTTTTATGGTGACTAGCATCATAACGATCATGTTGTTTTTTGATATGTGCATGATCATGGACAACTCCGGAATCAATGAGATGCCGGGAGCAAACGACCTGAGAAGTATTCTCGGATTTGGTACGGTCATTGTTGCGATCTTCGCGTGTGTATTCCTGTTCTACACAAACAGCTTTCTGATCAAGCAGCGGAGAAAAGAGATCGGACTTTACAATGTTCTTGGAATGGGAAAGAAAGAGCTTTCCATTATGATGTTCTGGGAATCTCTGATGGTCGGAGGAGTCAGCATCCTGATGGGAATCCTTGGTGGAATCATTCTTGGCAGACTGATGTTTCTTCTGCTCTATAAGATTATCGGATATCAGACATCCCTTCAGTATGAGATGACGGGCAGCAGTATCGGTACAACGTTGATTTTATTTGCAGCAATCTTCTTTGTCGCATTTCTTTCTAATCTGATTCAAGTACGCAAAGCCAATCCGATTGAACTTCTGCACGGAGGAAATGTGGGCGAGAAAGAACCAAGGACCAAGATTTTACTCGCATTGTTCGGCGTTGCGACAATTGCAGCGGGATATATCATGGCCAATATTGTAGAAAATCCGATTGAGGCTATCAGCGTGTTCTTTGTGGCAGTCCTACTTGTCGTTATTGGAACATATGCCCTGTTTATTGCAGGAAGTATCGCATTTTTAAAATTGTTGAGAAAAAACAAATCCTTTTATTATAAGGCAAAACATTTTCATTCCGTTTCCGGTATGATTTACCGGATGAAGCAGAACGCAGTCGGCCTTGCCAATATATGTATATTGAGTACGATGGTACTGGTCACACTTTCTACAACAGTCAGCCTGAATATGGGAATGGAAAATATTATGGAAACTAGGTTCCCGAAGGAGCTGATTCTGACTATTGATCAGAGTAATGAGGAAACAATCCGGACCGTGGATACGGTGGTGGCAGAAGAGTTGAACCGCCAGGGGCTCCGGCAGGAAAACGGATATCGGTGTCAGTATGTTAACATGGTGACTGACAAGAAAGCAGATGGATTTTCCTTCTATGCGTTAGGTAGCCCTTTCTACTCCAACCGGGTTCTGATACGGATTGCTCCGGTATCTTACTATAATGAGATGACAGGAGAGAATCTGAAACTTTCAGATCAGGAGGCAGTCGTATACACTTCTTCCAAAACTTCTTATGGAAAGGAGCATTTTCGAATTGAAGATTCGAACTTTACCGTCGTAGAAGAGCCAGATGAAATTCCGATGGAGAAGAAACAGGATTTCCCGGTGATGGAATCCTATATTCTGTTCGTCAAAGATCAAACAGTCATCAGCAATCTGGTTTCATCCCTGTCAAAAGCGGGGGAGGTGCCGATGGAATATTCCTATGGATTTGATCTGACCGGAAGCGAAGAGAAAAAAGAGGCAGCGGTAGCAGCCATTACAAAAAGGATTCAGTACGATTACGGAATCGAAGGCTATGTGGAACTGCGGGGGGTCTATGAAGAAGAATTTCATGTCTTTTATGGAAGTTTCCTCTTCCTTGGTATTTTTCTCGGCGGCCTGTTTTTGATGGCAACCGTGCTGATTATCTATTACAAACAGATTTCGGAAGGATTTGAGGACCGAAGCCGATATCAGATCATGCAGAAAGTGGGCATGAGCCGGCGGGAAGTTAAGAAGACTGTCAACAGTCAGATCCGGATGGTGTTTTTCCTGCCGCTTGGACTTGCGGTTCTTCATCTGGCGGCAGCATTTCAGCTGATACGAAGACTTCTTGCATTCTTAAATCTAACGAACACAAATCTGATCGTTGCATGTACGATCGGAACAATCCTTATCTTTGCAGTCATTTATGTATTTGTCTTTAAAATGACGGCAAGAGAATACTATAAAATTGTTACGAAATAATTGGCGAAAGGCACTGTCGTTGCAAAGGCAGTGCCTTTATGCTATGATAAAACCAGTTTTTTAAAAGAAATAAAAGGAGGGCCAGACGATGATTACACATAAGGAAGAAAGAGAAATTCAAAAGGCGGAACATGCTTCCGGCGGTGCCGGGTATATTCTTAAAGAAGCGCTGATCAAAGGGAAACAGCTCGGAGATAGTTGCTCTATGTTCAGCGAGGTGACAATTAAGCCGGGATGTGAGCTTGGATATCATGAGCACCATGGTGAAACGGAGACATATTATCTTTTAAAAGGAAAGGGAATTTACAATGAAAATGGAACGAAGCGTGAGATTAGCGCAGGTGATGTAACATTCTGTCCGGACGGAGAAGGCCACGGACTTGTAAATGACGGAGAAGAGGATATCGTATTTATCGCCCTCATTCTGAAAAAGAAATAAAAATTCTACAGGGTCTCCGCATGCGGTGAGCTGCTTCAGTAGCATCTTTTTCCACCGCAGTGCGGTTTTTGCTGTAGAATCATCTTTCGGGAAAAGAATTCCCGGACTTAACGTGTTTTTTTGAAATATTCCAGGATTGCCAGGAGCAGTCTGGTATTCTGTTCCGGAAGCATCAGACAAAACCGGAAAAAACTGGTTCCGAGTCCCTTGAAAGAGGAGCAGTCCCGGATCATAAGTTTTTTACGGATCAGGAAGTCGAAGAGGCTGGATGCCGTGAACGAAGAATCCAGAATTTCAACAAGTAAGAAGTTGCTGTCACTTGGATAGACACGAAGAGCAGGAATTTCAGAAAGGCCTTGTATCATGCGGGCACGTTCGCTTGATATGAGGTCTTTTGTTTTAACGATAAACTCTTCTTCGGAGAACAAATGCTCTCCGGCAAAAGCTGCAACGCTGTTGACGCTCCACGGATTCTGATGTTTCTTTACATGATCAAGGAAGGCGCGGTTTCCGGATGCGCCATATCCGAGACGTAGCCCTGGCGCGGCGAAAAATTTAGAGATACCCCGGATCACCATCAGATTCGGAAATCTGGAAACGAAAGGCATTGCAGAGACTTCTCTGTCAGCAAATTCCGCATAAGTCTCATCGATCATCACAAAGATGTCGGCTTTCAGGCATCCTTCCAGAAGAACTGCAATCTCTTCGGTAGAAAGCGCACGGGCAGTCGGATTGTTTGGATTGCAGAGAATCAGAAAGTCCGCATGGTGGGCAGTCAGAAAGTTAAGCAGATCAGTCGTATCAGGTTGAAACAGCGCTTCCTTTTTTGGATACCATGTCGTACAGGGAATTCCGGCAAGCATTAGTTCCCGCTCGTACTCCGAGTAGGAAGGACCAACCTGAACGGCACGAGTTCTGCCAGAGGACTGAATCAAGAGGGAAATCAGCTCGGTGGAACCATTGCCGGCAAGTACATAATCCGGGGAAACATGACAGTAGTTCCCAATAGCCCGCTTCAGTCCCGTATACTCCCTGTCCGGATAGTGGGTCATTAAACGGGAAAAATTCTGACAGACAAGTCCGGCTGTTCTTTCTGGAAAACCGAGAGGATTGACATTTGCGGAAAAACAGATGATTTCCTCTTGCGGCAGATGGTAATATTGTGCGACCTGTTCCAGATCACTTCCATGAAAAGCAATTGATTGGCTCATAGTATATGCCCTCCTTGACAACTTTTGATAAATTTTGCACAGGCATTGCCATATGACAGGGAATAATGTTATAATTTCAATTATAGTATATCTGATATAAAATGCAATGCAAGAGGTGGAAGGCTTGAAAAATAAAATTAAACGCTTCTCAAATGGAGATTTTAGCAAGGAGCAGCCGGATGTAAGGTTTTCAGAGACCAACCTGGTGCTTTTGATTGGAGAAGGGGAGACATTTCAGGGAAGTTTTACGATTGAAAACAGAAAAGAGACACCGGTAAGAGGACTTGTTTATTCCTCCTCGTTCCGGATTCATTTGAAGGAAAATGGATTTGAGGGGAATCCGGTTGTGATTTCATTCACCTACGACGCAGAAGGGCTGGAGCCGGGTTATGTGGAAAACGGAACATTTACCGTAGTATGTAACGGAGGTGAATACGAGCTTTCCTTTACAGCAGTGATCGAGCGTCCTTATCTTATGACATCCCATGGGAAAGTGCAGAATATGAAGGACTTTAAACTCTTGGCGATGAAAGATTTTCTGGAGGCGCGCAGGTTGTTCCGTTCCATGAGTTTTTATGAGATTCTGCGGTATGAAAATCCAAGGGTAGTGGCGCTTTACAATAATATGCGGAAATGGTCTCTTGGAGAGCAGGCGGTGGAGGAGTTCCTTGTAGGAATCAAGCAGAAGGAATGTCTCTTCCTTTCTCTATCTGAGTATGAAAAGAAATTTGAAAGTCCGAATGAGGCGGTGCGGGAGAATATTATTATTACCAAAAATACATGGGGCTATATGCCGATCCGTGCATCTGTGGAGGGGAATTTCATCCAAATTACGCAGAAAGAGTTTACAACCGATGATTTTGTCGGCAATACTCTGGGATTCCATTATGTGATTACTCCGCAGGTTCTCCATGCCGGAAGAAATTTCGGCCGGATTATTTTTACAACTCCGTATGAACAGATTGTATACGAGATCGAAGTGACGCGGGAAGGTGTGCATACTCCAAAGCATGAGCAGACCTTCTATATGACACAGATCATAAAAGGATACTTTTCCTGCATTACAGGAACGAGCGATCTTTTAAGTTGGGCGGAGGATACAGTGCAGCTGGCCGGTCAGATGGAGAATCTTGGCAGGGATGCGTCGTTTTGTTCTCTTGTAAAAGCACATGCATATCTGGAAAGCGGGCAGACCGAGCAGGCTGCGGAGATCATAGAGCAATATAATTACGGGCGGTTTGATATGATGAAGCGCCCGGAAAATACGACATATTTCCTGTACCTGACGGCGCTTCTGAAAAAAAATACGAACCATACGGAGCATGTGACAGACGAAATAAAGAAAGCATACAACAAGCACCCGAAAATGTGGAGCGCTCTTTGTATGCTTATGGATATTGATCCGGAATATAAAAACATTACGAGAAGGCTTGCTGCCCTGGAAAAGCATTTTTATACAGAAAAAGCTGGACATACTCTTTTATATCTTCAGGCATTTAAATGTTACAGGGAAGATCCGGTCTGCCTGAAGAAACTTGGAAATTTTGAAATTCAGGTTCTGAGTTTTGGATCCAGATACGGTTTGTTTACGAGAGAGCTTGCGCTCTATACGGCGAATCTGGCTGGGCAGCAGAAGAAGTTTGACAGGCAGCTTTTCAAGCTTTTGGAGCGGCTGTATGCAGACTATCCGGATCCGATGGTGCTGACTTCCATCTGTACGCTTCTGATCAAAGGAAATCAGATCAGGTCCGAGTATTTTAAGTGGTATGAGCTTGCGGTAGAGCAGGAGATGAAAATCGTACAGCTCTATGAATATTATATGATGACTATCGAAGAAGAGCGTGTCAAAGACCCGCTTCCAAAGGCAGTATGTCTTTATTTTATGCATGGAAATACGCTTACCTATGAGAAGACGGCGTTTCTCTACGCCAATATCATACAGTTTCAGGATGAGACAGGAGAGATTTATACCTATTACCGTGATAAAATGGAGGCATTTGCATGGGAACAGCTTTTGAAGCGCCATATCAATGAACCGCTTCGTATTATCTATAAAAAATTCTGTACGGAAGAGAACATGACAGAAGAAAGGCTCGAGGCGCTTAATGATATCTGTCACGCTTATGAAGTCAAGACAAAACTTCCATTTATGAAGTCGGTCATGGTGATTGAGGAAGACGGGGAAATCCGGCAAAGAGTGGGTGTTGTCGATGGCAGCGCGATGATTTTCCTCTACGATAAAGATTCCAGAATCATCTGGGAATCCATGGATGGGCGGCATTATACTGATTCGATTCCATATGAAACCACACGGCTTTTCTATGAGATGCGCTTTGTTGAATTGTGCAGGAAATTTGAAAAGAAACCGAATCAGGAAGAGGACTCTGTGCCGGTTCCAGAGCTTTCATTTGAAAACATCGAAAAGCATGGAATGGAGCTGTTTGCAGACGAGGAGATTTTTGATCTCTGTACGAAGAAAATTCAGGAGGACGGATACGTAGAAGATGAGACGCTTCTGGAAGTATGTTTTGTCCTTTTCCAGAGAGGTCATTTTGACAGGACAACATTGACCTATCTTGCTATGTATTACTGTGGAGCCACAAGAAATATGAAACAGGTATGGCGCGCAGCAAAAAAAGAGGATGTTCCTTCTGACAAGATTGCAGAGCGGATCATCACCCAGATGGTCTTTTCCGAAAACATTTTCGGAGAAGAGGAAATTTTCTACGATTACTATAGCAGTGGAAATGGGTACTTCCGCCTGATCAGAGCGTATCTTGCTTATATTTCCAGAGAGTACCTGATGCGTGAACGTCAGACAGACCAGTCTGTCTGGGAAATTGTGGAGAAGGAGGCAAAGGCAGGAGAACAACTTCCGGACATCTGCCGGATTGCATATCTGAAGTATTATTCCGAACATGATCTCCAAAGTGCATCAGAGGAACTGCTCAAGTTGTTCTTAAGGGAGCTTTGCGAAAAGCAGGTTGTTTTCCCGTTCTATCTGATGTATCCGAAATCTTGGCTTCGGGAAGTGATGCTGTATGATAAGAGCATTATCGAATACCGGGCGAAGAAGGGTAGTCAGGTGGTGGTTGAATATAAGATCAGAAAAGTAAAAGACCAGGAAAACGATCAGCCGTATCAGAAAGAAATCATGCCGGCTGTCTATGAGGATATTCATGTAAGAACTTTTGTTCTTTATAGTGACGAGATTCTGGAATATTACTTCAAAGAAATGAAGGTCGATGGAACTACAGCTGTGTCTGAAAAACATGTATTCCGTCTTGAGGGTGAGATACCGGCTGTCGGTACGTACGGGCGGTTGGACGATATGTCGGAGCTTACAAAAGAAGCGCTAAAACAGGCCATGAATGAGTACAGTCATGAGAAGAAACTGTCACAGCAATTATTTATGCTATACTAGAATAGGAGAGGGATCAGGATGGAAAATTGTGGATATATCATCGGATATGATCTGAATGAAAATGGATGTCAGATCAGTTACTATGATGAAGAAAAACATGAGCTGAAGACACTGGAAGTGGCAGCTGACAATTACCAGATTCCGCTGATGGTAGGACATTATAAAGAAGCATGGATGTTCGGACGTGAAGCGCAGAGAGCGGCAATGATGGACAAAGGATGGGTGGTTTCGGATCTGTACCGGAAAGCCCAGAGAAATGAGCGGATTGAAAAAGATGGAACGGTCTATGAAGCGAGATGGCTTCTTGGAAAATTCATTGAGCTGACGCTTCAGACATTCCGCAAAAAGGAAGTGACTTTTGTCTCATTTACAGTGCCGTGGATCGATCAGGAGATCCGAACCTTTTTAAGAGAAGCTGGCGCACAGGCAGGAGTTGATAAAAGTCGGGTCTATGCGATGGATTACCGGGAGAGTTTCTGCTACTATATGCTTTATCAGCCAAAAGAACTCTGGCAGTATGAGTCTGCGCTTTTTTACTGTGACCGGGAGAAAATCGAGGCGTATATGCTCAAACAGCTGAATACAGACTACCGGAGAGAAAAAGAGAATTTCGTCAGCGTGGAAAAAGTTGCGGAAGCGCAGATGGAAGAGCTCAAGGCCGTTTACCCGGTGCTGAATGTTGATAAGGCAAGAAATGCGGATGAACGGTTCCGTCATTTTATTCAGGGAGTATTTAACAAAAAGCATGTTTCGTCTGTCTATCTGACAGGAGAAGGGTTTGAGAACAACTGGTATCCGAACTCTCAGAAGGTACTGTGTAACGGGCGCAGAGCATTTATTGGAAATAATCTTTACAGCAAAGGAGCCTGCTACTGCGGATTGAAAAAAAGGTCCCATTCCTTTGATGTGCCGACGTATCTGGATGAAACAAAGCTGATGGAGCAGGTCTGCCTGAAGATGAGGATTGACGGAGTGGATGTATGGTACCCGATTGTCGAGTTCGGAACCCACTGGTACGAAGACACCCATGAATGGGAAGTGCTACTTGAAAATACGGAGGACATTGAAATCCATATTGAGTCTCTGGCAACAGGCCAGTGGAATGTGGAGACTGTTTCGTTTGCGGGGATGCCAAAGCGTAAGGAATATTCAATGAAACTTATCGTCCGCACCGAATTTGAGGATGAGCGTACCTGTCGGCTGAGTTTCAGGGACGCAGGATTTGGAGACTTTTTCCCGGCTACGGACTTCAGGGTAGAGAAAATAATTCATCTGGGAGGTACTAATGGGCAGTTTAATTCTTTGTCATAACAAAAAGGCGTCACAGCCGTACAAGATTACACGTATTCACAGAAAGATTTATACGATAGAAGAATTGTGCTACTATCTCTGTAATAATCTCTATCTGATTGATTACACGATCATGAATGAGAAGATTTGCGAATGGCTGTATTCGGAGCTTAATATGCGGGAGCTGGCCGGCGAACTTCTGGATCTGATCCAGAAAAAGGGAACTATTGAACAGTTTGTGCTCAGAATTTTGGAATATGCCAGAATTTACTCCGAACCGGAGATGGAGCATATCAGGAACGTACTTGATAGGCTGAAAGACCAGAAAGAGATTGAACGCAGAAAATATAAGGCTGATAATCTGCTGGAAAGCGGTGAATATGAGTCCGCCATTCTTGTCTATCTGTCCATCCTGCAGGACGAAAAAGACGAATCCGCAGGGGAACGGTTTTACGGTAAAGTTTACGGATGTCTTGGGGCAGCCTATGGCCGAGAACTTCTTTATGAGCAGGCGGCATTCATGTACCAAAAGGCATATGAGATTTGCCAGGATGATACAATGCTGAACGCTTATGTCTACGCCTGCTCCAGATTCATGCAAGAGGACGAGTACAGGAAGTTTCTCGAAGCAAATCCGTCCTATTTTCAGGCGGCGGACCGGGTGAAAAAACTACTGGAAGAAAAGGATGGCGAAATGGAAGAAGCGGCCGTGCCGGAGACGCTTGAGAGATGGAAACATCAGTACCGGCGTTATGTATAGTAAAGGATCATGTTGCGTTCCCGTTTTTTCTGTAGTATAGTAGGAGTGCAAAAAAGGTCGGAGAGAGCGGCCGGAAACTAAGAAAAGGAGCATTGAAAAGTGAACGACAGATATCAGAGTCCATTATCAGAACGATATGCAAGTAAAGAAATGCAGTATATTTTTTCTCCGGATATGAAATTCAGAACATGGAGAAAGCTTTGGATCGCTTTGGCGGAGACAGAAAAGGAACTGGGACTTCCTATTACGGATGAACAGATTGAAGAGCTTAAAGCGCATGCAGATGACATCAACTATGATGTGGCAAAAGAAAGAGAAAAGCTTGTGCGTCATGATGTGATGTCTCATGTGTATGCATACGGACAGCAGTGCCCGAAAGCAAAGGGAATCATCCATCTTGGAGCGACTTCCTGTTACGTTGGAGACAATACAGATATTATCGTGATGGCGGAAGCATTAAAGCTTGTCAGAAAGAAACTGGTCAATGTAATCAATGAACTGGCTTCATTTGCAGATAAGTATAAGGCGCAGCCGACCCTTGCATTTACTCATTTTCAGCCGGCACAGCCGACAACGGTAGGAAAGAGAGCGACGCTCTGGCTCCAGGAATTTTTGATGGATCTGCAGGATCTGGAGTATGTAAGTGGAACATTAAAGCTTCTTGGTTCCAAGGGAACGACCGGAACGCAGGCAAGCTTTCTGGAACTTTTTGACGGAGATCAGGAGACTATTGACAAGATTGATCCGATGATCGCAGAGAAAATGGGATTTTCATCCTGTTATCCGGTTTCCGGACAGACTTATTCCAGGAAGGTAGATACAAGAGTACTGAATGTTCTTGCTGGAATTGCGGCAAGTGCTCATAAGATGTCAAATGATATCCGTCTTCTTCAGCATCTGAAAGAAGTGGAAGAGCCATTTGAGAAAAATCAGATCGGTTCCTCAGCTATGGCATATAAGAGAAACCCGATGAGAAGTGAGAGAATCGCATCACTCTCCAGATATGTGATGATTGATGCACTGAATCCGGCCATTACTTCGGCAACACAGTGGTTTGAGAGAACCCTGGATGATTCGGCAAACAAGCGTCTTTCTGTGCCGGAAGGATTTCTTGCTATTGATGGTATTCTGGATCTCTGCCTGAATGTGGTAGATGGGCTGGTTGTATATCCGAAAGTCATTGAGAAGCGTCTCATGTCAGAGCTTCCATTCATGGCAACGGAAAATATCATGATGGATGCTGTAAAAGCAGGTGGAGACCGCCAGGAACTGCATGAGAGAATCCGTGAACTTTCCATGGAGGCAGGAAAGAATGTCAAAGAGAAAGGTCTTGACAATAACCTTCTGGAATTGATTGCGGCAGATCCTGCGTTCAATCTGACTCTGGAAGAGCTTCAGAAGACAATGGATCCTTCACGTTATACAGGACGTGCGAAAGAGCAGGTGGATGCATTCCTTGCGAATGTTGTCCGTCCGGTGCTTGAACAGCACATAGATGAGCTTGGAATGAAAGCGGAAATAAATGTATAGGACAGAATGACAAAAATTTGGCAATATGCATAAATGAGAAAAAAAGCATAAAAAACATGCATATTGTGAAGAGACGGGAACCCCGTGAATAAGGAGGGTTCCGTCTCTTTTTTTTATGTCAATTCAACGAAGAAAAATACTAGATAAAATAAACAAAAAATATATAAAAATCATTAAATTATTGTAAATTGAGCAAAAAAATGGTATGATAGATACATCAGTAAAAATTATTCAAAACATCTATAGGGCAAAGGAGGGGTTGTCATGGAAACATTGAACAACATCGTACTAACAATTCAAAACTATCTGTCGAACTACATCCTGATTGTGGCTCTTGTAATTGGAGGTATCTGGTTTTCATTCAGAACTGGATTCATTCAGGTTCGTGGATTCGGCGAAGGAATGAGAAGAACATTTGGAGGACTTTTCTCTAAAAAAGGAGATGCCGGCAAAGACGGAATGAGTTCTTTCCAGGCACTTGCAACAGCAATCGCAGCTCAGGTTGGTACCGGTAATATCGCCGGTGCTGCAACAGCAATCGCAGCCGGAGGACCGGGAGCGATTTTCTGGATGTGGGTGGCTGCATTTCTTGGTATGGCGACAATATACTGTGAAGCAATTATGGCTCAGAAGTATAAGAAAGTCGGAAGCGACGGTGTCGTTACAGGTGGTCCTGTTTACTATATTCGTGCAGCTTTCAAAGGAACATTCGGCAAAGCACTCGCAGCGATCTTTGCAGTTCTTCTGATTTTTGCACTTGGTTTCATGGGTAATGCGGTACAGTCTAACTCAATCGCATCTTCTTTCCACACAGCATTTGGTATTCCGCAGTGGATCGTAGGTGTTGTTGTAGCAGTTATTTGTCTGTTCATCTTCGCAGGCGGTATGAAGCGTATTGCAAAAGTAACCGAACTTCTGGTTCCGCTTATGGCAGCGCTTTACATTGCTGGATCCTTAATTATTATCATCTACAACTGGAGAAATATTCCTACAGCTTTCTATGAGATTTTCGTTGGCGCTTTTGCTCCAGAGGCAATCGCAGGCGGTGCAATCGGTGCTACAGTAAAAATCGCAGTTACAAAAGGTATTGCACGTGGTCTGTTCTCCAACGAAGCAGGTATGGGTTCTACACCTCACGCACATGCAGTTGCAAAGGTAGATCATCCGGTACAGCAGGGCTTTGTAGCTATGACAGGTGTGTTTATTGATACATTCGTTGTACTTACAATGACAGCACTCGTTATCGTGACAACACGTGCTCTTCCGGAATCCTATGCAGTAGCAGATGGTGGATATACAGGAGCTGTGCTCAGCCAGTTTGCATACTCACTTGTATTTGGAAAATTCGGTGAGATCTTTATTGCAATCTGTATGTTCTTCTTCGCTTCATCTACAATTATTGGATGGTACTTCTTTGGTGAAGCAAATATCAAATACCTGTTTGGACCAAAGGCAGTTCCGTTCTACGCAGTAATTGTTTGTGTATGTGTTGTTCTTGGTTCTCTCGCACAGGTTGACCTTGTATGGAATATGGCAGACTGCTTTAATAGTATGATGGTTGTTCCTAACATTATCGCTCTCTTTGCTCTGAGTGGTATGATCAAGAAGACTCACGACGATTACTTCAAGAACTTCCTTCCGAAGCATCCTGAGCTTCAGAGAAAGAAGAAAAAATAACAAAAAGGGTATCAACATGAACAAGAGAACCGGCTTATAGAAAAAAACTATGTGCAAATCGAATAAAAAGCTGGAAATCTATAGATCCTTGTGGTATACTCTAACCAGAAATGTGAGAGAGATATTCTACACATGAAAAATTAAATAGTGGGATGATTTTTCCTGCGAGAGAGTTCACAGACGAACCGCCGAAGATGCAAACCTTACAGACCAAAGGTGAAACTTTCAGGCAAAAGGATCAGGGAAAGGACCACGTTCTGAATCGTGTATGAGATAGGTACTCGAAAGACATACATAAGACAGAAGGGCGGCCTTGTATTCTGCTTCAGCGGAAACTAGCCGCCCGTTTTTAATAGGTGGAGCTATGAAGAAGGATTACAGAATTATTACTAATAACCCGCTCGTTCGTGAAAAACTCGGACAAGATCATGATGTTGAGTTTTACGAGTGCTCTTATGAAGATGTTTTGAAAAAAGTAAAAGATGAGGTGTACAGAGGTTGCAAGCTTCTGACGCATCCGCTTTCTGGAAGTGTAAAACCGAACGAAACACCGTACAAATCGGTAATGGTTTCGAAGAAGACCGGAGAAGCGGATCTGATGGGAATCGAGATAATCGAACGTGCCATCGCTTCCTGCGGGAAGTTTGAGTTTAAGTCGGATAAGTATCCGCCGCAGGTATATGAAGATTTCAGACTGATTGATTACACACTGATTTCCAGTGCGCTCCCGTCAGCGGACGCATGGTAAGAGAAAGGCTATAAAGTACTGGGGTACTTTGGGGCATAGATTTCATTTTTAGAAGGAGGGAATTACAGTGAAATTAGAAGTTGGACACATTTTTATTAAGGACATCCAGTTTGGCGCTGAGTCTAAAATCGAAGACGGTGTTCTTTATGTATCCGAAGAAGCTGTAAAAGAAGTTGTTCTTGAGGACGAACACATCAAAAGCGTGAAGTTTGACATCGCAAGACCAGGAGAAAGCGTACGAATCACTCCGGTAAAAGACGTTATCGAACCTCGTGTTAAGGTTGAAGGACGCGGAGGAGTATTTCCGGGAGTTATTTCCAAAGTTGATACAGTTGGTGAAGGAAAAACATACGCATTAAAAGGAATGGCAGTTGTAACTGCTGGTAAGATCGTTGGATTCCAGGAAGGTATCATCGATATGACAGGCCCTGGAGCAGATTACACACCATTCTCCAAACTGAACAACTTTGTTGTTGTATGTGAACCGGTTGACGGAATCAAACAGCATGAATATGAAGCAGCTGTACGTTTCGCAGGTTTCCGTGTTGCTGTATATCTTGGTGAACTCGCAAGAGAACTCACACCGGATGAAACAAAAGTATATGAAACATATGGAATCAAAGAAGGAATGGAAAAACTTCCGGGACTTCCGAGAGTAGCATATGTGCAGATGCTTCAGAGCCAGGGACTTCTGCATGATACATATGTATACGGCGTTGATGCAAAGAAAACACTTTCTACAATCATTAACCCGACAGAAGTAATGGACGGTGCAATCGTTTCCGGTAACTGTGTATCTGCATGTGACAAGAACCCTACATACGTACATGAAAACAACCCGGTTGTACATGATCTCTTTGAAGAACACGGCAAGACAATCAACTTCGTTTGCCAGATTCTGACAAACGAAAACGTATACCTTGCTGACAAACAGCGTTCTTCTGACTGGACAGCAAAACTCTGCCGTCTTCTTGATCTGGATGCAGTTATCGTATCTCAGGAAGGATTCGGTAACCCGGATACAGACCTTATCATGAAC
>CAUWJP010000030.1:0-38253 GCA_963559135.1 uncultured Sellimonas sp.
AAAAGACCTATTTTAATGTGACGGAAGAGGCAGTGTTTAATTTGCCGAATAACATTCAACCAAGACGCTGTCGGGACTTTTTCTTCTCGCAGTATTTTTGTGATTTTTGCACTACCGTAACCTTGATAGGCTAGGGAGAAGATTTTTTCAACAATCCATTTTGTTTCCTCATCAACCAACAGTTTCCCTTTGATGTCGGGGTGTTTCTTATACCCTAATGGAGCATAAGCCCCATAATACGCACCCTCTGCAAATTTTGTCTTAAAGGCTGATTTCACTTTACGGCTCGTATCTCTTGCCACCCATTCATTGATGATGTTCTTAAATGGTGCAATCTCACTTTCGCCTTTTTCGCTGTCCACACCGTCGTCAATCGCTATGTAACGGACATTATGGCTAGGAAAATACAATTCTGTATATTGTCCTGTCATAATATAATTTCTGCCAAGTCGGGAAAGGTCTTTCGTTACAACACAGTTGATTTTTCCTGCCTCTATATCCTCAATCATTCTTTGAAAACTCGGTCTTTCAAAATTTGTTCCCGACCAGCCGTCATCAATATATTCATCAATCACATTCAAATGATGTTCTTTTGCATATAGACGCAACATACTTCTTTGTGTGGTAATGCTGGAACTTTCGCCTTGTAATTCATCATCTCGGCTTAACCTAAGATAAAGTGCAGTATTGTAAATCTGTTGTTTCATTGTCAGTTATCCTCCTTTATAACTAACCCGTGTTTACAATACCTGCTTGCAAGTAAAGTATAACACGGGTACTTTTTGCCATTCAATCTATTTCTTACAACTGCACCGATTTTATGCGATTGTCTGCTTTGCTTTTTCCAACATGACATCAGTTAGAAGTTCTTCCATTGTCTTTCCCTTTTCGGAAAAATGCTCTTTTACAACAATCTTTGTCTTTCCTCTGTTGCCAATGCCACACTTGCCATTTTTCTTTTGAATTGTTTTTACAGCATTATCAATAACACATACCCCCTTTCTGTAAAATCTTTCTAAGCAATTCAACGGCTTTTGTCATAGCCCACAGGACTTCCACCTCTGCATTATCCAATGTAGCCGTACCCATTGCGTGCGACGCTCTTAACGCTCAAGCTGAGGCTGTACGGGAGTATCATTATCAGACAGGACAGGTCATGGCGGTAAAAGAGGACAAGTCTTTTACAAGAACACAGATAGGTTATCGCTCACTTTTGCAGGGGAAAGGTCATGGCATATCTGTTTCAACGGCTCGCTGTCTGTCTAAGGTATTGAATTGCTTTATTCAGTTGTCAAAGAACACGAAAGAAGAAAATCGTCTTTCCTATATACCGCGTTGGAAAAGAGCAAAAGCGTAACCAATACTCAAAACTTTTTTCTTTTTCTGTACCATATAGGGAAAGAAAGTGTTATTCTGCTAAGTTGATGATGAAAAAATTTCTTTTCACACCCTAACTACCCATACAATACCGTTTCTGCCAACTGTGGAATGAAAGATTTTCTTTGCTCCATATAGGGAACGGCAACTACCAAATGTTAAGTTGAGAATGAAAAGATTTTCTTCTTTTCGCATAACACTGTCCACTAATCATGAATTTCCGTCATGTTTCTCAAAAAAGTTTAGATTTTCTCAACTTCCACTCCATATAGGGAATAAACACCTTGTTTTGTTGCAGATTTCTAAAATCTTCTTTCACTTCATATAGGGACAGCAATACTCGATTTAATGAGTTGTTTTGAAAAAAAGTTAGATTTCCTTTTCTTGCACCATATCTGTACGCTAGTTGATGTTTTGTTGCAGATTTATCAAAGAAATTAAAAAATACCGTCATTCTCTTGTGGAACAGCGGTATCTATGCGTTCTTCTATGGTTGATTTTTCTAACTGTAATAAATGTTTATGCTTGTCTTTGAGTTCAGCCTGTTCAATTATATCTTTCAGTATCGTTGTATGATTTTCTTTGTCCAATGCCTGTATCATTTTTATCGTTGGTGCAACTTGTCTTTGTAACCAATGCAATGCCTTTTGTAAGGTATAAGGCTCTGGCTTTGTGGTTAGGCATATAGGTTCTCTGTTACCTCCAACAAACCACGCCCAATCATCATTCATTTTCCATTGACTTTTAGGTTTATCGTCCTCTCTATCTACAAAGCGAACATAATGATTGATGATAGAAAAAGCGGTACGTTCAGCATCTCGATAGGTCAGTAAATCTACAACTGCATAATAGGCTCGTTCATTCTTCATGCGTATTTCAAAACGGTTCTTGATTTCTGTATCTTCAACTTCTGTGCCATTCTTGACATACTGCTCATAATTCTTCTGATAGACACACATATATAATTCACTACTTGTTGAACCGAGATATAAGGTTTCGCCTGTGTTCTTTGGTGTATCACTACCACATTTCTCTGTACCGCTGTAATCTTTCTGCATACGGAAGTAAGAGATACATTCGCCAGCTTTATATTTTGCCTTTAACTTTGGAATATCCAATATTCCTGCTTTATCATTGATTGCCAAGTCAAGCCGTTTCATCACACCGCCTGCCGTCATACAATCAAGCATAAAGTCATACCATGAGCGTTCCTGTGCCATTAGATAACTTTCCATTTGACGACACCCTCTGCCTTTCAGTTCTAACAAAACACCTAAATGCTCCTGCATAGAACACATGATGTTGATGTCTCCTAAAACATATTTGCTTTCATATCCGTACTTTCCAAAATCTTCATAAAGCATATAATCAGCTTTCAGTTGTAATACATCACGAATAATCTTTAATGCGTCCGTAGTAGGAAAGCGGACACGAAAATAATCAATCAGCAAAAACAACGGTTCTTTTGGATTGAAACGCTCAATCTGTTTTTCTAATGTTTCTTTCAATTCTTCCGTCAATGGAAATTTCCCTTTTTCAATGCGGTTATAATACTCACGACTGATACCACAGGCAACAGCAAGTCTTGTTTGTGTTACTCCGTATTCTTCACGCTTTTGTCTTAATTCTTCTATAAAGTATTTATCATTCATTCTTCAATTCCTCCAATCAAAAAGGCAACTACCATATTTGATAATTGCCTATACTTAAATTTCTGCAAAAGAAAAAGACAATCAATTTCTCGTTTGAAATCAACTGTCTTTCTTATGTCTTATTCAATTTTTCCAAGTGATAACGGCATAATTTATATCACACCATGTAAAATGCAGTTTTGCCTTGTAAATACAGCGTTTTCCGCTTAGTAGTGTATATTGTCTCTTGTTTTTTGTGCCCCCCTTGTTAGATAACGGGGGCTTGATGTTCGCTCGCAAGCTCGCTCAACTGACGAAGTGAACCAGCCACTTAAAAACGGCGGAAAAATCTAAGAGATTTTCCCACCGTCGTGTCTGGATCACTCCGTCAGTTTACAACCTTATTTCTCCTATTTAGTCCTCTTTTTCCCACTCACGATTGCCATTAACAATGCGATTATATCAGCAACTGGAACAGCAAAAAATATAGCAAATGAAAACCTGTGAAAAATCTGTGGTAACAAATAAACTAACGGAATCATCAAAAAGACTTGCCTTGTTAAAATTAAAAAGACCGCTTTTCCTTCATGCCCAGTCACTTCATATAGAGTAATAATCGTATAAAAAATTCCCATTAATGGAAAAGTTGAGAACACAATACGAAGAATACTATTTCCTAATTGAAAAATGGCACTAGAACCTATAAAGAACGATAAGATAGTTTTACCATAAATAAATATAAAAACTATACCTATCACCCCGTATAGGACTGTATAACATATCGTTGTAATGAGTGCCTTTTTCTTCTTATTATCTTCTTGATGTCCATCAAAATAAGCAATAATTGTTTGTACCCCTTGTGTTATACCCACAACTGGCATTAATAACAATGTATAGATTTTTTGTACTACATTCCATACAGCAACATGGTTTAATGTTGTATGTACCATAAGGCTTTGATTTACAAAGTATGCTGTACAGCCAGCTAAGGCTTGAATAATTGTTTGTGCAATGCCAAGTTTTAGTAGTTCAGTTGTATATTTTACTAACTTTTTATATGATAGCCGACATTCACCCTTAATAAATTGATGTTTAAATAACCACAATACAGACAGTAAGAAGCAGAATATTTCACTTATAAGCGTTCCGTAAGCAAGTCCTATAAATCCCATATTAAAGCAGAATACAAATATTGAATTAAAAACAACATTTACAAGTACTGCACCCCCTGTTAAAACCATCTCAACTCTCGGAAAACCAACCGCTCTGATACAACTTGTTAAAGTATATCCAAGTGCACTGAAAATATTGCTGAACAGTTGAATTTTTAAATACTTTTCAGATAATGTCAAAATTTGACCTGTTGCCCCTATAAAAGATAAAAGTTGTGGCATTATGAAATAAGACACAATGGAAATTATAATGCTTGTAACAAATGTCATACCAATGCCTGTTATAAAGTATTCTGTACGGGTTGTTTGATTTTTTAAATACTTCGCAATCATAATAGAAGTAGAAACTGCAAACAGAGCTTGAATAGCCGTATAAATGCTTAATATAGGTGATAGCAAACCCATTGTCGTTAATGCATCTACTGAAATTTCTCCTAGATGTCCCGCAAATATAGTATCTACTACAGATGCCATAATTTCAACAATTAATGAAAAAATGGCTGGAATAGAAAAATAAAGTATTAATGAATGTACTGATTTTTTTTCGTAAATATTTTCTTTCATTAAAACACACCTCCATAGTTTCATCATAACAAAAGGAAGGTGACATCTAGCGTCATCTTCCTTTTAAATATGTTTAAATTTTCTGTAGTCTTGACGTTCAAAACTCTGCTCTGTAATCTTACAATACACAATATCCGATATTAGAAAGTCAAACATTTGTACTCCATCTGAAGCATATAAATATAGTCCTGATGTACGAAGTGCATAACTCAAAGGTGCTACATAATACTTATGGTTATTTATTTTCAGTTCTACAATTACTTCCTCATCTAAAGCGGTGTTAATATTACGAAAAATAGTTTCATCTTTATAAAGCGGTTCTTGAAACAATTCTATTTGAAAATACTCTAAAAAATCCTTTTCTTTTAAAAATGTAAGTTCAGGAAACAATAGTTCTAGTTTTTTAAGAATACTGCTTTTGTTATCACTTTTTCTTAGCTTACTTATAAGATGAAGAGCTAAAACCAAATCTTCAATTTCTTCTGATGAAAAAAAGCTATGTTCAAATTTATAAGCAACTGGAATAGAAACTCCTCCTTGATATCCCGATTGAGTTTGAATCGGAACTCCAAGATTTGAAATCAAATTAATATCCCTCATAATTGTTCTCTTACTAACCTCAAACTTATTCGCAAGTTCTGGAATTGTAGTTTTCTTTACTTCATTTAAAAATAAAATGATTTCTAATTGACGATTTGTAATACTAATTACCTCCCCTAATTCCAAGTTTTTTATATCATTGAAAATTAATTTATTCTCTTTTCAAAGCGAAACATTCCATTTGGAAACTGCTCATCACTTTCTTCTGAATAAATCTCCAGTTCATTCGGATCTGGATGAAATTTATTAAAAAACTCCACAATATGAAATCCACATCTATTTACATAAAAGTGTATATTACGTTGTTCGAAATATGGTGTTACAGTTTCCCAAACCTTTACGTTTGGATATATTTTTTCAATTTCACACCAAGTCGCATATCCAATTCCTTTACTGTGAAATTCTGGTGAGACAAATAAAAGGTCTAAATTACCTTTTATTCCTTCAATTTTAATCACAACACCACCAACAAATTTCCCATCTTCATTAACAATTCTATATGCTTCACCTTCATCTATAGACTGTTCTATTGTTTCTCGTGAAATAATCTGACCATCTTCTTCGAAATGATTATCTCGAAGCCCAAATTCTTCCACAGCTCCGAAATTAAATGCTTCTTGATTATCTTTTATAAATTGCTCCCTATCACACTCTTCAAGCAAAAGTAATTGTATAATATTATCCATATTTTTATCCTCGTAAATTTACAGTTTATCGTTTTTCAACATAGATTATATCACTATAGAGATGAAGAGTCATTATTTTTCGGTTATCCAACAAAAATACTAGATACAGAAAAAGACACCATATTTCAAGTGTCATTCTCTTACACATTAGTATTCTGCAAGCAGGTAATCACAGGTTATTTCTTAATATCCTTTTCTTTGGGAAACTTCGGTCTCCCACTTGGAGATCGTTTGCCTGCTCACACCAAGTTTCTCGGCCGCATCCTCCTGAGACAGTCCTTTCTTTTTCCTTGCCTGATACAGATTATTTCCCAAATTCATAACTGTTCCTCCTGATGATTGCTGTCTTCATTTTACCTGCTTTTGAGAAAAGATACCAGCAGGAATCCTGTACAGTTTCGCCCGTTTTCCTGACAGAAAGGGGAAACAAAAAAGGGGCGGCCTTTTCGGCCGCCCGTATGATTGATTAACCTTCGATCGCGATGTGCGATGCTTCTTCTACTTTTTTCTGTTCTTTCTTTGGTACTGTCAGTTTCAGGATACCGTCTTCATATTTCGCATGAACGTCTTCCTGAGTAACATTCTCTCCTACATAGAAGCTTCTGCTCATGCTTCCTGAATAACGCTCTCTGCGGATATAGTTACCATCTTTATCTTTCTGGTCGTTATTTACTCCTTTTGCTGCCGAGATGGTCAGGTATCCGTCTTTCAACTGTACTTTGATTTCGTCTTTCTTAAATCCAGGAAGGTCGATATCCAGCTCATAGCTTCCGTCTGTCTCTCTGACATCTGTCTTCATCATATTCTTTGTATTCTTTCCGTATAACGGGTTTCTTCTTCCAAAGAAGTCGTCATCAAATGGGAAATCCATCCAGTCATCAAATAAGTTTTCTCCAAAAATACTAGGCATCATCATAAGTCATGTCTCCTTTCTTTATGACAATTCATTTTATTTTAGCACTATCGGAGAAATCCGAAGTGTTGAAATCGAACAAGTTTCTTTTAAGATTTTCATCTTTTCCTTTGTTCTAGGTGTAATATAACACTTATTATTAGCAGTGTCAATAGATGAGTACTAATTTTTTAATTTTTACACAAAAGTTACAAACCAGTCAGAGACGTTCTGGGGGCTATACAGTGACAGCTCTGACCTCTTGAACTCTGTTTGCGAAGTACCTGGCACACAAAACGGTTGGCCTTATCGATTAACCGCTTTCCAAACTTTTCTGATAAACTTACTTTTTCCCAAGATTCTCCAAAATACCGGATATAGCTGATATTAGCCAGCCAAGACCTATAATACTCCAAAAAATTTTCCATCCTGTTGCCAGCTCTGCAACAAAGATAAATGTATAAAGTGCCAAAACGCTTATGATTACTCCTATACAGTAAAAAAATAATTTAAATTTTCTTCGCTTCTCCTGATTCATTCCTTTTCACCCTTTATCCTTTTACATTCTTGTAAATTGTCTGCTTTACTTGCTATATACATATTTTTCTGCATCTTGCAAAGATAACAAACCGATCGGCTCTAATTGCCTGTCTTCAACAATCCGCCAAACCTTTCCATCCTTCTCTAAAATAACTTCATGTTCCGCATCATATCCTGTCTCTGTTTCCGTTTCTGCTATCTTTAAGTAGGTTTCTTCCTTAATTTTCATAGAGACAATGGAATCGGATATTTTTTCTGAGTCAATGATAGTAATATCTGTTCGGGCTGAAGAATACGTTTCTCCTGACTCTTTCATTTTATCTCTGAATTTTACAATCTGATTTCTCTGTCGTTCTTCTACAACATTGGCATATTTTGATTTGAAATAATTCTCATGCAAGATAGTTCTGTCTGAGACCATAATATTTGCCCTGCTCTCCAACAGTTCTTTTATTTGATTGGAAATCACCTTCCTTTCTCTTCCGTATACAGACGACGTATTAATGTACAAAAAAGCTGTATATAGAATTCCCGAAAACATAATTATTCCAACTATGATTACCAAAACTATACTTTTTAATTTTTTCAATCCTAAATCCTCCTGTATTTAAAAATGGCTCTGATTCTAAAACATAAACTTATAACCAATTTTAAAATACAGGTATTATAATCAACGAAAAAATCATTTAATTTTTTATTTATATGAGAGCCTGCTAATCTATTCTGATATCTGTCCTTCTTATTCTTATTTCCTTCATAATAATGAAAAAGCCCAATTCTTTTTTAGAATCAGACTTTTTCAGACTTTCCGGTTTTTGATTTTTCCACTAAATAAGTCAGAACCATTTTTTCCTTTTGAAAATCACGATTTCTATTATTACTATGACAAGCGCTAAAATACATATAAACAAATATCCGTATCGCAATTCTAACTCTGGCATCATTTTGAAATTCATCCCGTACCATCCTGCTATGAGTGTAAGCGGCATGAATATCGTAGTCACTATGGTCAACAGCTGCATCACCTTATTTTGTTCCGTGCTGATCTTCGACTGATATATGTCCCTTATCTGGAGAGCATATTCGCTCATTGCCAGTGAGTCATGATAAAGTCTGTCGACTTTGTTGCCCAGATAAGAAAACAGCTGTCTCTCCTTCTCTCTCTGCTCCTTGATCATAGCTTCCTCTAACACATCCGCAAGATCCGCAAGAAGCTGATAATATCTGCTCATCTCCCTGATTTCTTTTCTATATCGAGCCACAAAAATGTCAAAATCACCCGGAAGATCTGCAATGTCTTCCATCACCATCTCTTCCACAGAATTCAGTTTCTTCTCATACTCCTCAAGGAACAGCAGATCATCTCTCACCAGATATTCCAGTAATTCCAGCATAATGAGATACGATGAGTCACCCTCCAGATTTCTCTCACACATAATCTCATCAAACATATCTTTTGCATGTGCTTCATCACCTATTATTATCAGCCTGTCCATATCCATGTAAAAACCACATTTGAGCAAGTTAGACGTAAAATTCTTCTTATCTGGAATCACAAGTGTTCCAACAACACAGTTTCCAAACATATCCGCACTACAATGTTTCATATTATGCAAGTTTCGCATCAGTAGTCTGTGACCTGTTAATTCTTTGTGATTCTCAAAAAACTCATCTGCTGACACCAGTTCAAGTTTCTTCATACAATCATAGCTCCTTATTTATCTTTGATACTGTTCCGACATATCACCACTCCTGATATGAAGGGTGAACCACACATCTCCCCGCAGCTTTTGTATTCTCCATGGTTCTCATTTTTATAGTCGTATTATATCACCTAATGGCTATTGTTTCAACGATCCTTCTTGCTTATCGATTACCTTTTCTGACTTCCGCCGTTTGAGTTTTATTCCTGTTTTTCGAACAGGGTAAACACTGCTGTCACGAATTCATCCTCGTTCATCTTGTTTTCCACATATTGGTCAAAAGCTTCTTTATCAATTTTCTGCCCGTCAACCACCTTCTGGTACTCTGGATAATTCTGCTCCACTTTCTCCCTGGTAATCACATAACTGCTGCCGCTGAAGTTATACCGTATATATTCCAGATTCCTGATTAGGGCAAATGCTGAAACTGAATTGTAAATCAGCCCTTTTTCCGTATAGAGATCTTCATTTCCATACCAGTCTGTTGTATGATAATCGATGGTTACGCCGCAGTTCTCCGAATCAATCTCAAATACATATCCATGCTCTGACAAAGGCAGCGCATGGAACAGATTCCCGGTATTGCTGTTATCTCCAATATAATTGCTCTGATACCGGATAATCTGTCGGATCCCACATTTATCCCGGTTGAAGGGGCTAACCGGAACTGTTTCCACGTCATACTCCTTTTTTGTATCAATAATAAAATACTCATTCGGCGTATCTGCATTAATCTGAAACACATGATAAAACAAGTTGCGGTATTCTATGATCTTCCCTTCGTTAAAATAAGTTATGGTCGAATATCGGTAAACAGGCGGGCGTTTATATTCTGATACACCCACGAAGTCAGCCGCCATAAAAATCCCGATCAGCAGCAAAAATGTGCCGGCACAAACCAGTATTCTCTTCAACAGGGATATGGCTCTTAGTTCCCGGAAAATCCCAGCCGCTACCAGCAGACATCCAAAGATGGAATAAATCTCTCCCCAACTGCTTTCCGGTTTAAATATGGAAAATGAGAATATACAGATCAGAATTCCTGCTATTATGATACAGATAGAAATCTTCTTATGTTCATTTTTGATCTTCTTTACACTGTAATCAATAGTGCTGATCAAATTCTTCTCTGCGCAGGCGGCACTCTCCTCCTCCCTGATCTCTTCTCCTGCCAGAAGTTCATTCAGCGTAATCCCAAGTTCCTTACTCAGCGGCTCCAGCATCGACAAATCCGGCATATAGTTTCCATTCTCCCAGCGCGATATGGTCTTATTGGTGACGCCAAGCCTTTCTCCCAGCTGTTCCTGAGTCAATCCTTTCTTCTTGCGATTGACGGCGATGAACGCCCCGATCTTCTTACTATCCATATCTCCACCTCCTTTCCAGACATATCTTATACTTTGTGCCCCAAAACGTACACCCCACAGATAGCGAATTCTGCAATATCACAGGATTTCTGATATCATACTATAAAAACACCATTGAAATCTACCCTCAAAAGGTAATGATTTCAATGGTGTTCCTTTTACCGTATGAATACTATCTAATTTCTTTGCTGTTCTTCTATTGCTTTCTCCAGAATGTCCATAGCCCTAGTCAGCTCTTCCTGTGATATTATGAGTGGCGGAGCTAATGTCAGCACATTTCCTTGAGAGACCTTAAAGCTCAGTCCATACTCCAGACATCGGTAAAGAATCCGTTCCGCAAGCATAACATCCTTTTCTTTGCTCTCTCTGTCTTTTACCAATTCAACAGCAAGCAGTGCTCCAATGCTTCGCACGTCCCCTATACATGCAAAACGTTCTTGCATTTTCTGTAGCCGCTGCGTCATATAATTTCCAATTTCCTCGACTTGTTCCAAAAGATTCGCTTTTTCAATATATTCAATAAGCGCCAGTCCGACAGTAGCACCAAGGGGACTTTTTTCATGTGTATAATGCCCCAGTGATATTTCCTTGCACACATCAAAACTTTCCTTTGCGATTACAGCCGAAATAGGGTACAAAGCTCCTCCAAGTCCTTTTCCCACCACAAGAATATCCGGCTCAATGTCATAATGTTGATATACAAACATCTTTCCGGTCCGGCCAAAAGCCGTTGGGATTTCATCAAAGATAAGTGCAATATCATAGTCATCGCAAATTCTTCGAATTCTCTTATAATATTCTTTTGGCGGAATCTGAACATCGGTACATCGAACAGGTTCCATAATGATAGCTCCAATATCCCCTTCGCATCTACAAATATATTCCAGATAATCTAAACATTTGAAATTACAAGCCTTGCAATCTCCAAACGGACACCGATAAGAATTATACGGCATAATATGTTCCGTCCCCGGAAGAAGTGGACCAATGTTTTTTCGAAAATGGCTTTCTCCACCAACAGATATTGCATCGAGATTCGCTCCATGGAAAGAATCCCAAAGAGAAATTGTTTTAAATTTCTTTTTAGTGTATCGGACCATTTTTAAAGCCAGTCCTATTGACGATGAGCCGCTGGGAGTGAATAAAACTTTCTTCCCTCCTCCATTAAGAGCAGATAGCTTTTGAGCAAGTGCAATAGCCTTCTCATTTGTAAACCTTCTTGGTGAAAAAGAAAGTGTCCGCAGCTGTTTTTCCAAAGCACTGATCAGATATGGATGATTATACCCTAGTTGATGAACGCTGTTCCCGTGAAAATCCATAATTTTACGTCCATCTTTTGTGTATAAATAAATACCGTCAACCCCTGTAACACAATCTAAACACGGACTTGATAATGCCTGATGTATAAAAACATCGCTGTCTTCCGCTAATACATTTATTGTATCCTGACTCAAAAATTTTTCCTGCCATTTGCTTCTTTCCGGAGTCAGATTAATATCCCCTTCTGTCCTGCTTACCATAAAAGCCTCCTGATAACTAAAATTAATCTGTATATAACGATAAATACCGTATTCTTTCTTTATACCTCTATCAAATTCTTTTTATCTACCATGCAAGTGTGAAAGGAATGTAAAATTTCTGTCAAATAAGCCATGATGTGCTTCCCCTCCATTTTTCCTTGACATTTTTTTCTTCCGTATTATAATTATAAGTCGTGAATAGTTTGAATTCAAATTATTTGAATCCAAATATAAAACAAGAAAAGGAGAACTTATATCGATGGATCTTTCGTTTCATTATCTGATCATGGCGGAACAGTCTCTGTTCCATAAAGAACTGCTGGCAAAGTTGAAAGACCTTGGATTGACTATTGGACAGCCCAAAATCCTGGATTATCTGCAGACTTGTGATGGCGCAGAGCAAAAGGATATTGCCAGGGGATGTCATATTGAGCCTGGTACCCTCACTACACTTTTGAACCGTATGGAAACTGGCGGCCTGGTGGAGCGGCGTATGCTGAATGGTAACCGAAGAAGCCTTTATGTTTTTATGACAGCGAAAGGCAAAGAACGGGCCAAAGCGGTTACAGAAGCTTTCCGTGAATTGGAAGAAAAAGCATTTCATGGCCTGTCCGATGATGAGCGGACTCAATTTCTGGACACATTTATCAAAATTTATCAGAATACCACAAGAAAGGAATGAAAAGAAAATGGAAAAACTAAAACGGTATCTACTGTTTCTGATTGGATTATTTATTAACTCACTTGGTGTCAGCCTGATAACTAAAGCGGATCTTGGCACATCTCCTATTTCTTCCATCCCCTATGTATTAAGTCTGAATTTCCCTTTTACTTTGGGGCAATTTACTATTGTGTTCAGTCTCGTTCTGATCTTTCTGCAGCTTATAATCCTGCGGAAAAATTTTAAGACCGAACATCTGCTCCAGATACCTATTTCCATACTGTTTGGGTATTTTATCGATCTGACCATGGTGATGCTCTTTTTTGTGAATCCTCACAATTACATTTCCTGTATTCTCTATCTTTTAATAGGATGCCTGGTACTAGGGTTTGGTGTGTATACGGAAGTCCTTGCTGATGTAGCCATGCTTCCGGGAGAGTCTTTTGTTCGTGCTGTTTCTTCGACATGGAAGACAGAATTTGGAAGTACAAAAGTTGTTTTTGATGTATCTCTTACCATCATTGCAGCAGTACTTTCCTTTGTATTTGCCCATCGTCTGGATGGGGTTCGGGAAGGTACAGTTATTGCAGCGCTTCTCGTAGGTTTTATTGCCCGGCTGTTTGGAAGAAAATTATCTTTTCTGGAAGAACGGTTGTTTGGAAGAAAGACAGAAATTTCTGATACAAAGGAAAAGGACGAGACTTTGGACAAGCTGCCTCCGGTGATTGTAATCGGTCGGCAGTTCGGCAGCGGAGGACATGATATTGGAAAAGCACTTGCAAAGAAGCTGGGATACGATTTTTGTGATAATGAAATCATTCAGATGGCGGCCGGGTCTACCGGGTATGATCCGGAATTCATAAAGAACAGAGAAGAAAATATGACAAACAGTTTTCTTTACGACCTGATGAGCCAGATGTATATCTATTCCGAAAGCAAAGAAGCTCCCAGAGATGAAATCTTTGAATCTGAGGGAAAGGTGATCCGCGAACTGGCTGAAAAAGGACATTGTGTTATTATCGGCCGCTGCGCAGATCAGGTTCTCCACAACCGCCCTAATACCTTGAAAGTTTTCCTTCATGCTCCGGAATCTGTACGTAAAGAGCGCATTATGAAATTGGAAAACCTCTCAGCAGGAGAAGCTCTTCAGAAAATTCACAAGATGGATAAACATCGCTCTGATAACTACAGTTATTATACCCGACACATATGGGCGGAGCTCAGAACTATGATCTTACGTTGGATTCCTCTATCGGAAAGGAATCTGTAATTGCAATGATTACAGAGATGCTGCATATAAAACATATGGAGGCTTAGAAAGCCATGTCTCCATCCAACGCAACATCATAAACTTAAGAGAATCTGCTTAGAAATTTGTTTTATCTATTATACATATTATAATTTTCAATCATCATTCATCCGACTTTTTATTGCATGTTCAGCAATCATAGGCTTACCATAATGGTATCCATAAAAGGAGGACCAATCTTATGCATAAAGATGATCAGATGACACCAAAAGAACGCGCCTTTGCTTTATTTGCCCAAAAGCCGGTAGACCGTATGCCAATCAAGCTTTTTTCCCCATATATCGGGATGAATTTCGGAGCAACTTACGAAGAAGCCTTTGTACATGCCAAATCCAGAGCACACTGGCTGATTGAAAGTTACCGTCGTTTCGGACAAGATGGTTTAAGTGTAAACTATCGGATCGATGGAATTCCAGTAGCATTCGGTGCGGAATCTACTTATGATCCGACCGGAATTCCAATTGTGAAAAATGCTGTTCTGAAGTCTCTTGCAGACGTCTCTCAGCTTTCTCTCGAGAATGTAGAGTTTAAAAATGATATCAATGCACAGATTGCATTTGATGCCGTACGTTATGTTCAGGATGAACTGGCAGATGAAGTATTCACCGGAGTCGGTCTGATGGGACCATTTACAACTGCTGCCAATCTGGCAGGTACTGAAGTTGTATTAAAGGCCATGCGAAAAGATCCGAAAAATCTTCATAAATTATTGGACTTCGCCGCAGATGCAACAATCGAAGTCGGAAGAAAGTTTGTAGAAAACCAGATGGGAATCGGTCTTGCAGAACCTACCGCATCTCTCCTTTCTCCAAAACAGTTCCGAGAATTTGTTATTCCGTACTATAAGAAAGTGATGGATACGTGGAAATCCTGGGGAAGCCGTGGATCCGGATTCCATATCTGTGGAGACACCTCCCGTCTTCTGGAAACCTTCCCTGAAATGGGTATTCGTGGAGTCAGCATCGACAGTGCAGTCGATATTGCCTTTGCAAAAGAAAAAATCGGAACTCAGCTTTCTATCATGGGAAATGTCAGTCCGATCGAAATTCTTCAGGGTACACCGGAATCGATTGCATCCGCGGTAAAAGACTGTTTTGCAAAATGTTGGGACAATCCATGCGGATTTACAATCGCTCCTGGCTGTGATATTCCAGTTCAGACTTCTTTAGAAAACATTGATGCTTATATGGCTGCTGCCAGACAATGTGCAAAATATCCTGTTCAACCTTTAAACTGGGAGGCTTAAAAAAGAAACGACAAAAGGAGAAACATAAATCCAATGTGTTTCTCCTTTTTGCTACGACTTTTCATAAGATATCAGAATAAATGCTAAGATCAACTATCATTAGTTTTCAAATACCTGTTGGAACACTGTTTTCCTGTAAGAAGACCTGATCCAAAGATACAAAATAATCTGTAGAACAATCAGCACAGCAGTAAATCCGATAGCCACCGGAATCGTGGAAACCAGAGTAAACCGTTCAGTAATCAAAACTCCAATCCACAAATATATCAAAGCCAGCCCGAAAGGTACGCACAGAATCAAAAAAAGAAGGCGGCTCAATACCAGAGAAAGCTCTTTTCTAGAAAGACCGATTTTTACAATTCCTTTGAGTTTTCTACATTCGGCATCCAGTTCAGAATAAAGGCGGGAATAGATAAAGCTGGCAACTGCAAGAAGAAATACAAAGGACAGCATCCCACCGATATACAGTGTCAGATTGTTCTGAATCTGGCTGCTACGATAGTAGCGGTAAGCGGATACCACATTGGCATCTCCTTTTTGCATCGTGTTCTCCAGTGCGGTGAAAATAGCATCCGGGCTTTCGCTATTATTCTCCCATTCGTCATACGAGAAAGCTGTAATGATTTTCTCTGTCATTTTTGGTCTCAAAGGTTCAAACACCGCATCACTTACCACACAAATCCCACCGGTAAAACCGGTCAATGTAATCACTTTATCGGACTGCCCCTCCACAGACAGCGACAGATGATTAGATTGGAAAAAGTTCTCCGTCGAGTTCGGGACTTCCTTCAAAACCTCATCTGCGTTTCCGGTAACAAGGTATACACCGGTATCTGAAACCGAAACAGGTTCCCTGCCCAGAAAATCCATGATCTGGTTATAGTCGCTTTGCGACATGATAGGTGTTCGGGAATCCAAATCAGGATACCACAAATGCACTTCTACCGTTTTATATCCCGGAAGATCCTGTAATTCATCCTCAATGACAGCAAGATCATGGCTTGCATCCGCCTCCTCTGTCCATGTGTTATAGGCGAAAGCATAGGGCAAAATCTTTTCCGTTTCGGATTTTATATTAGTAGCCATGGAGAACAAGATAATCACCGCAAAAAAGGCCACTGTGTAAAGAAAAGCAGAAATTGTCATGCCTTGTACATTGGTTTTCAATTTTGCCCGCTGATCTCCGATACATAACAAGCGGACATTGGAGTGGCTTTTGAACTGGAATGTCAGCCACAGGCGCATTCCAAAGGAAAACAGAAGATAGGTGCCCAGCACAGCAACAATTACAAGCAGAAACGGCAAAAATAAGCTCTCCTGCATGGAACGGGCGAAAGCAGATTTTCCAACAAAAACCCACAACAATATGGGCGCTAAAATCAGGAACGATACCAGAGTGGAAAAAAGCTTCTGCGGCTTATCATCTTTCGATTGTGCTTTTAAAAGTTTTACAACTTCCTTTTTACGAATGAATTTTGGAGTGAAGTATGCAATTGAAAAGAAAACCACTCCCATAACCACTACCGTCAGCAAAATAGCCTGTACCGGAAAGTAAAAAACAAAATCCGATACGCCTATCATTCGGTTCGCAATATCAAGAAAAAACCTGGAAAACACCATTCCAAACAGAATACCGGTGACAATTGACAAAATCCCCACCAACATATTTTCCATAAAAACCAATCGGTTAAGTTGTTTCTTGGATGCGCCCAAAATAGTAATCAATCCCATCTGCCGGCTTCGATTTTTCAGGAAGCATCTCATGGAATAAGAAATAAAGCAGATAGAAAATGATACCGAAACAACTTCTCCCACAGCCAGAGTAAGCCCCATAGCACTATCGGTATCGATAACTTTCAATGCCGGATGAAAAGATAATACACTAAAAAGGAAAAAGACAAATACAGAACACACACAGTTGACAAAATAGTAAATGTAGTTCCTTTTATCTCTGCTGATGTTTTTCCATGCAAACTCAAATAATGTCACGTGGTTCACCTCCTAAAAGGTTCATGGCATCTACAATCTTCTGCTGGAACGCCTGCCGGTTTCCGCCTGATACAATCTCCTGGTACAGTGTTCCGTCCTTGATAATCAGCACACGTTTACAATAACTTGCTACAAAGGAATCATGGGTCACCATCAGAATCGTGGACTGATGGTTCTCGTTCAGCATCCGGAATAATTCCATCACATCTTTTGTAGCTTTGGAATCCAGGTTTCCAGTAGGTTCATCTGCAAGTAAGAGAGCTGGATTTGTAACTACAGCACGGGCAACGGCTACCCTTTGCGCCTGTCCTCCGGAAATTTCAAAAGTGCGTTTAGACAAAAGCTGTTCGATCCCCAGCATCTCGGCTACAGATTTTGTGCGCTTTTTCATCTGAGAAGGCGATACCCCCTCCAGTGTCAGGGGCAACATAATGTTTTCCCCAACCGTAAGAGTCTGCACCAAATTAAAATCTTGAAATACAAAGCCCAGTACACTGCGACGGAAATGAGCAAGCTGACTGTCTTTCATGGTGTGCGGACTTTCCCCATCAATCGTCACACTGCCACTGGTAGGATGGTCAATTGTGGAGATCACATTCAATAACGTACTTTTTCCGCTGCCGGAAGGTCCCATTATAGCGACAAATTCGCTTTTTTCCATTTGAAAGTTAATATCATGCAAAGCGATATAGGGAACTTTTCCCTCATATACTTTTCCAAGATGTTTTACTTCTAAAATAGACATTATGATTATCCTCCTTGTTTTTCTGTCTCCAGTATAATGGGGAATCTATATAAGAAAAACCGAAAAAGATTACACAACCTTACAGTTTTGTAATCTTTCCCGCATTTGATTCCATTATCTTATTTTCAAATATAATCTGAAATTTACTTCCGATACCCACGGTCGACTCAACCTGTATCGAGTGTCCCAGGTAATCCAGAATCTGTTTGACCATATAGAGTCCTAACCCGGTAGATTCTCCACGCAAGCGTCCATTCTGTCCAGTGAAGAACAAATTAAAAATACGGGAGATATCCTCTGGTTGAATACCGCACCCCTCATCCTCCACGCTTAATACAATGTCCGTCTGCGTGGTGTATGCTCTGACTGTAATTGCTTTTCCCGCATTGCTATATTTCAAAGCATTGGTCAAAAGCTGGTGCAGCACAAACCGAAGCCATTTGGAATCGCTGTACACCATCAGATGCTCATCAACATCTAGCTTTGGAAAAATTTCCCTCTCGATAAAGCTGGATTTTAATTCGTTGATACTATCCTTGGCAATCTGCCGTAAGGAGATACGCTCCACATGGAAATCGTTTTGTATAGCGTCCAGCTTATACATATTCAGTATCTGATCAAGATCATATTGTATCTGTCCGGCTGACTGGTAGATTTTTTTATAATCTGACTGATATCCATTCTTTTGGGCAATGAGTCGGATGACAGAAAGTGGGGTTTTGAGCTGATGAACCCAACGATAAATCAGCAGCTTATTCTGCTTTCTCTCATCTTCCATACCTCCTAGTTTCGCAAGATACTGGCGATAAAATTCCAGCATCAATTTTTGGTATCTTCGCTCCTCCCAACCTTTGGGAGAATGAAGGAGAAAATCTTCCATCTCAGCTTTTTCATTGATATATAGTTCGTACAGATTCCATGTGGCATACAAGCGGTAAAGGAGAAAGCAGGACAACACAAACAGGGCAAGAAAACAATAGTATAACCACGCTGATCCGATCGCTTGTTTTACTATAACCAGATAAAATACCAGCAGCGCAACAGGGGCAGCTAGAAATAGTAAGATGATCCACAGGTGATCTGCCAGAAAAAGTCGGATATGCTTCCAGAACCTCTTACCGTTCATGACTCGCATCTCCAATTCGATACCCTACACCCCGGACTGATTTTAAAACAAGATAGGAACCAACCTGTTCAAGCCTGCGGCGTATCCTGCTGATGGTCACATTGAGGGTGTTTTCTTCCACAAAGGTCTCGTCATCCCAGATTTCGTTTAGAAGTTCCTCGCGGGATGCTACGCCAGGATATTTTTCAAAAATGATCCGCAAAACACCAGCTTCCGTTTTCGACAGCTCTGCTTCTCTTCCATTACAGTTAAGTGTTAACCGGTTCTGAGAAAAGGTGCAGTCCCCACAACGCAGTTCATTAGAAACGGATGCGGCATATTCTCCGTAAGTACGGCGAAGAAGTGCCGTAATCTTTGCGGTAATGACATCCAGTGAAAATGGTTTCGTCACAAAATCATCCCCTCCGTTCATCATAGCATATACCTGATCAGAATCCGCATTGCGGGAAGAAAGAAAGATAATCGGACATGGACTCTTTGCTCTAAGTTTCCCACACCAGTAAAATCCATCATACGCCGGAAGATTGATGTCTAACAACACCAAATGAGGTTCTACTTCTTCAAATTCTTTCAATACATTAGAAAAATCTCTGCAAAGATGAACGGAAAATCCAAATTTATGCAAGTGAAACGATACTAATTCCGCAATGTCCGGATCATCTTCCACAATCATAATTTTATAATTCATTCGACACCTCCATGTTGACACAAAGCCATATCCCGAAAATCCAATATCTTTCTTCTCATGTAAGAAAATCATATCATATTTTTTTACACTATACTACCTGTTAGTTTTTTAATATTGTTTACATTTCCAGATGAGCTCCTTTCTCTTCTCCACTGTCATCTGCTTTGTGTCACAAAAGACCTGAAAGGCCCTTCTTCGTTCTTGTCGGCACAGCTTGCATTACACTTTTCCAAAACCGGATACCTGGACTGCTTCCCGTATCCGGTTTTTTCTTTCTTCTTTCCCTCATTTTCTCCTATTTATATTGACATATATGGTATTTTGTAATACCATATACTTAAACTATTTGGTATTACAAAATAGGGTGGTGATGATTATGATCTCGACACAAATGTTGAAAGGAACACTGGAGGGCTGTATCCTTGGCATCATCCGAAAAAAAGAAACATATGGATATGAAATTTCAGAGGCACTTGGACAATACGGCTTCGGAAAGATTACAGAAGGAACCATCTATCCGATTCTCCTCCGACTGGAGAAAAATGAAATGATCCATGCCACTTACCGTCAGTCCGACGTAGGGCCGAAGCGCAAATACTATTCACTCACGGAAAAAGGGGAGGCGGAGTTTCAGTCTTTTCTGGCAAGCTACCGGGAACTATCCTCTGCCGTCGCTACCCTGCTTTCCGATGTTAAGGGAGGGATTGATAATGAATAAAAGAAAAGCGTTACAACAACAGAATAATCATTATGAGAAACAGCTTCCGGAAGAAACCAGGCAGATCCTGACCGATATTGTCGTCTATCTGAAATCCTTTCCAATCAGCGAGTATCAGATAGAACTTGTCCGTCTGGATATTACCCGGATGTTGCTGGAAGGAGCTGCAAGAGGAGCCTCTGCTTCCGAAGTCCTTGGAGATGACTACAAAGAATTCTGCAAAGGAATTGTAGCCGAACTTCCGCCGCGCACACCTTTACAGACGATCGCTTACCACGCTGACATTCTGTTCCTTGGCCTTGCGATTCTGATGCCGCTCTGGATGGTCACGGGCCTTCTTAACAGCATACAAAACGGCGGCGGACTCGTTCACGTTCCGGTCTCCTCCGGAACAATTTCCGCAACTTTAATCATTCTCGTCGTCTCTTACGCGATTGTACAGTATATTTGCAAGACTTCTCTCGAAGACGAATCCGAACAGACACGCCGCAGGATCCGTTTCCGTTTCATCCTGATTCTGCTCTTTGCTGTCCTGATCTGCATGGTACCGGCTATCCTGTTTAGGAATACCGTCCTGAACGTGCATATCGCTGTCTACATTGCAGGATTTGTGATTTGCTTCTGCATACACAAACTTCTGGCCGTGTACACAGACTGATTTGCTTCCCGACTTGCCCGGCGTTATAATAAACATAATCAGATCGTTCAGAAAACTGTCTTTAGAAGAAAGGAGAATTTCGTATGAATTGTTCAGACGTAATCCATGAAAGAAGAAGTATCCGCAAATACAAAGAACAGGTCACAATTGCGCAGGAGGATTTTGAGAAGATGCTGGAAGCCGCCATGATGGCACCAAGCGCATGCAACACAAGACCCTGGGAATTCTTTGTGGTCACAAATCGAGACACAATCTCAAGACTTCAGGAAGCTCACCCATACACCAGTATGCTTTCCACCGCCTCAGCTGCCATCGTTGTCTGTGGACGACCGGATCTTCAGGAAGGAAAATGTGGACCATACTGGCCGCAGGACTGCGGTGCCGCTATTGAAAATCTTCTCCTTCAGGCAAAAGATCTTGGATACGGCACCTGCTGGTGCGGTTGCTATCCAACCACGGATCGTGTAGAGAAAATCCAGGAAATTCTGAATACCACAAGCATACCTGTTGCAATTGTGGCAGTCGGCGTTGCAGATGAGGCACCTGCTGCAAGAGGTGGATTTGATCCGGAACGCGTGACATATATCCGGTAAAATTTTACAAGAACGAAAATACAAAATTCCGTATACCCCGAGTACTTTCGAGGTATACGGCATTTTGCAACTGTTTTATTAGGATCCTGTTTAATAGCATCCCGAACCATCCTGCTAACTCGAAGCAAAGTTCACACCTATCTACTACTTAGTTATCTTTTTGTCCCCCTGGATTCAACTGGCATGTTACATTTAAATCTGATATAATATTTCCAGCAAAACTAGCGAGATGAGGTGACGCCAGATAATGATCAAAGAAGAAATGTCTGCCTGTCCGGTAGAAACGCCAGTGCAGTTAATAGGAAGCAAATGGAATCTGTTGATGCCATTAAACATTAGGGCGCCGCATATCAGAAAATGATGAACGAATGATACAGGAGGTACATATATGATCAGAAGTTTTTTACCTGTTGGGCAGGGTGCCTTTTATACAGAACAGTTTAACTGCGGAGCCAATGTTGTCTATGACTGCGGTTCGTCGACAAGCAAATCCGCTATTGAAAAGCAGATTGCCTGCACGTTTGAACCAGGAGAAAAGATTCAGGCAGTCTTTATTTCCCATTTACACGAGGATCATATCAACGGACTTCCGTTTCTCCTCTCACACTGCCGCGTAGAACATCTGTACCTGCCGTTTCTGACAGAGGAAGAGATCCTTCTGACCCGGCTCATTGCCCGGCTGGAAAATGCGGAATCCAAATTTTTATCCAAACTGATCGTGGATCCTTATGAGGCAGTGCAGGATTACACCCTTCCTGTTGATACACAGACTCCGGAAATCTTTTATGTGATGCCGCAAGATTCCAGCCGCAGACCGGTCGGCAATGTGGGATCTGTTCCTTCCGGCAAAGCACTGGATCTGGATGTGTCCTCCGCAAACTCCGACTGGGGTTATGTACCGTACAATTTTCAAAACACCCGAAGAAGCAAAGCCTTTTTCCGGGGCTTGAAGAAAAACGGATATGATAAAAAGACACTTCAGGCCTACCTTGAAACATCCGATATCTTTTCCTATGACTGGGATGATATCAAACGGATTTACCAGAAATACGCACCGGGAAGCCTTAATTCCAACTCCCTTGTCGTATATTCTGGGCCGCTTACCCCGGATCACCGCCAGATCCGCCCGTACCGCTTTTTCATGCCGGATCTGACAGAACCACAGACCGGACGCAGAACCGGCTATCCGGACGGATGCCTGTATCTGGGTGACTACGATGCCGGAACAACAGAAAACTGGGACACACTCACCGGAGAACTTTCCGCCTACATGTCCTCCGTCGGCACCGTACAAGTGCCACATCACGGTTCCATGCACAACTATAACGAAGAACTATCCTGCGGACAATTTGTCCTGATCATCAACGCAGGATACCAGAATAAATACAAACACCCACACACAAAGGTACTAAAAGATATGCTGATGAAAAAGGTTATCCATTTCTGGGTAACCGAACAGACCGGAAGCATGGTACAATTTCAGATTGAAGAAGAATAAATAACTTTTAACTATTTTGGGGACGTGTTCCGATGCACCGGAACACGTCCCCAAAATGCAAAAAAAGCCTGAAAGCCGCATAAAATAAGGGCAAACTCAAATTGTCAGATTTTTTTCATTGGGGACAGGTTCCGAAACGCCGGAACACGTCCCCAATAAATATCATTCAAACAGGCTCATTTGGTGCCAGAGTTCTTGTTGTTTTTTCTTTCCGGTCTTTTCTCGTTGAAGCAGATCTTCGGAAAGGTGTGTCAGAAACGGGCTTTCCTCGCCTGCGGCTGTCAGGATCAGTTCTTCTTTGGCTCTTGTCATGCCAACATAAAGGAGCCGTCGTTCTTCTTCGAAATCCGTCTCGTAGTATTCGCTTTCCAGAGGAATTTTTCCCTGTTCTGCTCCGTATAAAATTACTGCCGGAAATTCCAGGCCTTTGGAGCCGTGAAGGGTCATCAGGGTTACTGCCTCTGCGGTATACTGTTTCTCCCCGCAACGTTTCAAATCACTTTCCACGCCAAGTTCCAGTATCGTCAGAAGTTCTTCTATTGTTTCATAGCAAACCGCCATCTGAGAAAGTTTCTCCATGGCTTTGTTCGTTTCCATTCCCATCTCCCGGATCCATTCTTTCAGAAGTTCTGCCGGGCTCTGTTCCTGAATTTTCTTTTTCCAGACTTGTGCTGTCTCTTCAAAGAGCAGGTTGCCAAGTGGATTCCCCTCTTCGTCCGCAAACAAAAGACTTCCTTCTTCTTTTGCAACCGTCTGCTCCGGATCCAGAATATACCGGAAAAAGGCTGCACTTCGGCGGACAGTATCGTCTTTCAAAAAGGATTCTCTTCCGGACACCACATATGGAATCCCTTCTTTTCTCAGACAGGTTTCCAGAAGTTCTCCCTGCCGGTGTGTCCGGTACAGCACTGCAATCTCGTGGAAACTCCGGATTTTTCGCTCTTTTTCTTCGGACGTCCGTTGAGCTTCCAGCATTCCGATACCGCCTGCCATCCGTCCAATCTCTTTTGCCACGGCGATAGCCTCCGCCATCTCCCCTTCTGTCTTTAAGATGCGGGTCGACACTCCGTCTTTCTTGTTTGGATGCAGGATCCGCTCCTCACCCGGATTTTCTGAAATTACAGCAAAGGAGCTCTTTAAAACCTGCGGTGTACTCCGGTAATTTTCTTCGAGCCGAACCATACTCAGATCTTGAAATTCCTGATGCAGTCTTTCAAAGCAGTGCGCATCTGATCCGCGGAATCCGTAAATTGCCTGATCCGGATCCCCGATCACAAACAGGCTTTCACCATCCCGGTTCCACTCTTTCATCAGTTCATACTGTACCGGGCTGATATCCTGAAATTCATCGATCAATAGATGCTCAAACGGCTTCCGCCATTCTCTCTCTTCCGGATGTTCTTTTAACAGCCGGACCGTCTCCAGAAGCAGATCTTCAAAATCAAAAAGATTCCGGGTTCTCTTGGTCTCCGTATAAGCTTTGTAGGCTTCTTTCCGATCCCGTTCCTTTTGTCTGCTCTCACCATCCTCTTCCGGATGCAGAATGTGCATTTCCTTCCATTTGGCTGCCTGTTCCAGAAACTCCTTCGGCTCTTCATCAATTCCAAATCGTGCAAGAACTTCTTCTGCCAGGCGGATACACTGGGATTCGTCTGCCAGAAGTACCCGTGCTCCACGCCCCTTCAGGAAACGAAGACAGATGGCATGGAACGTTCCCGTCTGAAATCCGTCAAAACTGCTGCTATTCTCCCCGGCCTGCTGTATCCGGTGCCGAATTTCTCCCGCTGCCTGATTTGTAAAAGTCACCGCCGTAATCCGATCTGGATTTACCTTCCGTTCATTCACCAGATATAGAAGTCTTGCAATCAATGTCTTCGTCTTTCCGGTTCCTGGTCCTGCAATGACAGCCGTTCTTCTGTCCATTGAATGTGCCGCTTTCTGCTGCTTCTCATTGAGTCCGTCCGGATTCTTTCCGGCATGTTCCGCCTGCCGTTTACCCATTACTTCAATTTCTTCTTCCTGCTTTCCGTCCAACTCTTTGTGCTCCACTGTCAGGGCATCAGCATCCTCTGCTTGTTTCTTTTTCCTCTTCGCGGGCCTACCATGCTTCTCCGTTTTCCTATCTTCTTTCACTCCCAGCACGCTGAAAAAGTCCATCTGCCCGTCTGTCTCATTGCGCTCTTCCTCGTCAAAAATCCGAACCTTGCCGTATTCTCCGTCAAATCCCGGGCTCCATGTTACTTCCCCCATCCGGAGCCGTTCGATTCCTTCTGCGATCAGTCTACCGGATATATGCCGAATCTCTTCCACCGGAATATTCCGCAGAATCTCAAACTCCGCTCCGAGTCTTGCCGTCAGCTTCTGGTACTCCCGCTGTACGCCCTTGCTGGCAGAGCTGTGTCCTAGAGCAGCACCGATAATTTCCGGCAGCGGAATCAGACTTTCAAATCTCTTTGCTCCCGACCTTTGATACTGTTCCGGCCGATCCGCCATCTGCTCTATCCTGTGTGACACTCCGATTGTAATCTTACGCCCGCACACCGGACAGATCCCGCCGTACTTTTCCGTCTCTTTCGGACTCAGGCAAAGCCCACACTTACGATGTCCGTCCATATGATATTTTCCTTCTTCCGGGAAAAATTCGATGGTGCCCAGAAGTCCTACTCCGGTCTCCACCGCGGTTTTCAATCCCTGATAGGAAAGTTCCGTATCCAGAAGATTGCCCTCCCGCCCGAGTTTTGCAGGAGAATGCGCATCCGAATTGGAAATCAGCTGAAACCGGTCCAGCGCCGACACTCTCCAGTTCATCGGAGGATCGGAGGAAAGCCCGGTTTCCACCGCATGGACATGCCCGGAAAGATCCCCAAAACACTCCTCCACAGAATCAAATCCTGAGAATGCCCCGAACATAGAAAAATGCGGCGTCCAGATATGGGCCGGCACATAGACGGCCTCCGGACATAATTCCAGAATGATTTCCAACAGATCATGACAGCTGATCCCAAGGATCGGCCTGCCATCTGAATGAATGTTACCGATTTCTTCCAGCTTTCTGGATATGATCTCCGCCTTCTGAAGATCCGGAAGCAGAATCAGACTGTGAACTTTCCGCACCTTTCCATCCTGCTTGTAAATCGAACTGATCTCTCCGGTAATCACAAAGCGCGGAATCATATCATCCGGTGCCGAATCCTCATGGATCCGGTATTCCTCTTTCAGGACGTAGAGACCATTTTCATCCTGCTGTAGTTTCTCCTTTAACTCTTCCCGCCATGCCGGATGAGTAAAATCCCCGCTTCCGACAAGGTGGATTCCCTTTCTTCTCGCCCACAGATCCAGATGTTCCGGCGTACAGTCTTTGCTGGTAGCTCTGGAATATCTGGAGTGGATATGTAAATCCGCAATAAACATCGCACAAAACTCCTCATTTGAAAAAATAGAACTACCGAAATTGTAACGCGGTCTGAAGATCCGGTCAAGCCGAGGACGGTAAACAAACTCCCCGGCACTATAAAAAGGACCCGGTACACTACTGTATACCGAGTCCCGGGAATAGAATTCCTCTAAAACATTCTTCCTCTGATTTTCGTCCAGACATGAGCCTGCACATACTCATATGCTCGATCATAGATGAATAATGCAATCTGTCCTACGATCCAAATTCCGGCCGTCATAACAGGAGAAAGTTCCCTTCCGCCCAGAATCAATTCCTGAAAAAGCAACAGCGCCGGGATAAACATGACGTTGAATGCCACATATTTAACTGCCCAGAAAATGGTCTGCCGCTGTGTCTGGCTGGACCGTCCCAGAAATCTCCATGCTGCTTCAATGATGACAATATAAAGTCCCATCGCAGCAAAGGAGAGCACATAAAATTTATTCGGCGCAATCAGAAGACCAAGAAGAACGTCCGCTACATAAAATGCCGCTCCTGCCTTCATCCCGAACTCTCTGATCACGATTCCAACAAAAAATGAAGCTGCCGCAAGCAGAAAAAGCGTATTGGTCTCGATCACGCTCCCAAGAGACATACAGACTACCGAAAGTGCGATAAAAAGACCGCCAAACGCCATCATCTTCCCCTTTACATGCATGAACAAAGATCTCCTCCCATACATTCACAACAGGTGTCCGCCATCCAAAGGTCACAGCACATGTTTCCGGTTCCGCAGGATGTATTTCCACCGTATCCTCCGCCGTACGGATTGTTCTGATATCTTCTGCTGTTCCAGTCAATCTGATTTAACAGCTGACGGTACTGCACATTATTCGGCTCCATATTTACTGCCTGAGCAGCATGCTCTCTTGCCACTACCAGATTTCCGATTCCTGCGTTTGCCGCACCGCTTGCGTAATACCACATCGCAGTCCGGTTCGGCATACGATCCAGAAGGTTGAGCGCCTCCCGGTAACGCCGGTTGTTAATATAATTAAAGACTGCCTGCATCTCAACGTCATTGCTGTTTCCTCCGTAAGAGGAACCTCCGCCATAAGAGTAGCCGCCCCCGTAGGAATAGCCACCGGAGCTTCCGCCTGATGCACGCTCTCTCATAATCTCATCATATGCTTCCTGTACTTCCTTAAACTTCTCCTCTGCAAGATCTGCCAGCGGATTGTTTACATTCGCGTCAGGATGATATTTTCTTGTTAATTCTCTATATGCTTTTTTTACTTCTTCGTCAGATGCGTTCTGGGATACCCCCAGTACGTCATACGGATTCTTTGACATGATCCTGTTCCTTTCCTTCTTTCTTTTTCATCTGAATCAATCTGTAACGATTCCACACTCCATCATACAGGATATTTCGCAAAATGTCTACATCCAAAAGGCACGGAAGCTTTTCAAATTCCGCGCTGCACTCCGCAATCATCATGCAAAGGATCCCCCGGATCCGCTCTTCGTAGTCCTCTTCTTTCCGAATACGGATGAGTGGATTATAGCAATGTTTCTTCATATCTTCTTCCAAATCATCGTATGCGTCCATCAGATAGATGAACTTTCCGAGGAAAAATCCAATTCTTCTGAGTGCCTTTTCCCATACATCTTTTTTGTAAACAAAAAGCTCTGCCATCATCCGTCCGAAGTACCCGGAAACACGATCCAGATCCATGCAGTTTTCTTTTTCACACTTGCGGATTCCCAGCAACGCCTTTTTGATCACCCGGCTCTGACGAGGATATTTCCGGATGACTGCACCGGCCTTTTTCTGGAGTACGCCCTTTCCAAGAAGAGCCCCCGGCTTCTTCTCATCCGCCCAGTCATCCTTCAGATGATAGTATGCAAGAAGTAGATTCATATCCGCCGCATATTCTGTAATTTCATTTCTTCTCATCGTTTGCTTTTTCACCGGATGTACCTTGCAGTGCCTCTGCTCCGTCTTTGTATCAGATTCATACAACGAAGTCAGAAGGATGATCGCAAACGTCATATCATAGGTCAGTGTCATCTGGCCCGAAAATCCGTATTTCTCTTTCAACTCCTGGCACAGGCCACAATAATATGACCTGTACTTTCGGAAATCTTTCATTTTCAGTTCCGGTTCACAGACTGTCACATATCCAAACATAGTTTTCCCCTGCCTTTTTGCCTATACTGTTTCTGTTCTCATATTTTCAATTCGGAAATGCCCCTTATTCTGATGCTTGATTTCATATAAAATCTCGTCCGCCTTCTTATACAGCTCCACGAAGGAATGCGGCCTATCGTCACAGACTCCTCCAAAGGAAAGTGTGGAACAGCTTTTCGGATATTCCTGTTCCATCTTTTCCCGGTAAATCCGGCTGATCTCAAGAAGTTTATTCTCGATCGCAGAAATATTGCTGCAAGGATGAACGAATATGACAAACTCATCTCCTCCGAGCCGGATAATCATATCATCACTTCGGAAGAAATGCCTCAGCTGGTCTGCAATATATTTCAGTACATTGTCACCTTCATGGTGTCCATACATATCGTTCACCGCTTTAAAGTTGTCGATATCCATCATCAGGAAAATATATGGCCTTCGGCTTACGAGCTTCTGTGTAACCATCACCTCACCGCCTCTTCTGTTATACAGTCCGGTCAATGGGTCTGTCACAGACTCCACAAACAGATGATTTTTGATCCGGACATTCTCCGAGATATCAACAACAAGACTGAGTATCGCCTGCTTCCCATCCTGTGTGATACTGTTTCTTCCTTTGTCATATACCCACAGGAAATTCCCGTCCTTTTTCTTCATCCGGTATTCGATCTCATACTCACCCTTTTCCCTGCACTGCTGCATGATTTTCTGAACCGCTTCCTCTCGATCCTCTTTCCAGATCCGGTTTGCCACATTTCCCCCTGTCTCTTCGATAAACTCTTCATATGTATAGCCCAGAAGCTCCAGAAAAGTATCATTCACCATGTAGACCGGATATCCTTCTTCAATATAACCACCGATGATGCCGTTCGGCATTGTCTCACACAAAAGCTCCAGAAGCTCCCTTCTAGAAGTCTGATCCAGTCTATCCACCTGATTGGAAATAATACGAAACGGGAAGTTTTCTTCTTTTCTCGTTATACTGCTCAGAATGGTTCTGTGCAGAACGGAAATCTCATATCTACCTTCCTTTTCCCGGATCACAGTTGTCAGTCGGGCCGTATATTCTTCTTCCGGATGTTCCGTCCCTTCTCCCAATATCGCAAGCTGCCCGTAACAACTCCATACGGACTCCCCGCATAACTTTTTACGAAAATCTGACACATGATAACGAACCGGCTGCCCCACGTAGTTGATTTCCCGCTCCAACATCTGTACAAACTGCTGCCTGCAGAATATTGCTTCGGACGCCCCCAAAAAATAGATATCTTCTGCAATCAGCTCCCCGGCTTTCCAGACATTTCTTTCTACTAAAGTGTACTGTAAAAACTGTCCAACGCAGCAAACACCGGGTCCTTTCTTTCTGGTATCTGCTGGCACCCTTTATTATTTATCACATTTATCACCCTTTTTCATATACTTCTCATCAAATTCTTCTGCGCTGATTGGCCTGCTGTAGTAATATCCCTGTCCAAAGTCACATCCAAAGCTCCGGATCAACGCTTCATTTTCTTTTGTCTCAACACCTTCCACAACTGTCGAGATGTTCAGGCGTTTCGTCAGGTCTACGACCTGCTCCATAATAATTTTCTGTTTATCATCCTCTTCATCTGTAATCTCTGCCAGAAAAACCCGGTCCAGTTTCAGTTCATCGATCTTCAGTTTCCCAAGCATATTAAACGAAGAATACCCGCTTCCAAAATCATCCATGGAAACGCGGAATCCTTGTGCTTTCAGCTGCATGATTCTTCTGTTGAATTCTTCGACGTTGCCAATCGCCAGTCCTTCCAGAATTTCCAACGTAATTAATCCTGCCGGAATATCGTACTTTTTAATCAGGCCGCACAGATTCTTGACATAGTCTTCCTCATAAAAGAGAATCTTGGACTGATTGACCGAAATCGGAATCGGCTCTATCCCCTCATCGATCCATTTTCTCAACTGCTCACAGACCTTCTCTACCATATACATATCCAGTCTTGCACAGAATCCGTTACTTTCAAACAGCGTGATAAACTGGTTTGGATAAATCATATCTCCGTCCGGCTTAATCCAGCGCACCAGTGCTTCAGCACCACCAAGCTTTCCTGTTTTCAGATCGATTTGGGGCTGAAGGAACATATGAAACTCTTCATCCTGTAGTGCCTGATGCATATGGCTCTCAATATAATTCTGCAGCATCTCCTGTTTATGGAGCTTTATATCATAAAACCAGATATTGTTCCGATCCGTCCCCTTTGCAGTCCGAAGTGCGAACATCGCATGAGTCATCATCATCTCAGCAGAACTGTTGTCCCGTCGGACTGCCACTCCGCAGTAAAGAAAAATCTGGTATGTGCGATGCTGGCTTAATGAAAACTCACTGATCTTGGTCATGATCTGGTAAAGCCGCCGGCTGATTACCTCTTCATCCTGCTCTTTGAGCAATACCCAAAATGCATCCCCTGAATCCCTGCAGAAATACTCTCCCGTCTCCAGTTCTTCTTCCAACACCTGCTTGATGTAGCACAACAGTTTGTCTGCCTGGGCTCTTCCGAAAATCTCATTGATAAATTTGAACTGATGAATGTTCATGACTCCGACACTGTACTTTTCTGGTCCTGCCAACGCCTCTTTCATCTCCTGTATGAACCGCACCGTATTGTATGCTCCGGTCAGCGAATCATAGTACGCAAAACGAATCAGTTGTTTCTGATTTTTTCTCAGCATCTTATATCCATATACCAGAAGAAAGATACTAAGGATCAGAACTGCTATAAAAATTTCTCTGGTTACATTGATCATCTGGTAGATCGGCGCATTGATTCCCTGCATCGTATCCACGCAGAAAAGATACCATCCATTCACTCCTATCGGCTCCAGATAAATTTGATAGGACGTTCCTTCATACACAAACTCACTGAACACACTGTCATCCTTATCCATAGCAGCTTTGATCTTCACCTGCTCGAAATCGGATATATAGCCGCCTTCAAAAATGGTGTCCAGATTCCTATCGACTACTTTATTTTTGGAACGGATCAAAAAGTTGCCTTCTTTTCCGATCATATGGATATAGCCGTATCCGTTCATTGCTGTCTTATCATCCAGTATTTCCTCAAACGTACTAATCTCATCGTTGGCCGTCAGCACACCTGTAATCTCGTCGTTCTCATAGACCGGGATCGCATAGGCAAACACATTCTTTCCAAGACTGTCATCATAATATATTCGGGAGACCCCGCTCTTACCGTCTCCAGCGTCCTGAATGATATCCCTGAGCGGTTCATTCAGTGCTTCCACACGCACATTCTTTTCAATATCCTGATTAATCGTTACCCGGATACCATCTCCAGCCTTTGTAAAATATCCCATCTGAATAAAACTGTTATGATTGTTCGACTCGTAAAGTCCTTTGGCAAAAGCCTCCGCGTCAATAGCGCTGATCGTATTACTGAACTGGAAAAATCTCGCCAGCGTCTGTAGCGTCTGAATATCCGCATCGATTTTACGTAGTACGTTGGTCTTATATTCCTCCGCCTCCGATGTCATCTGTGTTTCCATCGTATCCGACTGCACACGCCCCAGAGAAGCAGTGATAAATCCTCCACCCAGAAACAGAAGGGCACTGATCACAGTAACAACCTCAGTAATTCTCCTCAGCCTTCTCATCAACTGTTTTTCGCTCATTTTTCCACTTCCTTTAACATGCTTTTATCATAAAATAGAGATATATAAAGTGTCAAGGAGTGCAAAAAAAATATCTCCAGCCGTCTTATGATGGCTGGAGATATTTTTTCTGCGCTCTCCGTTGCACTATAAAATTATAAGAGCTCGTCCTTCTTTACAAGGATCGCTTCTACAGCCGCGCATGCAGGGCAGTCACAGTACTGTTTTCCTGCCGCTTTTAATTCTTTTCCATGAGCAGCAACTTCTTTGGCTTTTTCTACACCGAATACCTGAGCACCCATTTCGGACTCTGCAAAAGCGATCAGGCCGTCCAGCGTCATAATATCTTCTTCGAGTTCGGCAATATATTTCTTTGTCTCTTCCGCTTCATTCTCGGTTCCTACAGCGTCAAGCCATGCCTGTGCGGCATCTTTTGCCTCCTGGCAACATGACGGTGCCGCCATCAACTCTTTTGTCTTCTCCACTACATAATTTAATGTTTCCTGAGTCATACTGTACACACCCTTTCTGAAAATTTTCTCTGCAACTATTTTAACACAATCCGCTCCTTATAGAACCATCTATTTTCTAATTAAATCAGTACCATGCACTGGAACGGTTTCATTTCCAGCATGCCTTCGTATACTTCTTTTGTTTCTGCGTCTGTCCATGTCCCGATTCCTTCCACGCAGACCGGCTCATTTTTGAAATTCATGACAAATACAATCCGTTTTCCATCATCTCCGGTACGTTCTGTCACGGTCACACCGTACGGCAGCTTAGTTTTCAGTGCGTTTTCCAGTCCGGCTTTCTGGAAAAGATCCTGATAAAATGCCCGCAGGAAATCGAGGCTGGATTCTGCTGCCAGATAGTATGCCTCTCCTTTGCCGAATCTGTTGCGTGTCACGACCGGCAATCCGGCGTAGAAATCTTTTTCATATACCGCAAGCACTTCTGTGTTTTCTTTGGCATGTACGATCTCGCAGAGGTACTGTGCAGGATAAACTGATCCACCATAGTTAAACTGGTTCTCAAACTCCTCAGACGGCGCGTCAATTTCTTCCTGAATAATTCCCAGCACATCTTCCAGCGGGGACTGACCGGTGAAGCAAAGATCCGTGTCATCCACCATACCGCTAAAGCAGGTATTGATGAAAATACCGCCGTTCTCCACAAACTTTCTCACACGCTCCGGATATCCTTCTTTGTACATATAATTCAGCGGTGCTGCAACGAGGCTGTATCCTTCCAAAGAATCGTTCATATCCACCAGATCGGCCTCAATACCGTTTTCCCAGAACACACGATAATGTTTAAGAATCGTTTTTACATAATTAAAATCAAGACGCGGTCCCTGCGTATCTTCCACTGCCCACCAATTATCCCAGTCAAAGATAATGGCAGCTTTCGGCCTGTTAACCGTATGATCGATGAGCTCACCAAGACCCGCAAGTCTCTCGCCCAGTTCGGTCACTTCCCGGAATACCCGGGTATTCGCTCCGTTTCTGTGATCCAGCACAGCACCATGAAATTTTTCAAATCCACCACGGCCTTTCCTCCACTGGAAATACTGTACGGAATCTGATCCGTGTGCCACCGCCTGCATACTGGAAAGCATGTGCATGCCTGGCCGTTTCAGCGGATTCACCTCACGCCAGCTGATTGCGGACGGAGAGCTTTCCATCAACAGGAACGGCTCTTTCCGAAGGGAACGCATCAGGCTATGATTTGCGGCTGTTTTCACTGCCGTGGGAACTTCATCCTTCTGTTTATGCCAGAATGGATAATTGTCCCAGGAAATAATATCGACGCCCTTTTTCAGCCGATTGTAATCCATTCCTTTGAAAAAGTACATAAAATTCGCCGTCGCCGGAAGATCTGAATATTCTTTTAATGTCTGAACCTCCAACTGATAAAAGTCGTTCATCTGTTCCGTAGAGAACCGTCTCCAGTCCAGCACAAGAGCCGTACTTGTTGTCTCTCCGTTCGGAACTGGACTGTGAATCTGTTCCCAGTCCGTATAAGTGTGGCTCCAGAAGTAATTCCACCATGCCCGGTTCAGATTATCCAGCGTACCGTATTTTTTCTTCAGCCAGGTACGGAATGCCGCCTGACAGTGCTCACAATGGCATACGGAATCCACAAAGTTACCTCCAAGCTCGTTGGAAATATGCCAGAGGATCACATTGCTTCTTTTTCCGAACCTAATCGCCAGTTCCCTGTCGATTGCCGTGATTTTCTCACGCATTACCGGTGAGGTGTAGCAGAAATTGTGACGTTTTCCCGGCAGATTTCTCTTACCGTCCGGCTGCACCTGCATCACTTCCGGATATTTCTGGGTGAGCCAGTGAGGCATTGCCCCGGAAGGAGTTGCCAGTACAACCTGGATTCCTTCCTTCTCAAGCCTTGTAATGATCTTGTCCATCCAGTCAAACTGATAGACACCCTCTTCCGGTTCCAGCGCAGCCCAGGCAAAAATGCCAAGGCTTACGCAATTCACGTTCGCTTTTTTCATCAGCGCTACATCTTCTTCAAAAATCTCCGGGTAGTCCAGCCACTGATCCGGATTGTAATCTCCTCCATGGAGAATTCTTCCTCCTAACATTGCTATTCCTCCTGTTTAGATTCCACGGAAACGGAATGTAAACTCCATCTTTTTGTCTGTGTTTAACAGATATTCCGGATGTGTAACAGACAGCCAGCTGTCGTCTCCTGCGATTCCCATCTGTCCAAGTGCCGCGCGTATTACCGTGTAATGAACCTGTGGAAGTTCATATGGATGTTTTGCATTTTCCAGTTCATGCGGTGTATAAGGAAGCGCTGAGAACATCATTGGTCCACTCTCTTCGTCCATTTCAAAAATCATTCCTCTTCCGCTTCTGTCAGTCACTTTCGCGTAGCGGACTTCCTCCTTTGCCCCACATTCCTGCGGCACAATATATCTTGCCATATTGTCTTTGACCAGGTTCCGGTAAATTCCAAGTTTCGCACCTTTTTTCCGGTCTGCATAGGTCTCTGCCGGTCCAAGCCCATACCATGTCACATGATCGTAGTCCGCATCCAGTTTGAGCATCACGCCAAATTCCGGCATATCTCCCAGTTCTTTCACCGGATCATAGGAAAGCGTTACCTGCACTGTTCCATCACCAGTTACCACATACGTCATCGCGCACTGGCTGACCGGAGTCGTCGGCATCAGATAGGTATATGTCACTTTAACAGCGTCTTCTGTCGTTTCTACTTTCGGCATCAGAAGCTTGCACAGATCTTCGCCGCGGTAATCTTTGTGGGTCGCATACATACTGGCAATCTTCCACTGTGCGTACCGTTTCGGCATCTGGTTACCCTGATCATTGTCTACCGGAGCTCTCCAGAAGTTTGGTCTTGGAATTTCCTTGATCATTTCTTTTCCTGCATACCGGTAGGAAACAAGTCCTCCTTCCGGACCGGAGAAGATCGCTTCAAAACTTTCTCCTCTGACTCCAATATTATGTTTGCTGCGGATCACCTTCACCGGACGTCTGCATACTTTCTTCTCTTCTTTGATAGCATAGATATACTGTCCGAATGCCACTTCATGTCCTGCTTTCGCCCAGATCGTGTTCTCTTTGAGACGGAAGGAAACCGTGATCGTATACTCTCCTGGAATGGTCTCTTCCGGAAGTGGCAGATCGTACATCTTCTCGGAAAGCGGTTCTACATCGGTTGTCATAGCTACTTCTCTGATCGTCTTTCCATTTCGAGCCGCTGTTACAACGCAGTCATAGACATTGGTGTTGAGGAAAAGGTTCTTATTGATAACCTTCACCTGGTCCTTTGTCACTTCGGCAGTAATATTCTGATAATTGAATTTTACTTCCTGCATCTTCGGAGACGGCTCTCTGTCACCACCGTATACAATACCGTTGGCACTGAAATTGTAGTCGGTCGGTCTCTCATTAAAATCTCCTCCGTATGCCTGGAATTCATTTCCATAGCGGTCTTTTTTATAAATTGTCTGGTCAATATAATCCCAGATAAATCCTCCCTGATAAAGCGGTTCTGTATCCGTCAGATCCGTATACTTGTGCATTGCCCCGCAGGAATTTCCCATGGCGTGGGTATACTCGCAGCAGATAAACGGCTTACTTCTGTCTTTTTCAAGGAATTCTTTGATCTTTTCCACCGGTGTGTACATCTGGCTTTCCATGTCGCTGGAATCATTGTAACGGCGATCATGGAAAATACCTTCATAATGTACCAGTCTTGTCGGATCTTCTTTCCGGAAGAACTGTGACATCTCATAAATGTCCTTTCCTCCGAAGGATTCATTTCCGCAGGACCAGATCAGGATGGATGGATGGTTTTTATCTCTCTGGTACATGGAGTTCACACGGTCTAAAAGCATCGCAAGCCATTCTGGCTTATCATTAGGTACAATGAAATCCTCATCTCCGTCAACACTTAATGTATCCCAGCTTCCGTGACTCTCCAGATTCGTCTCATCGATCAGATACAGTCCGTATTCATCACAAAGCTTGTAGATCAAAGAGGAATTCGGATAATGGCATGTCCGTACTGCATTGATATTGTTCTGCTTCATAATCATAATGTCTTTACGAAGCTCTTCTTCTGAAACATGTCTTCCGCTCACAGAACTGAATTCGTGGCGGTTGACTCCTTTGAAGACAATCCGCTTTCCATTCAGCGTCATGATGCAGTCTTTCATCTCAAATCTGCGGAATCCCACTTTCTCCGGAATGATTTCCATCACAGCGCCCTCGGCATCAATCACTGTAATTGTCAGATCATAAAGATCAGGCTCCTCAGCACTCCAAAGTACAGGCTGATCGATCTCCCAAGTGAAGGCCTCCTCGCCATTCAGCTCTTTCTCTTCCTGGAAGCAGACTTCTCCGTGGTAAGAAAGCACGATCTTTGCTTTTCCAGTTCCCCATGTCCGGGTGCAAAGTTCCAGTTCCGCCTTTTCCAGTGTCTCATCCGGAATTGCGCGGATCCGAAGGTCACGGATATGCACTTCCGGTACTGTGTAGAGATAGACATCTCTGTAAAGTCCTGAGAAACGATAGAAATCCTGATCCTCACACCAGCTTCCGGATGTCCATTTGAATACCTGCACAGCCAGTTTGTTTTCACCTTCTCTGACATAATCAGTCAGTTCAAAGTCTGACGGCGTAAAAGTGTCTTCACTGTATCCTACAAATGCACCGTTTACCCAGACAGCCATTCCACTCTCAGCTCCCTGGAAGGAAATAAAGAGACGTTTTCCCTTCATTCTTTCCGGCACACAGAAATATTTCACATAGCTTGCAACCGGATTGAAATGCTCTGGAATCTCTCCCGGACGAATGTCCTCGCGTCCTTCCCATGGATACTGTGTGTTTGCATACTGAGGCGCATCATAGCCCTCCATCTGGATATGGGCCGGCACCCGGATGTCATCCCAGGAAGTACAACAGTATTCATCTTTCTCAAATCCCGAAATTGCCGCATCGTAATTTTTCGCATAATGGAATTTCCAGATTCCATTCAAGCTTTCCTGAAACAGACTGCAGCCTGTTTCTCTGTCCACTTCGGATGCATAGTATGCATGATCGGAGTGGGCCTCTGCTCTCCCGTCACAGAAATACTCCGGGTTCTTTACGTTTTCATAATTAAATGTTTTCATAGTTTCCTCCTCTTTTTCCCTTGCTTATTGTATGAAATCGAGTAGGAGGAATTTCTCAAAATTGAGAAATTCCGACCTCTCACACCACCG